>JAKSJO010000015.1 GCA_024398125.1 Bacteroidales bacterium
AAACCTACCGTCTTGTAGCTTTCAAGGATATGTCAAACGAGGAAGTGTTCATCACCCGTTCATGCGTGGGTTCTAAGGAGACCATCGAAATCGAGGGCGTTACCTATCCACTCGTAAAGATCGAGATCTCGAACACCTCTCACCCATTCTACACCGGTAAGACCAAGATCGTTGATACCGCCGGTCGTGTTGATATGTTCTACCAGAGATACAAGAGCAGAAAGAAGTAATTCACCTCTGCCACGGTATAAGACTAAGCTTCGAAGCATTTGCTTCGGAGCTTTTTTTGTCCTCAGGCTGTTATGCAGACACTTTTTGTCATTTTTTTCGAAAAAGATTTGCAGATATGAATTTTTGCACTACCTTTGCCGTGTACTAATGAACTAATACACTACAAAGAACTATGATAACTATTGACAATCTTGCTTTCAGCTACGGAAAGACTCCTGTACTGAACAACATCACAATGACACTCGAAGAGGGTCATGTGTACGGTCTCCTCGGTGAGAACGGAGTTGGCAAGACTACGCTGCTTACCCTACTCTGTGGACTTAAGAAACTTCAGGCTGGAACTATCGAAACCGACGGAATGAATCCGTATGACCGTGATCCGATGTTCCTCCAGAATCAGTACTACCTCCCCGATGAGGTTACTCCTTACAACCAGAGCGCAAAGCGCTTCGCCGAGTTCAACGGCAGATTCTGGCCAAACTTCGACATGGACAAGTTTCTCCAGATCATGTCCGAGTTCGAGAATGACCCATCGAAGAAGATGAACAAGATGTCCTGCGGTCAGCTAAAGAAGACCTACATTTCTTTCGCACTCGCATGCGGCGCAAAGTATCTTTTCATGGATGAGCCTACCAACGGCCTCGACATCCCTTCAAAGGCTCAGTTCCGCAAGGCCGTGATGAAGTATACTGCTGATGACTCTATCGTTGTGATTTCCACACATCAGGTCCGCGACCTCGAGAACATCATCGACCCAATCGTCATCCTTGACAAGTGCGACGTGCTCCTCAATGCCGACATGCAGACTATCTCGGAGAAGCTTTACTTCGACTACGGTACTACCCTCAGGCCTGAAAGCCTGTACAGCGAGCAACTCCCTGGAGGCTTCATCCAGGTAGTCCCTAATGTGGACGGCGAGGACAGCAAGGTCAACGTGGAAGCACTGTTCAATGCAGTGCACAACAATAAGGAACAGATCAAGAACATCTTCAGAAAGTAAACACACTATGAAAAACATATTCAAACTCGATCGTTTCGGCAAGTTCCTGGCCTACGATCTCAACAATACCTGGAACCAGTATGGCCTCAGCCTGCTCATGATTGGGCTGACTCCAACCATAGCCGTTATTATCAACAGTGTCACGCATATTGTCTTCTCCGAAAGCGAGTCATCCTTATCATTTGGACTTGGTGCATTCTTGTCAATTACTGCACTCGCTCTGCTGGTTGCCATCATTGCCGGGCCGCAGAAGATCTATGGACATGTCACTGACAAGAAGGCCGGATCGGATTATATCCTCGTTCCTGCTTCGACTTTCGAGAAGTTCTCTTCGATGATGGTCAATGTCTGCGTTGTGATTCCTGTCGCTCTCTTCATTGTCTTCAGTCTCCAGTATGCAGCTTTCAAGATCTGCGTTCCGGGTTTTAACGGAGGCATCTCGGATATAATCAGCAAGATTCATGAAGTGACAAGAGGTAATGAGGATTTCCATGTCTCAGACTTCTCGCTTGCAATGGGTAGCTGGGCTGTATGGACACAGAACATCCTTGTATTCACCCTTGGCGCCATCTTCTTCAAGAAGAGCAAGGCTGCAAAGACCATTCTTGCAATCATGTGCGTTTCGTTCGTGTTCTCGATGCTCACCGCCGGATTCTTCCAGATAGTCGATGCAGATTCCTTCGAGGAGCTCTTCAAAAGGCTGTTCGACAATCCTAAAGCCGTACAGCACTTCGTCAACTGGTTCGTCAATCTCGCGCTTATTGTGCCTAATGCAGTACTCATGGCACTCATATATCTCAGACTCAAAACCATCAAGCACTAGCATATATGGAATTTGATAACAACAAACCTATATACCTCCAGATTGCAGATACCATCTGCGAGAAGATTCTCTCGGGAGAGCACAAGCCGGAGGACAGGATACTGTCCGTGCGCGAGTTCTCGGCAGAGGTGGGTGTTAACCCTAATACGGTGCAGCGCTCGTACGAGTCACTGACCATGGCCGGAATCATCTACAACAAGCGAGGAATCGGATACTTCATCAGTCCGGATGGTCTGGAGAAGGTTCTTGAAAGAGAACGCAAGTATTTTTACGAGAATGAACTCCCTCAGTTCATGAAGAGGGTGAAGCTTCTCAATATCGACATTAAAACAATCATTGACGAATAACTATGCTTAAAACTTTGAAAATCTTTGCGGGATTGATGCTGTGTGCGTCCCTGGCAAGCTCATGTGTGAGAGTCAGGATAAATGTAGATCCGACTGACCCTATCGTTTCATTTGGCAAGTCTGTACTTGCCACCGGCGAAATCGTGGAAAAGACTGTTGAGTTCAACAGTGACTACTATGCAATCGAGGTGCACAATGCCGCAGATATAGTATTTGTCCAGGATGATACATGCTATGCTGAAGTATCTGCTCGCGAAAGTGCTATGGAACTGCTTGAGATGGTCGTTGAGGATGGAAGACTTTTTATCGGAAATAAGAATAATGTGAGTGTCAGCAACGGCAAGATGCGTATTGTGCTTCATTCTCACTCCATCTCGGGTTTCGAGGTATTCGGAGCATGTGATTTTGACTCAGACTGCATGACGACTGATGGAGATTTCGAACTGTCGATTTCCGGTGCCGGTGATGTAGATATCAAAAAGATGGAGGCTGCTTCACTCACAGTTTATGTAAAGGGTGCCGGAGATATCAGCATCTCGGATGTGGCTTGTACTGGAAATGTCGGCGTTGATATACTTGGAGCCGGAGACATCACTCTCGGAGGTTACTGCAACGATGCAAATGTCAGCATCACGGGCGGTGGCGATATAGATATCAGATCTCTTGACATCAGAGGACAGTTCACCAAGCATGTTGCCGGTGGCGGTGACATCAGAAGATAATCTCTATAAATAATATTAAAGGCGACCTATTCAGGCCGCCTTTTTTAGTGTCTATTCTCCGAAGAGAAGCTCAAGGTCGTGTGCAAGAAGTGGTGCAGTGAGCGCCTTCGGTGCGAAATACCAGTCTCCGAGGAGCGCCTTGTCTCCCATGATCTCAGAGCTGAGCTCGCCGTGCTCCTGGATGAAGTCATAGAGAAGGTTTCGGATCTCAGGATAGGTATCGATGACGCGGTCGTTGATGTTGGCTACATCGATTCCCGCTCCCTTCTTGAGGATGTCTCCGCCACCGGATGCGCGGTACGAAGTGAGTGCTACGCTGTATTGTTCGTCGAGACTGAAGGCTGTGCCGTCGGCAAGGCTGGTAACCTTGACCCTCTCTCCGTATGGCTTGGTTACGTCTACTGTATAGTTAAGACCTCCTGCGGAGTCGAAGTTGAAGCTTGTGCCGATGAATGACCAGCGTCTGTTCCCGTTGCGTGAATCCGGACGGTTCGTGATCTTGAGGACATGCCCGCCTCCTGTTACAGGATTCTGGATCCATGCATCGTAAGAGTATTCCAGGCAGTCGACAATCTCCTTGCCGCTCATTTTAATCTTGTAGAGCTGATTCTCGTATGGATAGATGGTGAACAGGTCGTTGTAGATGAGCGTGCCTGCATTCACTATTCCGTTCTGGGAAAGCGGTGCGGCGAATGAGACCTGAGCTCCGGATGACTTGAGCGAAATGGTGTGTATGAGATTGATGAAATCGCTCATTCCAGCGAATGCCTGTCTCGAGTAGAGAGGGGTGGCAAGCGAACCTATCTCGCGAAGGGTGAATGCCTTTACCTTGAGATAGTCGTCATGGAACATGGCCTTCATCTGTTCGTCACAGACGCTCTTGTCAATAGGGATGAGCTCTGCATCTATGCTCTTTGCCACGACCTTGCCTTTCTTGACACTGATGTTGAGTGTGCCGTGTCCAAGGTTGCGGCTGTGGCTTCCTGAATTGATGAGGCAGATATCCTCTTTGTTTACAGTGTTTGCTCTGTGGTCATGTGCACAGATAAGGAAATCTACGTCATGAAGACTCTGGAAAAGGTCGAGACCCTGGCTTTCGAGAACTTTACCATCTCCGTTTCCATTGCCTGAGTGGACTGCGACTATGACTGCATGTGGTTTCTCCTTTGCAATTATGCGGTCGACGTCCTCCTGTACCAGCGGTGTAAGAGAATGGAACTTCATGCCGCTCCAGAGGCTCTCGTTCAGCCATGCACTGATGTTGGCGTTGTCGTAGCCGAGCACGGCGATCTTGAGACCGTTGCGCTTGATGATGGTGTATTCAGGAAAATAACGCTCTCCATTGTCGTTGCGGATGGCATTTCCTGCAAGGAATGGGATGCCTGCTGCATTCAGTTCCGCTGTCACGCGGTCATAGACAGCGTGGCCGGTCTCTATGTCATGGTTGCCGGCGACAACTGCGTCATATTCCATGTATTCAGCCATGCGGCTGAAGATATGTTTGCTGGTTGTGTCGACGTAGTTGAAATAGTATGCGGCATTGTCGCCCTGGAGAAAATCACCATCGTCTATGAGGATGACATTGTCCTTGCCGTACTGCCCGCGGAGCTCATCAATCTTGGCTTTTACCGCAATGAGTGAGTTGCGGGTGTCTGAATTGATATATGTGGAGTCAAAGTAGGTTCCGTGAATATCGTTGGTGGTCAGGAGGTGGAATGTGTATTCTCCATCCTTAGGACCGCATGCCGCCAGGGATATGGCTGTCAATGCTGCTATGACCAGCTTCTTCATTTCTGTATTATATAGTGTAATGATTCATTGTTGAATGCTTCCTTGTGTCCAAGGGGTAGCATACCACGTTATAAATATACGAATAAAATGGGAAAACACTGCCAAAAGCGTCATAAGTTGTCCCATAATCGGCCTAATTTCAAAACAGATGCTTAATTTTGGGCAGATTCGAATCATCAGTTGTATATGATAAAGCTGAATACTCCCGTCGAAGTCCGCAGGGATTCCGTCCAGATTACCTACTCAAGCAAGATTCTTGTTCTTGGAAGCTGCTTTGCCGATGTGATCGGTTCAAGACTGAAAAGCCTCGGCTTCGATGTCTGCGTCAATCCTTTCGGTACGCTGTACAATCCTCTCTCGATCAGGGATTCCATCCTCAGGCTTGACAGCGGCCGGCCATTCCTGTACTCCGACTGTGTCGAGATGGGTGCAGGGGCAGGAAAGTACTGCTCGTTCAGTCATCATACCAGTTTCGCCAGGACGACAGCCGAGGAGTTCCTTTCGGATGCGAATGCCTCGCTCGAGGAGGCGTCCCGTTTCTGGCGGGAATGTGATACCGTGATGATCACTTTGGGAACTTCATGGATATGGGAGATAGGCGCCAGCGGCCGCGTCGCCGCGAACTGCCTCAAGCGCCCTGCTTCGGAATTCCTCCGCAGACGCCTGAGCCCTTCGGAGACCCTGGCGGCTCTCCGCTCGCTGCCCCTCGGACCGCGCCGGGCTGTCTTCACAGTCAGCCCTATCCGCCACATGGCGGACGGCGCCCACTCCAACGCCCTCAGCAAGGCAGGACTTCTCACGGCCCTTGATGAATATCTCAATTGCGCTCCGGACGGCCCTAGAACCTATTTCCCTGCGTACGAGATCGTCCTTGACGAACTGCGTGATTACCGTTTCTATGCCGACGACCTTGTCCATCCGTCGACTCTTGCCCAGAACATAATCTGGGAGCGTTTCTGTGACGCTTTCATTCCTTCTTCCGAGCATGCGCGCATGAAGGAGGAAGAGAAAAGATTCCGCCAGTCCCTGCATAGGGACATGAGCAAGAAGAGCTAGCCGGGTGGCTAGCTCTTCTTGCTATTATGTGTTTTGGATTAACGTCTCCTGAGATTCCTCATCTGGTTCATGAGAGATCCGCTCATAGCTGACTTCATAAGCTTGCGGGTGCTCTCGAACTGCTTGAGCAGTCTGTTGACCTCGGCGATGGAAGTTCCGCTTCCCGCCGCGATTCTCTTGCGGCGGCTGCCGTTGATCACTTCCGGATGCTCGCGTTCGTATACGGTCATCGACTGGATGATGGCCTCGGTGGACTTGTATGCGGTCCTGTTGTCGATGTCGACATCCTTGAGAGCCTTGTCCATTCCAGGGATCATGCCTGCGAGGTCCTTGATGTTACCCATCTTCTTCACCTGCTGGATCTGGTCGTAGAAGTCGGCGAGTGTGAACTGGTCCTTGGCGAGTTTCTTCTTGAGCTCGCGTGCCTGCTTTTCGTCAAACTGCTCCTGAGCCTTCTCCACGAGAGAGACGACGTCACCCATACCGAGGATACGGTCTGCGATACGGGCAGGATGGAATATGTCGAGGGCCTCCATCTTCTCGCCTGTAGAGACGAACTTGATCGGCTTGCCGACAACAGCCTTGATCGAGAGAGCTGCACCGCCTCGGGTGTCACCGTCCATCTTGGTGAGGACTACTCCGTCGAAGTCGAGTCTGTCGTTGAATGCCTTTGCGGTCTCGACTGCGTCCTGACCGGTCATGGCATCCACAACGAAGAGAGTTTCGGTCGGATGGACTGCGGTATGGAGTGCCGAGATCTCGTCCATAAGCTCCTGGTCGACTGCGAGACGGCCGGCTGTATCGACGATAACCACGCTGTAGCCTTCGCTGCGGGCCTTCTTGACTGCGTTCTGGGCAATGCTGATAGGATCCTTTACACCGTCTTCGCTGTATACGTCAACGCCGACCTGACCTGCAAGGGTCTTCAGCTGCTCGATAGCCGCAGGACGGAAAGTATCGCAGGCTGCGAGGAGAACCTTCATTCCCTTCTTGCTCTTGATGTGCAGGGCAAGCTTTGCCGAGAAGGTGGTCTTACCTGAACCGTTGAGGCCGGCAACGAGGACGATGCCTGGCTGGCCCTTGACATTGATGTCAGAGAACTCGCTGCCCATGAAGTCGGCAAGCTCGTCGTGGACGATCTTGACCATCATCTGCTGAGGCTTGACAGCGGTCAGCACGTTCTGACCCATGGCCTTTACCTTCACGCGGTCGCAGAACTCCTTCGCAACCTTGAAGCTTACGTCGGCGTCAAGCAGTGCTCGACGGATGTCTTTCAGAGTCTCTCCGACATTGATGTCGGTAATCTTTCCTTCACCCTTCAGTATCTTGAAGGACCTTTCCAATCTTTCCGATAGATTCTCAAACATATTTGATGTAACTTTTATAATTCATCAGAGTAGACTGCAGGAGCGAACTCGTGCAGGTTGTAGCGCGAAGCCATTACCTGGCCGTATGCGCCTGCGCTTCTGAGCGCCACAAAGTCACCTCTGCGGCTCTCGCGGAGAACACGTCCCTCGCCCCATACATCGCTGCTTTCGCAGACAGGACCGACTACGTCGTATGCGCAGTCCTTCTCGTCCTCGTGTCTGAGGTAGTGGGCGCTGAGGTTCTCGATCTTGTGGTAAGCACCGTAAAGTGCCGGACGGATGAGGTCATTCATGCCTGCATCCAGTATGAGGAAGTTCTTGGTCGTGCCGGTCTTGACGTAGAGTACTCTTGCGATGAGGTTGCCGCACTGTGCTACCATCGATCTGCCCGGCTCCACGTGTACTTCCTGGTCCTCGCGAACCTTGAGATTCTCGTGGATGACTCTCATCCAGGTCTCGAAGTCGGCGATAGGGTTGGTGTCGGGGTCGTCGTAGTCGATGCCGAGACCGCCTCCGAGGTCGATGCTGGTGACTTTGAGGCCGGTCTTCTCGAAATTCTCCACTATATCGTTGACGCGCTCGCATTCAAGCTTGAAAACGCTTTCAACCTCGGTAATCTGCGATCCGATGTGGAACTGGAGCCCCTTGAACTCGAGGGATGGCTTGGACTTGATGAGCTCGGCAGCCTTGGGAAGATCGCATTCGAGCAGTCCGAACTTGTTCTCGTTGAGTCCGGTTGTGATGTACTTGTGGGTGTGCGCATCGATGTTGGGGTTTACACGGATGGCAACAGGGGCAATCCTGCCTGTCTTGGCGGCGAGTTCCGCGATGACTTCAATCTCCTGGAGAGATTCTACGTTGAAGCATCCTACTCCACAGTCAAGAGCTGCGAGTATCTCGCGGTCGCTCTTGCCGACACCGGCAAACATGACCTGACAGCCTGGGAATCCGCAGGATACAGCATGAACCACTTCTTCGCCGCTGACAGCATCTGCACCGAATCCACTTGCGCTGATAGTCTCGAGGATCGGCTTGCATACATTGGCCTTGATGGCGTAGTGTACCTTGATTCCGTACTTGCTGGAGATGGATGCGACACGCTCCATTGTCTTGCGCAGCAGATCCATGTCGTAATAGTAGAATGGAGTGCGCAACTTGTCGAACGCCGCAATGTCCTTGATGTTTAACATTTTCAGTATCTATTTGTAAAGCGGACACAAAGGTACGCAACCAAACTGCATTTTGCAACCCGGTTGCAGTCTATGGAGCATAACTTTGCGGTGTTGAAATCAAAAAGTACCAGCATATGTCTGAACATAATCACCAGCATGACCATGATTCCCATCATGAACACGGCGAGATTAAGGAAGGAATAATCAGAATCGTGGCGGCCTCGCTGCTGCTCGTTGTTGCCGGCGTGATGGATAAGTCGCTGTCTCTCAAGACATGGCAGTCGCTACTGATATTCCTTGTCCCGTATCTCATTGTCGGTTGGGAGACTCTTCACGAAGCGGTTGAGGACCTTATGGAAGGCGAGGCGATGGACGAGGACTTCCTCATGAGCATCGCTACCATCGGAGCCCTGGCCATAGGATTTCTCCCCGGCGCGGAACCTCAGTTCGCCGAGGCTGTGTTCGTAATGCTCTTCTTCCAGATCGGTGAACTTTTCGAAGGACTGGCCGAAGGCAGGAGCCGCAGGTCGATAGCGCATCTCATGGACATGCGTCCGGACAGTGCAAATGTCGAAAGAGACGGCAAGGTTGAGGTTGTCTGCCCGGAAGAGGTCGGGATAGGGGAGACCATCGTGGTGCGTCCCGGCGAGAAGGTCCCGATGGACGGGATCGTGCTGGAAGGTCAGTCTACATTGGACACAAAGGCATTGACCGGCGAGAGCCTTCCCCGCAGCACTGGCGAAGGAGATGAGATCGTCTCCGGCTGCGTGAATCTTTCCGGCGTGCTCAGGGTAAAGGTTACGAAGGCATTCGGAGAGTCGACTGCCTCGAAGATTCTTGAATTGGTTGAGAATGCCGCCGCCAGCAAGTCATCCAGCGAGTCCTTCATCACCCGTTTCGCAAAGGTTTATACTCCTGTGGTTGTCGTGCTTGCCTTGCTGCTTGCTGTGGTTCCCGTACTTTTGGGTGGTCAGTTCTCCACCTGGCTTTACAGAGCTCTCATGTTTCTCGTGGTCTCTTGTCCATGCGCTCTTGTGATCAGCGTGCCGCTGAGCTTCTTCGGTGGAATCGGTGGAGCTTCACGCCATGGCGTGCTTGTAAAGGGAGCCAACCGGCTTGAGTATCTTGCTCGCTTGGAAACTGTCGTGTTCGACAAGACCGGCACTCTTACCGAGGGAGTATTTGAGGTGACGGCAGTCCATCCCGAGACGGTATCCGCTGACGAACTGCTGCACATGGCTGCACATGTCGAGCGTTATTCCACGCATCCTGTTGCGGTCTCCCTCAAGGAAGCATATCCTGATGAGGATGATACTTGCAGCGTCGAGAATGTCGAGGAAATTGCAGGACATGGCATAAAGGCTCTTGTAAACGGCCGTGTCGTCTGCGTGGGCAATTCAAGGATGATGGAAAGCCTGGGCGTTGACTGGCATGACTGTGGCGAGACCGGAACGATCGCCCATGTTGCGATTGACGGCAGGTATGAAGGACATATCGTGATATCTGATCGGATAAAGGAAGACTCGGCAAAGGCCGTGGCTGCGCTGAAGGCTGAGGGTGTCGGAAACATGGTGATGCTGACGGGAGATGCCGAAGCGGTGGGAAAGGCTGTCGCTGAAGAGCTCGGGCTGGATGAATACCATGCGGGATTGCTGCCTGTTGACAAGGTCGCACATGTGGAGAGACTTCTCCGGGAACAGAGCCTGGGCAAGGTGCTTGCCTTTGTCGGCGACGGCATAAATGATGCTCCGGTGCTGGCCAGGGCTGATATCGGTATCGCAATGGGTGGCCTCGGTTCGGATGCTGCCATAGAGGCTGCGGATGTCGTGATTATGGATGACAAGCCTTCCAAGATAGCTCAGGCGGTGCGTATTGCGCGAAAGACTGTTCGTATTGCGAATGAAAATACCTATTTTGCGATAGGAATAAAGTTGCTGGTACTGATGCTGGCGGCTCTGGGACTGGCGACGATGTGGATGGCTGTATTCGCGGATGTCGGTGTGACGATACTTGCTGTGCTCAATGCAATGAGAACACTTAGATAGACAAGGCTCCTGGGAAATGTCCCAGGAGCTTTTTTTTATTCATCTAATTAATGATTTTATGATTAATTTTACTGGCAGCTTGTCCCTCGGGACAGGGATTGGATTCCGCCGTTTCATGGCGCGGAACAAAAAAAATGTTTTCTATGGTTGACCGAAGGATCCATGACGGATTGACCGCGTGGATAGAGGAGAGAGGATATAGGGAGAGCGGGGTCCTGCCATCGGATCTTGCAAGAAGGCTTGATGTCGAGCCTGAGCAGCTGAGCGCTTTTTTTTCGCTTTATGTAGGCTGCAGTTTCAAGGAGTGGCGAAAACGTATGAGGATAAAGGATGCCCAGAGCATGCTGCTTGAGAATCCTTCGTGGCCGATAAGCCGCGTCGGTCATGCTGTCGGAATCGAAGATTACAGTGATTTCCGCCGCCAGTTCAAGGACGTTGCGGGCTGTTCGCCGTCGGAGTGGCGCAGTATCAACAGGGGAGTGGTGAGATGGCTCCGCTTATTCTTTGGAAAGATAAAGGTCGTTCCTCGTGATCGTATACGACTTTGAGACCTCGTTGAAGCAAGGACTGGACTGCTCAAGATAGAGGTCCAGATTCCCAGGCCTGTAATGTTCCTGACGTATAGGGGAGTTGTCCAGAGTCTTGACCGAGTATATCCTTGTTTCCATGCACTTGAGGTACGAGAAGCTGTAGCTTCCGTCCTGGCGCGAATAGGTTGTGTCGGTGTAGAATGGCTTGTAGAAGCGGGTGATGTCCGTTTTTTCGTATGCACACAGTACGACGGTGACGCCTTCGATGGTCTCTCCGTTCTGGCTGTCAAAGACGTTTCCGCCAATGAACAGCGCCTGTACGTCCGGAACGCCGTCGCTCCAGTCGGGATTTATTATATTCCTTTCACAGGATATTAGAGCCACTGCTGACAGCAGGAGGACCAAGGCAGTTTTCAAGTACTTGATTTTCATCCGGTAGTTTGGTTTACCAGCTGAGGTTTTAAGTGCACGTGGCAAAAATATGAATAAATCTTCAATTTTTCGTGTCTTTTTGTTAACTTTGCAATGATTAGGTCTTATTGGACGCCATGCTTGAGAAGATAAAGGAAAATTTCGAGAGGCTCATCGCCAGATATGAAGCGGCCATGCAGGAAAGCAAGTCCCTGCGTGCCAGCCTGGAGAAGAGCGAGGCTGAAAACGAGGCTTACAGGAAGCAGATAGCAGAATTGGAAAGACAGGTTGACAACCTGAAGCTTACCCAGGCATTCATGACTCCGTGCGACGCCTCGCCTGAGGCTCGACAGAAGGTTGATAAGTTGATAAAAGAGATAGACAAGTGTATCTCATTGCTAGAAAAGTGACGATATGGCTCAGAGGATAGTAGTGAGTATAGCTGGCAAGGAGTATCCATACATGGTGGACAGTCCTGAATTGGAACAGCGCATGAGGAAAGCTGCCGAATATGTCAACGGCAAGCTTGAGAAGATGACTGCCCAGTATCCGGACAAGAGTATGGAGGAACGCCTTTCGAACATCGCCTTCGTCGCTGCGGTAACAATCCAGGCCGCTCAGGAAAAGATGGCGGCTCTCGGAGATGAGGTCGGAAAGCTTACAGAGCTTACAGGCAGATACCTGGACGAAATAGAAGAAAAGTAGCCGCCGGCCCCTTTTGCTGAAAACAACACTTATTTTCGGAAACGGGTCACTCGGCTGGGGATGGCAGACCAAGGTTACCTTCGGGGATTCCGCATTGCGGGACGATGGATTCCAGAACCTATTACGGAGCCCAAATCTTATCAGAATCTATTTTCTGACAAACGGTCGACGGCTTTTTTTCTTTATACACTGCGGGGCGCTTCCTTGTGGAGGCGCCTTTGTCGTGCCCCGCTGACTGAAATTTATTAACAACAATATACTTTTTTATGAATATCGTATTCTTGCTTATCGGTATCCTCCTTGGAGCTGCAGTGGCTCTGGTGGTGTACACGACATTGCATAAGCGCAACCTGAACGGCCAGAAGGAGGAGATTATCCGCAACGCCGAGGTCGAAGGTGAAAATATCAAGAAGGAGAAGATCCTTCAGGCAAAGGAGAAGTTCAGCCAGCTCAAGAGCGAGCATGACCGTATGGTCAACGAAAAGAACAATCAGATCCGCGATACCGAGAACCGTCTCAAGCAGAAGGAGAACTCATGGAACCAGAAGAACGAGGATCTCAACAAGAAGCTCCGCGACGCTGAATCATCAAAGAACAACTACATTGCCCAGAAGGAAAAGTTCGAGGCAAAGTCTCAGGAGTATGACAGGCTCATCTCCCAGGCCAACAAGCAGCTCGAGACCATCGCCGGAATGACGGCAGCAGAAGCCAAGAACATGCTTGTCGAGAACATGAAGGCTGAGGCACGCAGCGAAGCCCAGGCATATATCAACGACACTATGGACGAGGCTCGTCTCAATGCTGCAAAGGAAGCAAAGCGCATCGTTATCAATACCATCCAGCGTACAGCGACCGAGACTGCCATTGAGAATGCCGTCACCACATTCCCTATCGAGAATGACGAGATTAAGGGCCGCATCATCGGTCGTGAGGGTCGAAACATCCGTGCCCTCGAGGCTGCCACAGGCGTCGAGATCGTTGTCGACGATACACCTGATGCAATCCTTCTTTCTGCTTTCGATCCTGTCCGCAGAGAGGTCGCAAGACTTGCTCTCCACCAGCTTGTAATCGATGGACGTATCCATCCTGCAAGAATCGAGGAAGTCGTTGCCAAGGTCCAGAAGCAGCTTGACGATGAGATTCTCGAGACTGGAAAGCGCACCTGCATCGATCTCGGTATCCATGGCATGAACATCGAGCTCGTCCGTCTCATCGGTAGGATGAAGTACCGTTCTTCATATGGTCAGAACCTTCTCCAGCACTCCCGTGAGGTTGCGAATATCAGCGCCATCCTCGCATCGGAACTTGGTCTCAATCCGAAGATTGCAAAGCGTGCAGGACTCCTTCATGATATCGGTAAGGTTTCGGAGATGGATCCGGAACTGCCTCATGCACTCCTTGGTATGAAGCTCGCCGAGCAGTATAAGGAGAAGCCAGAGATCTGCAATGCCGTCGGAGCCCACCACGAGGAGACTGAGATGACCAGCATCTACTCTCCGCTCGTTCTCGTCGGCGACGCAATCTCAGGTGCACGTCCAGGCGCACGCCGTGAGGTTATTGAGTCATATATCAAGCGTCTCAAGGGTATGGAAGACCTTGCCGCATCTTATCATGGAGTGACCAAGTCTTACGCTATCCAGGCTGGACGCGAACTCAGAGTCATCGTGGGTGCGGAAGACGTTTCGGACGATGCCGCATCAAGACTTTCAGCAGACATCGCCCAGAAGATTCAGGATGAGATGACCTATCCAGGTCAGGTAAAGATCACCGTTATCCGCGAGACCCGTTCAGTGGCATACGCGAAATAAGCTTTCCAAAAAGCTCGGACATACGGTCAGCTGCCAGATCGGCCTGCTTGACAACATCGTCACCGTCGTTAAGTACCTTAGCGACGGTGTCTGTATTTGATATGTTGGTGATAACAGACATGCCGAATACCCTGAGCCCGCAGTGGCGTGCTACGATCACCTCCGGAACAGTTGACATGCCTACTGCGTCGGCGCCGGCCAGGCGGAAGAATCGTACCTCTGCCGGTGTCTCGTATGTTGGACCTGTGGTTCCATAGTATGTGCCTTTCTGGAGCATGATGCCCATTTCGCCCGCAATCTCTTCGGCCATGGCGATCATCTCGCGGTCGTATGCGGCTGTCATGTCAGGAAATCGAGGTCCGAACTCTTCCATGTTGGGACCGATGAGCGGATTCGGAAGGGTGTTGATGTGGTCGTTTATGATCATGAGGTCGCCTACGTGAAACTTCTGATTCAAACCTCCGGCAGCATTGGATACGAAGAGACGCTCTATTCCTATCTTGCTCATGACTCTGATAGGGAGAGTGACCATGTCCATAGGATAGCCTTCATAATAGTGGAATCGGCCCTGCATTGCAATCACCTGCTTACCTCCGAGGATTCCGCTGATGAGGTTTCCCTTGTGTCCGACAGCTGTGGATACCGGGAATCCTGGAATCTCCTTGTAAGGAATGACTATAGGGTCTTCTATCTTGTCTGCAAGTTTGCCAAGTCCGCTGCCCAGTACTATGCCAACCTGTGGCTTCCTGCCTTGGAGAAGATTCTCTACATAGGTGGCGGCGTTGTTGATTCTTTCGATTCTTGAGTCCATGGTCATGTGTTTTTTTTGTAAAGAAAACGGCCGGAAGAACCGGCCGCTATGCTTTTGAGCGTCGGAATCGACGGCTCGTCTATCTGTTGTCTGATTCTTCGTGAACATCCTCGAAAGACTGTCCGTCGAAGAAGGTGTCCCTGATGTAGGTGATGACATCCGAGAGACCGGCTGTGAACTTCTCGAAGTCCTCTTTATAAAGGAAAATCTTGTGTTTGTCGTAAGTGAAGCTTCCGTCACGTTCGGTGCGGCGCTTGCTCTCCGTGATTGTAAGGTAGAAGTCGCTGTTGTCCCTTGTGGACTTCACATCGAAGAAATATGTCCTCTTTCCAGCCCTGACCGGCTTTGAGTAAACCTCGTCTCCACGATCCTGTGCGTCAGCACGTCCAAAATCCTCTCTGTACATATTCTTGAATTGATTCATTATATCACAAAAATAAGTTTTTTATCGGATTCTAATGTTATCTTTGTAAAAATTTCGTTGAAAATCATGTTGAACAGGAGAATACTGAGAATAAAGGCATTCAAGGTGCTTTACAGCTATGCCGAGAATCCTCAGATGAGTCTCAAGGACGCCGAGGCACAGCTCGAGATGTCCTGCAATTCCGTAAGAGACCTTTATCTTTTCATGCTCTCGATCATTCCTGCCGTAACCGGTGTCGCAAAGGCCAGGATCGAGGCTGCCCGTAACAAGTTCAATCCAACCAGAGAGGAACTCAATCCGAACATGAGGTTCGTTGAGAATTCCATTTCACGCATACTTCTTGGTGATATAGACTTCCAGAAGATTGTCGGCAAGACCAAACTCAGCTGGGATCAGTATGACGTGCTTCTCCGTAAGCTGTACGAAGACATGTGCACCAAGCAGTGGTTCATCGACTTTATGGCAAAGGACAGCGTCACTCCTGCTGATGAGGCTGCGATGTTTACCAAGATGTATGAAGAGGAGTTTGTGGACAACGAGGATCTCGAGGCTATCCTCGAGGAGATTTCCATCTGGTGGAATGACGATCTTGCCTATGCGCTTACATGGTGCTGCAAGACCGTGTCCGGACTCGCTGCCGGCGAGCGTTGGGCTCTGCCTGCGCTCTACCTGAGCGATATCCAGAAAAAGCCTGCTTCGGAGAGCGACAAGGCGTTCGTCTACAACCTGCTTCGCGCTGCATACACCGGTCTCGGCCGTTACAGCGAGATGATTTCGGGCACTGTTCCACAGTGGGACCGCGAGCGTCTCTTCACAATCGACACCATGCTTATCGTGTGTGGACTTGCGGAGGCGCAGACCTTCCCTGAGATTCCTATCAAGGTCACCATCAACGAGTACGTCGAGATCTCGAAGTTCTACAGCACTCCGAAGAGCCGTTCATTCGTTAACGGTATTCTGGACCGTCTTATCCAGCAGATGGTCAATGAAGGAAAGATCGTCAAGTCCGGAAAGGGACTTCTTTAACAAGCATATCAAAAAGATTTTATAATGAACATTATCGCAACAGTACTTCAGGCTGCTCCTGCAGCCGCTGGTTCAGGATTGAGCATGTGGATCATGCTCGCCCTTATCTTCGTCATCATGTGGATGTTTATGATCCGTCCGCAGAGAAAGCAGCAGAAGGAGCTCGAGCAGTTCCGTGCAGGTCTCAAGAAGGGTGACAAGATCGTTACCATCGGTGGTATCTACGGTGTCGTTGACTCGATCAGCGACAAGTATGTGTCAGTAAGGGTTGACGGAGATGTAAAGCTTCGTTTCGACAAGACAGCTATCCAGAAGGATCCTAATTCTGACGCACAGTAGAAGTAATTCCTGAAAGAGGTGCTTCGTAACCTGTACCATAGGCTGCTCAGTGTATTACACCTGGACAGGAGGGATACGGCAGTGTTTCTGCTTTCCCTCCTGTTGGCGTTAAGTATCTGGCTGATAAATACGCTCTCCCGCGACTTTACGGGAGAGTTGACAGTCAATGTCAGAGCTGTCTGTGGTCAGCTTGAAGGACATATGTATCGCTCCGAGGATGAACATCCTGTCACGGCCCGCTGCCGTACCAGCGCATTCAGGCTTATCCGCGCAAGGACGTCTTCCCGCCGCGAAGTCAGCGAGGTGGAGTTTGAGGCTGCCGATCTTCAGCATGTCGCCGGGGATACATACTCAATCAGTGCAGAGGCATTGGACAAGTATGTCGACAATATTTTCGGCAAGGATATCAGTGTCTCGTCCATCCTGACACGCAGCGTCAGCTTCAACTTCCCTGGAACCACCCATCGCAAGGTGCCTGTCAAGTGGGAGGGCTCTTTGACCTACAGGTCTCAGTATATGCCCGAAGCCGGACTGGTCATGACACCAGACTCGGTCGTGATCTATGGAGAACCGCGTTCCCTTGAGGGAATCAACTACGTCAGTACGGAGAACCGTTCTTTCAGCGATATCTATGAACCTCTCCAGGGTACTATACGCCTCAAGGCTCCGCGTGGTCTTCGACTGTCTCATGACGAGGTCGATTACAGCCAGAATGTCTACCAGTTCGTGGAACTTAGCCGTGAGGTCCCTGTCGTGGTCGATAATGTTCCTCCTGGAAAGACAGTACAGGCTTTCCCGTCAAAGGTCCGCGTCATCATGCGTTGCCACTTTGCCCCTGACCATAATCCAACAGAGCTTGTATCTGCCATGCATGTGGATTATAAGGATTTCGAGTCTTCGAGGACTGGTAAGTGCATACCGACCACAAAGGTTGCTCTTCCGTACAACGTGTTCGGCTACAGAGTGGAACCTCAGGTGGTTACCTGTATAGAAATGACGGAAAGGAAGTGATGGTTCTTCTTGTCACCGGAGGTATCGGCAGCGGCAAGTCGGTGGTGTGCCGCATGCTTGAGGACATGGGCATTCCTGTCTATGACTCGGATTCCCGTGCGAAGTCCCTGTATGAGAGGGACCGTGCGCTTTTGGACTCGGTAAAAAACCTCTTTGGCGACGATATCATCGGGACCGATGGTTTGCTGGACAGGAAGAAACTTGCTTCAAGGGCATTCGCATCAGCCGAGGCGACAGCCTCTTTGAATGCATTGGTGCATCCTGCTGTGCTGCGTGATTTTGATGTCTGGAGCAAGGAACAGTCGGCGGGAGTCGTTGTAATGGAGTCGGCGCTTGCCGGTACAATTCCTGAGTACAGGGCTGTGATTGACAAGATCCTGCTTGTCGATGCTCCATTTGATCTCAGACTGGAACGGGCTATGAAACGGGACGCCTGTGACAGGGAGGCGGTCGCTGCCAGGATGAGCAGGCAGTCTTTTGAGGGACTGGCTCCGGATGCGGTCATTGTCAATGATGGCAGTGAGGCTGACTTGAGAAGCAACTTGGCTTCGGCAATGGAAAAATTGAGTATATTTGTACATAATAATAACGTAAACAAGATGAAAACAAATCTTTCAAGAATTTTGTCAGTGTCCGGTTATCGCGGACTGTATCTATATCTGGCCCAGGCTAGAAATGGCGCTATCGCAGAGTCTCTCTCGGACAAGAAGAGGATTCTTTTCGACCTTAAGGCTCGTATCTCGACTCTTGCAGACATCGCAATCTTCACTGAGGAAGGCGAACTCAGGCTCGAGGAGGTATTCGAGAAGATGCATGAGGTTCTTGGTGACGCTGATGCTCCAAGCTCAAAGGCACCTGCAGACGAGATCAAGGCAGTGTTCGAGAAGGCTGTTCCTACATACGACGCTGACAGATTCTACGTTTCTCACATGAAGAAGGTTGTCGACTGGTACAACGAGCTCAAGAACTACGCTTCACTTGACTTCCTTAAGGAGGGTGACGTTGAGGAGGAAGCCGCTGAGGAGACAGCTGCAGAGCAGGAGTAGCATGAAACAGACACTGCAGGTAATCACACTCGGATGTTCAAAGAACACCGTTGATACGGAACATCTTCTGTCCCGTGTGGAGGGATCGTACGATATTCTCCCTGAGAATCATGACGGTCCTGTAGATTGTCTGCTGATCAATACCTGCGGCTTCATCGGTGACGCCAAGGAAGAATCAATCCAGACTGTGCTTCAGGCTGCCGAGAGAAAAAAGAGGGGAGAGGTCGCAAGGCTTCTCGTCTTCGGTTGTCTGTCGCAGCGCTATGGCAATGAGCTTCCTGATCTCATTCCGGAAGTGGATGCCTGGCTGGGTGCACGTGAGCTGGATCCGATACTTCGTGAGCTTGGAATCGACCCTGTATCGGTTCCGCAGTCGCGTCGTCTCAGCCGTGCGACCAACAGTTATGCTTTCCTGAAGATTTCTGAGGGATGTGACCGAAGATGTTCATACTGTGCAATCCCGCATATTCGTGGCAACCACAGGTCTGTCCCTATGGAGGAGCTTGTAAGCGAGGCTCACTATCTGGCTTCCCAGGGTGTACGCGAGCTTGTACTTATCGCTCAGGATACCACGTTCTACGGTCTGGACCTTTATCACAGGAGGGCGCTCGCCGAGCTGCTCCAGAAACTTTCCGAGGTTGAGGGAATCGAGTGGCTCAGGATACACTATTCATATCCTGCGGATTTCCCTGAGGATGTGCTTGACCAGATGGCGAACAATCCTAAGGTATGCAAGTATCTGGATATTCCTCTGCAGCATATTGCGGATACTGTCCTTGACAACATGCATCGCAATGTGAATGGTGCCTGGACCCGTGAACTTGTCCGAAAGCTGCGTGAACAGGTTCCGGGTGTTGTTCTCCGTACCACCATGATTGTAGGACACCCCGGAGAAGGTCTCAAGGAGTTCAATGAACTCATGAGATTTGTACGCGAAGCCCGCTTTGAAAGACTCGGTGCCTTCAAGTATTCCGAGGAGGAGGGTACCTGGGGCGCAAACAATCTCAGGGACAGTGTCATGCCTAAGACCAAGATCCGCCGTCTGGACGCTCTCATGGAACTCCAGAAGGGAATATCGCTTGAGTTCAACATGAGCCGTGTCGGCCGTGAGGAACGTGTCCTGGTCGATGAGGTCATGGACGATGTGCTTGTATGCCGCACCCAATATGAAAGTCCTGACGTGGATGGCGAGATTCTTGTAGGCAAACGTCCGGGAATAAAGGTCGGTGATTTCATCAATGTCCGCATTACTGCTGCGGATGAATATGACCTCACGGCCGAGATTATATAGACTGTAAGACTATGAAAAGATTTTTGATGCTGTCGGTTATCCTTGTCCTCTTTGGACTTGGATCGTGTACTCCTACTGCGTACAACCTGATTTATGAGAGCCGCAAGCCTTCGGATTCCGGATTGGATCTGGGCGGAAAATCCATGGCTGTCGTTTATCTTGAATCGGAAGACGGGCGTGACAGCCTGTACAACAATCTTTTCGCGGACGCTTTTGCACAGGCCCTCGAGGAAGAGTATTTCGGGGGAGAGGTTGCAGTTGACGTCTTCCGTCAGGTCAAGGATGAGACCAAGGACTATTCTTCCGTAAAGGAGATGTCCGATCTGGTGCTGAGTCTTGAGAATGATGTGATATTCCTTGTGGATACACCGGTCATCTCTCAGGATGGCAAGACCACCTTGACCAGCCTTTATGCGTATGATTCCATGGCCGGTGGGGCGGATGAGGTTTTCAAGAGGTCTCTTTCTGCAACATCTACTGTAGCAGTCAGCCAGGGTGCTGTTGCCAGAAGGCTCGCTTCTTCAATGTCGAAGGACTTTGTCGGAAACTGGACCAAGGAGAGTGTGATCCTTCTTTGTTTTGACTGGGAGGATGAGTGGATAGAAGCTGCCATCCATGCAAACGATATGGAATGGAAGGAGGCCAGCGATATCTGGATTTCCCTTCTTGGACGAAAGACGGGACTTGGCCGTTCAGCTGCGGAATACAACCTTGCTGTCGCATGTTATATCGAAGGGGAGCTGGATCTTGCAACGGAATGGCTGGACAGGTCTGACGAAGATTACAACATTTCGATCTCAAGCAATCTTAGACAGATGATAGAGAAAAAGAAAGCAGGGAACTGATCCCTGCTTTCTTTATTTTTTCTTTCTCTTGATTTTCTTGTCAATACTTGCGTGAAGATTCTTTCTGCGCTGTTCCATCTTTTTGAGGTATCTTTCCTCAAAGTCGGCCTCAAGCCTAGGGAAACGTTCGCGCATCCTGTTCATGAGCTGCCTCAGGAATGAATCCATGTGACGGTGGAGTCTCTCCTTATAGATTTCATCGAAACATACCAGGATGCCTGTTTCTTCCACGAGACCGAACTCGTCGTTGACTGCTGTACCGAACATCTTGATGGTTGGCGATGTAGTCATGTATGAGTTGATAAGTGGTGGGATGGCTGTGCCGAGCTGCATGACAGCTGACTTGAGGTTCTTGTAGTCCTCTTTCTGGTCATCATCCTTGAGGATGAGGTTCAGGAGGCGGGCGTCATTCTTAGGCATGCAAGGCTCGAATGGGCGTACAAGCTCATCCGGGTCGTCGAAATGCTTCCAGAGATAGTGGAGGATAAGGTCTCTTCCCACAGCGTCATAGGTTGGATACATTGTCATCTTTCCGAAGAAATAGACGTTGTGAGGATGGTTCAGCATGAGGGTCACAAGTCCGTCCCAAAGGTTGTCCAATGCGAAGAGAGCCTTTGCGCCGGCCTTGGAACTTTGATACTCAGGGGTTACGAAAGAACGGCCGAGCTCGATCACGTGTGGAAGGTAATCCTTGATGAACTGGTCTGAGAAGTGGAACATGTGAGAGGTGGCGAGCAATGGCTGGCCATCTTCCTTGAGCTGGATTTCGTTGCCGAGGATATATCTATAGCCTCCGAGAATCTGCTCTGCCTGCGGGTCCCATACGATGAGCTGGTGGTAAGGCTTTTCCATGGTGTCGAATTCGTCTATGTCCATGGAGAGCCCTGAACATCCGCCTGCTGCGCGGAATGTGACTTCACGAAGCCTGCAGACCTCCTTTACTGTGTTTGGAGAATCATGCCAGGTCACCGAGTACAATATGTTTCCACCTTTGTTGGTGTGGCGGACAATCTTGTCGTCAGTGAGCTCTGCCTTTATGAGTTCTACTGGAATGGGTTCAATTATTGGTTCCATTATCCGGGTGGTTAGGTTGTGTCACTTACATTGAATACACAAGTTCCTTGACCCACTGAGCCCATTCCATGTGGGTCTTTGATGAGTCGAAGAATGACGGTGCCAAAGGCTTGCCGATTATGACCTTGTACTTGCCGTTGCGAGCTTTGTACAGTTCGTCAGGCAACAGCAGCATGGCAAGGTTGAACTTGATCTTTAGGGTCTTGCAGAGGTTGGCAACTCTGTAGAAACGCTTTGAGTTCTCGCCTATGAAGTGTACGGGAACAATATATCTGTCGGTGTCTATGCTTTTCTTGATGAAAGCCTTGCCCCATTCGCGATCCTTGATGATGCCGTGGTTCTTGCGTGAGCACAGACCGGCAGGGAAGATGATCATCTGGTCATCGGATCTGAATGCGTCATCTATAAGCTTTGGAAGGTTTCGCGCCTGGCCGCCGAACTTGTTGATAGGGACGCAGATCGGTGCCAGTCCCTTGAGGTTCATGAGCAGGTCGTTTACAAGATAGCGCACGCGTCCGTTGTACCGGCGGCCTACTATCATGCCCATGGTCACACCGTCCACACCGCCAAGAGGGTGGTTGGATGCAAATGTAAGACGGGCGTCATCCGGAAGGGAATCAAGGTTCTCCATTCCTTCGACTTCTACGTCTATGTTGAGGTACTTGAGTGTATTCTCGCAGAAATCAACGCCATAGTATCCCTGCTTGAGATACTCGTTGATGTAATCTTGGTGAATGAAACGCTTAAGCCAGTTGACAAGGAACTTGGGGAACTTTTTGTCTCCGGCCTTTGACGCGATCAGCTGTTCGACGTCGAGCGTCTGGGCGTATGGATTGTCCATTTTCGCTTATTTGTCAGGTTTTAGTTTGGACAAATATAGGAAATATGAATCAA
This sequence comes from Bacteroidales bacterium, assembly GCA_024398125.1. Taxonomy (GTDB): domain Bacteria; phylum Bacteroidota; class Bacteroidia; order Bacteroidales; family UBA932; genus Cryptobacteroides. The sequence continues at coordinate 22,770 of JAKSJO010000015.1, forward strand.
TTGGCAAAAGGTCGCTTTGTTTAGCTGATGGTATCAAACTCTTCTTCGAAGATTGAGCGCAGAAGATCCTTGTCCTTGATGATGGAACGAAGTTCTTCAAGAGGGGCAGCATTTGGAGAATCGTCCAGCCATAGCTTGAGATATCCTCCTTCTGCGTACTTCTCGTCGAGATGTTCCAGGGTGCGGAGGAACTGTTCTTCCCTGCCAAGGCTTGGGAAGTGTGAGATTCCGTACTGGATGATTCTGCGTATGACTGTACGCGGCTCGATCAGCCTGTCGGCTTCTGCCACGATCATTCCATAGATGCTGCGGGGAGGGTTCTTGCCGGAAGCCCTGTGGTCTTCGGCTGCCTGGGCGATGGTTTCGATCTGTTCAGCGTTAAACCAGTCGCTGAGTCTTGTGTCTTCCCTGATGATGCGCCCCGATGCGAGGTGATGCGTCTCGCGACCTTCGCAAAGGCCTGTGTCATGATAGGCTGCTGCCGCATAAGTCATGTCTGCATCGGCACCGTGATTTTCCGCCAGAGCCAGAGAACGGGCAATGACTGTGTCCGCATGATCGCGGCGATGGGCTGTGTCGTGTCTGTCGTAGCGGGGCAGTATCTCGCTCTCGATGTACAGTCTCAGAGACTCGTTGACCGGCATTACTTCACTTCCTTGATCTTCACTTCGTACATGCGGGGCCAGTTCTTACCGGTAAGGTAGATCTTGCCGTCGGATGGGTTGCGTGCGATTCCGTTGAGCACGTCGGTGGTCCTGTCGCGGAGCTTGTCTGGGAGAAGGCCTGAACAGTCGATGCTTCCCTCGACATTGCCTGAGTCAGGGTCGATGATAAGTATGAGGTCAGTCATGTAGATGTTTGCCCATACCTTTCCGTCGATGTACTCAAGTTCATTGATATAGCGGATAGGACGTCCTTCCAGCTTGACGTTGACGGTCTTCTTGACGTTGAACTTTTCGTCCATGAAGAAGAGCTTGGATGTTCCATCTGAGGCAATCAGCTGTTTCCCGTCGGTCGTGAGGCCCCATCCTTCGCGAGGATATGACCAGCTGGATTCATACTCGAGAGTCTTTGCATCGTAGATGAATGCCACCTTGCTCTCCCATGTGAGTATGTAAAGCTTGTCTCCGAGGATCACTGAACCCTCGATGAAGTATTTCTTGTTGAAATTGAAGCTCTGGAGCGCCTTGCCGCTTTCTATGTCGAGAATGCGGAAACTTGATTTACCGTATTGGCCGTTGCTCTCATAGAGCTTGCCGCCATGGAAAAAGAGACCTTGGGTATAGGCGTCGCGCATGTGCGGGTATTCCTTGACGATCTCGAGTCGGTATTGCTTTACCTTTGCGTCGCATGATATGAGTGTAAGGAGAAATGCTGCGAGCGCAAGCAGTCTGTTCATTGTTTTCATCGCTGTTTCTTTAAATAGAAAGACAGGTGGGGCCGTAAGCCGGTTTCTGTTTTTAAATCTGTCATTTATCTTCGCAACCTACCCCCTGGCATCGGGCGGGCAGCCCTCATCTGCCAGTATATTTGGTCTTGCAGGCCCCGGTGCCGTACCCCCGTGACATCGCTGCCCCGGGTCGTGAGCTCTTGCCTCGCGTTTTCACCCTTGCCGTACTGGACGGCGGTACTTTTCTGTTACGGCATCCAAAAGATTACTCCCTTCTGCGCTTTCCGCAGCGGGGCGCCCTTTCCTGTCCGGACTTTCCTCTCATTATCGAGCGACAGATCGTCCCACCTGTGTTTCTTGTGCAAAAATACTGACATTAGCGCAAATGCCCAAATGTTCGGGTTTGAGAAATCTGGCTGATTGCGTATATTTGTATGCTTATAAAGAAACCATATGATTATTGAGAACAAATCAGTCGTTGCGCTCAGCTATGTGCTTGAGGTTGACGGCAAGGTGGTGGATCACGCTGGATCCGATGCACCATTCGACTATATCCACGGAACCTGCATGATCATTCCGAAGCTCGAAGCTACCCTTGACGGTATGTCTGCCGGTCAGGACTTCGAGTGTACCGTCTCGCCTGAGGAAGGCTATGGCGAGTATGACATGGCAAAGGTTTTCGATGTCCCTATGTCGACGTTCATGTTCAAGGGAGAGCTCCGCAAGGATCTTCTTGAAGTTGGACGATACATTCCGCTGCTCAACTCGGCAGGCGAGGTTTGCCGCGCCATGGTGGTTGATGTAAAGGAAGATAGCGTGACCTTGGATTTCAATGATCCTATGGCTGGAAAGACTCTTGTATTCAGGGGCACCATCCTCAGTGTGCGCGAGGCAACCGAAAAGGAATTGCTTGAAGGCCTTCATGGAGAGTTCCTTCCTCCACAGGGTGGCTGCTGCCACGGAGGATGTCATGGCAATGGAGGCTGTCACGGCGACGGCGGATGCTGCCATGGAGGCGAGGAAGGCCATGAGTGTCACTGCGGTGAAGAAGGTCACGAATGCCATTGCGGTGAAGAGGGCCACGAATGCAGCTGCGGCAAGAATTGATGAAGCATGAGCAAGGCCGCGGTTGTCATACTCAACTGGAACACCAGAGTATTGCTTGAACGCTTCCTGCCCGGCCTGGTCAAGAGCCTGAATGGACTGGATGCTGAGCTGATTGTGGCTGATAATGCTTCCAAGGATGATTCTGTAGCATTTCTTAAAGAGAACTGGCCAGGGGTCAGGCTTATTGAATTAAATGAAAATTACGGCTTCACCGGCGGGTACAATCGTGCACTCGCGCAGGTTGAAGCCGATTATTATGTCCTTATCAACTCGGACGTCGAAGTCCGGGACGGTTGGCTCGATCCTATGACAGTCTGGATGGATTCACATCCCCAGTGTGCTGTCTGTGGACCGAAGCTTCATTCATTGAAGTATCCCGACAGCTTTGAATATGCCGGTGCAGCTGGTGGTTTGATTGACAGTTTCGGTTTTCCTTTCTGCCGCGGACGTGTCATGGGAAGGATTGAAAGGGATTCCGGTCAGTATGATGACAGGAATGCCGGCGTGATGTGGGTGAGCGGGGCATGCATGATGGTCCGCAGTTGTGTCTGGCACCGGCTCGGTGGACTCGATGAGCGTTTCTTCGCGCACATGGAAGAAATCGATTTCTGCTGGCGTGCACAACTGGCCGGCTATGATGTGAATGTCATACCTCAGTCCGTTGTGTGGCATCTCGGCGGCGGTACCTTGCCTCAGGGATCACCGATGAAACTGAAACTGAATTATCGCAACAACCTTCTCATGATGAGCAAGAACCTTGCGGGCACTTATATGTGTGCCGGCATCGAGCCTGGAAAGGCCAGACGAAAGTCAGGCCGCAGGCTGCGTCTCCGTATGATAATAGACAGGCTGACCGCGATAGCCTATGCGCTGGAATTCAACATCAGGGATGTCAAGGCTGTCCGTGATGCCCACAGGGAGTTCATGACAATACGTAGGACCTTGCCTCCTGTGGCCGTTCCGCAAAGGACTGTGCCGGTTGCCGGGATCTATGGGGGCAGCATGATCGTGGCTTCGATGCTGCACCGTGGCAAAGTTTTTTCTTTTTTCCGGTCAAAAGGTTTCTGACCCCTTTTTTCCTAGAGGATCGTCCGATTTTGACGAAAAAACAGTCGAAATGTACGAATCTTCATAACTGATGGATGTTTTCAAACATCCCCATACTGCATTTAATACCTATATTTGTGTAGAGATAACATCTACACATGAATAAGTTTTTTGCAGTCTTTTCTATCGCGTCGCTTTGTTTTCTTTCCTGCTCGACGAATAATTCATTTGTTGAGATGGTCGATGTAGAAGGAGGCACTTTCCTTATGGGGGCGCATAACTCTGAGCTGGATTGGGCTACGGGGGACGAACTGCCCGCTCACTATGTCAGACTTAGCAACTACAGAATCAGCAAATATGAAATAACCGTCGGACAGTTCAAGGAATTCGTCGACGAGACCGGATACGTCACTCTTGCTGAAAGAAAGGATACACTTCAGGACAGGGTGTTCAAGAGCTGGATAGTCGATACCACCGGAGGTGTATCAAGGCAGGTTCAGGTTGATTCCATAATCTCGTGGCGAAATGGAATGTTTGGCCAGAGATTGACTCCAAAAGACTATGACAAGCCGGTTGCAATGGTCTCCTTTGATGACTGCAAGGCTTTCTGCCGATGGCTTTCCGACAAAGAAGGTGTTGAATATGACCTTCCGACCGAAGCCGAGTGGGAATTCGCAGCAAGGGGAGGCAACCTTTCAAAGGATTATTTTGCATCCGGCAGCAACGATGTGGACAAGGTTGCCTGGTATGCGGACAATTCAGGAGGGGACCTGCATCCTGTGGGCAAGAAGATGGCTAATGAGCTCGGAATTCATGATATGACAGGAAATGTTCGTGAATGGACTCTGGATCATCCTTATTCATATCGTGAATTCATAGGTATCGACACGATGGTGAATCCTGTCCTCCAGCCTAGGACTGGGACTTCTGATGCGCATGTCGGCCGAGGCAGTTCATCCAACCTCACTGTTTCCAGATGCAGGATTTCATATCGTACTTCTTTTCAGGCCGGCAGGCGTGGCGCTGGACTCGGTTTCAGGATTGTTCAGCGTTTCGAACCATGCAATCCGTACAAATAGTGTAATTGAACCTAAAGCTTAAGATATATGAAAAAGATATTTTGTGCATTGATAATCGCTCTGGCAGTTCCGTCATTGCAACTCCACTCTGAGAATATCAGACCTGGAGATATCCAGATGAAGACGATATCCATCCTTGATGGATTGAACTCGTCCAGTGTGACATGCATAGCGTCGGATAATGACAGGCATCTTTGGGTCGGAACGGATGATGGTTTCAATATCATCAACAACGGGCATGTGTTTCCCTTCATACAGTACATGTCTGAGGAAGATACCCTCAGGGCGAGGGTGGGACACGTCGCAGCTATGGCCGTTTCTCTGCAGAAAGCTTTGATTGCCGCAGAATTGGGTCTGTTGCAGTTCGACAACAAGACGGGAAGATATCGGGAAATCAGATACAACGGCAGGCGCATGGATGTGACAGCCATGACGGAATGCGTGAATGGCAGTGATTTTACATATTTATTTGATTCAGCGTCGAACTGCATATTTCAGGCAACCATATCCGATGGTGAATTAAGGCTCTTGAGGGATTTTGGTGAGAATGTGTCATATAACTTTGGAAAGATCATCGCGAATCCGGACAAGGACGATATGCTTATTCTGGCCGATGATGAGAAAGGTGTATACCAAATGTCGATAAGCTCAGGAAAGCTGACAGCCATCGTACCTGAAGGCGATAGGATCGTGGCTAAGAGCTGTATACTCGACAAAGAGGAAAGAATATGGGTTTCCAGATTCGGAGAGGGACTTTCATCCTTTTCGCTGGATGGCCATCCTGATGTCATGATGGGGTACACATCCTCTAATTCCGGGCTTCCAAGCAACTACGTGAACTGCGTGCTGGAACTTTTGGATGGCAATATGGCGGTTTCCACCGATGCCGGTGTCTGCATCATCAATAGAAGGAACAGGGTCGTAGAATCAGTTACCGATCATGAGGCATGGTTCTCTACAGCTCTCTTTTCACTGTCTCCTCTTGAGATTATCGTGGGAACACGTTTTAATGGAATCCATGAGCTGCGACGTACATCTCTTCATTTCATCGGTCATGCTCATGATGCATCCGGCTTTTCGTTGCCGGATGAAATGATCATTTCCGCTCTTGATGGAGGTAATGGAAAGGTTTGGCTGGGAACGGCTGGTGGCGGGCTCTACCGTTTCAATGAAGCAGAACGAAGACTTGATTCATTCGGATCCACTCGAGGGAATCAGATTACTTCGATATGCAACCTTGACGAGAGAAACCTCCTTGTTGTTTCAAGATTCGAGGGCCTTAAGGTTTTCAATAAGACCGATGCCAGATTGGGTTCATATCATCTTGACTGTCTTGATGACTTTAATAAAGGCAGACTGGACTTTGAAAAAGTACTTCTCAGCAATGCCGCGGATGGCTCCATACTGATCCTTAACCTTGATGGAAACTGTTGCCGGATCAAAGACGGGAAGAGTACCATGTTCCAGCTTTTCCAGGGGAATTCTGATGAAGTATTCATGAAAGTCTTCTCTCACAAGTTTACAAATGTACTTGTTGGAAAAAGAAGGGTCTATATCATGGATAACCGTGATGAGCTTTGGGCAAAGACTGTTTTCTCCACAGATGAGGATATACTCACAGCGGCTATAGATGATGATTGTAACATCTGGTATATAACCCACTCGGCTGTATACAGGTATATCATGTCCACCGGTGAAACCGAACTTGTCATGCCGCAGAGCCAGGATATGCAATTCGTAGGCATACAGTGTGTCGGTGATCAGGTCTGGTTCTCCGGACGTGACCGATGCCTTTATTGCTATTCGGTGAAAGATAAGGGTTTCAAGGCCTTTACCGAGGAGGATGGAATCCTGCCTGGAAATGACTTCTCGGATGTTGCTTTCAGAAGTGACGATGCGGTTTATTTCGCCGGTCTCGAGGGATTGGTCTCAATTGTACTTTCCGAGAACCCTGTTCCACTGCGTTCCCGTGGCTACGGCATTGAATGCCTTACCATGGCAGTCGATAATAAAACAGCACGGTTTGAAAACGGACATTATATACTTCCGAATAAATATAACAAGGCTATCCTTGTCCTTTCGGTAGATTCTCAGTCTGCATTTACGCCGTCGACTTTCCGCTATGAGATAGTTGACAAGTCTGGGCATGTGATTGTGTCTTCGGAGGTAAGCAATCCGGTCCTGTCCATGGGAAGGCTTCCATCCGGAGCTCATTCCGTACGTGTGTCTTCCTTTGGTGAGAATGGATGGGGAGAATACAGGGAAGTTGCCCGAATCTATCGTACAAATGACCATCTCACAGAATCTCTTGGCATATTGATCCTGTCCATCATTCTGGTACTGCTCGGACTCTGTTTCCATATCACATTTGTAAAAAATGCAAGGGAGAGAGCTCACATGAGGGAACAGGTTGAAAAACTGAAGAATTCCAGCAATGACGCTATGGCTGGATTCGTGCAGAACGTCCTTCAGGTTATGGGATTGCAGCGGGCGTCAATCTCCTCCCAGCTTGAATCCATGCTGAACCGGGGCAAGGATAACGCTGGCATTGACAAGACTATCAAATCTGCTCTTCTCCAGCTATCCAGAACTGATGAATGGCTTGAAATGGTCAATACATCATCCGATGGCAAAACCGGACGCAAACCTCATCTTGAATCATTCGCGATTGATGACTGCCTCCGGATTGCCGAACAATTCAAGTCTGTAAATGGCAGGAATGTCAAGGTTGAGTATGTCCCATCCCCAGAGCCCCAGATGGCCGTTACTGACCGGGAGTCTTTCTTGGTCGCAATAAATACGTTCATTATCAATGCATTTATCAATAGGGCCAAGAGCTCGGTCAAAGTTGTTCCATCGACAACGAATCTTGGTTACGTGAGAGTGTCTGTCATTGATGATGGAAACTCTTATTCAGGAGACTATGATGATCTGTTTTCTTCTTCTGCAGGCTACGTTACCGATGGCTTCTCATCGATGGGACTTGCTGCCGTGAGGACTAGGATCGAGTCTGTCGGAGGCAGGGTTTCCGGCTTCAGAAACGTGGATCAGGGTGGCTCGACATTCTATGTGGATGTACCTGTTGCTTCAAGGGAACATGCACCTGTGCCAAAAACTGCTGAGGAGAAGGATGTGAAGAGAGAGATCCTGACTGCCCCAGAGGGAGAATCGGCTTCTTCCATGCCGGATGTCCCTGAGGTCGGAGATTTCGAAAACGTTTCGGAGATGCTTGATGTTGACAGCTTCGATACCAAGGGCCAGACATTGCTCATCGTCGACGATGAAGCCGATGTCAGGGATTATCTCTCAAGTGTATATGCATCAAAATTCAAGGAGATATATCTTGCTTCAGATGGCAAGGAGGGTCTTGAAATAGCGAGAGGAAAGCAGCCTAGCATAATCGTATCCGACGTGAAGATGCCGAGAATGAACGGATTCGAATTCTGTAAGGCAGTGAAATCCGATATCGACATCTCCCATCTGCCTTTCATCCTCCTTACCTCTCTGGCAGAGTCCAAGAGCCAGGAGATCGGATATAAGATGGGTGCGGACGTCTTCATTCCGAAGCCGTTTGATGTAAAGATGCTCTATAATGCAATCCAGACGCAGCTGAGAAACAGATATGAGATCAAGAAACGCTATTTCTCTTCTGCTCTGCCGGAGATTACCGAGGAACAGACTTTCAGTGCGGCCGATGAAACGTTCGTATTGAAGCTTAACAAGTTCATTAATGACAATATCGGAAATCCTGACCTGAACATTGACATGATACTCAGCGAAATGTGTGTATCAAGGTCAACCCTGTTCAACAAGATGAACAGTATCATCGGAGTTTCTGCTGCCAGGTACATCAAGAACATCCGCATTGAGAGGGCAAAGAAGCTTCTTGCAAAGACTTCGATGACCATCTTTGAAGTTGCGTCCGAGGTCGGCTTCACGGAAAGCCAGTACTTCAGCACCGTGTTCAAGCAGGAGACAGGTCAGACTCCATCACAGTATCGTGCCCAGGCTAACAGATAAGACATGAGAAGAATAGGTGTATTCATAATCGAGCTTTTGTTTCTGCTTGTCCCACTTGCATCCAGTGCGAGTGAACTTGCTTTCCGAAGATTTCTTCCAGACCAGGAAGTACGGTGTATGGTGCTTGACGACCATAGCCGCCTCTGGGTCGGTACCAACAATGGCTTCTCTATCATAAACAACTCGATTGTAAGAGATTTCGTCATTTCCGATCTTACTGCTGGACAGCTTTCGGACCTTGCGGTGTCACAGATTGTACCATCCGGAAAGCAGGCATTGGTGGCAACGGCAAGTTCTCTGTTCCTATTCGACATAGAGACTCAGGGCTTGGATGAGATTCTTTTTGACGGCAGGAAGATTTCGGTTGACGCGTCTGCTTTTTTCTCTGACAAGGCATATCTATATTCCATCGCAGACCAGGCTCTTTATGCGTACTCTTATGATTCCACGACTCTGGAGATCTGCTATCAGTTTGACAGGCATGATCGATATCAGTTCCACAGCATCTCTGCGGGTATCTATAACTACCTGCTTCTTGCAGACAACAACCGTGGATTGTTCAAGTATGATGTGTATAAGGGCACGATACAGCATCTGGATGACCTGCCTGATAATATCATCGCTTCGGCGGTCGCGATAAACAGCGATAAGTCATATCTATGGGTACCTGGCCCATTCGGTATCAACTGCTACAAAATAAACGGGGAAGATCTCAGCCTCATCTCTACGGTCTCACGCGAGTCAGGAGTCCTCAGTACAAATGAGACCCAGGATATCGTGGCGTTGTCAGACTATGCTTTCGTCGTTGCGCAGGGATATGGAATGACTCGTGTAAATACAAAAGGCGAGGTGCTCCAGAGAGTTAATGGCAGTTTCACCAGCAATCTTGTAAGCATCGCCGCCCAGCGTTTTTCTCAATCCTTCATAGGAGGAACTTCATACAACGGTCTTATCGTTGCCAAGGATCATATCATAAAGGAGCTGTCAAGTACCGCCATTTCAAATTCTACACTGACGAGCAGTACGGTGACGTCTTATCTTGATACTCACGACGGACTCGTCTGGCTTGGTACAGCTGGAAATGGAATCAACTGCTATGACCAGAATACTCATGAAGTCATGAAGTATCCATTGCCTTCTCTCGGTACAATTTCTTCAATGGTATCCTATGGTGATGGGTATATCCTCTGTGTCGTCAATCATCGCGACATTGTCTTGTTCTCAAAGAAAAGCGGCAAGGTGGAACCTATCTCGGTTCCTGCGCTTGAGATGATACTTTCGGACATCGATACTGAAAGCCAGATGATGGTGGCTGATGCCGGAAACGGGTCGATCTTCGTATTGAATGTAAATGGTGCCAATTACAGATTCACCCCTGGGGTGAACAGCATTGAATCCTTTGTGCTCGGCACCCGCGAGCATCCGGATCCTGTGGCGGGAATCGAGGTGGGCAATCATTCCACGTTCATTCACAGCCAAAATGCCGTGTATGAGCTGGACAATGTCAGCCTTATGGTACGTAGACTGTACCATGACGATGAACGCACGGTACACGATATCAGCTGTATGGAGGGTGAATGCGTGATAGCAGCCCTCTCCGATGCCCTTATTCGGATTGATACCGGGACGAGAAAAGTCGAGGATATTACTGAAATCCTTAGTAACGAGAAAGCTTTGGGCATCAGTTTCGATGCGAATGGGACCCTTTGGACTATCACCGAGAATAGTTTTCTCATGAGTGTCGATCTTGCAAGCGGCAAGAGGAGATATTTTCCGGAGGCCGGCTATGCACAGTATTCCGGTTTCTTTTCATATGCGACTAAGGAGAACAACTTGTTTTTCTCCAGATCGTCAGGTGTGCTTGCCATAAATGTCGATGAACTTTCTGAACAGAATAAAAGCGAGGTGAGTCCACGAATTGCTCTGGAGCGAATCAAGTTAAACGGAGAGGTATTCCAGGTCCCTCTAGGAAACACTAGAATCGAGCTGCCGGCAAAAAATAATTTCTTTGAGTTCGATGTTCTTGTCATCTCGGATGATCCATTGTCTGAAGTCCCTATCAATCTTGTCCTTTACAAGAAGGACAAGGCCATAGGTTATCAATATGGAAGCCTGACGAATTATCTTATTTCCAGATTCGAGCCTGGAACATACCAGATCAAGGTTTCGATGCTTACCTCATTCGGATGGACTGATGAAGAGACGATATTGGAGGTTCATGTACATAACCCATGGTTTCTGACATGGTGGGCAGCTTTGCTGGCATTGATACTTCTGTCTTCTGGCTTTATGGCTGAGTATGTCATCATGAAGGAAAGAAGAAAAAGAAGCCTTGAAAAGACTGCCAGTCAGATTGAGCACCAGAAAAATGAAGAGAAGATCTCTCTCATGGCGAACCTCGCGCATGACCTTAGATCGCCGCTTTCTCTTGTCCAGAACATGATCAATTCCGTCATTGATGACAGAAACGATGATGTATTCGTGTCAAAGACACTTGGAGGAACCGTACCTCAGATTACACGTATGACTGACATGATCAACATGATTCTCAGCATCCAGAAAATGGATACTACAAGTGAGGAGGTAAGATATGAGGTCATCAACCTGAATAAATGGATATCCGACAGGCTTGAGTATGAGTATAAGCCTAAGTGCCTTGCCAAGGGTCTTAAACTGGAATTCATCCCAGAGAAGTACCTGAGTGAGATCCACATGGATATCTCCAAGATATATGCTTGCTTCCAGAATCTTATGACGAATGCCATAAAGTTCAGCGAAGAGGGAACCATTACTGTTTCTACCCAGATCGTGAACAACTATATACGAATCAGTGTCGCTGATGAGGGATGTGGCTTTGATGGTCCAGCTGAGGATCTGTTCAGAAAGTTTTATAGACAGAACACAGCGGTGAGTGGATATGGTCTTGGACTGGCTTATGTGAAGACTCTGGTCGAGAAGCTCGGTGGTGTCGTATCAGCTTATCACAACATCTCCGGCGTGGGATCCACATTCTACTTCGATGTGCCGCTGATCAATGTTGAAGGTTCTTCAACGGCAGTCGAAAGGGAACGCAACATAGAATACGATAGCCGTCATGACATCCTCCTGGTTGTGGATGACCAGAAAGATATCAGGGATTACGTGACATCCGTCTATAAGGACCAGTTCAGAAAGATTCTCACCGCACCCGATGGTCTCCAGGCTCTTCAGGTCATAACGGAAAAGCATCCGGATCTCATCATCAGCGATCTTATCATGCCGAACATGGATGGATTCGAACTTTGCAAGCAGGTCAAGTCGACGACGGAGATCAGCCATATCCCATTTGTACTGTTCTCGACCAAGGAAGATGCCTTGAGCCAGCATATCAGCTACAAGCTCGGTCCGGATGACTGTATTGCCAAGCCTTTCGATGTGAAGCTGCTTACAGATATCATCAGGTTCCAGCTGAGGAGCCGCAGACGTTTCAAGGATTCGCTGAAATCCAAGGAGATTTCAAGGATATCAAAGGATATGCTCATCAGTAAGGCTGACGAGGACTTCATCTCACGGCTCGATGCTTTCATCGTACGTGAAGATGCGACCTTGGAAAGCTGCGCCCGCCACATGGGAATGTTTGCGAAGGATTTCGAATCCAAGCTTGAGGCTCTTACAGGCATGAGTGTGAATGACTACATCCAGATGGTCATTTTGAATGATTGACGGAAAGAAGTATATTTGCACTTTACGTCAATCAGTATATGAGGATAGTCATAGAGGGAGCAGGCGAGATCGGATCACATCTCGCCAAGATGCTCAGCCGTGAGGATAACGAGATAACGGTCATCGACACCGACTCCCAGAGGCTTGCACGCCTTACTGGAGGAGCCGATGTTGCAGTTGTCCAGGGGCATCCTTCATCCATCAAGACACTGAAGGCTGCCGGAGTTCCGACAGCCGACCTGTTCATCGCGGTCAATCCTTTCGTTCCACAGGACGTCAATATCGTCAGTGCAATCCTTGCATACAAGCTGGGTGCTAAGAAGGTGTCTGCCCGTGTGGATGACGAGGAATTCCTCGAGCCGGACAACAAGCTCATGTTCAAGGAACTTGGTCTGGACCTCATGTTCTTCCCAGAACGAATTGCCGCCGAGGAAATCGCTGATCAGCTCAAGTACACGGCTTCTTCGGAGTCAATGAACTTCGCCAATGGCAAGCTGGGTATAGCTGTTTTCAAGATCGAAGATGATTCTCCGCTTCTGGACATGACGGTCAAGGAGTTTGCCGAGACTGCCGGAGAGAATGAGCTCTTCCGCATCATTGCGATCACACGAAACGACGAGACCATCATCCCTAAGTACAATACCCGATTCAAATACTGCGACATGGTGTTTACGATTTCGCGTCGCGAAGGATCGGAGATGCTCATGCGCCGTCTTGGCAAGAACAACATAACCGTACGCCGACTCATGATAGTCGGAGGCTCGATGATGGCAGAACAGGTTGCCAAGTCGCTTTCGGGCAGCAATATTTCGATAAAGATCATCGAAAACGACAGAGCCAGATGTCTGGAGCTTCGTGAGCGTCTGGATGACAATGTCGCGATTGTCTGCGGTGATGGACGCAATACAGACCTGCTCGTAGAGGAACTCATTACCGAGTATGACGCATTCGCGGCTCTGACCGGCAGTGACGAGACCAATGTGCTGGCATGTGCAGCTGCAAAGCGCTTCGGTGTAGACCAGACCATTGCCGACGTTGAGCATAAGGAGTACATCCACCTTGCCGAGGAGATAGGTGTTGATACGGTAATCAACAAGAAGCTTCTTACCGCGGGCAAGATCTTCAAGTTCACGCTGAGCGGCAAGGCTCGTTCCATAAGATACATGAGCGGCACGAACGCGGAGATTCTCGAATACATAGTTGCCCCAGGAAGTGCAATCACCAAGGGAAGGCTCATGGATATAGGTTTCCCGAGCGGAGCCGTCATCGGTGGCGTGATCCGCGGCAGCGACGCATTCATCGCGGTAGGATCGACCCGTATAGAGAAATACGACAGGGTAGTTGTCTTCGCAATGCCGGAGACAGCACGCGAAGTCGACAGATTCTTCAAGAAAGATAATGGCGAGTTACCTTCAGATAGAGAACATATCTAAGTCCTACGGACCGAAGATACTGTTCGAAAACATAGGATTCAACATCAACGAGGGCGACAAGATCGCCCTTATTGCGCCCAACGGCACCGGCAAGACAACGCTCATGCGTATCTTGGCCGGCAAGGACAAGTCCGATTCAGGTGGACGCATAACATTCCTCAAACAGATCCGTATCGCGTTCCTTGAGCAGGAATACGATTATGACCCTGACAGCACCATCTTCAACCAGATCATGTCTTCCAGCACCGAGTATACTGCAGGGTTGGATGATGACGGCCTGTTCGAATATGAATTGCGTGTCCAGCGTATCCTGACCGACTTCGACATGAACCGTGACCAGAAGATGTCCGAACTCTCGGGTGGCGAGGTCAAGCGTGTCGCGCTTACCCGTATGCTGGCGACGGAGGCAGACTTCCTTATCATGGACGAGCCTACCAATCATCTGGACATCGACGCGATTGAATACCTTGAATCAGCCCTGAAGCGTTCACGCTGTACGCTTTTCATGGTGACGCATGACCGCTACTTCCTGGACCGCGTCTGCAACACTGTCATGGAGATGGATCATGGCGCGATATACGTCTACAAGGGAGACTACGCCAACTATCTCGAGAAGAGACAGGAGAGAATCGACAACTACAACGCCGAGACTGACAAGGTCCGCAACATACTCCGTCGCGAGCTGGAATGGATACATGCCACTCCTTGCGCCCGTTCGGGCAAGGCCAAGTACCGAATCAATGCCTTCCATGATCTCAAGGACAGAGCCGAACAGGTCTACAGCAGCAAGCAGATCAGCATTGCACCAGATCTTGGTGTCGCATCCAGACTCGGTACCAAAATCATCAACTGCAAGGATGTCTGCTTCAGTTATGACGGAAAGTGCTATCTCGACCATTTCACATATAACTTCCAAAGATATGAGAAGGTCGGAATAGTTGGCCGCAACGGAGTGGGCAAGAGTACCTTCATCAATCTCCTTATGGGAGCGGATACCGGCACCGGCATACTCAGCGGAGTCATCGACAGGGGAGAGTCCCTCAAGATAGGCTACTATAACCAGAAGGGAATCACTTTCGATGAGGACCAGACTGTGCTTGAGACAGTCAATGACACCCGTCTCCTGAACCAGTTCCTCTTCCCTCATGACATGCTTAACAACAAGATTGCACGTCTGTCCGGAGGAGAGAAACGCAGGCTCTATCTTCTTACCATCCTCATGCAGCAGCCGAACCTGCTGATACTTGACGAGCCTACCAATGACCTTGATATCGTGACCCTGAACATCCTTGAGGAATATCTTCTGGGTTATCAGGGATCGCTTATCATCGTATCCCATGACCGTCATTTCCTGGACCGCCTGGTGGATCATCTCTTCGTGTTCTGCGGAGAAGGCATAGTCAAGGATTTCATCGGAGGCTACTCTGAATACCGTTCGTTCATCAAAGACTACGAGGCGCAGCAGAAGAAGGATGCCAGAGAAGCAGAGGTACGCGAGAAAGCAGCTGCCGCAAAGGTTGCCCCTGTGGTTCAGGCTCCGGCAAAGAAGCGCAAGCTCAGCTGGAAGGAACAGCGGGAATTGGAGACCCTCGAGTCCGTCATGGCCTCACTGGGAGCGGAGAAAGAAGAACTGGAAGCAAAGATGGCTGCAGGCGACATGGATTATGCCGAGGTCCAGAAGGTGACAGACCGCTATGCGGAGGTAAAGGATCTTCTGGACGAGAAGGAACTTCGTTGGCTGGAGCTTTCCGTAGACTGACATTATGGCAGAGCTTCGCTATTGGCAGACAATTTGAGTCTATGGATTGAAGCAAATCAGAAAAAAAGAAAACATCATATGGCAGAGAAAGAAGAAAAGAAGCAGGCACAGGCAGAAGAGAAGCTGGTGAATGCAAAAGAGAGCAAGAAGGAAGCGAAGAAGAGTGATGAGCTTCAGGCAAAAATCGGCGAACTCGAGTCAAAGATCGAGGAATCCGAGAAGAAACTGTCGGAAGCTAAGGATGACTATATCCGTCTCATGGCGGAGTTTGAGACCTTCCGCCGCAGAAGTGCCGAGGACAGATTCAATCTTGTCGCAAACGCTTCTGCAGAGACTATCAAGGGTCTTCTTCCCGTTCTTGACGATTGTGAGAGGGCTCTTGCAATCCTTGCCAACGGTGCAGACGAAGCTGCAAAGGAGGGCACGAACCTTATCTATAATAAGTTGATGGAGTATCTCAAGACCAAGGGACTGACCGTGATCGAAGCCAAGGACTGCAAGTTCGACGTCGATTTCCATGAGGCAGTTGCCCAGTTCCCTGTTCCTGAGGAGGACCGAAAGGGCATCGTCATTGACGTTGTGCAGACAGGATACCTTCTCAATGGAAAGGTCCTCAGATACGCAAAGGTTGTAGTTGGAGCATAATATGGCAGACAAGAGAGATTACTACGAGGTCCTTGGCCTTGCCAAGGGCGCGTCAGAAAGCGATATCAAGAGCGCCTACAGAAAGGCTGCCATCAAGTGGCATCCTGACAAGTGGGTCAATGGTACCGACGCAGAAAAGAAGAACGCGGAAGAAAAGTTCAAGGAAGCATCAGAGGCATATTCAGTCCTCAGTGATCCTGACAAGAAAGCACGTTACGACCAGTATGGCTTTGCTGGTGTGGATGGTGCAGCCGGCCCTGACTTCAGCCAGGGTTTCGGTAACCTGAACGATATCCTCAACAGCATCTTTGGAGGCGGTTTCGGAGGCTTCAGCGGTTTTGGAGGCTTCGACTTCGGTGGAGGCAGCAGCCAGAACCAGCAGCGTGTATATCGTGGCCGCGACATCCGTACCAGTGTGACCCTTACCCTTGAAGAGATTGCAAACGGTGTCGAGAAGGAGGTCAGCATAGAGCGCAGCCGTCCATGCCCGGACTGCAATGGCCAGGGAACCAAGAACAGCTCGGATGTCAAGACCTGTCCTCAGTGTCAGGGTCGTGGCCAGGTACAGCACGTTGTGAACTCTCTCTTCGGCCGTACCATGACATACAGCACCTGTCCTCAGTGCAATGGAGAAGGCAAGGTTATCAACAATCCATGCCGCAGCTGCAGCGGAACCGGCCTTGTCCGCAAGCGCGAGACCGTAAAGGTCAAGATTCCTGCCGGTGTCGAGGCAGGCATGCAGCTGACCGTCCGCGGCGAAGGCCATGCTGCTCCGCACAATGGTGTAAACGGAGATCTTCTCGTTGTCATAAAGGAAGTCGACCATCCTCAGCTCAAGCGTGATGGCGACAACCTCTTTTACTCCCAGATCATCTCTGTGATGGATGCCATGCTCGGCTGTGAGATTACCGTTCCATGTATCGACGGCTCGTACAAGGTCAAGGTTGATGCCGGAACCCAGTCGGGGACTGTCCTCAAACTCAGAGGAAAGGGACTTCCATCCGTGAATGGATATGGCAAGGGTGACCTTTATGTGAAGATTCTCGTCTGGATACCTCGCAAGCTCTCCCGTGCCGAGAAAGAGAAGATGGAGTCAATGAGACAGTCCGAAAGCTTCAAGCCGGATCTTTCCCGTGACGACAAGGCTCTCTTCGACAAGGAGAAGAAGATTTTCTAGAAAAATATCGGCGCTAGCCGCTGAAATCCACATCAGTGAAGGCAATCGATGGGATGAGTCTGGTCGTACAAGGCCTGGCATCGTCTCCGATTGCCTTCAGATGTTTCCAGAGCTCGATGAGGTTGCCTGTTATAAGCATTTCGCGTACGGGATGGGTGATCTTGCCATCCTTGAATGCAAAGCCCTCCACTCCGAATGAATAATCACCGGTCGCGCTGTTCGAGTTGCCGCCGTTGAAGCGGGTGACGAGTATGCCGTTGCGACATTCCTTCATGAGTGCGTCCCTGTCCATTCCTGCCTTTGGCCATGGCATGAGATGAGGACGGACAGCATCGTCGATGGTTGGTTCCATGCCGGTCTTCGCTGCCATGTAGCTGTTTGTAAAATAGGTTTTAACGACACCGTTCTCGATGATAGGCATGACCTTGGTTGCGACACCCTCGCTGTCGAACAGTCTGGTTCCTGTGAATCCTGTGCTGCGGCACTCGTCCATGACAGTCATTCCTTCGTGGAACATCTGTTTGCCAAGACTGTCCACCAGGAACGAGTTCTGCTGCTGGAGCGAATATGTGTTGAGTGCCTTCATGATGGGGGACAGTACCCTTGAAGAGCAGGCATTGTCGAGAACCATGTTGTATGAACCGCTGCGCCTTGGCTTCGGGTTGAACTGTGCCTTCGCAAGCTCTATCGCCTTGCTGCAGCAGACCTCCGGGTGCATCTCGCTTCTCTTTGGAGCCGCGTCCCACCAGAAAGCGCTGTAGCGGCGACCACTCTCGTCCGCCAGGGTCACTTCAACGCTGTATTCGAACGACGTTTCGATGTGGCGGCAGCGTGTACCGTTGCTGTCGAGGATGAGCGAGTCGAAGAGACAGTCGCAATACTCCGCTTCCTCCGACAGCATGCTGCCCTCGGGAAGAGTCTTGTACAGCGATGCGGACAGAGCCGTTTCCAGCCTCTTTCCTGCGGTCATCTCCTCGTAGACAGGGTCGTAGAGGTCCAGCTCCAGACCAGTGGTTGCTCCCTTCTCCACTCTGGACTGGTCAGGTAGCACGCGGCATGGGTCCGGCGCGAGCAAGTGGGTTGTCGCAACGGCTTTTTCGATGAATGATTCCATCGCCTCCGCCTCAAGCCTGTTTGTCGAGAACGTGCCGAAACGACCGTCAACGAACAGACATAGGCTCATTGACCTGTCCAGACTATGGGTAACTTTGTCAACCTCGCCGTCAAGCGTGCCGATCTGGTCCATTGTACTGCGGTTCAGTGTGATCCTGAACTTGTCTGCGCCCTTCTCCCGGGCTATTTTCATGGCAAGCTCGGTGAGCTGCAGTTCTTCCTGTGTGAATGTGTTCTCTGACATATCATTCTCCTCCTACTGTCAATTCCTTTACAAGAACGGTCGGCATGCCGCAGCTGACTGGAACGCTCTGCTCCTTGCCGCATGTCCATGTACCGTTGTGTATCTTCAGGTCGTTGCCGACCGCCACGATGTCCGCAAGAGCCTGCGGTCCGTTGCCTATGATGTTGATGTCCTTTACAGGCATGGTCAGGCGGCCGCCCTCGATAAGGAATCCGCTCTGGACGAAGAATGTGAAATCACCCTCTCCGATCTGGACCTGGCCGTTGGAAAACTCATCGACATAGATTCCCTTTTCTACGGATGCTATGATGCTCTCCGGATCGCAATAGCCATTTTCCATGTATGTCGCACGCATGCGTGGGATAGGCTGGTAACGGAAAGATTCACGTCTGCCGTTTCCTGTCGGTCTCACACCATAGTGGTCGGCGCTGATGCGGTCATGGAGATATGAGGTCAGGACACCGTCAGTGACCATTGCTGTATACTGTCCTGGAACTCCTTCGTCATCATAGTTTACAGCACCTCGGTTGCCACGGATTGTTCCATCGTCAACGATGGTTATCGAGCTGTCACATACCTTCTGGCCCATCTTCTCGGAGAATATCGACTGTCCCTTTCGGTTGAAGTCGGCCTCGAAGGCATGTCCCATCGCTTCGTGAAGCAGGATCCCTGATGCACCGGCACCCATTACGACACTCATCTTGCCACCCTTAGGTCTGCGGGCTTCGAAGCGTTCGTCTATGCCGTGCACTGCATCTGCCACGATATCGTTGAACAGATCGTCGTTCAGCATTTCGAAACCGCTGCGATAGCTGCGGGATACGGATTTTGTCTCGTTTCTCCCGTTGTGGCTGAAAATGACTGAAACGGAAATGCTGCCGATAGGACGGGTGTCATACTTGATCTCCTCGAGAGAGTTGTACATCAGAATGTCGCTGACCTGGCTGGACATCATTGCGATGACCTTGACGACTCTCTGGTCCTTTTCGCGTATGGATTTCTCTAACCTCTCGAGGAAAGGAACCTGGGCTGAGATGTCTGCCGTGCGCCAGTCCTGGACCATTGGATAACGGTCTGCGGCCGGATTCGGTCTGCCGAAGCGATGGCGGTTCGATATGTCCAGGGTCTTGGATGTGGTCCCGGAAGTGATTGCCGCAGCTGCGCGAGCCGCGCTGAGCATGGAAGCCTTGTCAGTGCTTTCCGAGTAGGCGTAGCCTGTCCTTTCACCTTTCAACACGCGTATTCCGACTCCATAGTCGACGTGGAATCCGCCAGATGCGACCTGGCCGTCACGCAGCAGCAGATTGCTGCAGGTTGTGCTTTCGAAAAATAGGTCACAGAAATCTCCGCCGGAGCGGAGACCTTCCATTGTCAGTTCGTCGAGAACCTTGTCGCTGACCTTGAACAGGTCGAGGTAATATCTCTTGTCGTTTATCATTGATTCTGTCTGAGAAGATCGCTGATTATCTTTTCGTATTTCTTCTGGTCACGTATGACCGTATCGTTGGCATATCCTTCTGCGATTACCGAAAATGGAGGACGAGAGTTGTCGGCAAGAATCCACCTGTCGCACACGGTGCAGTAATCATTGAAGAAATACTGCAGTCCCATGGTGTAGCGTCTGCGGATGATGCTTTCGGGAATGTCATGTCCTCCGTTGCTGACACGTTCCTTGACGCGGCTGATTGCCATCTCCGGACTCTCCAGCCAAAAGAAAAGTATCGTTACCGTATAGCCGTTTTCCTTGGCTTCTTCTATCGTACGCATGAGCGAACGCGTCGCAAGGGTTGTTTCAATGCTGAAATCCTCCTTCCTGCGCATCAGATAGTGAATCTTTTCCACCATGTAACGGCCAGCCATGAGTGAGGCATCCTGCGGCGTGAAAGGGGAAAGGTACTTTGCGAACTCGTCCGAATTCACGTACTGGTAGCACTCCAGCATTTCAGGCAGGAGGCTATACGATGCCGTTGTCTTGCCGGCACCGTTGCAACCTGCTATGATATAAAGCTTAGGCATCCTGCTGATGTGTGACTCCGTATCCGAAGAGTGCGAAGTCGCCGAGGCATGGGTCGTCAGGGAAGATTTCCCTGAAGGCATCCGTTATCTGTATCGCTGTGGTCAGATCCTTTGTCCTTCTCCTGGTGAGTCCGTTGGCGACAGCCTGGTCGTATACGTGCACGTCAAGAGGAATGATCAGTTCGGCCGGGCTTGTGCTGTCCCAGAGTCCAAGATCGACCTTCCCGTCATTACGTACCATCCAGCGTCGCATCATGTTTATCTTCTTGTCAGGAGCCTTGGGGTCTTCCTTCATGCCGAAAATGCTGATACGCATATCCTTGGCGCTGAGTTCCTCAAGCGACTCGTTCCATTTGTACCATTCGCGAAGGCGGCGGCAGATTCTGGCAACGTCGGACCATTTTGTGGTGCGGTGTATGCTTGTGTCGTCATCGCGCCAGTCACCGGCTTTGACGTATTCGAAAGGCTTCCATTCCATGTGGTCGAAGAGCCTTTCACAGTCACGTACTATCATGGAGCGTCTGCCCCATGCAAACAGGGATGCAAATACCGCCGCAATCTCCACGTCCTGCAGGACGGCAGAACCATCCTGCATGTCTGTGGCGAACTTCTTAGGAAAGATTATCGGATCCTCGGAGAAGTACTGCGGGTCATTGTAGGTCTCGGCCCATTCGCGCAGCTGCGCGGCAATTGCTGCATCCATCTCTTGCTATTTTTCAGGAATTGCTTCAAGAACAGCCTTGAGGAAATCCCACACCTTCTGTACTGCAGGGATGTAGGCTCTCTCGTCAGGAGAGTGAGGGCTCATGAGGGTAGGTCCGCATGAAACCATATCCCAGTTTGGATAAGCTCCGGCAAGGATACCGCACTCGAGGCCGGCGTGGATAGCCATTACTGCAGGCTCCTTGCCGTACATGTCGGCGTAAACCTTCTTCATGGTCTTGAGGATAGGGGAACTCATGTTCGGAGCCCAGCCTGAGTATCCGCCTGCGAGCTCTACCTTGCATCCTGCGAGCTCGAATGCTGCACAGAGTTTGGTTGCGAGGAATTCCTTCGAGCTGTCGACTGAACTTCTCATGAGGGACTTGACGAAGAATTCGCCGCGGTAGATTTTGACCATCGCCATATTGTTCGAGGTCTCTACCATGCCTGGCATCTGATCGCTCATACGGTCAACGCCGTCAGGACATGCGAGGATTGCGCGGATGAACCTGAGGGCAGCTGCCTCTTCAACATACTTGCAGTCCTCGTGGTCACAAGGCTCGTTGCAATCGTATGGCTTGAATACGAACTCTGCGTCAGGGTCTGTCGCTGCATACTCTGCCTTCACCTTTGCTGCGACCTCGTCTACGATTGACTTTGCAAGCTCTACCTGGTCCTTGGCAACATATACGCTTGCGAAAGCCTCGCGAGGGATGGCGTTGCGAAGGGTGCCGCCTTCGAGGTCGATGAGCTTGACATCGGCTCTGGTCAGGAGCTCTATGAGAACGCGGGCAGCAACCTTGTTTGCGTTTGCGCGGCAGAGGATGATGTCCATTCCTGAATGGCCACCCTTGAAGCCCTTGACGGCAAGCTCGTAGCACTCATATCCTTCCGGCTCAGGCTTGCACTCGTAAGTCGCGCTGGCGGTAGCGTCAAGACCACCTGCGCAGCCGACGTAGAGCTCGCCTTCGGCCTCGGAGTCGAGATTGATGAGGATATCTCCATTGAGAAGTCCTGGCTTGAGTGCGCGCGCTCCGGTCATGCCTGTTTCCTCGTCGTAGGTTACGAGCACTTCGATAGGACCATGCTTGAGTTCAGGGCTTTCAAGCACAGCCATGGCCATGGCTACACCGAGGCCGTTGTCGGCGCCGAGGGTAGTGCCCTTGGCCTTGAGCCATTCGCCGTCTACCCATGTCTCGATAGGATCGTTCTCGAAGTCGTGAACCTTGTCGGCATTCTTCTGTGGTACCATGTCCATGTGGCCCTGGAGGATGACACCCTTGCGGTTCTCGAAGCCAGGGGTGGCAGGGATGCGCATTATGATGTTTCCTGTTTCATCCTTGATGGTCTCGATATTGTGGCTCTTGCCCCATTCGAGGAGGTATGCGATTACCTTTTCCTCGTGCTTGGATGGACGGGGGATACGGGTAAGCTGGTAAAAGTTGTTCCAGACGATTCTTGGAGTGAGGTCGTTGATAGTCATATTATTTCTTTTTATAGTTATTTTCAATCTGTTTCCAGCGCTTGTGTGACCAGAGGTAGTTTTCAGGCTGGGCTTCGAGGTCACGCTGAAGCCTTTCGTAGAAGCCATCCATGATGGTCTGGGCTGTCATCTCTCCTGCATGGAGGCAAATCGGGTCGAACACGTATGTATAGTGGCCGCGTCTGTCCCGCCTCATGCCAAGATAGATCACCGACATGTCAAGTTTCGATGCCAGCTGGGCGCCCCCGATCAGCGCGCGTGTAGGCTGGTTCATGAAACTGTCGATTTCGCAGAAAGACGCTCCTTTGTAGGGGTACTGGTCGTTCGGAAATACGTACATGAGCTTTTCGTCACGGTGGCGTACGGCGAAACGCAGCACATCCTGACTCTCTATGAGATTCTTGAATCCGGTCCCTTTCAATGGGGTAGTGCGGTTGTCCTGCATGAATCTGTCCCACATGGGACTCTTGAGCTTCTTGTAGACTTCTCCGACCTGGGCCTGGGTGAAAGGAAGCTCCACTCCACAGTCGAACAGCAGCCCCATCAGCTCCCAATTGCCTGCATGCGATGTCATGACCATCATCGACGGTGATGAATTCCAGGCTTCGTGAAGGACATCGGCGCCTTCGACAGCAAGATGTCTTGCAACTCTTCTGTCTCCAGCCTTGCATGATCCCAGCCAGATGGTTTCGGCGATTATTTCTCCGAAATGACGGTAGAAGCCGTGACGGATGGCACGACGTTCCTTGACTGTCTTGTCTGGGAATGAATTCTCGATGTTGCGCTCCACGACAAGCCTGCGATAGCGCAGGACGTGCTCGGCAAGGAATGCCGGAAAGCTGCAGAGGACATAGTGGACCGGCAGAGGGAGTCTTGATAGCGCTCCCACCGTCGCCCTGAAGAGTATTTCGCCCAAATTCTTCATCCTGCAGCCCTGCATCCACACAAATATAGGAAAAAATCTTATCTTTGTCTTAAGTCAAATCTTTATAAAACTATAACCACTATGTTCAAAGGACAACCAAAAGGTCTGTTTGCCCTCGCGCTGGCCAATACAGGTGAGCGTTTCGGCTACTACACCATGCTTGCCATCTTCCTCCTGTATCTCCAGGCAAAGTTCGGTTTCTCTGCCGCTGCCGCAGGACAGATGTATGCTATTTTCCTCGCATCCGTATATTTCATGCCTGTTATCGGCGGATGGCTCGCTGACAAGATCGGCTACGGAAAGTGTGTCGTTACCGGTGTCAGCATCATGTTTGTCGGATATCTCTGCCTTTCTATCCCGATCAGCGGGTTCGCGGCAAGAGGTCTTGCAATCGCTGTCATGCTGCTTGCCCTTCTTCTGATCGCTGTTGGAACGGGTCTGTTCAAGGGTAACCTCCAGGTAATGGTTGGAAACCTCTACGACGATCCTAAGTATTCAGCAAAGCGTGATTCAGCCTTCAGCCTCTTCTACATGGCCATCAACCTCGGTTCTATGTTCGCTCCAACAGCAGCGAAGGCTCTCACCAACTGGAAACTTGCTGCAGCAGGTCTTTTCTACAAGGCTGATGCACCAGCCATCGCACACCAGATTCTTGCCGGTGACATGACAAATGCGGCAACCATGCAGGAGTATGCGGCCAACATGACAGGTTCTGCCGGTATGGATCTTCCTGCATTCAGCCAGTACTATATCGAGAATCTTTCGACTGCCTACAATCTTGGCTTCGCCGTTGCATGTGTATCCCTCATATTCTCAATCGCAATCTACTTTGCATGCCGTGGCTGGTTCAAGCATGCTGATGTCAATGCCAAGCAGAAGGCGGCTGTCGATGCCAATGTCGTTGAGCTTACTCCAAAGCAGACAAAGGACCGTATCATAGCTCTTGTTTTTGTCTTTGCCGTAGTGATCTTCTTCTGGATGGCATTCCACCAGAACGGTTCTTCGCTTACATACTTCGCAAGAGATTACACCCAGCCTACCGTTGCCGGCCCTCTCAGAGTCGGATTCAACATCTGGGCGCTTGCACTCATCGCAGCTTCAGTATACACTCTCTTCTCGGTGTTCCAGTCTGAGACCAAGAACGGCAAGATTGTCAGTGGTGTTGTCACTCTGGCTCTCTGGGGTGGTGCTTACGCGCTCTATTCCGGAATGTCACCGGTCGTTGATATTCTCCCTTCTGACTTCCAGCAGTTCAACCCATTCTTCGTTGTCGCTCTTACTCCGGTTTCAATGGCAATCTTCGGAGCACTTGCCAACAAGGGCAAGGAACCTTCAGCTCCAAAGAAAATCGGTCTTGGTATGTTCGTGGCAGCTGTCGGATATCTTGTGATGCTCCTCGCATCAAGTGGCCAGCCTGCTCCATCAGTACTTAACGGTGCGGTTTCGCCAGATCCTGTTGTTCCTTCATATCTCATCGGTACATACCTCGTGCTTACATTCGCCGAGCTTCTCCTTTCTCCAATGGGAATCTCATTCGTTTCAAAGGTGGCTCCTCCAAAGTACAAGGGTCTCATGATGGGTCTCTGGTTTGCATCCACTGCAATCGGCAACTACCTCAGCTCAATCCCATCAATGCTTTGGGAGAATGTTCCACTCTGGGTCAACTGGACAATCCTCATGGCTCTCTGTGTAATCTCGGGTGTTGTGATGTTCTCTATGCTCAAGAAGCTTGAGGCTGCAACCGCTGAGTAATTATCAATGAATTCAAGATCAAGCCGGTCCGATGGCCGGCTTGATTGTTATATAAGCATCTTCTTATGAAAATCAGAACAATAGTCATAGCGGCTCTTGCATGCTCATTATCCATGGCTTGCGGCCGTAAGGAAGGAGATACCCTCGTCAAGATCACATCCGGCCAGATTTCCGGAGCATACGAAGAGGGAATCTACTCGTACAAGGGCATCCAGTATGCTGAGGCAGAACGTTTCCAGCCGGCCGTTCCAGTCAAGTGGGAAGGTGTACGCGAGTGCCTGGAGTTTGCTCCATGGGCAAAACAGGCTGGGAACAAGGGCTCAGACGAGGCGACCGGAAACTTCGCTCTCAACGTCTGGACCGCAGGCCTTGAAGATGGCGCAAAGCGCCCTGTGATGATGTGGATCCATGGTGGCGGCTTCTCTACGGGAGCTGGCTCTGCAGGTCCGGTAGACGGTGCCGAGCTTGCAAAGAAGGGCGTCGTGCTCATCAGCATCAACCACAGACTCGACGTGCTTGGCTTCCTCGACCTTTCGTCATTCGGCGGCAAGTGGGAGAACAGTGTCAATGTCGGCATGCTAGATATCGTTGAGGCTCTCAAGTGGGCAAAGGCCAATGCAAAGACCTTCGGCGGCGACCCGGACAACATCACCATTTTCGGTGAGTCAGGTGGTGGCGGCAAGGTCGGAACTCTCCTGAATATGCCAGAGGCAAAGGGACTTTTCAAGAAGGCGATCATCATGAGCGGAGCCAAGGTCAACATCACTGACTCCAAGATATCACAGCCTCTTGGCGAGAGTGTCGTTGCTGAGCTTGGCCTCACTGCGGAAACCCTCGACCAGATCCAGACCATCGACTTCGAGACTCTTTCTGCTGCAGCTCGCAAGTGTCAGGCTGAAAGCCTCGGCGCGCGTACTCCAGGAAGCGTCAAGATGTGGGGCTTCTGTCCTACCGCTGACGGCAAGACACTCCTCGAACAGCCTTATACTCCAGGGTTCACCAGTCTCTATCCTGATGTTCCGGTAATGATCGGTTCAACCTACAATGAGCTTGAGCGCACCCAGTACTACAGCGAGCCTGATTTCAATGAGGCACAGGCTCTCGAGATCCTGGATAGACGCTATGGCGACAGGGCAGGCGAGTATCTGGAACTCCTTAAGGAAGCTTATCCGGATTCGGAACCGGCTGACTGGGTAACCATCGACAGCAATATCCGTCTTCTTTCGCTTGACGCAGCAGATGCACGCAGTGCGGCAGGTGGCGCTCCTGTTTATTCTTTCCTGCTCACATGGTATGGAAAGAATGCTGAAGGACGTCTCAGCCCTTCATATCATGGGCTTGACATTCCGCTTGCATTCAACAATCCAGGAGACGAGCGTGCCATCAATCCAAAGGATGAACGTGCAGACAAGATTGCCGACATCATGAGTGACTGCTGGGTGAACTTCGCAAAGACCGGCGTTCCTTCATCTCCTTCACTTCCGGAGTGGGAATGCTACAGCAAGGAAACGGGAGCTACAATGATCCTTGACGACGTCTGCGGAATGAAATATAATTTCGACCGCAAGCTTGAAACCTTCCTGAAAGATTATCTCAAATAGTAAATAAAGGCCGGCTGAAAAGCCGGCCTTTATTATCTTGCGTAGAGGAATCTCTTGATCTTCTGGGAAGGGGTCTTCTCGAATCCGTCAGGGTGATATTCGATGGAAGAAATGCGTGAGAACTTGTTCACCTTGGAATTGACATACTCCCGAACCTCATTGTGGATTTCCTGGATAGCTTCTTCCATATCCTTGCCAATTGCCTTTAATGCCTTGTCAAGCTTATCCTTGTCATACGAAACCAGAGCGACAAGATGGCCTTTGTCCATGAGTACGATGGACTCGCTGACCAGTCTGTGTGTATTGATCACATTCTCGATTTCCTCCGGGTATATGTTCTCTCCTGAAGGGCCTACGATCATGTTGTTCACGCGTCCTGTGATGCTGAGATGACCATCCTTTGCTACTGTACAGATGTCCTTGGTCCTGAACCAGCCGTCAGCTGTGATAGCGTCCTTGGTAGCCTCTGGATTCTTGTAGTATCCCAGCATGATGCTTGGAGTCTTGACCTCAAGCTCTCCCTGGCCATTCTCATCCTTGTTTACAATCCTGTACTGGATGCCCTTGCATGGAGTTCCGGTGGTGCCGACCCTGGTCTGGCCAACCGTTGCTCCGAAGAGCAGGGGAGCTGTCTCTGTAAGTCCATAGCCGATGGCGATGGGAAGACCGCCTTCGTTGAGGAAACGGTCTGTTTCGCTGTTGAGCTTAGCTCCTCCGATACCGATGAAACGCAATCTGCCTCCGAATGTCTCCGCGAGCTTCTTTCCGGCAATCTTATGATAGATCTTGCGGATCGGGGCAAGCTTGTAAGCGGCCGCGCCTAGCTTGGTCGCTGTGATGGTTCCGCGTACCTTGGCACGATAAATCTTGTCAAATACAAGGGGTACGCAGATGAATACGGTAGGACGTATCTTGTTGAACGCAGGAATCAGTGCTGCCGGAGTCGGCATCCTGTCAAGATATACGACATGGCAACCGCAGCTGAATGGGTAGATCATACCGATCGAACACTCGTAGGTATGAGAAAGAGGCAGGATTGACAGGAATACGTCTTTCTCATCAATGGAGAAGAAAGGAACGTACATGTCCAATTGGCTTAAGAGAGCCTTGTGCGTAAGCATTACGCCCTTGGGGCTGGAAGTTGTACCGGATGTGTAGATAATGACGGCAAGATCGTCCTCGTCAGGAACGACTGCCTCGCCTTTTGGGATTAACTGCCCATCCTGCTTCTTTTCGTGCAGTGCATTCAGGTTGGTTGTGCTGATGCATATGTCAAGTTCGTCAATAGCGTCCTGGGGAATGGACTTGCAAAGTTGCTCGGATACGAACAATGCCTTTGTTTCCGAATGTTTCAGCAGTTTTGCGACCTCTTCTCCTGTGAAATCAGGGAGAATCGGTACGACTATGATGCCAGATGTAACGCAGGTGAAATACGCGACAGGCCAATAGATAGTACTGCGGGAAAAGATGGCCACTTTGTCACCCGCAGTGACTCCTGCGTTCAAAAGGCGTTCGCGGGTCTGTGCCACGAGGTCGCCGAACTGTCTGTAGGTCAAGCTGTCTCCGTTTATCATCGAGTACGCGGTATTTCCCGCGAAGCCCGCAACGGAATTATCAAAGAGCTCTTTGAAGGTTTTAGGTTTCATTATTTCCGTTTCTACACTTTCCGATTCTGACGCAAAGGTATACCTGTATCGGTATGTTGAAAAGGTTGATTTTCTTTAATATTGGACTATTTTAATCATTCTGTGCTCTATGTGGCGTTTTTTATGACTATATTTACGGAGAATTAGTTGATTTATCTTATGTCTCAACAGGTTTCCTTGCCTCAGATATGGACAGCAGAAACCGCTCGTGAAGCGGGTCGTGTCGTTCTTGGAAATGATATCGTGATGGTCCGAAGATTGACTTCTTCTTCCTTTCTGTCGCATCCATTCCGACTTGACTATTATGTACTCATCATAAGCCGTATGGGAAGCATGCGTGGAACCATCAACATGATGTCCCATACCATATCATATCCCAGCCTGGCGATGATTCAGCCTGGAAACATGATCAGTTTTGACAGCTTCAGCGAGGATTTCCGCTGTTATTACATCCTCATATCGAGGAAATTCCTGGATGCAATGAACATCTCTGTTGCGAATCTTGTACCTCTGCGATTTTTCCTCATGATGCGTGACCATCCGGTAATGAACCTTTCTTCCTCTGATTCGGATGTCGTTGTATCCTATTTCAACCTGCTGTACCGTATCGTCCGAGATGAGACAAATCCATATCGCGACCGTTGCGCCCTTGATATCATCCGATCTTTCTTTTACCTTGCCGCTTCATTCATCAGCCGCAACATGGATATGCTTGATTTGTCGGACAGAGATCCTCTTGTTTCCCATCTTATGACCATGATACATAAGAATGCACGTCAGCATCGTGACGTGTCTTTCTACGCGGAGCGACTGTCTCTGTCCCCGAATCATCTCTACAAGCTGGTAAAGGCTGCGACAGGACGTTCGGTGCATGACTGGATCGACGAGTATCTCATCAGCGAGGCAAAGGCAATGCTGAAGACAACGGACATGACGGTCCTCCAGATAAGCGATGACCTGAACTTTCCGTCTCAGTCCTTCTTCGGCAAGTATTTCAAGCGCCTGACAGGTATGAGCCCCAGAGAGTACAGGAAGGCCTGATTATTTGCTATATTTGCGCTCCGATTCCCAGATCCATGCGGTTAAGCGATCATTTCACAACGTCAAAGCTCCTCAGGTTTACCTGGCCGTCAATCACCATGATGGTGTTCACTTCGGTGTACTCCCTTGTGGACGGATATTTTGTATCCAATTTTGTTGGAAAGGTTCCTTTCGCCGCCCTGAATCTTATCTGGCCGGCCATAGCAGTCCTGTCGGCAGCGGGCTTCATGTTCGGAGCCGGTGGCAGCGCACTTACCGCAAAGACCATGGGCGAGGGCGATCTGGACCGTGCTAACGGGTACTTCTCGATGAATGTTGAATTCACCGTCATTCTTGGTGCTCTTTTCAGCCTTGCCGGTTTCGTATTCATCAGCCCGATTGCCAGATTTCTCGGTGCAAATGACGCCATGCTGCCATATTGCTGCCTGTATGGACGCATATTGCTGGCCGGCAACGTATTCGCCATGCTCCAGAATCTATTCCAGCCTTTCTTTGTTACGGCTGGAAAGCCTAAGTATGGATTGTGGGTCATGATTGCCGCTGGAATCACAAACATAGTGATGGACGCCCTCTTCATTCCGGTATTCGGATGGGGATTGGCCGGAGCCGCTCTGGCAACTGTCGCGGGCTGGTTGGTCGGAGGACTGACAGGTTTGTTTTATTTCTTGCGGCTGAACAATACCAGTTCGCTTCGAATCCGGGTACGCAGGATAGAGGCCCGACCGATTGCACAATCTGCCAGCAATGGTTTTTCCGAACTGATGACACAGGTATGTATGTCTCTTGTCAGCATGGTGTACAACGCCCAGCTGATGAAGTACGCAGGGGAGAATGGAGTTGCGGCTTACGGAATGATCATGTATTTCAGTTTCTTCTTCGTCGCCATATTCCTTGGATTCTCGGTCGGAACCTCACCCGTCATTGCGTATCATTATGGTGCAGGGGACAGATCGGAGCTTCGCAATCTGCTCCGCATCGGAGTCCGGCTGAATTTTCTCTGCGGCTTGGCCATGGTGGTGCTGACTTTTCTGTTGGCTGCACCGCTTACCAGACTGTTCCTTGGATACGACATGGAGATGTTCGAGATGGGACGGCGAGGCCTGCTACTGTTCAATCTATGCTACCTTGTAGCAGGTCTGAATGTGTTTGCAAGTGCATTCTTCACGGCACTAAACAATGGACCTGTCTCCGCCCAGGTGGCATTTTCGCGCAGCTTTTTCGAAGCCGTCGCGGTCGTTGTCATCCCACTGCTGTTCAGTCCGGAATACATCTGGTTCTCCAGCAGCGTCGCTGAGGTGGCAGCGCTGATGGTTGCAACTTTATATCTTGTCGGACTTAGAAAACGATATGGCTATTGATGAAAAAGAGTAATACAAGTTCCTTGTTGCAGGCCCATCTCGCAGTCCTGTTGTTCGGCCTTGCCGGGGTAATCGGCAGGGGAGTGGCTTCTCCTGCTTTCGTCGTCACTTTTGCCAGGGTCCTGTTCTCTTCGATTACGCTTGGTTTGTTTTTCCTGCTCAGACGTCAGTCAATCAGACTTCGCAGGCCGGGAGATTTCGCCATGCTTGCTCTTGCCGGGGTGATCATGGCCGCACACTGGACCATGTTCATGGCATCGATTCAAAAGGCTGGCGTTGCGGTTGGAACGATTACATTTGCAACATTCCCTCTCTTCGTGACTTTTTTGGAGCCGTTGATGTTCCATGAGAAGCTGAAACCTGGAGGCATAGTCCAGGCCCTCATCATGCTGATAGGTGTCGTCGTGCTCGCTCCTCTCGGAAAACCGGATCCAGGCCTGCTGTATGGCATTCTGCTGGGAATGGGATCAAGCCTTACGTACGCCATGCTGTCGCTTCTTAACCGTCGTTTCACTGCCGATTATTCCAGTTCGCAGGTATGTTTCTATGAACAGGGTGTCGCGACCATTGTTCTGCTCCCTATCATGTTCATACTTCGTCCGGAAGTGATTGCAGCCGACATTCCATACCTGATAGTGCTGGGTATAGTCTGTACAGCCATTGCACATTCTCTGTTCATCGCATCGTTCGCGGGACTGAAAGTCCGTACCGCCGGAATCATTTCGGGAATGGAGACGGTCTACAGCATCATATTGGCCAGCCTGATTCTGGCTGAGCTTCCTTCCATGAGAGAGATCATCGGTGGTGTGATCATTCTTGGTGTTGTGATGTACTCTACTCTGAAATCCGGAGAGTAAAGGTGCATTTCTGGGGGAGCTTTCAGGAGTCCTGTATATAAACAAAGAACCGAGTGGAAATCCACCCGGTTCTAAAGGATATTGTCGATGCTGATTACTCAGCTACAACCTCGAACTTGAGGTCAGCGAAGACGCCCTTGTAGCACTTTACCTTTGCATCGTATACACCTGGCTCCTTAACTGACTCAGAAACGATGGTTACGTTCTTCTTGTCAACATCGAAACCTGCTGCTACGAGTGCCTCAGCGATCTGACCAGCGGTGATTGAACCGTAGATCTTGCCGCTCTCGCTTACCTTAGCGGTGAGCTTGATGAGTGACTCGGAAATCTTAGCTGCAACTGCCTGTGCGTCTGCAACAAGCTTAGCCTCCTTGTGTGCTCTCTGACGGAGGGTCTCCTCATGCTGCTTGATAGCTGAAGGAGTTCCGAGGGTTGCGAAACCCTGAGGAATAAGGTAATTGAGAGCGTATCCGGTCTTTACTTCAACGATATCTCCAGCCTCGCCGAGATTCGCTACGTCTTTCTTAAGAATGATTTTCATATCTCTCAATTATTATTTAAGAAGGTCGGTTACATATGGGAGAAGGGCGAGAGAGCGAGCTCTCTTGACAGCCTGAGCTACCTTTCTCTGGAACTTGAGTGAAGTACCGGTGATACGGCGAGGGAGGATCTTACCCTGCTCGTTGAGGAACTTCTTGAGGAACTCAGGATCCTTATAGTCGATATACTTGATGCCTGCCTTCTTGAAACGGCAGTACTTCTTCTTGCGAACCTCTACGGTAGGAGGGTTGAGATAGCGGATGCCGCCATTCTGTTCGTTGTTCTGTGCCATAGTCTAGTCCTCCGATTATGCTTCAGTGGTTTCTTCAGCCTTAGGTGCCTCCTCTGCAGGAGCAGCAGCCTTAGCCAACTTGTTGTTTCTTCTCTTCTCAGCGTATGCAACTGCATCCTTGTCGAGAGCTACAGTAAGGTAACGGAGAATTCTCTCGTCACGACGATACTGGGTCTCAAGCTTGGCGATGACCTGAGGGTCAGCCTTGAACTCGATGAGATGATAGAATCCTGATGTCTTGTGGTCGATTGGGTAAGCAAGCTGCTTGAGGCCCCAATCCTCTTCGTACACGATCTCGCCGCCCTTGGCCTTGATGTACTCAGTGTACTTTGCTACCGCTTCCTTCATCTGTGAATCAGACAAAACGGGAGTTGCGATGAAAACGGTTTCGTACTGTTTGATCATTGTTTGTAATATTAATTGATAAAGTGTTCCAAAAAATGGAGCGCAAATATATGAATTGTTTTTCTAAACTCCAAATATTCTAGCGAGTTATGTATTTTTCAGGATGCTTTCCAACGAGCTTCCTGTCCTCATAGGCCTTCTGGAGTCTTTCGGTATCGGCTCTTGCGTTGTCGGTAAGCTCAAATGGTATCTCGTCGAAGCCGACTCTCCTTGTGCCCCAGTCAAAGTATCCCATATAAACCGGACATCCTACGGAACGCGCAATCAGATGATAGCCTGTCTTCCACTTTCCAATAGGCTTTCTGGTGCCTTCGGGACAGATGGCGATGTAGTAGTTCTCGGCATTCTTCATCGTGTCAATGACACCTTTCATGCTGACGGTAGGATTCTTTCTGTCCAGAGGCAGCGCGCCCATTCCGCGGAGTATCGGCCCAAGAGGCCAGAAGAAGAACTCCTTCTTTATCATTACCTTGATCTGGCTGTCGATCGATCTTGCGAAAAGCCAGCTTACCACGAAGTCCATCATGGATGTATGCGGAACGCCAAGAATCACGCCTTTTCTGGTTTCGGGATTCGGATTGTTGTGGGTCCAGCCAATACGGGTCAGCAGCCAGTGCGCTGTCTTAGGTCTCATATATCTATATCTTCTAGTTCTTCCTCGGAACGCAGGTTGCCGCAGATGAAATTCTGGCGCTCGATTGTGTTGTCACCCATATAGAACTCCATTATCTCGGCGAGCGATTCCTCGTCGGAAAGTTTTACATGATCCAGGCGCATGCCCTTGCCGATGAAGTCCTTGAACTCACCGGAAGAAATCTCGCCGAGACCTTTGAATCTGGTTATCTCGGCACCCTTTAGTGCTTCTATCGCGGATTCCTTCTCCTCGATGGAATAGCAATACCTTGTCTCCTTTTTGTTGCGTACGCGGAAAAGGGGAGTCTGGAGAATGTGGACATGTCCTCGGCGGATAAGGTCGGGATAATATTTCATAAGGAATGTGAGCACCAGCATCCTGATGTGCATTCCGTCATCATCGGCATCGGTCGCGACGATGATGTTGTTGTATCTGAGATCGTCAAGGTCCTCCTCTACGCCGAGCGCGGAGATGAGAAGGTTCAGCTCCTCGTTCTCTGCAACTTTGCGACGGCTCTCCTTGTAACAGTTGATAGGCTTGCCTCGCAGGCTGAACACGGCCTGGAACTCGGCGTTGCGTGCCTGGGTGATGGTTCCGCTCGCAGAGTCTCCCTCGGTGATGAATACGCTGGACTTCTCTATGTTCTCCTGGGTCTTTTCAGTGATTTTGTCGCAGTAGTGGAATCGGCAGTCGCGAAGCTTCTTGTTGTAGACGTTGGCCTTCTTGTTATGTTCGCGAGTCTTCTTCTGGATGGTCTGGATATCTTCGCGTTCCTTCTGGGATTCCTTGATCTTTTCCTCGATGATGGGAACGATCTCCTTGTGCATGTGGAGATAGTTGTCCAGCTTCTTTGCGATAAAGTCGTTGACGAAACTACGTATGGTAGGACCGCGGTCTGTCATGACTGCTCCATCGTCACCCTTGACAGGATGGCCGTCCTTATCCTTCACTGTGTTCTCCCACATGTAGGTCGATCCGAGCTTGGTCTTTGTCTGACCTTCGAACTGTGGCTCCTGGATCTGGATGCTGATCGCTCCGATGATGCCCTGGCGGCAGTCTACCGGGTCATAGTTCTTTTTGAAAAAGTCCTTTAGGGTCTTTGCGACAGCCTCACGGTATGCAGCCAGATGGGTTCCGCCATTGATTGTGTTCTGGCCATTGACGAATGAAGCCACGTTTTCGCCATACTGGGTGCCGTGGGACAGGACAATCTCGATGTCTTCGCCTTCGAGGTGGATCGGCGGATACAGTGGCTTTGCCGACATGCTGTCGTTCACGAGGTCGAGAAGACCGTTCTCGGACTTGAAGGTAACGCCATTGAGAACCAGAGCCAGCCCTTTCTTCAGGTATGAAAAGTTCTTGACCATGGTCTCGAGATAATCCATGTTGAAGACATAGTCTCCGAACATGTCGTGGTCAGGACGGAAAATGACGAGCGTGCCGTTCTTCTCGCTGGTCTCTCCCTTGCCGCTGTCGAGCAGCTCTCCGCGGCAGTAACGTGCCCATGAACACTCTCCATCACGATGTGAGCATACATAGAACTCCTCGGAAAGCGCATTCACGGCCTTGGTGCCGACACCATTCAATCCGACAGACTTCTTGAATGCCTTGTCATCGAACTTTCCACCTGTGTTGAGGTCGCTTGTCGCCTTTATCACCGAGTTGAGGGGAATGCCGCGGCCGAAGTCACGTATGGTCACCTGACCATCTTCTATCTTGATCTGGATCTGTTTTCCGAAACCCATCGCAAACTCGTCGATGGAATTGTCGACAATCTCCTTCACGAGCACATAGATTCCGTCCTCAGGGTTGTCACCATTGCCGAGGCGGCCGATATACATGCCGGCACGGCGGCGGATATGCTCCCTCCATTCAAGGGTGATTATGTTGTCGTCTGTGTAGTTTACAGTTTGGTTGCTGGCCATTTCGAGCTACTTTTTCTAATCGTACAAAGTTACGATTAAGTGAGCGAAATGGCAAGAGATGGAATTCCCGCTTTTTCAGACAAACAGAAGCCCCAGCCATCCGGCTGCAAGAGCAAGGATGCACTTGATGAGCTTCATCCTTACGAAAGCCTTCTTGTCGCTTGCAATAAGCGGCAGTCCGGCATGTCCTTCCTGGACGATGCAGTTTGCTATAAGAACGGGAAGAGGCAGCAATCCTTGTGCGAACATGGTCACGAAGATCATGTGAGGCCCGGAAACTGGAATGAGACCGATGAGGACTGCGACCACGACGAGAATGGAAGCATTTCCTGTCACCAGCAGCTCCAGGTCGATATAGCATCCGGCAATCTTTATGACAAGCATGGCAAAGAAGGCCCATGCGGATACTTTCAGCGCATGCAGAAGGCTGTGCTTCCACCCTGTATGCTCATGATCGGGAACAGTGCCGGTCGGGGCCGAAACCTTGTAATCGTTTCCTTTTATTGCTGCACAGGCATATCCGATAACGATGCCGGCGACGACGGCTCCCGCCAGGATGATCATGGCTGTCTTGGGGAACATCGCAAGCATCATGAAGGTCTCGTCGCCCATGGTCGCGATCGCCATGGCCATGACGGCTCCGAAAGGCACGACTCTTTTGTCGTAAAGGGAAACTGTCACATAGCCTCCGATACAGCCGGGAATGGCTCCCAGCAAGGCCGCAACGGGAACAGTCCAGCGCTTGCGCTTCCAGATGCCGCTTTCAGCCAGGCTTCCGGTATATGTCCGGACGAGGTCGACAAGCAACATGATTCCCACCACGACTGCGGTGAGAATCAGAGCCTCCTTGAATATGTCTGCAAGCTGACTGAAATCCATGGTGTCAATTAAGGAAACCGGTGACGCAGAGTGCCACAAGCGGTCTTACAGGTGAATTTGTGGTCAGATTGATCATGATTGTAGCCTCGCCCTTGTCAAGACCCTTGGTGTCGAATTCGACAACCAGCTTGCCGCTCTTGCCCGCGGCAATTGTGCCTGGGAGCTTGAAGCTTGCACGGCGTGTATCGCAGTCTGCCTTATAGATAGTGAGCGGCTCCTTGCCTGTGTTGGTTATTTCGAACTCGGCCTTGACCTTTGTTCCGACACTGGCCTTTCCGAAGGTGAAGGTGGTATTCTTGAAGCTTGGGATAGGGGCGTTCTTGCGCGCTTCCTTGGTAATGCCGCTGAAATTTTCCTTGGTGAAAGCCCAGAACCCGATCTTTGAGCTTCCCTTTCCAAGCTCAGGATTCGGCTCGCTGACTATGGCATCACCGCCGGCTGCGCCCGTCTTTGCTTCCGGCTCGCCGACAGACTTCATTACCTGGCCATTGATGACAGGCGTTGCGTAATACCAGCACTTGCCCCAGTTTGATCTGTCGGCCGACACATTGTAGACGATGGTGGCTGTCTGACCGGCAGGAATTGTCTCTGGAGTTACGCTGATGGAAAGGTTGGAGGAGACATCCTTGAAGCTGAGCTTGATAGGGGTCTTTCCGATATTCGCAACCTTGACCTGACCTCCACGCTGCTCTCCCTGAGACAGGTTGCCGACACGTATCTCGGTCTCCTTGAAAGCAAGGTTTCCGAAATGTATAGGATATGCCTGGTCCAGTGGCAGAGCCTTCTGGCGCGAAGTTCCGCGAAGGTGGAGCACGATAGGCTTGTTTATGTCGCTGACATATACTGTCAGGGTCTTGTCGAATGGGTATGGACCTTCGTCGTTGCTGTATGTGGCGGATATCTTGCCGCTCGCGCCAGGCTTGATCTCGTTTCTCGTCCATGTCACATCCGTGCAGCCGCATGAACTGACTACACTAAGGATGGTGACATTCCCGCTGCTGATGTTCTTTACGTTGAAACTGTGACTGACAGGACCTTCGCTCATGTAGACGTCGCCGAAGTCATGTATTATATTGTCGATTTCCACCTTGCCGGAGAATTTTGTCTGTCCGGCAAGAATGCTGCAGCTCAGCAGCAGAGCTGCAATGATGAATGATACGGTTCTTTTCATGTTTTGCAAAGTTAACAGAAAAATTGGTCCCGAATTTGATTATTCACAATTATCCTATACATTTGTAGTGCCAAAGGCATTCAAATGACAAAACATTTTTAACTAATAAACGAAAACGATTATGGCTCACAAAATTTCTGCAGATATCTGCGTAGCTTGCGGTTCTTGCCAGGCTGAGTGCGCACAGGGCGCAATCAAGGAAGGCGATGTATACAGCATCGATCCTGCAATCTGCATCGACTGCGGCGCTTGTGCCGATGCATGCCCAATGGGTGCTATCAGCGCAGCTGAGTAATAGGCAGATACCTTAAAGGTCTCCAGCGGCGAAGTATTCAAGGCTTCGCTGCTTTTTTATTATGCTGACACGGAGGTCGTCACCTTGGCGTATCAGCTCGACGTCGCGTTCTGGGTCTTCCGCAGAGGTAAAATGGCACTCGACGCCGTCACCCACGCCGATTCGTACCGGCATTCGTGTGGCGTTGCCTGGCTTAAGCTGAGCGGGCAGGCCCTCGCCGAAGGCCTCGCGCGTCGCCTTGTACCAGAAAGTGATCTGAGATGCATATTCCATGAACCGTACACCATGGGCGGTCAGCTCGACTGAACCGCGGCTGCGTACAAACAGGCTCTTGCCCATAAGTTTTTCCAATTCTGAGATATTCTGGCTGACAGCGGGCTGGCTTATTCCACATTCGCGTGCGGCAAGCGTGAAACTGCCCAGGCGAGCCACGCTCATGAAAATCTTCAGTCTGGAGTCTTCAAAAACTGCCATTGTGTATAATCATTGCTTATGCAAAGCTAGCATATTTTTTGCAGAAAAGTGCTTGATTGAAAAAAATGTAATTACTTTGTAGCAAAAGTAAACGGACTATCGTCAAACGGATAAATAAAACCAAATCATAAGACATGAAAAAGTTATTAGTATTATTTGTGGCAATCATTGCTTCATTCTCCTTCGCGGGAGCGCAGGAAATGCAGATGTTGCCAAATGATCCAGCTGTGAAGACCGGAAAGCTTGATAATGGAATGACCTATTATATCAGGCACAATGAGAAGCCGGCTGACCGTGCTGAGTTCTATCTCGCAACGCATGTCGGAGCACTCCAGGAGACCCCAGACCAGGACGGTCTTGCCCACTTCCTCGAGCACATGTGCTTCAACGGCACCAAGAACTTCCCTGGCAAGGGAATTCTCAACTATCTCGAGAGCATCGGTGCTTCATTCGGCGGCAATGTAAATGCTTCTACCGGAGTCGAGCAGACAATTTATCTGCTTACCAATATTCCGCTGGTGAACGATCAGGTTGTAGACAACTGTCTTCTCATCATGCATGACTATTCTCATTTCGTGACCTGCGATCCTGCTGAGATCGATGCTGAGAGAGGAGTCATCCTCGAGGAGAAGCGTACCCGCAACGACGCCAACTGGCGTATGCGCGAGCAGCTCTACCAGTATCTTTTCAAGGATACCAAGTATGCTACGACTTCCATCATCGGAAGTGAGGAAAACCTCAAGACCTTCAAGCCTGAGTCTCTCGTGAACTTCTATCAGACATGGTACCAGCCAAACAACCAGGCTCTCATCGTTGTCGGTGACATTGATGTGGACGAGGTTGAGGCAAAGATCAAGAAGACTTTCGCCGACATCCCTGCACCGGTTGATCCTAAGGCAAAGGATGTCATCATGGTTCCTGGAAACTCGGAGCCTGTCATCGGTATCGTGACCGATCCTGAGTGCCCAAGCGTAAGCATGGAGGTGTTCTGGAACAGCGATGCCACTCCGGCAATCATCAACTCTACAGCTCAGGGTTTGATGGTAGACCTCCTCAAGGATATCATCAGTACCGTTATGGATGAGCGTTTCAACGACATTGCAGCACAGCCTGATTCTCCATTCCTTAATGCGGGTATGTCATTCGCGAACCTCTGCGAGACAATGGAAAGCGCATATGCAAGTGTTGCAGCAGCGCCGGACAAGATTCTCCCTGCATTCGCGGCCATGATGGTCGAGATCGAGAAGATGAAGCGTTTCGGCTTCACCGAGGCTGAGGTTGAGCGCGCAAAGACCGAGATCCTTTCTCAGTATGAGAGTGCTGCAAAGAAGGCTGACACCCGCACCAACTCAGAGTTCGTGATGCCTCTCATCAACCATTTCTTCCAGCAGAGAGCATATATGGATCCTCAGCAGAGGTTCGAGATCGTCAGCATGATCATGCCTCAGCTTCAGGCTCAGGTAATCAACATGGTGGCAGCCCAGCTCATCACCGAAGAGAACATGGTAGTCCTCTATGAAGGTCCAAAGAAGGAAGGTATCTACAATCCTTCAGAGGCGGAGATCAAGGCTGTCCTCGACGCTGTAAAGGGCATGGATATCCAGGCCAATGAGGCAGAAGAGATCGACAGCGAGTTCCTGAACCCTGCATCTCTCAAGGGTACCAAGGTGAAGAAGTCCGCAGCCGGCATCTATGGCAGCACCGTTTGGACTCTCAAGAATGGCGTGAAGGTCGTTCTCCTTCCTACCGAAAACGAGAAGGACAGAATCTCATTCAACCTCAGACTCAGCGGCGGTACCAGCCTTATCAGCGATGCTGACGTCAAGTCATTCGAGGACAATATCATGACTCTCTTCTTGCAGAACAGCGGTGTATCCCAGTTCTCGAATACCCAGGTCCAGAAGATGCTCAGCGGAAAGCAGCTTGTCGTAAGTCCGTACATCAGCCTGCTCAACCATGGTATCAATGGCTCGTCTACCGTCAAGGATATCGAGACAGCGCTCCAGATGGTTTATCTTCAGTTCGTAGATCCTCGTTTCGATGAGAACGAATATGCCCAGGGTATCAAGACCATCGAGGCTGTCCTCCCAAGTCTTGTAAGCCAGCCGAATTATAAGCTCCAGGAGCAGCTTCTTTCTACTATCTATGATTCGCCACGCAAGGCGTTCATCAGCGAGGAGATTCTCAAGGCAGCAAGCCTTGACGCAATCGAGCGCAACTACCGTATGCTCTTCAAGGATGCAGCAGGAGCTGTGATGTATATCGTAGGTGACTTTGATGTAGAGGAGATGCGTCCACTCGTCGAGAAGTATATCGGCAGTCTTCCTAAGGGAAAGAAAGCTCTCAACTGGAAGGATACAGGCGAGTCTGTCGCTTCGAAGACAGTGAAGAACGAGTTCCGCTCGGCAATGGAGACCCCTAAGGTCACTGTAGTTGAGGTCTACAAGGCTGAGACTCCATACTCTTACGATCTCGAGGCGAACATGGATGCCCTTTCATACATTCTCAACATGCTTTATGTCGAGACTCTTCGTGAGTCTGAAGGTGGCACCTATGGCGCCCAGGTAGCATCGGAGGTCAACAGAAGACCTGCTGGACATGCAGTCCTTCAGGTTGTCTTCGAGACCAACGAGGCACAGGCCGATCAGCTCCAGAAAATCGCTCTTGACGGTTTGAAGCAGATCGCCGCAGAGGGTCCTTCAGCTGACTATTTCGACAAGACCGTGAACAACCTCAAGAAGAATATCCCTGAGTCGCGTATCCGCAACAGCTACTGGCTTGGAAACCTTATCACCAATCAGGAGTACAATGAGGATAATGACAAGTCTTACGAGGCTGCTGTTGACGCTCTCACACCAGATTCAATCAAGAATATGGCAAAGACATTGGTTGACGCTTACCTCATGGAGGTAGTCCAGAGACCTCAGTAGATAGATTTATGACATGAATAAAGGCGACTCGAATGAGCCGCCTTTATTTTTTTTATCGTTATGCAAGGATTACTTGCTTGCGAGACGCTGGTAGGTTCCGAGACGGAGCTTAGCGAACTCCTCAGTCTTCTGGAGGAGCTCCTCTGCCTGGTCAGGGAAGAGCTTGTAGAGAGATGCGAAACGAACCTCACCCTTGAGGAAGTCCTGGAATTTGCTCCAGTCTGGCTCCTTGCTGTCGAGGGTGAATGGGTTCTTGCCCTCAGCCTCAAGAGCTGGGTTGAAGCGGTAAAGATGCCAGTAACCGCACTCTACTGCGAGCTTCTCCTCCTTCTGGCTGAGACCCATGCCGGCCTTGAGACCGTGGTTGATACATGGAGCGTAAGCAATGATGAGTGATGGTCCATCGTATGCCTCAGCCTCCTTGATTGCGTTCATGTACTGAACAGGGCTTGCTCCCATTGCAACCTGAGCGACGTATACATAACCGTAGCTCATTGCCATCATACCGAGATCCTTCTTGCGGATCTTCTTTCCTGAAGCAGCGAACTTTGCTATAGCTCCTACAGGGGTAGCCTTTGATGACTGGCCGCCGGTGTTAGAGTAAACCTCGGTATCGAGAACGAGGATGTTCACATTCTCACCTGAAGCGAGTACGTGGTCGAGACCGCCGTAACCGATATCGTAGCTTGCACCGTCACCACCGAAGATCCACTGGCTGCGTGCAGGAATGAACTGCTTGAGCTTGAGGATAGCCTTGCAGGTGTCGCAACCGCAAGCCTCCATGAGAGGTACGAGTCTGTCGCAGACGTCGCGGGTAACTGCATAGTCGTTGCGGTTCTCGAGCCACTTGCTGAAGAGTGACTTCATCTCCTCGGTGCAGCAGCTGCACTCGAGACCCTTCTGCATGAGAGCTGCAACAGACTCACGCATACGGTCTGAACCGAGATGCATACCGAGACCGAACTCGCAGAAGTCCTCGAAGAGTGAGTTAGCCCATGCTGGACCATGACCCTTTGCGTCGGTGCAGTATGGAGATGCTGGGAATGAAGCACCATAGATAGAAGAACAGCCGGTAGCGTTGGCGATCATCATGTGGTCACCGAAGAGCTGGGTGATGTTCTTGATGTATGGGGTCTCGCCGCAACCTGCGCAAGCTCCTGAGAACTCGAACAGTGGCTGTGCGAACTGCGCATTCTTCATGTTTGCAGCCTTGTTCACAGCCTCCTCCTTGTAACCTACGTTAGCGTGGAGGTAGTCGTAGTTAGCCTGCTCGGCCTCGTTTCCAAGGTATGACTCCATCTTGAGAGCCTTCTCCTTGCTGAGGCAGACGTCAACACAGTTGCCGCAACCGGTACAGTCAGCTACAGATACTGCGAGAGCGTACTTATAATCCTTGAGGGTTGCCTTTCCATCAGCCATCTTGAGACCTGCAGGAGCTGCAGCTGCCTCGTCAGCGGTGAGGAGGAATGGACGGATAGCAGCGTGAGGGCAGACAAATGCACAGCTGTTGCACTGGATACACTTCTCTGCATCCCATACAGGAACGCTGGTGGCTACACCGCGCTTCTCGAATGCTGCGCTGCCTGCCGGCATGGTACCATCCATATAAGGAAGGAAGGCGCTTACAGGAAGAGTGTCGCCGCACTGTGAGTTGACAACGTCAGCGATCTCCTTTACGAATGAAGGAGCGAGACGGTCAGCGTTAGGATTCTTGAACTTAGCGGTGATCTCAGCCCACTCTGCAGGAACCTCTACCTTGGTGTACTCGCCACCGCGGTCGATAGCTGCATAGTTCATGTTGACGATGTTCTCGCCCTTCTTGCCGTAGCTCTTGAGAGCTGCGTCCTTCATGTACTTTACAGCGTCATCTGCAGGGATGATGCCTGTGATGCGGAAGAATGCACTCTGGAGGATGGTGTTTGTACGTCCACCGAGGCCGATCTC
Source organism: Bacteroidales bacterium (assembly GCA_024398125.1). GTDB lineage: Bacteria > Bacteroidota > Bacteroidia > Bacteroidales > UBA932 > Cryptobacteroides. Next base: position 66,356 of record JAKSJO010000015.1, read on the forward strand.
TGCCGCAATCTTGGTAGCGTTGATGATATAGAGGTTGATGTGCTTGCGTCCGATGACTGCCTTTGCGTGATCAGGAATTCTCTTGAGGGTTTCCTGCTCGTCCCAAAGAGAGTTGAGGAGGAGCGAGCCGCCTTCCTTGATGCCCTTGAGCACGTCGTACTTTGAAAGGTAAGAAGGAACGTGGCAAGCCACGAAATCAGGAGTGTTCACGAGATAAGGAGCCTTGATAGGAGCCTCACCGAAACGGAGGTGTGAACATGTGTA
>JAKSJO010000016.1 GCA_024398125.1 Bacteroidales bacterium
CAGGATTGAACGGGTAGGTCTTCTCCACTTTCTCCTGAAGGTGGTCCGGCACATAGCCGGCCAGGCGGTTGGCGTCGGCAATAGGCAGCTGGTAGATGCGCGCGATGTTCTTGATGGCGCCTTTCGCCAGCATGGTACCGAAGGTGATCACGCGTGATACGTGGTCCGCTCCGTAGGTATCCTCGACATACTTGTGAGCGGCCGGGAGATTCTCGAAGTCCACGTCGATATCAGGCATGCTGATACGGTCCGGGTTGAGGAAACGCTCGAACAGGAGGTTGTACTTGATTGGGTCAAGGTTGGTGATACCGAGACAGTATGCAACTGCCGATCCTGCCGCGGATCCTCGTCCGGGGCCGACGAAATATCCCTCGTTGCGTGAGGCTGCGATGTAATCCTGTACGATAAGGAAGTAGTCAGGGAAACCCATTCGGCAGATGGTCTTGAGCTCGAAGTCAAGACGCTCGGCCTGTTCGTCGTTGAGGGTGTCGCCATAGCGCTTGCGTGCGCCAATGTATGTGATGTGGCAGAGGAATGCTACCGAATAGCAGAATTCGTCGCCTCTGTATGTTCCGTTCTTGTCGCAGCGGCCTGCGTCGATGATATCCTTGTATTTCTCGAGATGTGTGTCGATGTCGGCAAGGAATTCCGGGTCGATCTCGTACTTTGGAAGGACGTGACCGCGGTCGATGGAGTAGCTTTCGATCTTGTCGCAGACCTCGATGGTGTTCGAGATGACCTCAGGATGGCCTGGGAACAGTTCGGCCATCTCTTCCTCGCTCTTGAGGTATTCCTGCTGGGTGTAGCGCATTCTGTTCGGGTCATCCACCATCGAGTTCGTGGTGAGACAGATCAGCCTGTCATGCGCCGGTCCATCCTCCTTCTCGACGAAGTGGACGTCGTTTGTTGCGACGACCTTTACACCTTCCTCCTCGGCAAGCTTGAAGATCTCCTTGTTGACGATGACCTGGTTGTCGTATACGTCGGTGGACAGCCCGGGAACCTCGCTCCTGTGCAGCTGGACCTCGAGGTAGTAGTCCTCTCCGAACACGCGCTTATGCCATCTTATGGCCTCTCTGGAGGCTTCGATATTGCTTTCCATGATACCCTTCGGCACCTCGCCTGCGAGACAGGCAGAGCAGCAGATAAGGTTCTCGTGGTATTGTTCGATGATCTCGTGGGTCACACGTGGCTTTCCATAGTACATACCCTCGATATGGCCTGTGGAGACGATCTTCATCAAGTTCTTGTAGCCGTCGTAATTCTTGGCCAGAAGAATGAGATGGTAGTACTTCCTATGGTCATTGTCCTTGATCCTGTGGTCGTAATGACGTGTCACATACACCTCGCATCCGATTATCGGCTTGACATTCGGATGTTTCTTTGCGAACTTGAAGAATTCCTTGATACCGTACATGTTTCCATGGTCGGTGATGGCAAGACCTGGCATGCCGAGTTCGTCAGCGCGGTCGAACAGCTTGCCGATAGAAGACAATCCGTCAAGGATCGAATACTGGGTATGGACGTGGAGATGGACAAATGACATAGCGTAACAAAGTAACAAAAAAACAGCCGGACTTTTCGGCCCGGCTGCTCTTTTTATTGATGAATCTTTTTTATATAAAGATTACTTTGCCTCTTTCTTTGCCTTTGCCTTCATGGTAGCATCGAACATGACAGGAGTACCGATCATGAGGGATGAGTAGGTACCGATGAGGATACCGAGGATGAGGGCAACTGCAAGACCTCTGATAGACTCACCACCGAAGATTGCGATTGCAAGCATAGGGAGGAGGGTTGAAACTGAGGTGTTTACAGTACGGGTGAGGGTTGCGTTGAGCGCACCGTTAACGGTCTCCTTGAAGTCAGACTTTGGATGGAGTCCGATGTTCTCACGGATACGGTCGAAGATAACCACGTTATCATTGATTGCGTAACCGATGATGGTAAGGATCGCTGCGATGAAGGTCTGGTCAACGTCGAGGTTGAATGGCAGGATTCCTGAGAACAGTGAGAAGAAGCCGATCACGATGAGTGAGGTGTGTGCAAGTGAAACTACACCACCGAGACCCCAAGCCCAGCCGCGGAAACGGAATGCGATGTATGCGAAGATAACGAGGAGAGCGAGGATCACTGAGATAACTGCTGATCTCTTGATATCGTTCGCGATGGTTGCACCGACCTTGTCAGAACTGATGATACCGTTAGGGTTGTCAAGGGTTGAGGTGAAGCCCTCGAAGGTAACGTTCTCCTTGAAGAAGCCCTTGAGAGCGCCGTAGAGCATCTGCTCGATCTCTGCGTCAACGCTTGAAGACTCGTCCTCTACCTTGTAAGAGGTGGTGATCTTCATCTGGCTGTCGCCACCGAACTGCTTAACCTCGACAGCCTCGCCGTTGAATGCGTTGAGGGTAGCCTCGCGGATGTCCTCAGCGGTCACAGGCTGGTCGAATCTTACAACGTAGGTACGACCACCGGTGAAGTCTACACCATAGGTGAAGCCCTTGATGCCGATAGAGAGGATAGAGATGAGGATGAGAGCTCCTGAGATCATGTAAGAGAACTTCTTCTTGCTGATGAAGTCAATCTTGGTGTTCTTCAGGAAGTTCTTGGTCATCTCGTTCTCGAAGGTAATGTTCTTACCCTTGTTGACTCTGGTGTCGAGTACAAGACGGGTGATGAAGATAGCGGTGATCACAGAGGTGATGATACCGATAACGAGGGTGGTAGCGAAGCCCTTTACAGGACCGGAACCGAATACGAAGAGTACGATACCGGTGAGGAGGGTGGTTACCTGACCGTCGATGATAGCAGAGTATGCATTGCTGTAACCGTCAGCGATTGCCTTTCCAAGACCCTTGCCAGCCTTGAGCTCTTCCTTGATACGCTCGTAGATGATCACGTTTGCATCCACAGCCATACCGAGGGTCAGGACGAGACCTGCGATACCAGGGAGGGTGAGGACTGCACCGAATGATGCGAGGGTACCGAAGAGGAGAAGCACGTTGGTAAGAAGTGCGAAGTCAGCTACGAGACCTGCTCCCTGATAGAAGAAGATCATGTAGAGAAGTACGAGGATGAACGCGATGATGAATGAGATGAGACCTGAGCGGATAGACTCGGCACCGAGTGAAGGTCCTACAACCTGCTCCTGAACGATGGTTGCAGGTGCAGGGAGCTTACCAGACTTGAGGACGTTGGTAAGGTCGGTTGCCTCTTCTACGTCGAAGTTTCCGGAAATCTCAGAGTTACCACCAGTGATCTCGGTATTAACGGTAGGGTATGAGTATACGGTACCGTCGAGGACGATGGCGATCTGCTTGCCGATATTATCCTTGGTGAGGCGTGCCCATACGTTTGCACCCTCAGCGTTCATGGTCATTGAAACGGTAGGGTTACCGCTCTGCTGGTTGCTGTAAGAAACGCGTGCGTCGGTAACTGCGCTACCATCGAGAGGTGCCTTGCCGTCACGTGAGGTTGCCTTGATGGCAACGAGCTCATAGATGTTGTCAACGTTGAACATCTGTGAAGGCTTGACGGTCCACATTGCCTTGAACTCAGCAGGGAATACGTCGGCAACCTGTGGGATAGCGAGATACTTGTTGATCTTTGCAGTATCGGCAGCGGTAGCGAAACCGATGCAGGCTGAACCTCTGCTCTGTGAAGGCTGGAGTACTGCGTAGAGAGGGTTGCTCTTCTGGTAAGCCTCGATCTCTGCGTTGCTGTTGTCCTGACCTGCGATCTCCTGTGAAAGGATGTCGCCCTCAGTTTCCTCAGCAGCCTCTTCAGCAGCAGGAGCCTCAGCCTCGTCAGCTGCGAGTACCTGTGCGAGAACTGCATTTGCCTCTGCGAGGTAAGGAGCGATCTCAGAGTTGTCGTATGTTGTCCAGAACTCGAGGGAAGCGGTTCCCTGGAGGAGCTTTCTTACACGCTCAGGCTCCTTTACGCCTGGAAGCTCGACAAGGATACGGCCGGTGTTTCCGAGACGCTGGATCGAAGGCTGGGTTACACCGAAGCGGTCGATACGGTTTCTGAGGACGTTGAATGAGTTTGCAACTGCGCTCTCTGACTCATCCTTGATGACAGAGAGAACCTCGTCGTCGCTTGACTCTGGCTTGATACGGTCTCTCATTTCGTAGGTACCGAAGATCTGTGCGAGTCTCTGACCGCCGCCGACCTGCTTCCAAGCCTCACCGAAGAGGGTGATGAAGTCTGACTGTGAGTTTACGCTGTTCTGCTTGGCAAGTGCGATTGCCTGGTTGAACTCAGGAGTACGGTTCTCGCCTGCGAGTGCCTTCACGAGGTCCTCGAGCTGCACCTGCAGCATAACGTTCATACCGCCCTTGAGGTCCAGACCGAGGTTGATCTCCTTTGCCTGTACTTCCTTGAATGTGTAACCGAAATAAACCTTCTCGGCTGAGATGGAGTCAGTGTACCATCTGCTCTGTGCCTTTTTGATGGAGTCAAGATAGAAAGCCTTGTCTCCCTCTGCGAGCTTGCTGAATGCAGCAGACTGCTGTGCAGCGATTGCTGCCTTCTCTGCATACTTCTCTGCCTTCTTGCCGTGCATGCTTGATACAACGGAGAATGAAAGCTGCCAGATGCAGGCGAGTGCCAGCAGGATTGCTACAAATCTGATAGCGCCTTTACTTTGCATTTTTGTTATTGTTTTTAATAAATATTTGTCGTTCAGTTACGGGACCCGGATTGACATGTGGGCACTACACCCGTAAAATAGGGTGCAAATTTACAATTTTTTTCCAAGAAAGAAATTTTATGCCATTGATTTCTTACTTTTGTAGTCCTTTTTATATCATTGAGTAAGGGAAAGATGGATTTCAGGCGCATTTTCACAGGCCTAACCCTGGCGTTTTCGGCAACCGTCGGCTTTACGGTGGCCGCGCAGGCCCTTCCCGACAGCCTCGTGCTGTCCATCGCCGCCGAAGAGCCTGTCATGGAGCCGGACACCACCTTCACCGCCCCGACCTTGGAGGACCTCCTTCGCGCCAAGGTCGATTCTCTCCGAGGCGTCAATGCCCCGAAGGTCGAGGAAAAGCCCGGCAAAACCGCGGCCCAGTGGCTGGCTTCGGCCGATTCCCTCAGGATGCAGTACAGTTTCACTTCCGCCCTGGAGGCGCTTTCAAACGCCGCGAAGGCAGCCCCGGATTCAGCCGAGACAGCCCGTATCGCCGAGGCAGAGTCCATGGTTCGCAACGCCAGGAGCCTTATGGGCTATTGTACGACTCCGACCATGGTTGCAAGCCGCGTCTATCCTCTCGATGAGTTCCTTATGCATTGCCCGATGCCGGATGGCAGCTGGCACAGGATCGGAGAAGACCTTGTATATGCTGACGACCGTGCGACATATTATTCATCATTGGACAGTGAAGGTATCCGCAACATATATTGTACGGTACCGGGCGACACCCTCTGGAGTGCCCCAAGACTGGTAAACGAGTCGATGACAACCGATCGTGACGAGATCAATCCGATGCTCTCCCGTGATGGCAGGACACTGTATTTTGCATCGAAAGGCCTGTATGGAATGGGTGGATATGACCTTTATGCCGCGCATTGGAACCGTGAGCTCCGCGATTGGGATGCTCCTGTCAATCTAGGATTCCCGTACTCATCACCGTATGACGATTACCTCTTCTATAATACGGACGATGGCCGCTACAGCGTGCTGGTATCCAACCGTGGATGTCCGGCCGACAGTGTCTGCATATTTGTTCTCGAGTATGATGTCATGCCGGTCCGCCGTTCGATTTCCGACGAGGAGGAGCTGCGCAGGCTCTCCAATCTCGAGATGCCTCGCAAGTCTTCGGGCTCGGACGGCATGAGCCTGTATATGGAAAGGATGAATGATGTCCGTATTCTGCGTGACAGCCTGTCAAAGGCGACAGCGAAGCATGACGCGCTCAGAGTGTCTCTTGCGACAGCTCCTGCCGACAGCATGCATGCCCTGGCATCCCGCGTCCTGGACAGCGAGAATTCGCTGAAGGAGATGCGTGGCCGCCTGGACAAGGCGACGAAGGCCCTCCAGGAAACAGAGATGAAATTCCTGTCTTCGGGAGCCGAGACCGCTGAAGCGACAAAACCGTTCGAGTTTCCGGACAACAGACCAGGGTCCGTCCTGCGTCCGGCTTTTGCGATGGACCAGGCCGATGCTGCGGTAAGATTCGAGATTCTTGACGAGGCAGAGTTCGCGACGGAACTGCCAGCCGGCCTGGTATACCAGATAGAGATATCCTCGGATTCAAATAAACTGCCCGCATCTGAGTTGAAAGGCATGGCTCCAGTGTTCGAGAGAATGGGCACCAATCTCAGGTATACATATACGGTCGGCCTTTTCCCGACATACGCCTCTGCACTTGCCCGTCTGAACAAAGTCCGTCTTCTTGGTTATGGTGCGGCCCACATAGTTGCTTTCCGTGACGGAGTACGGGTAAATGTCGATGAAGTCAGACTGAGCGGAAACGAGACTCCGCCATGGTCTGTAGAGCTGCCGGGATCGTCGTTGCCTGCGACCCAGATAGAGACCGCGACAGGCGAAATACTGCGCTAGCCAGGGACTTCAGCATTCGCCATTTTTGCGGAAAATCGTCGTAATTGTTGCAAAACAGTTTTTTATATGTATCTTTGCAGTCCCACTTTGGTATAACTGAAGTTTAGGATTGGAGAGGTGGGTGAGTGGCTGAAACCACCAGTTTGCTAAACTGACGTACCCGATTAGGGTACCACGAGTTCGAATCTCGTCCTCTCCGCGCAACGCAATCAATTGCAATAGACGCCGCACATTGTGCGGCGTTTCGCGTAAATGGCGACACCCGTCAGGAACTTGCTCCTGTAAGGATGCCGCCATTTATGCGGAAATAGGCAGATGCCGGTCTATTGCATATGATTGCTCACGGACAACCGAGAAAAGGCCGCCGCAGGCGGACTAATCTCGTCCTCTCCTTCCTATCGGCGTCGGCCGGCGCGCTGCAGCGCGCTTTCTCTGCGCTGGTTGGCTCATAATTGAGAGCGTTTTGAAGTGATAGGAGTTCCTTTTACCATTTAGGGATATAAAGACAGGATTCTTCTCTGCGTCTATTTCTTTTGTATATTTGTGGTGCCGCTGGGACGAGATTCCAGGGCAGAAAGGTAAGTTCATCATAATTACATGATAAGCAGGTCCTGCTTTTTTTACATCAGAGTAGGGGCCGACAGCAGGTAATGATAGCAATCAATTATTCAGAATATGCAAGCAAACAATCTATCAAAACAAACCGAAGAACAGAGGAAGTATGTTTCTCCGGTGGTCAGGACCATTGTTATTGATCCTGCAAATGTCATTTGTGAAAGCCCCACTGAAAATGTGGAAGAAATCGATGGCGAGTGGTAATATACGAGAAGTACAATGAAAAGAAACTTATCACTCAGTCTTATGGCAGCCCTTGCCCTTTGTGGCTGTCAGAATATGGAACTCGATGAGCAGGTTCCAGTACAGAAGGTCTTCACTGCTACTATTGAAGACAACGACCTCAGCACCAAAACAAGTCTGGATGAATATGGCAATGTGCTGTGGATGGCAGGAGACCAAGTAAGCATTTTTGCTGCCAGCACTATCAACCAGCAGTATCAGGTGACTGATGAATCTGATGGACAGACATCAGCTTCCCTGAACCCAGTATCCTCACCAGGCTTTGTGGCAGGTGGTGAGATCCCTAACAACGTAGCATTCTATCCATACTCATCTTCCAATACAATTGCAAAGAATGCGACTGGATATGTTGTGAGCACAGCCCTCCCTTCTGTCCAGAATTATGCAGATGCAAGTTTTGGTAATGGAGCATTCCCTATGGCAGCTGTGACAACCTCAACTACCGATATGAACCTTAAATTCAAGAATGTTCTTGGTGGTTTGAAACTCCAGCTGAAAGGAGCTGCAAGCATTGCATCTATCAGTGTGACAGGCAACAATGATGAACCTCTTTATGGTGCAGCAGCAGTGACTTTATCGACAAACAGCACTCCTGCTATCAACCTCACAGATGCATCGGCAAAGACCGTAACTCTGGATTGTGGCTCTGGTGTACAGCTCAATGAAAGCACAGCTACTCCATTCGTAATAGCCCTTCCTCCTATGACTATGACAGGTGGATTCACCGTTGTCGTGACAGATACAGAAGGCAAGGAGATGGTGATTAAGACAACAAAGTCTCAGACTATCACCAGATCAAGTATTCTCAGGATGCCAGAAGTAATGGTTGAAACGATTGCACCTGTTGAACCTAATCCAACTCATAATGGTTACGAGTATGTTGACTTGGGCCTTTCCGTAAAGTGGGCCACTATGAATGTTGGTGCCACCAAGCCGGAGGAGTACGGAGATTACTTTGCTTGGGGTGAGACCGAACCATACTACGAAGATGGATATGCTCAGGAGGACCCACAGAAGCACTGGAAAGATTGGGAAGATAGCGAGAATTATGCCTATGCCGATGGTTTCAATAAATATTACGGCAACAATGAAGTACATCATTGGACGAAATATACTTATTGGTGCAGTTATATGAACTATTACACCAATGCTGAGTTCTTCACAGACAATAAAGCTGTCCTTGATTCAGAAGACGATGTTGCTCATGTCAATTGGGGCGGTGATTGGCACATGCCTACTGCAGCAGAACAGGATGAATTGCTTAACACAGACAACTGCTCCTGGACGTGGACTACTATGAACGGAATCAATGGTTACAAGGTACAGAGCAAAAAAATCGGTTATACCGACAATTGGATATTCCTTCCTGCTGCCGGATCTCGCAAAGATGACAGGCTTCTCGAATTAGGTAGTTTCGGTGCCTACTGGTCAAATTCGCTCAACACTGATATAGATGATGATGGCATAGCATGCATGTTTGCATTCTCGTCAAGTGATGTGTACAGAGGTGACTTCTATCGTGGTTGGGGCCGTTCAGTCCGCCCTGTCTGCCCATAGTCTATCCGTTCCATCACAGAGTAATGGACATCTAATATCTCTATCAAGGGATTCTCTCGAAAGAGGGAGTCCCTTTTTCATATAGTTGGTATTCTGTGCTTAACCGAAAGTGTATTCAGCACAGGAATGATTATCGTAGTATTTCGTCGTTTCGTCGTAGTTTTGTCGTAAGTGTCGTAGTGTATTCAATATACCCCCGGTCAGAGAAATATCTACCCCCTGGGGATGGGGCCTGAATCATACCTGTCCCGAAAGAAAAAAGACCAGACTGATAATAATCTCAATCTGGTCTCAAAAAGTAATGACAAATAGTCTGATTATGCATAACTTCCATATGACGATCATAACATCGCAATACGAGAGCGTACAAGACTCTTGTATTCTGCCTTGAGCTTGCCCGACAGGAACGAGGAGTCGATCACTTCACACCAAGCACTCTCGCAGGCGCAGAGTCTGGATATTATCTTGGATGCAACCTTTTCGCCGACTCCGGATTCTCCCATAGCCTTGATGAATGTCTCTCGTCCGAATCCGCTCTTATGACCTCCGACCTCAAAGGTCATTGCCATTTCATCCGTATCGTTCCTGTCTGCGAGAAGAACCGACAGCAGGTCGTAGGCGGGCGCCAGGCGATATTCCCCTGTTCCTTTCTCATCTATCAGAGAAAAGTTCTTGCAATGCATGTCCGAGTTGCCGGTTATCCAGCTGAAGATGACGATTTCCCAGAACCTCTGCACATCCAGCAGCGGAGTTTTGGAGTACCTGCTGACTACTTCTGCCAGCTGGACATATGTACCGTCGTACTTGTGCTCGGTCAGACGGTTGGAAAGCTGGCACATGTCCAGCATGGAGAGTGACTTGCCATCGTCTGATCGGTCAACTCTTTTTGTCAGGTAGCCAAACTCACCATCTGCCAGTCTCACAAGTGTATGAGGGACCGTCTTGATTTTGGCGATATCCGCCATCTTCATCGTCAGATCCTCTAGCTGGGGCAGTTCACGATACTTCGGGCTTTCAGGCTTGAAGATATACTTGCCCCACAGGCCGACTACAGTGAATCTGGAGGGCTCATTCTTTCCTCCTCTATCTATATCCAGGGACATCTTTGCCTGCACTCCGGTGACCGAAGTGCTGCTCCGGATAACCTTCCGGGCAAGCTCGTGCATGTTGTCCCTGGTATAGGGCATGACAGGAACTGCAGAAATCCCGAAGAACTTTCTGGCACATGAAGGATGGAAGTCGCGCTGACCGTCCTCAAGTTCCTTATAGCAGTACAGACATCTATTCCTTTCCATCTTCGAACGGTATTATGCTCAGGTCGCCGATGCAATCCTTGCAGCAGCACATAAGAAGCTGCATACGGTCTCTCCTGTCTATCTTCCATGATTCGCTGGCGATATCAAGCAGCCAGCCTTCCGGAATCAGCCCGTCGAAGACTGGAAACATCATCTCCTTCTCGTATTCCTCGTCTGTCAATGGCATTGTCGGACTTACAGGCAACGCAGATGACGAGGAGAGATAATCGCTGTCATAACTGAAGTGATATCCTTCCTCATCTTCCCGCAACACGCCGCAGAAGACGCCGGTCTTATATACCTTGCACTGTTTCATGGCTATTCAGCTTTTACAGGTCCCAGACATTCGCCGAACAGCCTGAGTACATCATTCACCTTGTCCATCTGCAGGGTCTTCTTCCCCTGTTCCAGATCTCTCACGAAATGGATACCCACGCCGGCCCTGTCCGCCAGGTCCTGCTGGGTTAGTTTCTCCTGCTTGCGTAGGTTTTTTACATGCTCGGATAATGTCATATTATACTCTTTTGAGTACAAAGATACAAATCATCTGCGATATTATACGCAATAGGGTATATTTTCTGTGCATCTAATCCGCATGGCTCCGTACGAGTATAATCTATTTTGTTGTTATCCTTGGTTCAATGTGGCCTATTTTTCCCACTGACTTGCCGTCATCGGTACGATCTTGAACATGCGCTGGAGAAGAGAGGCCGGGACAAGGCTGCTTCTGTCGTTAATGAGGGAAAGGGGAGTGCACTAAGACAAAAATTATTACCTTAGCGAATAAATACACAGCACATGATACTTACCACTACACCAACCATCCAGGGAAAGAACATCGTAGAATACAAGGGCGTGGTCTTCGGCGAGGTCATAGCCGGCGTCAATTTCCTCAAGGACATTTCCGCAAGCGTCAGGAACATCATCGGAGGAAGGGCTCACCATTATGAAGAAGAGCTCATCCAGGCCCGTGCGGAAGCGATGCGGGAGATGGAAGAGAGAGCCCGTCAGCTTGGCGCAGACGCGATTGTCGGCATCGATATCGACTATGAGGTGCTTGGCGAGACCAACGGCATGCTGATGGTCACAGCCTCCGGGACAGCCGTCTGTGTCGAATAGGCACTCATCCCACTAAAAATAGCGACAAACGCCCTCCATGTGAGGGCGTTTGTCGTTTAATTCCCGTCACGAGAAGTTTAAGAAAGTTCAAGAAGGTTCGAAAATCGTTTTTTTAGCGCCCTTTGAGTTGCATTTTGCTTTTTTTTTTAGTTTATTTTTATGGATTGTTACTACCTTCGTCACGCATACTTGAAACAGCATATCATTCTGTTTATTTTAGGTTCGCGATATGGGTTTTTCTGATAGGATACATGTTATTTTAACTTTTCTGTTGGTCGCGCTCATAACTTCATGTGGAAAGGAACGGCCAGGCACAGGGATAATCCGCCCCGTCGTAAAAAGCGTCGAGACGAAAAGCGGACCTGTCATCATCGACGACACGAATCCTTACAACGGGAATCCAGGGACCAATAGTGAAAAAATAAGTGTCAAGGGCTTCGTCATCGACGCATACGCCACTGAGGATTACATCGATCACACATCGAACTCCCCCCAGAAAAAAGCCGGACGGTATTTTACCGAAGAGGTCAAGGGTGGCACGATGGCGCACGAACAATACTGGATCAACAAGATTCCGATTCAATTCTGGTGCTGGAGCGGCCTGAGCATGGACTCTGGACTGACCCCCGAACCATATGCGTCTATAAGTGACTCAAGGGACTTCTCCTTCACCATCCCGGGCACAGCCGATAATAGGCGCGACATCGTGATGGCCTTTGCCGCGAAGACCTGGAAGGAAGGCGATCCCGACAACATCGACCTTACATTCCACCATCCGTTGGTCAACATCTGTTTCCGCTTATCGGACGACTTCTCGGACAACCTTGCAATTACCGAAATCAGCCTTAAGAACATTTATACGCAGGGCCGTTTCTCATTCAGCGGAGACGGCTTGGGAAGCGCAGTCTTCAACTGGACCGGCCAGGCCTCCAAGGGCAATGTCGCGGAGAATACTACGGGAAAGGATATCAGAGCCGTAAACTTCTTCGTTCCGGCTCAGAACCTCACCTCGGAAAGTACGCTCAGCGTGACGTTCAAAAGGATTGCGGAGAACGAATATATCACATCCGAAGCCTCAGTTTACAGCGGCAGCAATCCTCAGATGCAGAATTGGTCCGCAGACCACTACTACTGTTACAAGATAAAAGCTACGGACTCAGATTCAAGCATTGTCTTGAGTTTCGACAGTCCGATTATTTCCGATTGGGTGGACAATGGCTCTACCGGCAACCAAGATTTTATGCCATGATGAAAAAAGTCCTCATAGCCTTCGTGCTGCTTGGTGCCGTATCCTGCGGCAGACATAACATCGACCGCCCATCGGCCGAAAGGGACATTCAGGTTCCCATGGAGACGAAGGCTCCGTTCAGGAGCCCGTCCGGCGCGGAGATTCCGTCCATGGTGCTGATTGCCGACAACGCTTCCTACGAAGCAATGGAATCATCTGGCCTTGCTTCGCCGCTTCTCAACTTCAGCGTACCGGACCTCAATCAATGGAACGGACGTTCCTACAACACCCGCATACCGTATCCCGAGAATAACAGCAACGTCCATATCTTTGGCTATGCGCCTGAAAATGTACTTGGTACCACGGATGCCTGGAAAACCCTTACTCCGGCATATCCCGGAGGCGTCTATGACAACTCTATCTGGGAAGATGTTCTTGTGGCAGGAGCAGTATCGGGACATCTGGACGCACCTGTTGCTGAATCCTTGACTTTCAAGCATCCCACATCCAGGTTCAGATTCATCGCCTATACGGAAGACGGCATGAAGAACTATCGTGTCAGGAACGTCACGATAACCGCCGATGCATCAATCGTCCCATATTCCCTCGCGTGGAGTGCAGGTGACGGACGATGGATGGCGCGCAGCCGTGACAAGGAAATCTCATTCAAATTCGCGGACAACCAAGGTGTCGATATCCTTGGTGTAGAGGAATTTGCCTCAGATATGGAGATGGGTCCATACTACCTGCTGCCTCAGGATGGTCCGGACATCGGTCCGTTCACCATCGAAGCTACATACTACATCGAGGGCGATCCCTCCTCCGCTACTCCCCATGAGAAAACAAATATTTACTTCAGGATAACAGATACGTCCGGCAACCCGGTTGCACGTATAAATGCCGGCGAGGATTATCTGGTTGCAATACAGTTCAGGCAGGACAGCTTCGTCCTGTCGGGCATGAGGTATGAAGATTGGGAAGATGGTGGAAACATCGTAATCCCTATTGTCAATGAAACGACAGAAGATATAATATGAAAAACGGGTTAAAGATATTACTTGTGGCAGTCGTGTCTGCATTGGGTCTGTCCTGCAGCGAAAAGAGTCTCACACCCGTTAGGCCGACGGAAGGACTTGTGTTGATCAAGGCTCCGTCCAGCGGTGGCTTCGCGATGCCCGGAATGACAAAGGCGACCAAGTCCGGCGGCTCCTCCGACGGATTTGACAATCTCTTCGTGCATTCGACCAAGAACATGGGCAGCGGAGTGAACGCTATGAAGAAGGGTACGACCATGTGGCTTCTGGTGGAGGTCCCGGACGATGAATGGATCCGCGATAACGGCAGCAGGGAATACGCTGATGCTTCTGAAATACCGGAGCCCGATCGTTGGGAGGAGTCGGAATACTCATTCAAGCCTTACATTGTCGGAGAAAACGGAGCGATGTATCCATGCGAGACCGTTGACTCCATAGGCACGAAAGACGAAAAAAAGGCAATCTTTCGTACTCTTAAGAGGGATGCCAACGGAGATGTCCTGAGATCGGGATCTGCTCTCATGCTCCCTCCGGGGCTGTACAAGTTCCACGCAGTATCCCCTGCATCTCCACTTCTGCTCAAGCTTGGAGATCATGAGGAACCTCAGGAAATTTCCGTACACGTCGCCAATGGTGAATATGTCCAGGCCACAGACGTCCGCTGGCGCGAGACCTATCCTAAGGGAGTGTGGATTCCAGGAGGCACGTCCGCGAGTGCTGTACACAGCATCTCGCTTCCGGCTCTGGCGAACCAGACGGCAAGAATCAAAGTGAACGTACGCTGTGGAGACGATCACGTGCGCATGCTCGGTCTTCAGAAAAGTGGAATAGAGATCACCGGTATCCAGGAAGACCATCATTCGGACTTCAGGTGGACAATGGGCGACACCATAAAGACCAAAATCGGCGACAAGTACGGCGGTGTGAGATTCAAGGAGTACGAATCAGGCAAGGATGCCGAAGAACGTGACATGATAACCGCCTACGCCTCAATCCTCCCTACGGACGCACGTACGAACAACGTTTATGTGATGTTCCATCTTATAGTGAACAATGTCCCTACGCAATACATGGTGGGCCTTACCAACCAGCTTTATGAGGCGGCACACCAGTATGAATTCAATTTCAAGGTAAGGATGGATGAAAGTATTACAATAGGTACGTGGGACAACAGTACCTTGGTATATGATGATCTGGAGCTATGAGAAGACTTTACGCTTTGATTCTTTGCCTGGTGGCTATCTCATCATGCATGGAGCCCGGACTTGAGACGGGCGGCGACGCTTTCGTGCTTTCTTCGAGGGACATCGACATGCATACCAAGGCTGCCCAGGCTTTCGATGAGGGTACGTCATACTATGTATATGCCTTCAACCGTTCCGAGCCAGGGGGAGTGACAGAATTCAATTACCCCGCCGTTATCGATGCTGTCGGAACCGAAGATTCCAACGGGCATATAGGGTTCACGGCGGGCACAAGAGACCACTTTGGTGGCCGTAAGATGGATTTCTATGGACTTACCTATGGTGACAGCGATGCCGACCATTGGGCCAGCGGCCTCAGCACGGCAAATGGGGAGCATCCGAAATATAGATTGGAAAGACGCGACGGCAGTCTCGACGACCTGCGCATGGCTGCACTGGAGAACCAGTCCAGCAGCAATTCGACAGGACAGCTGCAACTTGACTTCAAGCATGCCCTGGCCAAGCTGCGCTTCGTCGCAGCGCGCCAGAACGCATCCAACCTCGAGGGCATCTACATAAAGTCGATTTCGGTGACAGATTATGACGCTGCCACACTCGACCTCGTAGACGGGGCATGGGACGTTGAAGGGTCTGCTTCCGAAAGGGTCATCTATGAATACAATCCGCTCAATCCGGCAATCCCTGATGATGCAAAGAAGCTTACACCGACCTCTGCCCTGGCGGCTGAGTGTCTGGTATTCCCTTCTACATCCAAGGACATGACCCTGCACATCACTACATACAACCCAACCGTGAAGGCTGACAACATCAGCAACAACAGCCAGACCCTGGAGAAGGATTTCACTATTCCAGTGGACCTGGAGTGCAATCACGAATATACCCTGTCGGTAACAATTACGAATGAGGGTGTGCGCATCATCATCCTGACTCCGCAGGAGGCGAGCTGGATAGTGGAGAGGCATGATGAGGATATAGACCTTGGCCAGCCTGTGACCTTTGCCGGTATCACCTGGGCGGACAGGAACATCGGTGCGACATTCGCTCCGAGAAACAACAAGATCGAGAACATCGGGGATATCCGCAACTGGGACAATATGCGCGGCTACTTCTTCCAGTTTGGAAGGAACGTGCCTTACTTTGTTCTCAAGAACAGGAAGATAACAGCTCCAAAGACTCTGTCTACTGACTTTGAGAACAATGATTTCACATATTGTGAATCCGGCAGGAACAGTACGAATGCTCCTTATGTTCTCCTTAACGGCGAATCCATCAATGAAGCCTACAAAGCGGCAGTACCAATCAAGACTAGTTGGAATCCAATATCCGAGGGCGGTACAATGCCGCTGACCTATTATGATAATAAACATAGACTTACTCCATCGCCAGACGTTATAGATATTTCACTTTACGATGGCACACAGGAAAGTGCAAAGAACTACGCTATTGTATCAGGAGCAGCCAGTGATTCACAGCCTTGGTGGACGGACCTCACGCCTAAAGGAACACCAAGAACCTGGGATGATGTCAGAAATCAGCCAACGCCTAAGGGATGGCGTATACCGACCAGGGAGGACTGGGCCTACATCATGCCTCTAAGCAAAAGGACCGGAGACATAACCTTCAATCCGGGATTCGGTAATGCAAATGGAAAATATACAGCAGAGACGGAAACCGGCCAGATAGTTATCGAGAAGTATGATTATGGAACAAAAGATAACGCGGAGTTTGTATATCATTACTATAATCAGAAAGATACATTGAATAAGGTGTGGTGGGCTGAGACCGGAGGCGACAGGCGTAATATAAAAATCGATGGCAAATTGAATAAAGCCCTGGAAGAATCCTATGGCGACCCTGTCCCGGGTTACACATCGCAGTATCTTTGCATCAGCGATAAAAGCAACCCATCCAAGGGAGTCCTTTACGCAATCAAGTGCCAGGGTACAGACGATGCTTACAGGCTTAAATGGGAATTTATAATCCATGACACCTGGCCGATTGTAGGAGTCAGAACTATCAATAAGGTCGACCAAAATATTTATCCTGTTACGCTTCGAATATCCCGCTTTACGGCGTCCAAAAAAGATAGATTGGCCGACATAAAAGATTTCGACGAGGAGGACTGGAAAGAAGAAAAAGCTGTTGAAGTGTTGGAACTTCCTAGCGGAGGTTATGTCTTCACGGAAGCTGCACCAAGACTTGTGAACGCTGGAAACGAGACCATTTATGCAAGTTCTTCCATAGATCCAAGCGACGGTTGGTTCTATGTGGTGAGGCTTAAGTACAATGACTTCAACAACCACGACAGCTCAAAGGCCAGTCGTTATCTTATGCTTACCAAAATGAGAAGAGCCTATGGAATGTCCATCAGGCCGGTTAAGGATAATACTGTGATTATTGACTGATGAAGAAATATCTTGCATATCTGCTGCTCACGGTCCTGACCATTTCATGCAGCCTGATTGACACTGAGGATGACGGACACGGCATCTCCATGGAGGAAGTGCCTGTGATGCTCAATGTATTTGCTTCGGAGCTGGAAATGGATGAGCCGGACAGCAAGGCGGCCAATCCTCTTGACCCTGTGGTGGAGAATACCTTCACCAACCTGTGGCTGCTTCAGTACGGCGAAGACAATCGTCTTATCCAATCTGACACCGTATTGCTTGACCATCCGGTGCTTGGAACCAAGCTGGAAGTCAAGCTTAAGAAAAGCCAGAACAGCACCCTGGTCGTGATAGCCAACATGTTGAATACCCATGGGGACGATCCGGAATGGCCGTCTTCCGGTGCATTCAAATGGGGTGAGCATGGCGGCGGAAGCCTCTATGACCTCCGTAATAAATTGTTTGCCTGCAGCCTCAAGGCTGCCGATCAGGACCATCTTTTCATGACCGGTATCACAAATCTCGACATTGATGATAGCGCTGTCGAAAACGGCATTTCCGTGGATTTGATGCTGTCCCGACTCGCCAGCAAGTTCAATGTTACCATCAAAAGTGCTACCCCGGACAAATACAGCAATGTCAGAATCCAGATGATAAACTGTCCGACGAAGATGAGCCTTTTCCCTGACGAAATCTCTTTGACTCCTCCGTCGGATCTCGAAGAATATGACGCTCAGCAGGTCTGTGGCGTAGGCGAGTATCTTGGCACTGACGCTTCCAAGAGCTATTATTTCTATGCCAACGAGAACCTCTGTTCCGACCCGGACAAGCAGATCAAGCTGAGAATATTAGCGGACAAAGGGGATACCCATGATGTCCAGAAAGACATTTCGGTCTCATCGGACGGAAGTACGTATCGAAATACCTATTATCACATCCATATAACCCTCAAATAACAAAAGCGGAAGCTGAACAAGACTTTTTCACTATTTTCATTTTCGTTACTAATGCATATATTTGTGAAGCTGTATGGCTATCATCACAAATGCACATCATTAATAACAACTAATAATACTGATCAAATGAAAAAGTCTGTATTCTCAGTATTGGCAGCCATGGCAATCTGCGCCGGCGCCAATGCACAGGAAATCAAGGAAGATTTCAAGCCTAATGAGCTCAATCAGCCAGGCCAGGAGTATCCAATGGTAAACTCACAGGGTTATGCACGTTTCCGCATCAACGCTCCAGGCGCTGCTGAGGTAAAGGTAAGCCTCGGTCTCGGCGGCCAGGGTGGAACCACCCTCAAGCACCTCGGTGACGGTATCTGGGAGGGAACAACCGCTGGTCCTATGGACGAGGGCTTCCACTACTATCATGTATCTATCGACGGTGGTATCTTCAACGATCCTGGTACCAACAACTACTACGGTTCAACCCGTTGGGAGTCTGGTATCGAGATTCCAGCTCACGACGCAGATTTCTACGCAGAGAAGAACGTCCCTCACGGAAACGTACAGCAGGTTCTTTTCTGGTCAGAGAGCACAAAGCAGCTCCGCAAGGCATTCGTATACACCCCTGCAGGCTACGGTGACAAGAAGAACCAGAAGGTAAAGTACCCTGTACTCTATCTCCAGCACGGTTGGGGTGAGAACGAGTATGCATGGTCAAACCAGGGTCACGCAAACCTCATCATGGATAACCTCATCGCTGAGGGTAAGATCAAGCCATTCATCATCGTCATGACCTACGGTATGACCAATGAGGGCTTCCGTCCAGGCGCTCGTCCTGCAGCTCGTCCTGCAGCACAGGCGGCTCCTGCTGCTCCAGCAGCTGGCCAGGCTCCTGCAGCTCGCCCTGCACGTCCAGCAGGCGGCATGAGCATGATGCTCAACAACGGCTTCGAGACCGTTCTCGTTGACGAGCTCGTTCCTTATATCGACGCTAACTTCCGCACCATCGCTGACAAGAAGCACCGCGCAATGGCAGGTCTTTCAATGGGAGGTATGGAGACCCACTCTATCACCCTCGCACGTCCAGAGGTATTCGGCAGCTACGGTCTTCTCTCAGGTGGTACCTACAGCGTAGAGGAGCTTGAGGGCCGCAAGGTTGACTACATCTTCCTCAGCACCGGTGAGAAGGAGTCTCCAGCTCAGATCAACGCAGCAGTAGAGGCTCTCAAGGCAGCCGGCTACAACGCAGAAGGCCACGTTTCTCCAGGCACCGCACACGAGTTCCTTACCTGGCGTCGTGCTCTCTACACAATGGCTCAGGGTCTCTTCAAGTAGTCTTGAACTGACATGATACTGATAGACCGGGCCATGGAGGCCCGGTCTTCTTTTTATCATACTTTTGATCGGCTGCCCAGGGTTTTACCATTCGAAAATGAATTCCGGGCGTCCCTCGTCAATGATTGGATTCTCTTCGAGATCTGTGATGGACATTGAGAAATGCAGGTTTCCATGTGCCGGAGCTCCATCTATCATGTTCTCCGAAAGCTCAAGTCCGCCGTTTGACGATGCCTGAGGAACCAGAGGGTCGCCAAGATCCTGACGACGGGCCTGGACCCAGACTGATCCGTCAGCCTCGACGGCATAATAGTCAAGCATTGTGATGCCGCCCTCGGGATTTACCGCAAAGTCCAGGTCATACTTCTCGACTCCGTACCAGTCAGGGATGCTGTAACGGCCGTCTGCGTATGCCTTGAGCACGCCTTTTCTACATGCAGGGTCTCCTGGAAGGGTACAGCTGCCTTCAACTGTCCATACCGGCTCGGCAGGGGCTTCTCCCCAGTAGAGATAATAGTAGTGACCTCCCAGCCATTTTCGGTCCCGGGTGTAGAGATAGACGTATGACCATACGCGGCCTGCCTTTTCGTCGCCGTAGAAGCCGGAGAGCAGGGTGTGGTTGGGCTCGAAGAGGCCTGGAGATATGCCTGCGATCGGAGCGTCCTCGAGTCCTGTCTCGAGGTAGTAGAAGCCGTTGCTGTAGTCGTCGATGCCGACGATGTCGATCATGGTCGAGTCGTCCATGCAGTCAAGGACGAACTGGACGTCATAGCCTGGAACTCCGTACCAGTTCTTGATGGTATAGATGGAGTCGCCGTCAAAGCTCAGCACCGGGCGGGCCTTGTTGGAGAGCTTGAAGGCGTCCGCATAGGTATCCTTGTGCTCCCAGCCCTTTGTGCTGCATCCCGCCGCCGCCGCGAGGAAAACCAATAACGCAGATATCTTTTTCATCGTTTCTTGAAACTGATGTCCCCCTTGTAAGGAACCGTCTTGTAAAAATAGCGATAAAATCATTACATATCAAAAAACCGCATTGCACTTGCATTCGTCCCCTAATCACTTAACTTTGTCAAAGGTGTAAACTGCACATCCCGAGAGAAAAACACGCATGAAAGATAAAAAACCACGATAACCATGAAGAGAAACCTTGTAATCGCAGGAGCGGCGCTGTTGGCGATGGCGTCGTGTGGCGGCCAGAAATGGCAGGAAACAACGACCGGATACGGCGTAAACATCATCCCCCAGAAGGGAGGAAAGACCCTCGGATACTCTCCGGAATCGGGCATCCAGATCCTCACGGACAGGGGTTACGCCTTCAAGGATCTCAACCGCAACGGCGCCCTCGACAAGTACGAGGACTGGCGACTTCCGGTAGCCGTTCGCGCCCAGGATCTCGCAGAACAGCTCTCAATCGAAGAGATTGCCGGTCTCATGCTCTACTCCGCCCATCAGTCCATTCCGGCAGGAGGTTTCTCGGCACGCGGTTTCGGCGGCAACACCTATGGCGGCAAGCCATACGCTGAGTCAGGAGCAAAGCCATCAGACATTTCCGACGCCCAGCGCAAGTTCCTCGAAGAAGACAATCTCCGCCACGTCCTCGTCACCAGGGTCGAGAGCCCGGCCGTTGCCGCGGAATGGAACAACAATGTCCAGGCTTTCGTCGAGGGTCTTGGACACGGCATCCCCGCAAACAACTCATCAGATCCTAGAAACAGCGCTTCCGCTACAGCCGAGTACGACGCAGGCTCCGGCGGCCAGATATCCCTCTGGCCTTCATCTCTTGGAATGGCCGCGACATTCGAGCCTGAACTCGTAGAGAAGTTCGGTCACATCGCTGCCCAGGAGTACCGCGCCCTCGGCATCGCGACCTGCCTTTCTCCGCAGATCGACCTGGCGACCGAGCCGAGATGGTCGCGATTCAGCGGCACCTTCGGCGAAAGCCCTGAGCTTGACACAGAAATGGCGAGAGCCTACATCGACGGCTTCCAGACATCCTACGGCGCCGACGAGATCGAGGGCGGCTGGGGCTACAAGAGCGTGAACGCGATGATGAGGCACTGGCCATCGGGGGGTCCTGAGGAGGCTGGCCGCGACGCCCACTACAACTACGGCAAATACGCCGTCTACCCTGGAGCCAACTACGGCGACCACATCAAGGCCTTCGTCGACGGCGGTCTCAACCTCGCCAAAGGCACAAAGATGGTTGCGGCAGTCATGCCATACTACACCATCTCGACCAGCTTCAACGACCACCAGCAGACAGCCGGCAACAGCTACAGCAGCTATCTCATCAACGAACTGCTCCGCGGGGAATACAAGTTCGACGGCGTGGTCTGCACCGACTGGGGCGTAACCTCGGACAATCCGGCAATCGAGTCCTTCGGAACCACCTGCTGGGGCAAGGAGACCGAGACTGTCGCCCAGCGTCACTTCGACATCATCGAGGCAGGCGTTGACCAGTTCGGAGGCAACAACGACAAGGGTCCCGTCATCGAAGCTTACAATATGTGGGTAGAGAAATACGGCAAGGAATCTGCCGACAAGCGTTTCCAGGAATCTGCACGCCGTCTCCTCACCAACATCTTCCGCACAGGCCTTTTCGAGAATCCATATCTCGATCCATCGATGAGCGACGAATTCGTCGGCAACCCTGAATTCATGGCTGAAGGCTACAGCGCCCAGCTCAAGTCCATCGTCATGATCAAGAACCACGGCAAGGCCCTTCCGCTCAAGAAGCAGACCAAGGTCTACCTCCCTAAGAAGATCGACAGCAAGATTCTTGACAGATTCAGCGACTACATCTTCGTAGACAGCGCAGAGGAAGCGGACGCAGCACTCGTCTTCATCAGCGAGCCTTCGACAGGCCCGGGCTACGATGTCAACGACCGCAACAAGGGCGGCAACGGCTATGTTCCGATCTCGCTCCAGTACTCAGAATACAAGGCAGAATATGCACGCGAGGTCAGTCTCGCCGGCGGCGACCCTAAGGAATCCTTCACCAACCGCACATACAAGGGCAAGACCACCAAGGCTTCTAACTACTCCGAGCTCGAGCTCATAGTCGACACCAAGAAAGCCATGGGCGACAAGCCTGTCATCGCAGTCGTAAGCATGGGCCGCCCTATGGTCATGGCTGAGGTTGAACCATACTTGGATGCCATCGTGGTCGCATTCAGTGTCCAGAATCAGGCCATTCTGGACGTCGTCACAGGAGCATACGAGCCATCCGGACTGCTCCCTATGCAGCTCCCTAAGGATATGAAGACCGTCGAGCTCCAGAAGGAGGACGTCCCATTCGATATGGACTGCTATGTAGATGCCGACGGCAACACCTACGACTTTGCCTACGGCCTCAACTGGAGCGGCACCATCAAGGATGCCCGTGTCGAGAAGTACTCAAGGAAATAACCCCATCCACCACCCCGATAGAGCGCAAAAAAGGGCGCCCCGATCGGGACGCCCGTAATACTATAGAAATTACACCCTACAGCCCGAGACCCTTGAGGGCCTCGCGGTTGGCGCGGGCCTTGTCGGCAGGGAGAGGGTTTGCGATCACGAGCAGCAGGGCTGCGGCAAGGAAGAACAGCGAAGGAACGAGACCGATGTGGGCGGTGATGCCCCACTGTGCGAGCGGAGCCTGCTGTCCCGGAACGGTAACGTCATACTTCGTGAGGCTGTGGCAGAGCCAGAAGACGATGCCCTGGCTGGCGTAGCTGAGTCTCATGAAGAAGGCACGGACACCCATTATCACGCCCTCGTTGCGCCTGCGCTCCTTCAGCACGATGCTGTCCACGACATCGGCCATTGCCGGCGCGATGAAGGTCCAGCATCCTCCGAAGCCAAGGCCCCAAAGGAACATGAAGATCGCGAAGGTCAGCTGTGAGCGGCAGAAAAGCATAGGCAGAGCCGCTGCGGCCATGAAGAAGTTCGTGATGACCAGCATGAGGAAGTTGTTGTCCAGCTTCTTCGCAATCCTTGACCATATCA
This sequence comes from Bacteroidales bacterium, assembly GCA_024398125.1. Lineage (GTDB taxonomy): Bacteria > Bacteroidota > Bacteroidia > Bacteroidales > UBA932 > Cryptobacteroides. Next base: position 23,521 of record JAKSJO010000016.1, read on the forward strand.
CAACCGAGATGAGAGCACCCACCAGCATCGCCGCGAAAATCGGGGTGGATGCCGCTGCGGGCATTCCCAGCACTCCGTTCACGACATAGTTGACGCTGCCGGTCATACAGATGCATGCGCTCTGGTAGAGGAAGAGCATGATCGCAAGGATAAGGAACTCCCTGTGCTTGAGTGTAGACTTCAAAGACTCCACGAAACCGGGCTCAGCCTCCTGCGGCACTTGTTCGCTCATAGGGGTAGACTCGGCCCTCTGCATCACACCGGGGATGATGACGATGCTTCCGATGATGCCGATCACGGCGATCACGAGTCCAGCGACCACATAGCTGCCGGTATCTCCGTAGTGGTAGAACATCGGAGGGAGTACAGCTCCGAGAGCGATGCCCACTGAACCGAAGGCGGTCGAGGTGACAGCGGTCTTGCGGCGGATGTCCTGGCTGCGGAACTTATCCGGGAACACACCCTGGTAGTTTACCTCCCAGAGCGAATAGGCTGCATCGTAAAGGCAGACAGCCACCACCATCCACACGAACACTGCTACCTTGTTGGCATGCAGCGACTCGGGCACCATGAAGATCAGCAGGAATGCGAGTGAGCACAGCACAAGGCCGAGCACGATCCAGAAAAGCCTCTTGCCATACTTGGCAAGCACAGGCTTCTTTCCGGTTATCCAGCCGATCAGAGGATCGTTCACCGCATTCCAGATGCTGTAGATGATGGTTGCGATGGTAGGGTAGATGGTCGGGAGGCCCATCTCCTTCTCGTAGAAGAAGAAGGCCATGATGCCGTATGCTCCGGTAAGGAACTCGGCAAGGAAACGTCCCATTCCATAGGACATCATCACACCCGACGAAGGGATACGGTTCTGCATCTTTGACATCCTACCAGATGTGTACTCGTTCGCTTTCCGGACGATACATAGGCTCGCCCTCCTTGATGCCGAATGCATCGTAGAACTGCTGGAAGTTCTTTACAGATACATTGACACGGTTGACAGCAAGAGAATGCACGTCAAGCTTGGTCAGTCTTGCCTTCTCCTCGTCGGTGATGTTCTGTGCCCAGATGGCACCGTATGAAAGGAAGAATCTCTGGGCAGGGGTGAAACCGTCGATGAGCGGCATTTCCTTGCCTGCGATAGCATTCTCCATAGCGGTGTATGCAATGCTGATTCCGCCGTGGTCACCGATGTTCTCGCCGAGAGAGTTGCGTCCGTCTGCCATGAGGCCAGGAAGGATCTCTACAGCGTTGAACTGCTCTACGAGGATTTCGGCCTTTGCCCTGAAGCGGGCATCGTCCTCATCTGTCCACCAGTTGGTCATGTTGCCGTTGGCGTCGAAGAGACGGCCCTGGTCGTCGAATCCGTGTGACATCTCGTGACCGATAACTACGCCGATACCGCCATAGTTGACTGGATCGTCAGCGTCAGCATTGAAGAAAGGTGGCTGGAGAATGGCTGCAGGGAAGCAGATCTCGTTGGTGGTAGGGTTGTAGTATGCGTTCACGGTCTGTGGAGTCATGCCCCACTCTTCCTTGTCGGTCTTCTTGCCGATCTTGGTCATGTTGTCGGCGATATACCACTCGCTTGCGGCCTTGAGGTTCTCGAAATAGCTCTTCTCAGGGTCGATCTCGAGGCTGCTGTAATCCTTCCACTTGTCAGGATAGCCGATCTTCACGGTGAAGTTGTTGAGCTTCTCATGAGCCTTTATCTTGGTCTCGTCGCTCATCCAGTCGAGCTCGTCGATGTGCTGGCCGAGAGCGATCTGGAGATTCTTCACGAGCTCGGTCATTCTCTGCTTTGAAGACTCAGGGAAGTACTTTGCAACATACATCTTGCCCACAGCCTCGCCGAGAATGCTGTTAGGAGCTGACATTGCGCGCTTCCAGCGTGGCTTCTGCTGCTGGATGCCCGACATCTGGCGGCTGAAGAAATCGAATGAAGCATCGGTGAAATCATCGCTGATAGAACCGCATGCACCCTTGATGAGCTGGCCTGCAACATAGTCCTTGAGGGCTGCGAGGTCTGCAGATGCGAAGTACTTTGCGAATGCATCGAAGTATGAAGGCTCGCCGACGACAAGGATATCCTGGTCAGCAATGCCTCTCTGGGTGAAATAGGTCTTGAAGTCGAAGCCAGGGTAGGTCTTGTAGAGCTGAGCCGAAGACATAGGGTTGTACTGTGCCTCGATGTCTCTCTCCATCGCATTGGTCCATGAGTTGACGGCAAGGACATCCTCTACGGCGAGGGCGTTCTCTGCCGAAGTCTCAGGATTCTCGATGCCGGCGAGGCCGAACACCTTCTCGAGGAACTTCTTGTAGCCAGCCTTGAGCTCTGCGTTCTGTGGGTCTACGTAGTAGTCCCTGTTGCCGATGCCAAGGCCGCTCTGGCTGAGGTAGAGAATCTGGTTGTCGCTGTTTGCGAGGTCAGCCTCGACGTATGAGCCGAAGAAAGGAGACTCGCCGCTGTTGTGCATGTCTGCAACGATCTTTACGAGGCCCTCCTTGTCGGCAGCCGCATAGATCTCGTCGAGATACTTCTTGATAGGGGCAGCGCCTTCGGCGTTCAGTCTGGTAGAGTCGAGGCCCATCTTGTAAAGGTCGGCGATCTTCTGTTCTACGCTTCCCTTGGTTGTCTTGAGGGTGGCCATCTCCTTGAAGAGCTCGTTGATCCTCTCGACATTGTTCTCTCTGAGCTGGTCGAAGTTGCCGAAACGGGCATATTCAGCTCCGAGTGGGTGGTTCTTCTGCCATCCGCCTGTTGAATACTGATAGAAATCCTCGCCTGGAGCAACGCTTGTGTCCAGATTTGCGAGATCGATAGCAGGGATCTTCTCCACCTGCTTTTCGCCGCAGCCGGCGATTACCATAGCAGCAGCCATGATTGAAATGATCTTTTTCATATATGAGTTTTTGATTTTTTCAGTTTCGGACGGCAAAGATAGATAAATGAAAATATATTCCCTATTTTTGGCTATTAGACTAAAAGCAAAACAAGAAGATGGACGCAGTGATAACTTTCGTGAACGGACTGGACCCGGAGTGGAGGAAACTTTACTTCGAGACCACGAACAAACCTATACTCGAGAAGCGATACAGGGACTGGGGCCTGCTAAAGTTCCTCCTTCGAGGCATAGAGAAGTACATGCCGTTCATCGAGAACGTTTTCCTCGTCGTTTCCGGTGAAAGCCAGATCCCGGAATGGGCGGATACCAGCCGGCTCAGGATTGTACTGCACAAGGACATCATCCCGGCCAAGCACCTTCCACTGTTCAACTCGGCATCCATCGAATGCTTCATCCACAGGATTCCAGGTCTCTCAGAGCAGTATGTCTACTTCAACGATGACATGTATCCAGTCCAGCCTTGTACCGAAGAAGACTTTTTCGTCGACGGCAAGTCGACCATAGGCTTCAAGATGCACATTTACTCACGCAACCTCTACAAGAAACACGCAAGGTTCTCCGACAGGCTTGCCCGCGTAGCGGCAGGAAAGAAGTCAAGCCCGATCTTCATACGACCTCAGCATATCTGCTCTCCGATGCTGAAGAGCGCATGCGAAGAGCTCGAGTCAAAGGCAGGAGACACGATAGACAAGAGCATCAGCACGCTCAGGGAAGACTACAACTACAGCCAGTACCTCTTTCTGGACTACATGCGCCACACAGGCAGAGCCAACAACAAAGGCATCCCGAAGAAGCATTTCTCGATGAAGGTTGCATCAGCCGAAAACATCGCAGCATTTCTCCGCAAGCCTACAGCAAAGATGGTTTGCATCAATGACGTCCAGATGAGTGAAGAGAAATATCTCAGATACAGGAAGACGATAACCGAAGCCTTCGAGGACGCATTTCCAGCCAAGTCCTCTTTCGAACTGTAGATCTAAGCCCTTCTTACAACCTCACCGGCCAGTGCTCCGGTATGCTCTCCCTTGTTGATGGTATGTACTCCGTTGACGAAGACATGCTCTATTCCGGTAGGGAAGGTATGAGGCTGTGCGTATGTCGCAACGTCTGCGATGGTATCCGGGTTGAAGATGACCACGTCGGCGTGATATGACGGCAAAAGCAATCCGCGCTCCTTTATGTGGAGACGTTCTGCCGGCATCTGGGTACATTTGTGGATCGCTTCCGACATCTCCACGACCTTCTTCTCGCGGACGAACTTCTCGAAGAAGCGAGGGAAGGTTCCGTATGAGCGTGGATGAGGAATCTCCAGCGAAAGCGGCCCCTCAGGTGAATACACGCTGCCGTCCGATCCCGGCATCGACAGCCTGTGCGCGTAGATCATCTCCAGGTTCGATTCCTTCATCGCGAAGCCGGCCATCTGGACACCAAGGTTCTCACTCAGCAAAAGATGTCTGATCATAGGCCATACGTCCATTCCCGAAATCGCGCAGCATTCTTCGATATTCTTTCCGGAATACATGCTGTTCTCAGGATTGCTGCAGCCGGCGACAAGCACGTTCTGCGGGCCTCCCAGCCTCTTTACGCGGCTGTCGCAGTATTCGGCTATGACCTTGCATGCCGCAGGGTCGTTGAGGCGCGTCTTGATGTCCTCGTCCGATCCGTCTCGGTGACTGAGCGGGATGAACGAAGTGAATCCTGTCGAGAACGCGGTGTATGGGTAGCGGTCGAATGCGATGTCGATATCCTTCGAAGCCTCATCTATCATCGCAAGCAGCTTTGGAAGACGATGCCAGTTGGCTTCATTCTGGGCCTTCAGGTGGGAAATCTCCAGCCTTGCGCCGGATTCCTTAGCGTAGCGAATAGCCTCGGCTACGGCCTCCTCGACGCGGTCGTCCTCGTTTCGCATGTGGATTGCATAGAGGGCGTCATACTCGGCAACGACTTTGTTAAGCGCAACGATTTCCTCGTCCGATGAATATGAGCCGGGGGTATATTCAAGACCGTATGACAGTCCGACGGCGCCAACCTCGAGCAGGCTGCGCAGGATGGCGCATTCCTTCTCGATCTGTTCCTTGGTTGCGGGCTGGTTCCTGTCGCCGACGGCGGCCATGCGGACATCTCCTTCGCCTACGAAGCTGGCCAGATTGATGCCCATGCCGTTTTTCTCAAGGGCGTTGAAGAATCCGTCTGGCTGCTCCCATTTCGGGAAGGCGGCTTCGCCACAGTTGCCGCAGACGTCGGTCGTGATGCCCTGGAATATGCGGCTGTCGCCCTTTGGCGCTACCAGGAGGTTGGTGTCGGTATGTGTGTGTATGTCGATGAAGCCGGGGCTTACTATCATGCCCTTTGCATCTACGATGCGGTCGGCACTGTCGCCAAGATTGCTGCCGATGGCGGCAATCCTGCCATCCTTGATTGCCAGGTCGCCCTTGATCGGAGCCTTGCCGTCGCCTGTGTAGATGATGCCGTTGCGGATGATGGTGTCAAAATGGTTGCGCACACATGATACGCCTGCCATTCCGAGTCCAAGGGAAGCGGCTCCGCCCAACGAAAGTCTTAGAAATGTCCTTCTGTCCATAAGTCCGTTCTGTTTACCGTCATTATACTACTTCACGAAGGTCGCGAAGGAGTGTGGGGAGGTCTTGATGTTGAGATACTTCTTGCCGAGCTTGACGTTGAGGCTGGCAGGGCTGTCGGTGAAGTTCGCGGCTATGACGATGTAGCCGCTTTCGTTCTTCACGACGATGACCGGAGTCTTGCTGTATTCGCGTCCGCTGTAGCCAACGATCCTGTCGCCCGGCTTCACGAAATTGCTGAAATGCTTGACTGCATAGTACTCTGCCGTGTAGCGGTAGCTGTTGTCCTCGGGATTGAAATCGATGAGGGCGTTCTGCTTCCAACCCCAGGTCGAGATGCCTCCGTGAGGCAGCAGGAAGTTCCAGATGTAGTATTCGTCTACACCGTTTCCGAGGTTGTCCGAAATCAGCGAGAATGTGTGCTCGCCGGCGGCCCAGTCCATCGATCCGTTGCCGCATTCGCTTTCGCTGCACATCAGGCGCAGCTCAGGGTATCTTTCATGGATTGCAGGCAGATTCTCGCGGCATTCCCACTGGGTTCCTATGCCTTTGATCTGTGACCTGAGGCTAGGGTTGTCGATGATCTTTTCGACATAGTCGAGCCTGTTGGTGTTGAATGTTCCTATCCAAAGCTCTACGTCGGGGTGATTTGCCTTCAGGGTCGGTGCGAGGTACTCCGCGTTGAAGCGGACTGTGCCTTCGGCAGTCCATGCGCAGCCTGGGTACTGTGTGTATGAATATGCCTCGTTCTGGTACATCACCTTGGTGATAGGGATGTTCTCCTCGGCATAGAGGTCGATGAAGCGGCTGAACATGTCAGCGTAGGCCTGGAGGTATCTAGGCTCCTGGATGAAGAAATCCTGGGTCGCGAGCCTGCGAGGGAATACACCCTCGCGAGGTCCGAGCAGCTTGACTTCGTCCGGGTCTGTTATCGCATCTGCGTCCTTGTACAGGATGTAGTCCTTTCTGGGATCCTGTGTGTTGTAGCTGCCTGAAACTACCGAGTACTCGTTGTTGATCTTCATCCATGCCGGAGGGCTCCATGGAGACATGAAGAAAACCATGTCAGGGTTATAGCGCTGAGCCGCGTGGATGAGTTCTATGATGTTGGCCTTGTCGTGGTCGATGTTGAAAAAGCGGAGATCGAAGTCGCCCGGAACCTCGCTGCATGAGTACCATTCGCGAGCATAGTCGTTGGCGTTCATTGTCAGTCGGCCTGCAGTGAATCGCAGGTCGCCCTGAGGGTCGAACAGGTCATGCATGATCTTGTCCTGCGACGCCTTGTCAAGCTTCCTGTAAGCGTCCAGGTCCAACTCGTTGAAGCAGGTTCCCCATGCCCTGAATTCAGTTCCCGTCTCGCTGCCGTCCAGTGTGATGACGGTTGCTCCGCTGCCCTTTGAGGAAAGGCTGGCGCGAGATTCCTGCCATGCTGACTGTTCGGTCGTGGTGTAACGCTTCATCGGCTGGGCCGACAATGTCATGGATGCCGCCAACATCGCTGCGGCAATCATTATCTTTCTCATGCTCGTTTGATTTATCTGGGTATCGGGTCCCTGTTGCGTTCCCAAAGATACAAAAATTCATCTTTTTCTTTGACGCAGTTTAAACAGCATCTATCTTTGATGACACAATATACCCATGGATTATGATCTACAGGAATTTCAAGGATAAAAAGCTGTCGGCTCTAGGATTCGGCACGATGAGACTGCCCCTCGTCGAGGGCAGCAAGACCATAGACCAGGCAGCTGTCGAGAAGATGACAGACCTCGCGATGGAGGCAGGAGTGAACTACTACGACACCGCATGGCCATACCATGACGGCAATTCGGAGACATCGATCGCCAAGGCGCTCGCAAAGTATCCCCGCGACAGCTACTATATCGCGGACAAGTATCCCGGCCACCAGATCGCCGAGACCTACGACCCCGCTGACATATTCGAGAAGCAGCTCGTCAAGCTGGGAACAGACCATATCGACTTCTATCTTCTCCACAATGTCTATGAGAAGTCATACGAGGTCTACAATGACCCGAAATGGGGAATAATCGACTATTTCATCGAGCAGAGACGCCTCGGACGCATCCGCCATCTCGGTTTCTCCTGCCATGCGGAACTGCCGACCCTGACCGAATTCCTGGACCGCTACGGCGACGAGATGGAGTTCTGCCAGATACAGCTGAACTACCTTGACTGGACTCTCCAGAACGCCAAGGCGAAGTATGAGCTTCTGACCTCACGCGGCATTCCTGTATGGGTGATGGAACCTCTTCGCGGCGGTCTGCTGGCAAGACAGCCTGATGCTACAGTCGCACAGGCTTTCCGTTGGCTCCAGAGCCTTCCAAACGTCACTGTCGTTCTCAGCGGCATGTCCAGCGTCGTCCAGATGGAGGATAACCTCAAGACCTACGAGGCCGAAGATCCTATCAGCGGCGAGGATGTCGACAAGCTCATGGCTGTCGCCGACAGGCTCAAGAATTCCATTCCATGTACAGGCTGCCGCTACTGCTGCGGCCAGTGCCCGCAGGAACTGGACATCCCAAGGCTCATCGCAAGCTACAACGACCTGAAGGTTGTGACATCCCTGGCTCCGCTGATGATGGTAGAGTCGCTTCCTGAGGATAAACGTCCGTCAGCATGTCTCGGCTGCGGCGCCTGCGCCCAAATGTGTCCGCAGAATATAGACATCCCGTCAGTCATGGCTGACTTCGCGTCACGCCTGGCAAAGCTCCCGTCATGGGAACAGACCTGCCGCGAACGCGCTGCCGCCCAGAAAGCTTGATTTGGATCAGTGGGTCTGACCACTTGATTCGCGGCTGGCGAGGGCCATGCCGGTTATGATGAGTATGGCGCCGATGCCGGCGATCCAGGTGAAACGTTCATGCAGCACGGGAATCGCGATGACGGCTGTCGCGAGTGGGTTGAGGTAAAGGTAGTTGTTCGCCCTTACCGCGCCGATCTTGGACAGTGCCGCATTCCAGCCGAAATAGCCCGCAAACGAGGCCAGAAGGCCAAGGAAAAGCAGGTTCCCGGCCACGCCGGGCTGTACCAGCACAGATACCGGTGTCGCCCATGGACGGAAGAGGAACACAGGCAGCATGGTCAGCACTCCGTAGATGAAGACTTTTCTGGTTATCATGTCTGTAGGGTAGCGGCTGTCCAGCTTCGGCAGCAGTATGCTGTAGATGACCCAGACAGTCGAGGCTCCAAAGGTCAGGATGTCTCCGAGTGGGTGGAGCTTGAGCACCAGTTCGCCGTTGAGGACGACTGTGACCACGCCGAGAAGGGCGATGGCGGAGTAGAGATAGGTCTTGGTGCTGACTGATTTGCCATTCCCCTTATGCGCCAGTAGACTGGTCGCGAGCATGGTCAGCAGCGGGGTGGTGCAGATGATGATGGACACGTTCGACGCCTGGGTGTATTCCAGGGCACTGTTTTCGAAGAGAAAGTAGAGCGAGCCGCCGGTGATGCCCAGCAACAGCATTCCGAATTCGTCCTTGAGAGTGTCGCAGAACAGTCCGCGGAGTCCGCGCCCTTCCTTGATGCAGCCGCGGATTGAGATGGGAAGGAGACAGATGTACGCGATGATGAAGCGTACGCACATTATCTCTGCCGGGGTCATGCCTGCGTTGATCAGTATCTTCGAGCTGACGAAGGTCGTTCCCCAGATAATCGCCACCGTTATGGCCACGATGTGCCACAACAGTGATCCGTTCTTGGTTGTGCTTGCCATCCGAGGCTATTTGATGTAGCGGAGGATGACCTTCTCGATTGCCTTGTAGCCTGCAGGGGTAAGGTGGCACTCGTCCAGGGTGTACTCTGGAATCATGGCGTTATGGCCATTGTTGAGGACTGCGAAGTAGTCTACATAGGTGACACCCTTGGTGGCGTCGGCGTAGGCCTTGATGAGCTTGTTGAGCTCGACGATAGGCTGTGCGCAGTCAACGTCAGGAGCCCAGAAGTAGTGCTTGCAAGGGGTTACTGAACAAAGCAGTACCTTGATCTTGTTGGCCTTTGCGAGCTCGCACATGGACTTGATGTTGTCCAGCATGTTCTTCTGGGAGATTATGCCGTTGTTGCCGGCGATGTCGTTGGTGCCGATCATGAGGGCAACGTACTTTGGCTTGAGCTCGAGCACGTCCTGACGGAAGCGTACGAGATTCTCGCTGGTGGTCTGGCCGCTGATGCCGCGTCCGACGAAATTGTTGTCGGTAAAGAAGTCAGGGTCAGCCTTTGGCCAGCCTTCGGTGATGGAGTCGCCCATGAACACAACCTTTGGAGAGGTTGTGAGCTGTGCGTTTGCTTCGCTGTAGGTTGAGAACTTTGCCCAGTCGCGTCCTTTAGCGGAGCGGTTCTGTGCGGACATTGAAAGGCAGGTGGCTGCGAGAAGGATTGCAACAAGTACTTTTTTCATGATGCTGGTTTGTATAGACATGCAAAGATATGAAGAAATTGGATATGACCGAGAAACTTGCTATTTTTCGGCCCTTAATAAAACCTGATATGATGATTAGAAACTATCGCTACGTTGCGCTGGCGCTGCTTGTCGCATCGATATCGTTCACTTCGTGTGACAAGGGAATAATCGATCCCGCTCTGGATCCGAACAACAAGCCGGGCCAGGAGGAGGTCGCAAAGGAATATACCATCGACCAGTTCGGATATGCGACATTCCAGCACGAAGGCTTCACATTCAAACTCAAGGCATCAGTCGTTGATACTGATGACGCCAAGAAGGCCATCGAGCACATGAAAGCTGACATCGACCACATTGTCTCGTTCTGTCCGGATGCTGCTCTCAAGGTCATGAAGAAAAAGCCGATCTGGATGGAGGAGAACAACAAGGCCAACACCAGTGCTGCCTGGTATCACAGGAATGCTGAATATCCGGCATCTATCGGAGACATAAGCGCCAAGGGCAAGTGTGCGGAAATCACCAACTACAACTATTATGTCAGCTGGTCGAACCAGAATCAGCCTCTCATGGTATTCCATGAGCTCTGCCACCTCTATCACGACCAGGGTCTCGGTGGAGACACCAATTCGACCATAAAGAACGCTTACAACAATGCCAAGTCAAAGGGTCTCTATAAAAAGGCGAAGTACAGATACAATACAAAGGACCCCCAGAACAAGTGGGTTACTTTCAATGATCCTGCCTACTGTATGAATGATGCATGGGAGTATTTCTCCGAGATGAGCGAGGCGTATTGGGGCGATAATGATTACTATCCTTTCAATTACGAACAGCTCAAGGAGCACGATCCTGTTGCTTTTGCTGCAATGGAGACTATCTGGGGCAAGAGACCGGACAAGAATTAGAAATACGCGATGGGCATGGTTCCCATCAGGACAAAAAGAAAACCGACCTTGAAAAAGGCCGGTTTTCTATTATCATGTATCAGTGATTACTTCTTGCTGAGAGTTGTGATGATGTTGTCCCAGTAGAGTGAACCACCTTCATTGGTGACTCTCCAGTTGGTGGTGAAGGTAATGTTGAGGTCTACGTCGTATGAAGCGTAGACGGTGCTGCCGTCACCGTATGAGCTGAAGAGGAAGCTGCTCTGGAATGTCTGACCAGGCTCCATTGCGATGGTGCTGATGTTGGTGTTGACGGTACCGATGATAGGGTCCTCACACTCGATGAGACCTGTGATCTGGATGGTGTTTGCGTCAACCTTGCTGATGGTAACGTCGTTGGTCCAGTAAACATACTCCCAAGCGGCGCCGCTCCACCACCAGCCCTCTGACTCCTGGGCGTAGGTGCCTACGAGGTCATCAACGCCAGGGAGAGCCTTCCAGGTGAAGGTGTCAGTCCACTCGTCAGAACCGTTCCATACATCGATTGTCATGGTGCCGGCTGCGAGATCTACTGAGCTTGCAGGAACCTTTACATATACCCAGTCACTGCTGTTGTAATCGATCCACCACCATGTGTCGTCGCTCTTGAAGATGTCGCCGTCAACAGGGATGAATGAACCGGCTGCGTCGGTCTTGAAGATAACCTTTGCATCAGAGTACTGAGGGATCACGAGAGTATAGGTGTCATCCTCTGCGTTGTAAGAGAGAGTGGTCTCGCTGGTAGAATCGTGTCTGCCGCTATAGTATGAACCGTCGAGGGTCCATGCGTAGGTTATGCTAGGCCATGCAATCTTGTAGCTTCCCTCGTTTCCGTCAGGACCGGTGATCGATGCAAAGAGGCTGCCCTTAGCCTCGTCTCCGCTGAGACCGCTTGACCATGCACTGCCGTCAATCCAGCAGATACTGCTCTTTGCGCGGCCGATACCGTGGTAGAGACCTACCTGGCCGTCCTCGTTCTCGTAAGCGTATGCTGAGCAAGCAGGATCGATTACCCAGTCGCCGGTAGCTGCATCTCTGGTGAATGCGAGGTCATAACCCTCAACACCGAACCATGCAGGGATGCTGTATGTTCCGCTTGCAGCGTCGAATGAAACGGTGCTTACAGAAAGCTCCTCGCCGTTGAATGAGATCACAGACTCGCTGCTCCATGAGCTGTCTGCATTTGCGTCCGGTATAGGATCAGGTATTGGTGCCGGCGCGTACTCGCCATACTCAACGCGGTAGCCGCACCATGTATCGTCGTAGTCCTTTACCCAGATGTCAAGATAACCTCCGGTAGGATCGATGGTACCCTGGTCGTAGCTTGCGCCCTTGCCATACCAATAGATATAGTCGAAGGCCTTTCCACCGAGACCATGTCCAAGCTCGATGTCACCACGGTCGCCGAGAGGACCTGACTGGTCGATAGCCTGGCCGATTACCGGCTGGAATACAGGGTTGCTGTAGTGGAAGTCGATAGGGTAGTTGCCATCGAAGTCGGTGATGTCGAAGTAGAGGTCGAAGCCGTCGCTGCCGATCCATGACGCGATGATGAAGTGGCCAGTGCCCTTCTCACGTCCTACGGTTACGCTGTGCTTGTTCCATGTACCGTCGTTGTAGAACCATGCGCTTCCTTCCTTAACCCACTCGTAGTCGATGATGATAGGATCGTCTGTGGTGATCTCGATCTCGGTAGGAGCGGATGAACAGAGCTGCTTTACGACAGCTGGTGAAGGGATAGCGTTTACAGACACCTTGAAGGTGGTGCTGAACTTAAGACCCTTTACAGTTGCATAGGTATCCTTGGTGGTACCCTTTGCCACGGTGTATCCAAGTGGATTGACTACCTGATAGTAGTACTGTCCAGCGTTCTCGACAGCGCTCCATGTGAACGAAATCGAGCTGGTAGAGACTTCACCGGCCATTACAGTCGGCGACTGAAGAGGCGTCTTTCCTTCGTTGGAGAATACATCCTCCTCCTTGACGCATCCGCTGAGGATGGCAACGCCGGTAAGGACGCTGGCCATCAACTTAAATAATGCTGTATGTAGTTTCATACTTCAGTTTCAATTAAAGGTTCTCAAGTACTGAGTCGAATGGGTTCTGGTCACCTGCTGGCCAAACCTGAGCATTGATCTGAGGGTTGTTGGTGATCTCAGTCACAGGAATCTGGTAAACGAGGTTCCAAGAGCCTGCTGGCTGTGTCTTGTTGCCTGAGTGGCTGATGTGGTCACCGGTACGCTCAAGACCCTTGTGGGTACGAAGGATGTCGAAGCTTGCATAGCCCTCGCCGTAGAGCTCCTTGCGGCGCTCGAGAAGGATCTCCTCGATGAGGTCATCCTGGATTGCGGTGCTGGTAGAGGCGCCACGGAGGGTCTGGAGGCTTCTGAGAAGCTCACCTGCGTTGTCGAAGTCACCCATGCGGGCTGCACACTCTGCCTCGACGAGGAGGAGGTCCTCAGTTCTCATGTAAGGGAAGTTTGCAGTACGCTCGAGGTTGTCATAGAACTTGCCTGAAGTCCATACACCGGATGCATCGAGGATGAATCTCTCGTATCTGATGTCTTCGGTCTCGAAGAGATTGACGAAGTCTTCTGGAGACCAGAAACCGTTGAATGACCAGAACTCGTCGCTTGAACCACGGGTGATCTTGTTAGCCCACTGAGCGAATGGTGAGTAGTCACCGGTAGCCTCCCACTGGTTCTCCTTGTCCTGCTTTACGCCCCAGATCCATGAACCGGTCTCGAGGTTGTTGAAGCCTGCCTTCCAGTCCTCGTTAGAGGTCATTGGGTAGCCTGCACGTGCAAGAGCTGCATAGCTGCGAGCCTTTGCCCAGTCGTTCATAACGAGATATACGTGAGCGAGCATGCCGTCAACAACCTGCTGGTCGATGTGGTGCTTTGAGTCACGGGTATATGAAGCGAGGCACTTCTCTGCGTTGGTAAGGTCTGAGAGAATCTGGTCGAAGGTCTCATCGATGGTTCCTCTTGGCTTGCCCTCGGTTGAAGCTGAGGTAGGCTCGGTGTAGATTGGCACACCAGGGAGACCGTTCTTCTTTGCAGAAGTATAGGTCTGCTGGAAGAACTGTGCAAGCATGAAGTATGACCATCCACGGAGAGCGTATGCCTGACCCATCACTGCGTTTACTGCTGCAGGATCGCCACCCTCGATCTGAGGAGTGTAGGTAAGGATACTGTTGAGGTTGTTGATGAGGTTGTAGTAGAAGAACCACATTGAATAGTTCTTCCAGCTGTCGCCACGACGGTATCCGTCGAGGAACTGATAGTCGAAGTTGTACCAGCCACCGTCGCAGATGATGTCCTCTCCGCGTGCATCGATGGTCATGAGGTGGGTGATATAACCGTTGTCATCACCACGTCTGTAGACGGTACCGAAGTTGAAGTAATAGTAGCATCCGTTGAGAGCTGCCTGTGCACCCTTTACAGATGTGAACACCTGTGAGTCGGCAACGTCGCTGGTCGGAGCAGTCTCAAGAAATCCGCTGCATGAAGTAGCGAAGAAGGCTGCTATGGCTGCTATGGTTGTATAAAGTAATTTTTTCATTTTCATTTCCTCCTATGATTAGAATGTTACCTGTACGCCGAATGTGACGTTCTTGGTAGTAGGGAAACGGTTGTTTGTTGTACCGTCGATGCTCTGCTCAGGATCGGTGCCACGCTTTACAGCGCTACCGAAGGTGAGGAGGTTGTCACCCTGTACATATACACGTACCTGATCCATGTTGACCTTGTCGAGGACCTTTTTAGGAATGCTGTAACCGAGGGTTACGTTCCTGAGACGGAGGTATGAGTTGTTGTAGAGGTACTGGTTCGAGAATACAGATGCAGTGTTCTTGTTGAAACGAGGAAGGGTTGCGTTTCTGTTGGTCTCGGACCATGCCTGGGTAAGGAGGTCAGGATGATATGATGATCCTCTGTAGTAGTTTACCATCTGGGAGTAGTCAGAGTCGTAAAGCATACCGCCAATGCTGTAGTAAAGCATTGCAGAGATATCGAAGCCATAGAATGCGAAGGTGTTGGTAAGACCGCCGAATACCTTAGGAATAGCGCTTCCGAGGTACTTCTTCTGGGTGTCTGCGGTCACGTCAGAGGTCTTCTCGGTGATTACTCTGTCAACGATTACCTGGTTGCCGTCCTCGTCAGTGTCGAAGATGTTCATCCAGTACTGTGCATTACCGTTGTCAGGATTTACACCGGCATACTCGACGCCCCAGAAGTTGTATCGGCTCTGGCCCTCTCTCCACTTGAATACACCTGCGGTCATTTCTGCTTGAGGAAGCGAAGTGATGACGTTCTTGTAGCTTGTAGCGTTGAAGTTGATGTTCCACTGGAAGTTGTCGTTGTTTACGACAGCGATGTCGAAGGTTGCCTCGATACCGTAGTTCTTCACGTCACCGATGTTGCGGTCGATACCGCTGAAACCGGTAGAGAGTGCCATAGGCATGGTGAAGAGGAGGTCCTTTGACTTTCTGTTGAAGAACTCGATCGAACCGGTGAGTCTTCTGAAGAGTGCGAAGTCGATACCTGTGTTGAACTGGAGGTTGGTCTCCCACTTGAGAGTCTCGTTAGGGAGACGTGAGATGAGTACACCTGCGTTCTGGTAGTCGTTGTAACCTGTTCCGTAGAGACCCTGGTAGAGGTAGTTGCTACCGAGCTGGTCGCTACCTACGGCACCGTAAGATGCCTTGATCTTGAGGTTGTCGATCCACTTGACGCCGCTGAGGAAGTCCTCGTTGTTGATACGCCATGAAGCACCGAGTGACCAGAAGGTACCCCAGCGTGACTGAGCTGCGAACTTTGAAGAACCGTCGGTACGTACAGAAGCACTTACATAGTACTTGTCGTTGAAGTCGTACTCTGCTCTTGAGAAGAATGAGAGGAGACGGTAGTTGTCGGCATAAGAGGTTGAACCTACACCGGTGGCTGCTGAGTTGAGCTCGTAGAGACCGCCGAATGGGAAGCCCTTGCGGTCAGCGTATGCGCCTGCGTCGGTTCTTGAATAAGACTCCTCACCGAGCATGATGCCGAGGGTGTGGCCTGGAGCGACCTCGCGGTCGAAGTTGAGGATGTTGGTCCAGGTGGTTGCGACTCCACGGTCGTACTGCTTGCCTGCCCAACCACCTTCACCTGCTGAAAGACCTTCGGTTGCGCTGGTGTAGCCGTCGTACTTTGAAAGATAGTAGTCGAGAGCCACGGTAGACTTGAAGGTAAGTCCAGGGATGATGTTGAACTGAGCGTAGTTACGTGTAGAGATATTGTCACGAACAGTGATATAGCTGTTGTAGTCAGCCTCTGAGAGAGGGTTCCATGCAGCCCACATGATACGGTCGCTGCCGTAGTCGTAGATACGCTTGCCGCTTGAGTTCACTGCATAGGTTCCGGTAGCATCATCATACTTCCAGATGTTGTAGAGAGGTGAGATGGTACGGAGGAACCAGATGTATGATGAAGAAACAGGAGCGTCGGTCTTGCTGTGTGAGAATGAAGTGTTGCTTCCAACCTCGAGCCAAGGCTTGATCTTGGTGCTGACGTTGGAACGTGCAGAGATACGGTCGAACTCCTGGGTGGTGAATACACCCTTGTCGTTCAGGTAGCTGCCTGAGAAGAAGTAGTTGGTGTCTCCGTTCTTTCCGCTCATGTCGATGGCATACTCCTGGCGAGGACGGCTCTTGAGCATTTCGCCTCTCCAGTCTGCGATCCAGCGTGCGTCGCTGTCGCTTACGAGCAGACCACCCTTATCATCCATGAGGTTGTTGGTTCTCCAAGGGTTGGTGCTGATTTCGTTGAGAACGAGCTGTGATGCAAGTGCGCGTGCCTCGTCCTTGCCGAGACCTGAATCGAGATTCTGGTTGTAGAGTGCGTCATGGGTAACGCGGAGGAGCTCGGTAGGGGTGAGTGAACGAGGGAATGGAACTGCCATTGACGCAAAGCCGAGGGAGCTGCGGAAGGTGATCTTGCCCTCTTCGCTCTGACCCTTCTTGGTGGTGATCACGATGACACCGTTGGCTGCACGTGAACCGTAGAGTGCGGTTGCAGATGCATCCTTGAGGACGGTCATCGACTCGATATCAGAAGGTGCGATAGCGTTGATGGCTCCTTCGTAAGCAACACCGTCAACAACGTACAGAGGGTTGCTGGATGCATTCATTGAACCGATACCACGGATCTTGATTGAACCAGATGAACCAGGCTGACCGTTGCTGTTGATAACCTGTACACCGGCAGAGAGACCCTGGAGGGCCTGGCTGACGTTGGAAGTTGAAATTTTTTCAAGTTCTTCCTTCTTCACGACTGTAGCGGAACCGGTGAATGAGGTCTTCTTTCCGGAACCATAGGCGATAACCATGGTCTCGTCCAGCATCATGAGGTCGGCTTCCATCTCAACCTTGTAATCGGAAGCTGAGGAGAGGGCGAGAGTGTAGTCTCTGAAGCCCAGGCACATGATCAGGAGTGATCCTGACTTCTCTGATGCATAAATCGTGAACTTACCATCTGCGTCCGAGATGGCGAACTGACCGGATGTCTTGTCCTGAACGGTAGCTCCCACAACAGGGGTGCCGTCCGCTGCGGACGTGATCGATCCAGTCAAGGCTCTCGACTGACCAAACGCGGTAAGCGCCATCATGGTCAGGAGAATCCCAAGAATGATTCGTTTCATAGAGATAATAATTAGTATGATAGTTTTTGTCAGTTCGTCAATGTAGGTACCCTCTACGGCACGATGCACAAAAGTACTGAAAAATAAATGGATTACGTACAGTTTCTAAAATAAATTAATAACCTAAAACGTATCAATCGGAGATTAAAACGTATCAAGTGGTAATAAACTGTAATATGTCAGGGGAAATCAGTGCTCCGAAACGTTGAAATCAATGGAAAGAATGCTTCCGGAAGAGTCTGTTACAGTGACATTATGGTGCCCTGGCTCCGGGTGCATTTCAAATTGATGCAGGTCGCTGGTGCTGCCAAGGAAACTTGAATCAAGGTACCAGTAGACGGTCGCCCCGGCCTCGGAATGGGCAAGATGGAACACGACATTTCCCGGGGTCCCGTCCAGCTGGACAGGCAGGTAAAGGGTCGTGCCGGCTTCGGGGTAGATGAACTGCATTGGATTGACCGTGCCAGACGAAGTGCTGCCTGGCATCAGCGGAGGCAGGGCCTCATATTCCGGATGGCTTTGCCTATAGAACCATTCCATGGAAGGAGGGAGCAGGAACAGGTTCTTCATGTGCGAGCCCGGCACAGGGCCGTCTGTACGCCAGCGCCCGTCGGAAGTTATGCGGAAGGCGCGATGGTAAGGGCATACGGCGGCATTGGTCGCGCTGCGAGGCAGGTAGAGAGTATCAATCCGGTCGCAGAACGGCCCGGCAAGCATTCCGCTGTGATGGCAGACCTCGACCTCGATGCCGTCCGAGAGGTCCTGAGGCCAGCCTGAGTCGCTGCGAGGCAAGAGACTGAAGATATCAAACATGACCGGTCCGGCTGTCCTGGCTCCAGTCAGTCCGGCTGCGGGACTTCCATCGGCATTGCCCGCCCACACGCCGACCGCGTACTCCGGAGTTACGCCGATCGCCCAGGCATCCCTGTAGCCGAAGCTGGTTCCGGTCTTCCATGCGACCGCCTGGGCCGACGAAAGCATCTTCCAGTCCGATCCGTCAGGGCGCGTCAGCTCCTTCATCGCGTCGAAGGTATATCTAAGGGAGAGTCTGTCGGTCAGTGGATTTGCAGGCATGGCTGTCACAGGGGGCCAGCAGTCCTCAGCATTTTCGTCCAGCCGAAGATAATAACGCACAAGAGCGGCATAGATCCCCGTCAGCTCGCGGAGTTTCCCTTCGGCACCGCCAAGGATAAGAGACAATCCGTAATTGTCCGCGCTTCGGGTCAGTGTCGTCATGCCGAGAGCCCCGAGTTCCTGCATGAAACGCGGCACGCCATGATTGCGCAGCATGTGCACGAAAGGCACGTTCAGCGATCTTGCAAGTGCTTCGGAGGCATGTACCGCACCGCTGAACTGCATGTCAAAGTTCTGTGGAGAGAAACCGTTTATGTTGACCGGCACGTCTGGCAGAATCGAGTGCGGCAGAATCTCTCCTTCCTGGAGTGCCGCCGCGTACAGCAATGGTTTCAGTATGCTTCCCGTGCTTCGCGGAGAGTCGGCGATGTCCACTTTCGAGCCATATCTGGCCCCGTCCAGTCCGGCGTTGCCGACGTAAGCGACCGTCTTTCCGCTCCTCACATCGATCACAATCGCGCAAAGGTCATTCACTCCCTGGGTGGACAGTTCCCGTTGCCAGCGGTCGGTCATGGATTCCAGCGAACGCTGCAGGCTGTACCGCAGTGTAGATTCCACTTCGTGTCCAGGCGTTTCGGCCTGGGCCTTTTCGACAAGGTGGAAGGCATGTCCCGGCAGCGGCAACGGCTTGTCCGGCAGCGGCTCCTCACAGGACAGTTCGTATGTCAGAGAGTCCAGGACACCCTTTTCCAGCAACCTTCCGAGCAGTCTGTTGCGCTTTTCCATCAGCATGTCGCGGTTCTTGCCCGGATGCATCAGCGAAGGAGAGTTGGGAAGTACGGCAAGTGTCGCGGCCTCGGACCATGAAAGCTCTTCGCAGGGATGTCCGAAATACCGCCAGGACGCAGCGCGTATGCCCACCACATTGCCGCCGAAAGGCGCATGGGATGCGTATAGGGCAAGTATCTTTGACTTTGAATACCTCAGTTCAAGCCGGGTCGCCAGGACCATCTCGACCATCTTCTGCCAGATAGTCCTGTCCTTGCCGCGGGACATGCGTATGACCTGCATCGAGATGGTGCTTCCGCCGCTGACTACATGGCCGCTGCTCAGGTTCTGCCAGCCTGCACGCAGCATTGCGGCAGGGTCGACACCGGGATGCCAATAGAAATGCCTGTCCTCGAACTGGATGAGGCAGGTCCTGTACTTTTCAGGAATGGAATCGGTCGGAGGGAACCTCCACTGGCTGTCAGCCGCCGTACGCGCGCCCAGCAGCTCTCCCTCGGCCGAGTTCACGACGGTAGAATAGCTCACTCCGCGGAACAGGTCCCGGGGTAGACAGAAAAGATACCCGAGGCACAGCGCTCCGGCTATGATTGCGGCGGCTTTGCGCCTCGGAGTCCACTTCATGACTTATCTAACAATGGTGATACCTGAGCCTGTGTTCGCATGCACATCAGGGTGGTACATGTCCTCGCAGCTGATTGCCGGAAGGGTGAATTCTCCCTGGTATGACGCGCGGACGCGGACCTTGAAGCTTGCGCTTGATCCGCTCGCGAGACTGAAGTAGATGTTCACGCGGTCATCCCTGTAATCGATGTAATCGGCGTCGGTCTGGGCCGCGGTACCATAGAGGCGGTCGTTGAATATCTCCCATCCCGAAGCAGCAGGAATGGTAAGCACCATGTTCCTGCCGGCATCGGCCGAGCTCAGTCCGGATACCTTGACGTTGATGCTGAAATCGGTTCCCTGCGCAATCTGACGGGTGTCGATGGACTTGCCGTCAGCACCGAGATAGCTTACGCTCATGCTGATGTCATCCTGGGCGGCTTCGACTTTCTGGCCGGCCGGTTGCCTGAACTTCGAAATGACGTTGAGATAGACTGCATTGTCCGCGGTGTTCCTTATCTCCACGCTTTTCTCGTTGAGGTCCAGGCTTGCGCTTACGAAGCTGCGGTCCTTTCTCTCGACGGCCTTTCTGCGGCCTTCGCCGAGTTCTATGGATACAATGTTGTCGCCCATTTTCTCCGCGAGCCTTGAGATTGCCGCAGCTGCAAATGCGGTCGACTGGGTGGTGTAGTAACTGCTTCCATGGAATTCATCCGCGAGCTCGCGCGACATGTTGAGGGCCTGGGCGCTGCGCTCGGCAAGGACAAGAGCCTCGACTGCTATCGCCTTGTCGCGGGCCGGGCTGCCGTATGTCACGCCCCATACTCCGCTTCCGCTTTCAGGCTTGCTGCCCGCATCCATAATCTCGCCGACTATGCTCTGGGCAATCTGCTTCTTGCCCGAGAGTGCGTAGGCCGATGCCAGGAGCCATTTTGCGGTCTCGGTCAGCGAGGCTGTCTCGCGCATGCGGTTCATTGCGGCATCCTGGGCTTTGCCGTTGAGGGCGAGGGTATAGAGCCTGT
Organism: Bacteroidales bacterium; assembly: GCA_024398125.1. GTDB lineage: Bacteria > Bacteroidota > Bacteroidia > Bacteroidales > UBA932 > Cryptobacteroides. Next base: position 44,500 of record JAKSJO010000016.1, read on the forward strand.
ACGCCTGTGCCACGTCGTAGCCGTCGGCGTATTTCGAATCAGTCCTGCGGTAGCTGCGAGCCTCCTTGCGCTGGAAGTCCGCCCAGCTGTTGAGCACGTCCTGGTTGACGCTGTAGCCCTGGGCTGTCGCCAGCGCCATGAAATGACCTGCCATCGAGCTTACCCATGGGTCGGCGACGTTCTGGCCTTGCCACAGAACGAATCCACCATTGCCGAGCTGGCGCGAATAGAGGTTGCCGAGCATTTCAGGGATGAGGGCATCGACCTTCGCGGCTTTCTCGTCCGAGAGCATGTCGCGGAGCGCCACAAACGCGATGCCTCGCGCGCAGATCTGCTCACCGCACAGGTGAGGGTAGTTCTCCATGAAGCTGTAGCAGCCGTCCAGGTCGATGGTCGGATAGCTTGCCGCCTCGAGGATCGCCTCCACGCCGCCTTCGGAAGCAGGTGTGTACGGCAGGGTGATGCTCTTGCCGCCCTCGATGAAGCCTGCGACGGATCTGATGATCACCGGATTAGGATTGGTCACATCAAGATAGATTGTCTCCTTGGCGGTATAGCTTCCGCCTGTCGCGCTGACAGTCACCTTCGCCTGGCCTTCGCTGCCGGCGGCTTTCAGCTCGAACGAGGTCATGGTGTCTCCGCTGCCGCTGAACTCGATATCCTTCGCCGATTCGGAAACAAGCTTCACGGGCCCCTCTACGCTGACCTTGACATTGACCTTGCGGACATTGTCCTCCATCACGAACACGTTGACAGGGAGCTTGAAACTCTCGCCCACGGAAACCTTTCTCGGCAGCGTAGGGAGCACCATCACAGGAGTTCGTACAGGAACAGCCTTCTCGGCGCTGCCGTAGGCCCTGTCCTGACCAGCCACAACCATGACGCGCACCGATCCTACATACATAGGCAGGGTGATCTTGTGGCTCTGTTCGCCCTTTGCGACAGTGAACGGTCCGAGGACCTTGACAACAGGATTGAAGCGGCTTTCCTTGCGGCTGCCCTTGATCACGGCCTCGTCGCCTCCGATGCTGTACATTGGCGAGAATCGGCCGCTGAATGCTCCCGCGACGTCATCGTACATATCCCAGGTCTTCACGCCGAGAGCCAGCCTTCGGTTCATCGCGCCCCAGATATCCGGAGTCTTGAAGCCCGTCAGGTCGAGCAGTCCTTCGTCCACGATCGCGAGCGTGTATGTCATTGGCTTGCCGGAGGCTTCCTTCACCTTTATCGTGAACGGCTCGAGTGGACGCACCGCGTCAGGCATGCTTATAACCGGCTTGAGGTGGGATTCCTTCGAGGTCACTTCCACCGGCTGGACGCCGTACATGCGTACCGGCAGGTCATTGCCGGTCTGGCCATGAGGCTGGAGAAGCGTCAGGTGGATATGGAAGTTCGGAGCCATGTCCTTTGTTATCCTGAACCTGTAAGGAGTTTCGTTGCCCTTTGCCGTCTTCACCCAGGTGCTTGAGATCACTCCTGCCGCGCCTTCGAGAGAGACGAGCGCACGGCTGCCTTCAGCGGCCGCCGGGATATATACAGTGGCTTCCTCGCCGACCTCGTAGCTCTTCTTGTCGGTCGAGAACGTGACCATAGTGAGGGCGCTAGGGTCGCTCTTGCTGCTGCGTCCGCGCCATTCCGGCCAGTCTGCGACGAAGGTCAGACCGGACATGTGACCGCTTTGGCTATCCTTGACGAGTATGAGGAAACGGCCCCATTCCGGATAGTCGATGCGGAACGGAATCTTCGCTCCAGATGTACCGCATGCAATCCTGCCGCTGCTGTGGATCTTGGCACTGCTGCCGTTGACGTATGAGTCGAGCGATGAAGCGTCGCTTTCCCACCACCAGCTCCAGTCAAGCTTGTAGATTGTATAGTCCAGGCTTCTTTTGTCGACGGCCTTTCCGTTGCAGTCCACCGTCACGACATTGAAGAAATGGTCCTTGTCGGTCTCCAGGAAGTCGCCCGCCTCAGGCTTGACGCCTACGTAGACCTTATATGGCGAATACAGTGTTTCAGTGAGAGAGAAGCTTTCATCTCCTCCCTGCTCGAACACGCGTGAGACCACGCTTGCGGCGAGCAGACCTGGGGCCTGTGAGATGGTCTTGCTGCGGTCGACGCGGCCGGACGCCTTTCCGGATGCGTTGAGAGTGCCTTCAGCTATGTCGATCTCGGAGGTCGAGAATGATGAGAGCGGATTCTTGAATGTGTAGCCATCCAGACTCTTCGACTTCTTCGCAAGCAGCGAGCTGCCGTCGCGGAGGGTCATCTCCATCTCGTACCTGAGGCCCGATGCGGCAGGACCGGTAAGCCAGCTGGACTCGATGCTGTAGTTGAATGCCTCAGGACCGTCAATGACATCAGGGACGCTCAGCTTGACCTTGAGCCTGTTCGGCTTGACTGTCTCGACGAGCAGAGACTTGTGGAAGGTGGCACCTCCAACCTTGAAGTATGCGTTCCAGTTGCCTGTAGGGTCGCTTTCGGCGGTCGGAATGCTGAATGTATAGAATCCGTTGACGTTGCTTGCCGCGACTTTGCGCGTGTGCAGCTGGCCGAGTGCCGTGTAGACCTCCATTGTGGCCGGATGTGCCTCCGGGAACAGTTTCATAGGGTCTTCGACGACCAGCGTGAGGTGCAGAGTGTCACCCGGACGCCATACTCCACGCTCGCCGTATACGAATCCTTTGAGCCCGTTCTCGATCTTGGCGCCGCCTACGTCGAAGCGGCTCAGCAGATTCTCATCGCCATCGGCCACCCTGAGGTAGGTCTTCGATCCGGAGTGCTCCGCTGTCACGATGAATGCCTTGTGGCTGGCGTCGATCCTGACGTGTCCGTCTCCGTCGGTGCTGCCGCTGCCGGCCTCCTGGAGCTGATAGTCGTATACCTTGACCTTCGCTCCGGATACGGGTTTTGTGCTCAATATGTCGTTGACGAAAATGTCCATTTCCGAAGAGTCGGAACTCTTTGCGATGATTCCGAGCGTGCTGGTCATTATGTTCCTGGCAGGGAAGCGGTTTCCTTCCATGTAGAACGACGGCTTGGTTGGATCGTCTATGTCGTTCCATTCGTACTCATTCCAGTCATAGATGCCGCTGTCCTCCCATACGTATGGTTCGGTTATATCCCAGTATGCGTCTGAGGTCAGATCTTCGCCCATGCCGCCGGATGCCCAGGACGGCTGTCTCGAGCTTTCGTCGGACTTCTTTCCGTCACCCTTGAATCCAATGTAATAGTCGCGGTTGAACAGGAACCGGACGCGATAGATGGCTCCGCTTTCCTGCTTGAACAGTCCAGACAGATCGACGGAGAAGTCCTGCCATTCGCCGAGGTCCTTCGACGGGTCGGTGTCCAGCCGGATCTGCCCCTTGTAAACCAGCCTTCCTGACCTCCGCAGGCCGATGCTGCCGTCCAGGTCGTTTTCCTGGAGGAAACTCATGATGTTGTCTGTGTAGATCTTTATCACCCGCACGTCCACGGCGCGGAGGTTCACTGCACGGAACGGCAGCACGAGTCTGGACGGGTCTGGCAGAATGTTCCCCGAGAACGGGAATTCCACGGCAGGGAAGGCCGAGGATATGCGGAAGCTTTCAGTATATTCCATGCCCAATGCCTTGCCGGTGGCGCTCCTGACGCCTTCAGCCACATGAAGGATGTGTTCATCGGTTCTCCTTGAGTTGAACCACACTGTCGCCTTGTTTCCGGAGGTGGCGACCTTCTCGTCCGTGCCGCCCTCGACCGTGACCATGCCCTTGTCCGTGCCCGAAGAGCCGGGGATGTCCGAGAAAATCACCTCTATCCTTGGGTCGCTCTCAAGGTAAAGCTGGGCGCGTACAACCTCGAAAGTACCCTTCGCGGGGATGATGATGGAAGCTTCTTCCTTTGACTCAAAGTCCTTGGAAGCCCCCTTGAAGCTTATTGTGAACAGGTTCTCCCTCTCGCTCTTGCTTATATTCTCCGTACGGAAGCTGAATGTGGAAGGTGTCTCCTCGGAGATGCTGATCGCTGCGCCTTCGGACTTTGCTGCAAGGGACCATTCCGTGTGCTTCCTTACATCTTCGATGGACATGCTGCAGTTGAACTCGATCTCGCCGGCTATGTCCACAACGTCCGGATTGCTTTCGGTGATGATCATGTCCGTTATGCGTATCCTGGCCTGGCGCCTTGCAGCCATGATGCCGAATTCCATCCTGCGGAGAGCCTTGTCGCTGATCTGGAACAGCTTGTCAAGCGCGACGCTGACCGTGTACTCCTTGCCGCGAACCATGGAATTCTCGTCCGGAACGAACTCCAGGGCGTTTTTCGAGGTCCAGACGGCTTTGCCTGAGACTTTTGGAGAAATGCTGAGAAGGCCCTTCGGCACGTCCTTGCCCGGCTCGGCCCCTTCGATGTCCGAGACGAATTCAATCCTTATTGCGCCGCCGTCCTGGATCAGTCCTGCGGTATATGCGCTCACATATTGGGTGAAATCAGCGCTGACCGGCTTGCCGGAATGACTTGAACAGCCGGAAATCAGAGATATCATCAGTAGGGATGCCGAAATGACGGTCATCCATTCATACAGTCTTCTTTTCATAGTTTATCTTTTGACACAATTCACAAATATACAAAGTCATTCTAAAAAAATAAGTTTCCAAAAATGCGACCATTGAAACCGGGAATCGTTTACTATCTTTGCAGTTGATATGAAAACACTTGCATTGACGAAAGGTATAGCCGCCGCAGCCTCCATGCTGGTACTGGCTTCCTGCGGGAAACCGTCGGGATTCGAGGCGGTCGACAGCTATCCTGAAATCTATCCTGACTATGTCGGAGTGACTGTCCCGGAAGGGATTGCCGAGCTTCGTTTCGACATGGCTGATGGCCGTCGCTTCACCGAGAGCCGACGCGACATGGGCGATTCGATAATGGTCAGTGTGAAGGCTTGGAACAAGGGCGACAGGAAAGGTGTCGAGTACAAGGCTTTCCCTATCTACAGATCCAGCCAGGCCATCGACCCTTATGTGGCATACAGACTTATCGAGCCAGGCTATGAGAGCTGGCACGACATAGGCATCTACCAGAGAGAACTCGCCAGCTTTGATGAGAGGGCGATCGTTACCAACGAGGCGACCGGAAAGGGCTGCCTGAACTGTCATTCATTCTGTAACGGAGACCCTGAGAACATCGTGTTCCATGCCCGTGGCCGCGACGGCGGTACCGTTTTCGCGTTTGGCGACGATGCAAAGATTGTAAATCTGGCCGACGTAGGTCCGAAGCGCCAGGGAACCTATTCCGCATGGCATCCTGGCGGCCGTTATCTGGTCTTCAGCTCGAATACCACACACCAGAGCTTCCAGATCGGTGGTGACCAGCCCATCGAGGTCTATGACACTGCCTCCGACATCATCATGGTGGATCTCCAGACCGACTCTGTGACAGTTGTCTTCGACACCCCGAACACGCTTGAGACCTTTGCGTCATGGTCCGATGACGGCCGTACTCTCTATTACTGCGCCGCCCCTGCCGTCGAGAATGTCTCCCTCGGACGAGGCGGAATGCGCTACTCCCTCATGGCGATCGATTTCGAGGACGGCAGGTTCATAGGCGAGCCACGCGAGGTGTTCAGCCGCGAAGACATCTCTGTCTCGTTCCCTCGAATCAAGGGCGACTACCTGCTGTTCACAGCTTCTGCATACGGAACCTTCCCTATATGGCACAGGGAGGCCGACCTCTGGCTGCTCAACCTCCGTACAGGCGAAGCCCATTCGGCCGATGTGCTGAACAGTCCCGAGGCGGAAAGCTATCATTCATGGTCGTCCAACGGCCGCTGGGTGGTATTCGGCAGCCGCCGCGACGATGGCCGCTACACACGCCTTTATATCGCCTCCTTTGATGGAAATGGTCATTTCGGAAAGCCATTCATGCTTCCCCAGAAGACAACCGACTTCGACATGACCCGCCTCAAGTCATACAATATCCCGGAATTCCTCAGGTCGGAGTCTCCTGACCGCCAGGACCAGACCAGACAGCTGTTCAGATGAAAAAGTTCCCGATGACATACGCGCTGCTTTTCGCAGCGGTTTTCTGCGTGACTCTGGTCTTCCAGAGCCAGACAATACAGCAGCACGAGGCGCTCAGCCTTTTCCTGCTGACTGGAGACTATTTCACCCAGACCTTCCGTGAGGCCTGGCCTTTATCCCGCATCGTGGCAAGTTTCATTTCGGGATTCTTCAGGTTCCCGGTAGTCGGCGGCCTGCTGACTGCCCTCCTGATCACGCTGGTGTACCTTTTCGCCAATATCCTTTTCAGGTTCCTCGGCAGCCTGGCAAAGCCGTCCGCATCTGTGCTTGCCTGCGTGGCCTGGTACATGTTTGTGCATGCCGGCTGCGACCCTCTGCCTGTCGTCAAGATCCTGTTCAGATTATGTATCCCTGTGCTTCTTGTTGCGATGTTTCTGCCGAAGGACTTCCTTCTGTTCCGGAAGGAGCTGTCCCGCGGGACCCTCCTGCTTGCCTTTATCGCGCCTGTCGCAGTCGTTTCTCTGGCAACCGCTTTAGGCCGGACACCTCGTATGAACGAGAAGTGGGCGACCATCGAGCAGGCCGCAAGAAGGCATGACTGGGACAAGATCCTCAAGACCGCCGACGTCATGTCTGCAAGCAAGGACAGGGAGATGATTCCTTTCGCCATGCTTGCGCTGAATGCACAGGGCCGTATGGCCGAGAACCTGAACGCCTATCCTGTAAAGGGCCCCGAGGACCTCGACATGGAGGGTGTCCGTACCCGCAGGGGATATTACTTCAGCAGCATACTCCAGGAGTGTCTGGGCTGCAATTATGAGGCCCTGCATCTTATCAGCCAGTCAGGCTGTACCCTTCCATACGGAACCAGCATGATGGTGCTCCGCCAGACCCTCAAGTACAACATCGCACTTGGAGACCAGAGGATGATACGCAAGTACATAGAGGTGCTGAAAAAGAGCCCTGCAAACCGTGCCATGGCCAAGGCTGCCGAGAAGGCGTACCTGAAAAAAACCGCCACCGGAACAGCTCCGGCAGCGGTTTCTGACAGTCTGGCATTCAATGGCAATGCCACTGTGCCTGTTGTTACCAATAATCCGATCTACAATCTTATCCTTCTGGCGAGCCACGGGGCGGAATCTCCTATGCTGGTAGACCGTCTCAATGCCTACAGCGCCTTTGGCGATACTGCGAACTAGTCGCTGAGCGCCTTGCTGAGCAGCCTGTCGAGGCCTTCCTGGTAGATTGAACCGTCAAGGACAATGAATGTGCATTCGCTGATCTCTTCTGCGAGGAAGAGAAGGCTTGTTATGAGATTGCCCTTGTTGGCGGTATAGATGCTCATCTTGTCCCCGTCGTCCTTTGCCTCCATGAGAAGCTCGTACTTGTTTGATCCGCGGACCTTGCGCATCTCGGCGCGGAGGGCTTCATTGACGTCCGGGTTCTCGCTGTTGATGAGATAGAAGCCCGAGAGAGAGCGGATGATAGGGGTGATGTCCACGTCGTCATTGTTGATGTTCATGGCCGGCAGACGTCCGATCATGCGGAACATGGCAGGGGAGATATAAACTCCGCTTACGCCTGGTTCATCAGAGTACTTGCGGTACAGCGCCTCGCCGCTCTGGGCGAATGAAGTGATGGATATGAGCAGCATTACGGCTGCGATGATGATCTTTTTCATAGGTTAGGTATTTAAAAGTTAAGCATGTCGATTGTTTTTTCCATAGCCTGGTCTCCTTCGAGGCGGGCCATGTCGAGGGCCTTTCCTGTCTTGGATGACATATAGGCGAAAGTCTTTTCAAGTTCAGCGTAGGCAAGAGCGGGATCGTCGAAGGTGTCCTTCGGATGAGAAGGGTAGGCTACGAAGGCCATAACCACGACTGCGGCAGCTGCTGCGTATGGTGCGATGCGGCGGAACATCAGGGTCACAGGTCTTGACTTGAGAGCTACAGCCTCCTCGTCCTTGGCGACCTCTTCGATGAGAGCCTCGGCGTCGATGGCCTTGTCCAGGAACCCGATGAGATTCTCCGGAGCCTTGACGGACTTGTCATCCGCAATCTCCATGAGCTCTTCGAGCCCGAGTCTTTCGATATCTTTCAAATCTTTCATAAAACGGCTTTCAATGTTTTTCTGGCTTTGCTGAGAAGCACTCTCAGCGATGCATTTCCCAATCCTGTCTTTTCTTCTATCTCTTCGTACGACAGGTCTTCGAAGACTTTCATGTGAAGTATCCGGCGTTGGGTTTCCGGCAGGTCTGCCATGGCTTCCATGACTCTCCTGAGTCTTTCCTTGTCCTCAAGCCCGCTCTCAGGACTGCCTGTGGACAGCTCTATCTCCTTCCCGCTGCCCCTCCTCCTTGTCGCTGCCCTGATCCTGTCCACGCAGAGGTTGCGCATCATGGTCGAGCACCAGGCCTTGAGGTTGTCCCTTTTGTCCAGGCTGTCCCGCTCGCGCCATAGCTTCAGCATCAGGTCCTGGACCGCGTCTGAAGCGTCTGCTTCGTCTTCAAGCATGTACAGCGCTATGCGGTACAGAGGTTCGGAAAGCGGAAGGACCTTGGCCTTGAATTCCGCGTGTGTCATAGGTTATCCGATGCGAATCTTGCAATAGTATCAATGTCAATCGTGCCGAAAAGGCAAATCAGCGTTCCGTCTTCGGGGTCGCAGAGAATGAAGTTCTGCAACTTGTCGCCCTTGTCGGATACCACTCCGTAAATGGTCATCTTTTCTCCGTCATCCTTGAACTCCATGAGTGGATCCGTGTTCTTCAGTATCCTGTCAAGCTTCCTGTTGAACTTGTCCTTGACGTTGTTGCTGCAATCGGAGTAGTCTACAATCGCAACCCTGCGTACGCCTCGGATAAGCTTGCGTGCTGCGCGGACATCCGGGTCGGGGTCTCCTGCCATTGCTGTGAGGACGAGCGTCTTCACAGCGCTCATCGCGATTCCTCCGAACTGAACAACTTCGAATTCCAGATTCATTCTGTAATCTGAGACGAGATCCATGAGCTCGCTCTGGGTGACCGCGGCGCGTCTGTTCTGCGCAAATGCTGCAATGCTCAGCAGGGTCAAGGTGATGATAAGTGTCAGTTTTTTCATAGCACCTATATGACGATTGCGAAAACCTATTGTTAACGCATTTTTTACGTTTTTTTTATTTTTGTCGGAAATATACCAATAATATGACATTTTCTATAGAATATAAGACTGTCTGGGGAGAGACTTTGGAGCTCGTGATGGGCCGCAAGCGCTATCCGATGAACTGGAACCCGGGAGATGTCTGGAGCGTCGACGTCCCTCGCTGCACACAGTCCATGGTGGACAGCTATGCCTATGAGGTGGTCAGTGGCGGCCGTACCGTCCGTCGTGAGTGGATGGTTCACCATGCCATTCTCCGCAAGGGGGTGACTGAACTGCGTGACAGCTGGATCGACACCCCTGAGGATGCCAATCCTTTCCTCCAGCGCCATTCGTGCCGCAAGTTCGATGTCAAGGGCTGGCGTGGAGCCGGTACAGCGGTTCCTGTGTTCTCGCTTCGTAGCGAGAAAGGCTTCGGCGTCGGCGAGTTCGAGGACCTTAAGCTCCTTGTCGACTGGGCCGAGAAGACAGGCCAGAGCATAATCCAGCTGCTTCCTATCAACGATACGACCATGAGCGGAACCTGGATGGATTCATATCCATACAATGCTAACTCTTCTTTCGCTCTCCATCCTCAGTTCCTCCGTCTTACGGATTTGGGTATAAAGGAGGACGCTTCATACAAGAAGACCCGCGCGGAACTCAATGCCCAGCCGAAGCTTGACTATGTTGCTGTCAACGATGCGAAGAATGCCTTGACACGCGCACACTATGCTGCCGCCGGCAAGGCTGATCTTGAGAGCGAGGAGTACAGACAGTTCTTTGCGGAAAACAAGTCCTGGCTACTCCCGTATGCTGTCTACTGCGCTCTTCGCGATGAGTACGGCAATGTGGATTTCGCGAGCTGGGGCGAGTATGCCCGTTATACATCAAAGAAGGCGCATGAGTACTATGCTGCGCACAAGGATGAGGTCGAGTATCATTTCTATATACAGTATCACCTGGACCGCCAGCTGAAGGGCGTGGTTGATTATGCCCACAAGAAGGGCGTCTATTTCAAGGGAGACCTTCCTATCGGTGTCAGCCGTACCAGTGCCGATGCATGGTGCAATCCGAAGCTCTTCAATATGGATTCCCAGGCAGGAGCACCGCCTGATCCGTTCTCCGAGGATGGCCAGAACTGGGGATTCCCTACCTATAATTGGGATGTGATGGCGAAGGATGGCTATGCGTGGTGGAAGGCCCGTCTCGGTAAGATGGCCGAGTATTTCGACCTGTTCCGTATCGACCATCTCCTTGGATTCTTCCGCATCTGGGAGATTCCTGTACCGGAGAAGAGTGGCATGAAGGGCCATTTCAGTCCTGCACTGCCGTACAGCAGCGCCGACCTGGACCGTTTCGGACTTCCTGTGGCCGATGACCTGTTCCTGCCTGATCCTCGCGTAAAGGGCATGTGGCATCCCGGTATCGGTGCCAAGAAGAGCGAGGCCTACGATGCACTGACCGGCCAGCAGAAGCTGACATTTGACTGGCTCTATGAGGATTTCTTCTACCATAGACATAATGAGTTCTGGAAGGAGAAGGCTATGAGCAAGCTTCCTGACCTTCTTGCCGCGACCGGCATGCTTGCCTGCGGTGAGGATCTGGGTATGATTCCGGCGTGCGTCCCTGAGGTTATGGATGACCTTAAGCTGCTTTCTCTCGAGATCCAGCGTATGCCTAAGGTGCTTGGCCAGACCTTCGCTGTACCTGCCGAGTATCCTTACCTTAGCGTATGTACCACTTCGACCCACGATATGAGCCCTTTGAGAATGTGGTGGGAAGAGGAGGACAGGGAACTGATCCAGAAGTATTATGAAGAGGTTCTTGAACTGGAGGGCGACGCTCCGGAGGCCGCTTCGACTGAGATTTGCGAGCAGATCATCGGGCAGCATCTGGCTTCTCCCGCTATGTTGACCGTGCTGCCGCTTCAGGACTGGCTTGCAATCGATGCCGAGCTCCGCGCCGAGGATCCGATGGGGGAGCGCATCAACATTCCTGCGATTCCGCGGCATTACTGGCGCTACCGCATGCATCTCACCCTCGAGAAGCTGGTCTACGGCGCCGACACCTTCAACGCCAAGTTGAAAGACCTTATTGCCGAATCTGAGCGATAAGCCCCGGGCGGGTCACGAGGTGTTTTGGCCTTGCACGGGCGGGGATTCTCTATGGAGGTGTCACAGATTCCGCCGTTTCCGTGTCATCTCCCACTCGATAGCGGGGCAAGTGACACGTTTTCGCGCGCTTTTGTGTAATCTCCCTTGGTTCGAGCCTCTTTTTGAGGGTTTTTCGAGCCAGGTGTCACGGATTCGGTCGTTTTCGTGTCATCTCCCACTCGATAGCGGGGCAAGTGACACGTTTTCCGCGCTTTTTTGTGTAACCTAAGGCATTCCCGGGCCCTTTGGCCGGTCAGGGCGGGTCGCGAGGTGTGGAGCGCCGGTCACGGATTGCTGCTCCACTTCGCTTTCGCAGGCTTGACGGCTAACTCCTCACTCTTAGCCGCTGCGCGCCTAACGTTCGTCAGACACACGCCGTCACGAGACGCCTGCTTACCGCTCGTTCCGCTTTACGCAATCCTCGATGGCGCTCCACACCTCCGCCCGCCCGTGCAGGGCGAAGTGGATCAAGGGGTCTGACCCCTTGATCCAGGTCTGTCCCCGTGATCCATTTAGACGGAAAAAGCGGCTGCTTCACAGCAGCCGCTCGTAGTTGGTCTTTGTTATACTATATACTGTCTGCACAGTTACGTATTCTTTCAGACAAAGATAGAAGAGATTCTTTTAATTTCAAACGCTCGGAATCTGTAATAGGGTCTATACCATCAAGTTTGTGGTATATCCACGATGATGATCTGTTAAAATAACTACGCGAGAACTGCCTCCATGATATGAACATCAAGATATCATTGAGTTCCTCCTTAATGCTTGCCATGATGTTATTTTGATTAATTGTGTTGCTTAGTTTAAAGGTCTTTAGTGATCCCATCCCGGTAAGAATGGGACCACAATAACTACTTTGGTAAATCTACCAAGTCGTCGAAGATTGCCTGTGCATACCAGACCAATTCATCATACCCGTTAGGGTATGCCTTTTGGACGTTCCTGATTGCTTCAATCAGTTCCATCTCTTCTTCGGATAGAATAACCTGTTTCATTATAACAAAGACCTTAACACCCTTATATGAGTGCGGAACAAAGATAATACGAATATTCGTAATACCAAAATTCGTATTGGTTTTCCTATGCAATTTTTTGCACCATATTGGGGCAATGTCAGTTTCAGTAGTGTGAACAAATGCTTGTGTCGCCCAGGAAGCAATCAGAGCCTGTTCTTGACGGAGTCTCCTGCACCTGTGCCTTTGTGCTTGTTGTTTGCTGTATTGAAGTGATAAGACACTCTCAAAATGATGGCTGGGCTTTTATGGTCACATGTTTGAGTGATACTGAACTGTCCGAAATCCTTCTGTTCAGTACATCATAAGCAGACAGTTTGATTGTCAGCGCATCATCCTTCAGGAATGATTTCTGGGCGCTTAATTCAAGCAGATTCATATTGACGAGGACCTCATGCAGAAGCGCCTGCGCTGTTCGCTGCATGACATCGAGAATATGCTGTCGCCATATTCCTACATCATTCATATCCATCGCGCTTTCCTTGTCAATATGAACTTCATAACCCAGGTTTCAGGTAATGCCGCAGGGTATAAACTCCAGCTTTTCGGATCGGACAAAGTGCTTCCTGTCTCGAAAGCAAACGAGCCGGCATTCAGAGAGAGAGTGCTTGACAGACAAGAAAAATGACGCAAGGGGTCAACCCTTGCGTCACATGAATCTAATTCTTTCGTCAGTTGACTGTAACATCCAGCCAAGAGCGCGGCTATTTAACTCCGAAGGCTACAGTCCGAGCTTGGCGCGGATTTCCTTTGGAATGGCGTTCTTGTGGACCATGAAGCAGATGGTCTTCGCGCGGACGAAGCTTTCGCTCATGTTGAGGTAGCCGCCGGTGGAGTTGCTGTCCGGTCCCCAGGAGTTCTTGGTGATGTAGTAGATGGTGCCGTTCTGGTCCTTTACCATACCTGTCACATGCATGATGTGGTCGTCGGTGGTGGTGAAGTTCTCGTAGCCGGCCTGGCGTACTGCCTGGTCAACCTTGATTTCCTCGCAAGGCTTCTTGAAGGTGAGAGCCTCTTCCATCGCCTTCTCAGTTGGGTTGATCGCGAGACCGCTCTTGTGGACGAATCCCTTCTCGCTGACGTCGCCGTCCCATGAGATGGTGTAGCCGGCAAGGAGAGCCTTGTCCATCACGTCCATCATCTCGTCGAGAGGAAGATTGTACATGCGCTCGTGCTCCCAGTTGTCAGGTACCTCTACATCGATTGCAGTGTAGAATGGCTTGTGCGAGAAGCTGGTGATCTCGACATAGTCATCGAGGTTGAGACCGAGGTTTTTCCAGAATGATTCTGCGGTATAGGTGCGGCCGTAGTAGTTGAAGCTGGCAGGCTTCTCGCCGAGATAGATGTCAAGTACGCTCTCGAGCATTTCGTAATACTCAGGGCTGCGCTTCTTTGCATCGACTGCTGTCTTTGCAAGAGAGCCTATATAGCGTCCGAGCTCGCCATGGTCGTGGTGGTCTGAGTCATATCCGATGCCGTTGTAGACCTCCTCGGGAAGGATTCCGCCGACCCTGATTGCGTTGAGGGCTGTGTGAGGAAGGCTGCCCGGGCTGAGGCTGCCCTGACCGCGGCGGAGATAGTAGTCGTTGAGCTGGTTGATATACTTCTGGCGTACGACTGACATCTCGGAGAGGTCGTACTCGCCCTTGCCTGTGCGGAGAAGCTCGGACTCAAGGAATGATACGGTTCCGAAGCACCAGCAGGTTCCGGTGCGCGCCTGGTCTTTAACAGGCGTAGCCGCGTTGCGGACGATATCCGTAAAGCGATAGCCCTGGGCTGATGCGCTGAGAGCACACGCAGCCAGGGCTAAGGTCAATAGAGTTTTCTTCATGCTAGATGAAAATGTATTTCAGGATGAAAAGCACTGCAAGCACGTACATGGTAGGGTTGAGCTTCTTGTACTTGCCGCAGAGAAGGTTGATCACTACGTAAGAGATCATGCCGAGGAGGATACCGTCGCTGATGCTGTATGCAAGAGGCATCATGATGATGGTGATGAATGCAGGGATGCTCTCGCTGTAGTCATCGAAGTCGATCTTCATGATCGGGGTGATCATGAACAGACCTACGATGATGAGTGCTGGTGCTGTAGCTGCCGATGGGATGGCAAGGAACAGAGGAGCGAAGAACAGTGAGATTGCGAAGCAAACAGCAATGGTGAATGCGGTGAGACCGGTGCGGCCGCCCTGCATAACGCCTGACGATGACTCTACATAAGTGGTAGTGGTGCTGGTTCCGAAGCATGCACCTGCGATGGTAGCGATTGAATCCGCCATGAACATCTTGTTGAGACCCTCTACCTTGCCGTTCTCGTCAACCATGTTGGCCTTGGTCGAAACGCCGATGACGGTTCCGATGGTGTCGAACATGTCGATGAAGAGGAAGGTGAGCACGACTACGAGCATGTCAAGGGTGAAGATCTGGCTCAGCTCGAACTTGCAGAAGATAGGAGCAAGTGAAGGTGGGGTTGAAACCAGTCCGCCATAGTTGGTGATGCCCATAGGGATGCCGATGATGGTGGTTGCGAGAATGCCGATGAGGAGGGCGCCCTGGACCTTGAGGATAAGGAGCACGCTGGTGATCAGGATGCCGATGACGGCAAGAAGAGGTGCGCCTGAGGTGATGTCGCCGAGCACTACAAGGGTAGAGTCGTCGTTGGCGATGATGCCGGCATTCTGGAGACCGATGAACGCGATGAACAGGCCGATGCCGGCTCCGATAGCGTTCTTGAGGGTCGCAGGAATCGCGTTGACGATGAGGTCACGGATGTTGGTGACGGTGAGGATTACGAAGATGATACCCTCGATGAGCACGGCTGTGAGCGCGAACTGCCAGCTGTAACCCATTCCGAAACATACGGTGAACACGAAGAACGCGTTCAGACCCATTCCAGGAGCAAGACCGAAAGGCTTCTTTGCGTAGAGAGCCATAACGAGTGTTCCGACCATCGCTGCGAGAGCGGTTGCGGTGAACACTGCGTTGGTGTCCATGCCGGTTGATGCGAGGTTGCCGAATATGCTTGGATTTACGGCAAGGATGTATGCCATCGTCAGGAAGGTAGTGATACCTGCGACGATCTCGGTGCGGACGTTATGGACGCCCTGCTTGAAACCGAAAAGTTTCTCTAACATGGTTCAGGTTTGATTAGAAGTTCCACTTGGTACCGATGCAAGGACGTACTGCGAAACCGTCGTAGCCTGCGAAGTTGTTTGAGAACTCGATCTCGCCGCCGATGTTGAGGTTGTCAACGCCGATGTGCTGGCCGATGTTGTACCAGAGCTGAGGCTCGGAAATCATGACACTGGTAGAACCCTCCCACCAGAAATCGATGAAGCCTGAGAATCTGAGGCCGCTTACGCCAAGGAGGTTATCCATGCCCCATACTGCGGTGAACTGCATGGGAACGTCAGAGTTCATGCCGCGGATGTCCTTGTAGAGCACCTTGAGGTTAAGGGTGTTGCTGAAGTCGGCACTGTGGAGGAAGTAGTCGAGACCGCCGAGGAATGCGCTGTTGACAGCGAATCCGCCGTATCCTACAGGAAGTCCGAAGATTCCGAGACCGCCATTGTACTCTGCCTGGAGGCTGAGAGCTCCGAGCTTGCTGTCCTGCCAGAAGTTGAAGCAGCGTGCAATCTCCATGTAGGTTCCTGATGGGGTGTTCTTCTCGGCATAGTCATAATCAACGAAGAAGAATGTGTTACCCCAGTTGTCGCTCTTGAACATCTCGAGAGTGGTTGTGAAGTGTCCTCTGTCGAAATCGTAGAGGGTCTGGAGATTGGTCTGTGCCTTTGCTCCCTGAGCAAGGGCGAGCATTGCGAATGCAATGGCAACGATGTACTTTTTCATAACTTTATCAGTTAATGGTTTAATGTTTTAGAGATCAAGAAGGGTTGTGAGTTCGGCCTTTGCGCCTACCACGTCATATCCAGGGAGGTCCTTGAGGCCGACGATGAAGCCTGCATAGGTCTTCTTCGGATTGAATTTGCCGACGAGATTGATCACTGCTGCGGCTGTTCCGCCGGTAGCCAGCAGGTCATCATGTACGAGAACGACGTCATCCTCGGTGATAGCATCCTTATGGATCTCGAGGGTGTCGGTGCCGTACTCCTTTGCATAGCTTTCCTTTAGGGTTTCAGCAGGCAGCTTGCCTGGTTTGCGCGCGAGAACGAATCCTGCGTTCAGCTTTGCCGCGAGGGCTGCACCGATGATGAATCCGCGGGACTCGATGCCGACAATCTTGGTGACGCCCTTGTCCTTGTACTGCTCATAGAATGCGTCGATGAGCTCGTTGAGACACTCTGCGTTCTTGAAAACTGTGGTGAGATCCCAGAATAGGATGCCCTTGATAGGGAAATCCTTGACTGTCCTCATGTGGGACATGATCAAATCCTTGTTCATTTCTTTTATAGATTATTTTTCTTCGATTACTGAACCATGGTCCTTTGCGACCGCTTCTTTCCATTT
>JAKSJO010000017.1 GCA_024398125.1 Bacteroidales bacterium
ATAAATCGTCTTCGCTTGACTCAAAACTTTACCAAGTTATTTTTTAATGTTCACTAAAACAATCCAACATCAAGAAAAGCGGCCCGGACGGGTCGCTTTTTCTGTATCATCTGACTGAATGACAGCTTTAGACATTGAAGAGGAAGTGCATGATGTCGCCGTCCTGGACGACATACTCCTTTCCTTCGATTCCCATCTTGCCTGCAGCGCGTACAGCAGCCTCGGTCTTGTATTTCATGTAATCCTCGTACTTGATCACCTCTGCGCGGATGAAGCCACGCTCGAAATCAGAATGGATGACACCGGCAGCCTTTGGAGCCTTGTCGCCGATGCGGATGGTCCACGCGCGGCACTCGTCTGCACCTGCGGTGAAATAGGTCTGGAGGCCAAGAAGACGGTATGCGCTCTGGATGAGGCGGACAACACCTGACTCCTCGAGACCAAGCTCTTCGAGGAACATCTGGCGGTCATCGTAATCCTCGATCTCTGCGATTTCGGACTCGGTCTTTGCAGCGATCACAAGAATCTCTGCGTGCTCGTCCTTGACGGCTTCGCGGACAGCCTCGACATACTGGTTTCCGTTCGCAGCACTCTTCTCGTCCACGTTGCAGACATACATCACAGGCTTGTTGGTAAGGAGGAACAGGTCATGAGCCATCGCCTCCTCTTCAGGATTGACAAGCTCGACTGTACGGCAGGACTTGCCCTGGAGCAGAGCCTCGCGATAGCGGATAAGCAGCTCGCTGAGCTTCTTTGCTTCCTTGTCACCTGCCTTTCCGGCCTTCTCAGCCTTTGGAAGACGGTTCTCGATGGTCTCGAGATCCTTTATCTGGAGCTCGGTCTCGATGACCTCCTTGTCGCGGACAGGATCTACGCTGCCGTCTACATGAACGATATTGTCGTCATCGAAGCAACGGAGCACGTGCAGGATGGCATCGGTCTCACGAATGTTGGCAAGGAACTGGTTTCCGAGGCCCTCTCCCTTGCTTGCACCTTTCACGAGTCCCGCGATGTCGACGATGTCTACGGTTGCAGGAATGGTCCTCTTAGGCTGGCAAAGCTCTGTAAGAGCCTCCAGGCGCTTGTCAGGGACGTTGGTCGAACCGAGATTCGGCTCGATGGTGCAGAATGGAAAGTTTGCGCTCTGGGCCTTGCCTGAGCTGATACAGTTGAAAAGTGTCGATTTTCCTACGTTAGGAAGTCCGACTATACCGCATTTAAGTGACATTGTTTCAGATTTACTAAGGGTGCAAAAATACAAAAAAGCGTTTCAATTCCCTAATGATGAAGGCCCGTTCTCCCTCCGTGCTGGCAAAGAGCCATGTGCCGACGCCCATTACGGAGGTCGAAAGAAGCACCGTTACGAACAGGCGCAGCCAACCCTCATCCATGGATCTCCATGCCGCCCAGGTCACAAGAGCCGCTACAGTTCCGACGGCAAGAGGACGGACGATGGAGCTGAGTAGATATCTTGCTGCAGGGAATCCGATCTGGTTCGTTATTATGTTCAGCTTGGCAGCACCGGCAATAAGCTCCACGACGATATACACCAGATATGCAACATACGCCGGCGCACCGAAATGAAACAGTATCCATGTCACGGGCAGCGTCAGATATGATATGATACCGACTGTAACGAAGTAACGCCTGACCTTGCCGGTAGCCTGCTGGAGAGTTTGCAGCGGCTGGAGACAGAACGCCAGATTGAGAAGCAGGAGCAACCTTGCAAAGGTCACAAGATGCTCAGGCACCTGGCCGAGCCAGAGATTGATCAGAATCGGCATCTCGAATATCAGCGGGATTGAGATGGCAAGAAGCATCAGAAGAACCAGTCGGCTGCCCTTTTCAACCAGTTCGAAGGCATATTCAGTGTCACCTTTGGCGTATGACTTGGTAATCTGGGGATTGATGGCGGTGATGAAGCCCCTCACGAAAGGCTTTATCATTCCTTCGATCTGGGTAGCATAGCCGCGCGCAGCGTTTACGACGACTCCGAAGAAGACATTGCTGAGCAGGTTTATTCCCTGGGTGTTCACGACAAGGGCGCTGCTGCCGAAAAAGCTCCAGCCAGCGAAGCCACCCATCTCCTTGAGGAGATCCTTATGCAGACGCAGCCCCGTGTGCGACTCTGGAAAATGCTTCCTGCAGTATAAGGTGTACGTGATGCGGACAAGGATGGCTGCGACCATCATAAGGATTGCATAGCCTATCAGCTTGTCACCGGGAGCCACAAAGAGCAGAAGGGCTACGGTCAGTTTGAGCAGGCCCTCGACGATGCTGATGTAAGCGTAAGCTCCCATCTTCTCGTGGGCGATGATAAGGGCATTGAAAGGCACGCTGAACAACTGGATCGCCATGGTCGCAAGCGAGCACTGAAGAACCCAGAACGCGGCTCCCATCCTGCCGTCTGGTATGTCCATCTTATTGTAAAGGAACCACAGTCCTATTGTCTCGATGAAGAGAACGAGCGCCATGGTCATGAACAGCTGGATGGCGAGACTGGTCGAAAAGACCTTCCTGAGCCTGGCTGCATCGCCCTTGCCGAGACTGTAGGTCATGAAGCGGCCGATCGCTTCCGCAATCGAGTTTGTAAACAGGCTGAACAGCGTCACGACTCCGCCGACGGCATTGTATACACCGATGTCCTCGATTCCGAGGGCCTTCAGTATGATGCGTGAGGTGAAGAGGCCGATGAACAGAAGCACGAGCATACGGAACCAAAGGAACATCGTGTTCCTGGCAACCCGCATGCTGTTCTGTGATATTTCGTTCTGTGCCATGTCTAGCAAAGATAGTCACAATTTGACAATATGGTTTGATTGTTGAAGTGAGAAAGTCTATCTTGTGGAAAGAACCGTGTCCACTATGAAACAAACCATATAACAACAATACAATCATGAACAAGTTTTCAGTTCTTGCGGCAGCAGCTCTCTCGCTGGTGGCCGTTTCTGCGAATGCGCAGGTGAAGGATGATTTCGTTCCTTCGGAGACAGTTCAGCACGGAAAGCAGTTCCCTGCTGTCAATTCTGAAAAATGCGTCAGGGTCAAGGTTAATGCTCCCGACGCAAAGTCGGTACAGCTTGACCTCGGCGGCAAGAAGTATGATCTCGTAAAGGGCGAGGACGGCTCATGGGTCGGCGAGTCTGGTCCACAGGACGAAGGATTCCACTATTACAACATCGTTATCGACGGTGCCAGCGTTCCAGATCCTACCGCACGCTATTTCTATGGCTCAAGCCACTGGACCAGCGGCGTCGAGGTTCCTGCATACGACGGCGACTTCTTCGCTGTGAAGAACGTCCCACAGGGCCAGATCCGCGAGATCTACTACTGGTCGGAGGTGACCCAGGCGATGCGCCACTGTTTCGTATACACCCCAGCGGAGTACGAGTACAACTACAACAAGCGCTATCCTGTACTTTATATCCAGCATGGCGGCGGCGAGAACGAGTATGGCTGGGCACAGCAGGGCAAGACCGCACAGATCATGGACAACCTCATTGCTGACGGCAACGCCGTTCCTTTCATCGTTGTCATGGAGTGCAGCGACGCTACCCTTCCTGGCGCACAGGCCGGCAGACCGCAGGGCCGTCCTCAGGGTGGTGCTCCAGCAGGCAGGCCACAGGGTGGCATGGGTGGCTTCGACATGTCGGCAATGTTCGCGACCTACGACAGAGTCATGGCCGAGGATCTTATCCCTTATATCGACAGAAACTTCAGAACAGTGGCAGACAACGCCCACCGCGCGATGGCTGGTCTTTCAATGGGCGGCATGTGCACAAAGGCCATCACCCTCAACCATCCGGAGCTCTTCTCGAACATCGGCATCTTCAGCGGCGGCACCATCACGGTCCAGGATGCTGACAAGACCCCAGGCTTCAGACAGACCAACAAGCTCGTCTTCGTAGGCTTCGGCAGCCGCGAGCTCGAGAACAGGGTTCCAGGCTTCGGCGACGGCACCGACCCTAAGGAAGAGACTGAAGATGTAAAGGCTTCAGGCGTGAACGCACACTTCTACGTATCTCCAGACACCGCTCACGAGTGGCTCACCTGGCGCCGCTGCCTCTACCAGTTCGCCCAGCTCCTCTTCAAATAGTCCTGCTCCGAACACAGTTCCGTTCGGGAAATGAATCATACAACAAGAGGCTGACCATAATGGCCAGCCTCTTGTTTACTGTATTATACTCAGCCCCTCAATGAAATGTTATAGAGTCTCGATTACTTCCAGAGACAGCCCTGTGGTCTGAGCAATCTGCTCCATGGAAAGTGCTCCTTGCTGCTTCAAGCTTGATGCGATTGCCATGCTGGCCTCAGCAAGCCCTTCGGCTTTACCATTTTCATACCCCTTTTCTTGGGCGTAAGCAAGCTGGTTGATCAAATCTCGTTCGGTTCTCATCGCTTTCCTGTATTCTTCTAGTTCATCACCGGTGAAGTTTGCCGTCCTGGCCGCTCTGTTGAGCGCTTTGAAATAGTCCTCGTCGAAGTTCTTCGGCATGACCTCCATCTTCTCCATGTGAAGTATGCAATGATACAATTTTTCCTCGAAAGTTTCACACTCTTCTGCGCTTTTGTTCATTCTGCCCAGTTCGACGAAGACGAACTCCAGTCTGTCCGTCATCTCGTCATCGCCATGCACCTCCCTTAACCTGTAGTGCGTGCGGACCTTCTCGTCCCACTTCTCTCCGTGAGGCATGTCGAAGGTGACGAAGGACACGACTATGACCTGTTCCATCCTGTAGTCGGCTCCGACCTTGACCTGGTTTGAGATGGGCATCGAGCCATAGTAGAGGACCCTCTCCTTGAAGTGGTGCTGCTTTGTCTGCTGGATTTCGACAATCACCCTCGAGCCGTCGCTGAGCGTGCAGCGGATGTCGTACACGCTCTTCTTCGCGTCGCTGCCGAACACGTCCGCCTGGTTCTGGATGAACGTCAGGTCGACGATGTCCTTGTCGGGAAGGATCGCCCGGAGCATCCCTATCGTCAGCCTTTTGTTCTCATCCGTTCCGAATACCTTCTTGAAGCCGTAGTCGATCTTGAGGTCGATCATCGGCGACATGAACCCATCGGTCTTCGTACCCTCTCGCCCCTGGGCAAGGACGCTTGTTTCCTTTTGTTCCATATTGTGATCGCGCCTTGTCTTATTGGCGGACCGCAATTATATTGCATAGGAATCGTGGAAAACAGAAAAGGTAAAAAACAACCGTGCGATTTTTATCTTTTTTACCTTTTTGAAAGTCGACTGCTTTTGTTTAAACTTATTTACAAAGAGTTTGTTTACTATACTCTGGAATCCAATGAAAAAAATGAATTCCAGATTGTAGTTATATAGTGTGTGTTGCAGTCAAAAAAGCTTCGGAATGTGTATTTTTGCAAGGTTAAACGAACAATATCATGAAAAGAACTTTTATCAGTGTTTTTGCCGTTGCATTAATGGCTATAGCCGTGGTATCATGCGGCAACTCCCGCGGTTCGCAGGCCTCGTCAGCTGAGGCTGCACAGGATGGCAGCATTGTCTATGTTACACGGGATATCTCGGGAGAGAGCATCGCTAAGATGTATCATCAGCTTGGCCGTCCTGCTACAGGCAGGGTCGCTCTCAAGATCTCGACAGGCGAGTCCGAGGAAACCGGATATCTCCGTCCTGCGATGCTGAAGCCTATAATCGATGATATCGCTTTAGTCGAGGGCAATACTGTCACCATAGTTGAGTGCAATACAGCGTACAGCGGTTCAAGAAGCACTTCGGAGTCGCATTGGAAAGAAATCGAGAAGCGCGGTTTCCTTGAAATCGCACCAGTCGACATCATGGATGAAGAGGGCGACATGCGTATTCCTGTAGTAGATGATTCACGCATCAAGTACGACCTTGTCGGAACCCATATCAAGAATTATGACTTCATGATCAATCTCGCTCATTTCAAGGGCCACCAGATGGCCGGTATGGGCGGTGTCCTCAAGAACGCATCCATTGGTGTCGCATCAAGCAAGGGCAAGGCCTACATACATTCAGCAGGATACACCGAGGACGTGGATGACGCGTGGAACCATACCGATGACCAGGATGGCTTTGTAGAGGCGATGGCATCGGCTGCCCAGGCTGTCCACAACTACTTCAACAATGGAGAGAATATCCTCTACATTTCAGTCATGTACAAGATGAGCATCGACTGTGACTGCAACGCTCATCCGCAGGAACCTCTCATAGCGGACTACGGCATCCTTGCATCTACCGACCCTGTCGCTCTTGACCAGGCTTGCTACGACATTGTGACAAAGATTCACAATGACGAGCACAACAACACACAGCCTCTGCTTGAAAGAATCTCGGACAAGCACGGCACCCATATCATGGAATGGGGCGAAAAGATCGGCCTCGGCTCGACCGCATACACACTTGTGGAGGTAGACTAGCTGGCTGCCGCTTGATACCTTAAGTCCATTCACTATCTTAGCGCAAAGAAAACCAGAAAGATCATGCTTGTATTCGACTCTCATTGCGACTCGCCGTCGCAGATGCATAGACTTCGCGATTTTGCAAAGGACAATGAACTGGCCCACAACGATTTCCCAAAGATGAGGAAGGGTGGCGTCAGTGCTGCATATTTCGCCCTTTATATTCCTCGTGAACTGAAGGATGCCGAGGCGACATCTTACGCTCTGGAACTGCTCTCGGACGTGTATGAGCAGGTCGAGGCATCCCAGGACAGCGTTGACTTCGCATTCAACTCCGAAGAACTCGAATCCAACTGCAAGGACGGACTCACCACCGTTATGATCAGTATGGAGAACGGCTCGCCTATACAGCGTAACCTCAATCTTTTGAGAATGTTCTACCGCATGGGTGTCACCTGTATGACCCTGACCCATAATGGAGACAACGAGATTGCCGATTCAGTCGCTGGAAATGGCCGCTGGGGCGGTCTGAGCCCGTTCGGCAGGGAAGTGGTCGCAGAGATGAACCGCCTGGGCATGATCATCGACATCGCTCATGCTTCCGATGATACGGTGGCTGACTGTCTGGAGGTCTCAAAAGCTCCAATCGTTTCAACCCACAGCTGCTGCCGCGACCTCTGCCATCATCGCCGCAACCTGACTGACAACCAGATCAAGGCTATCGCAGCAAAGGGTGGCGTTGTCCAGGTCGCATTCTGCCCATCTTTCCTTACGGACGATTTCGACCCATATTTTGACAATACAGAGGAAGGTCGCACTGTCGATGCCATCGAGGAGGAGTTCATCAAGGATCCTTCAAACAAGGAGAAGGTGGCGGCATGGAATGACGTATGCGCCCGCATAAACGCCATGGAGAGACCT
The DNA here is from genome assembly GCA_024398125.1 of Bacteroidales bacterium. GTDB lineage: Bacteria > Bacteroidota > Bacteroidia > Bacteroidales > UBA932 > Cryptobacteroides. The sequence goes on from JAKSJO010000017.1 coordinate 7,315, forward strand.
TCACTCAAGTATGTGGCTGATCACATCGACCACGTCGTAAAGGTTGCAGGAATCGACCATGTGGGCATCGGAAGCGATTTCGACGGTATCACGGCAACACCGGCCGGTCTTGAGAACTCCTCAATGCTTCCTGCTCTTTTCGACGAGCTGCGCAGCCGTGGCTATTCAGAAGAGGAAGTCGCAAAGATCGCGGGAGGAAACTTCGTCCGCGTCATGAAGGAAGTGGAGCGCATTGCTGCGACTCTGTAGCTACCTGTTGCTTTTAAGGGATTCCAGGAAGAACCCGCAGGCATCCTCATCGCTTATTCCGTACGATTCCATGCTGTTGTCAAATGCATGGCAGACATACAGTGTGTCAGTAAACGCCAGCCAGACTGTCTCGTAGACCGTCTTGTGGTTGAACTGTGTGGCGATCACATGTTTGTGGATGAGTTCGACTTCTTCCTTGTCCAGATCGTAGCGGCAGAATACGAACAGCCCGTAATGCTTGAAATTGCCGTAGAAGCCTGAGTCGACCTTCTGGATCTTGCTGTTCAGAATCTCGCGGAGAGGCTGGGCGAGAGACCAGTATTCGTTATCCTTCTCGCCGATGAGCGATCCGTTTCCGACACCATAGCCGTAGCCACTGTTAAGAATGAGTTCCTTATCCTTCTCAGGGAGGGATTCCAGCATTCCGCTTTCTGCCGCCTGCTGTCCCAGTCCTGTAAGGTCGCGCAGCATGACCATTGCTGCCTTCTTGGAAGGTTCCATGGCACGCGTCACCTCGATGCCGAGACTGCCGTCCTCCATCTGGAGGTCGGGGCGGTCACCGTTAATGAGGTTTGCGTATTCGCTGCCGCTGTATTTTTCGATGACAGCGCGAGCGTAGCGCTCATAGAAGCAGGTGTCGAAGGTTGATCTTCCCATGGTTATAGCAGTTTTATGCAGTTCAGTATGCGTTGGCTCCCAAAGTCCTTTCCGAGCCTTCTAGCCGAGTAGAAAACGTCGTGCTTCGTCCAGGTACATTCCGGACGGGTCTCGATGGCATTGTCGCATACTCCACAGTCAACGAGCTGACGGCGGCAGATGCCAGGCAGGTCTATATGCCACTTTATGAAGCCTGTTTCCGGATGTGGAAGCCTGTGCGCGAAAGGGTAGTCCTCGGCTATGGTCTCGCCGCGGAAGATGTCCACAAGCTCTTCGCCGACCTCAAATGCCTCTTCATGGATGCACGGCCCGATGACGGCACAGACGTCTCCAGGGACGGTTCCGAACTCTTCGGACATGCGTGTCAGTGCGGATCGGATGATGTTCTGGGCTGTCCCTTTCCAGCCGGAGTGGATCGCTGCAACGGCATGGTGGACATGGTCATATACGAGAACGGGGACGCAGTCGGCCGTCTTTACACCTATCCTTAGCCCTTTTCTGTCTGTGATCAGGGCGTCTACTCCTGTTATGTCGTCGATCTCTTCCGGAACGCGTCTGACCAGTGCCGTATGTGCCTGATGAAGCGGCAGCACAACCTCGAAGTCAGTGCTGTCGCTTATGTTTGTTGAGAAAGCTTCAATGTCAGGAGAGATCTTATATAAAAGCATTACGCTAATATAAGAAGATCTTCGAGAAAATAAACAGCCATTCCGGCAAGATAGCCGACTAATGCAATCCAGCTGATGTGTTTCATATACCAGCCGAAGGAAATATGCTCTGTGCCCATGGCTACGACGCCTGCAGCGGAGCCGATGATGAGCATGGAGCCGCCTACGCCGGCACAGTAAGCGAGAAGCTGCCAGAATATGCCGTCCTGGGCCATTGCCATGAGTTCGGGATTGGCGGCAATCGCTGTCGCGTCTGCGATAGGGTACATCTTCATGGCACCTGCCACGAGAGGAACGTTGTCCACGATGCTTGAAAGAACTCCGATGACGCCTGTGATGATGTAGCTGTTGCTGACCTTCTCCGAGAGCCACATTCCGAGGGCGTTGAGCACTCCGATCTCCGAGAGTACGCTGACTGACATCAGGATTCCGAGGAAGAACATGATGGTGCTCATGTCGATGCGTGCAAACATGTGGGTGATGGTGTGGCTGGTCTTCTTTACATGTCTGTGAAGGAAGTCAGTCAGTACCCAAAGCAGGCCGAGCACGGCAAGAATGCCGACGAAAGGAGGCAGGCCTGTCAGCGAGTGGAAAACGGGCACGCAGCAGAGGCCGCCGACGCCGATGATGAATACCTCGATTCTTTCGCTTCTCTTGACGATTTCCTGGCCATCGACGACCTTCTTCTGCTTGACACCTCTTGGAGGAGCGGGAGACAGTGCCAGAGTGCCTTTGAGGCTGCCCTGAAGGATAAGGCAAGGCACGACAAAGCTGACGATAGATGGAAGTATGAGTGCTGTGATCACTCCGACCGCGCTTACCATTCCGCCGTTCCAGAGCATGATTGTAGTAACGTCTCCGATAGGAGAAAATGCTCCGCCGGCATTCGCAGCGATCACTATCATGGAAGCGTATATCAGCTTGTCATCCTCGCTGGATACCAGCTTGTTGAGGATCATCAGCATTACGATGGTAGTGGTGAGGTTGTCGAGAACGGCACTGAGAAAAGCCGTCAGGATCGCCATTTTCCAAAGGAGAGACTTTTTTGATGTGGTCTGGAGGATACGTCTGACAAAGTTGAAACCTCCGTAGGAGTCCACGAGCTCGACTATTGCCATTGCTCCCATCAGGAAGAAAAGGGTAGTGCCGGCTTCTCCAAGGTTTCTTTCGATTATTTCATGGAGCTCTTCGCCTCCGAATCCGCCAACTGCAAAGAGAACCCAGCAGATGACACTCATCAGGATCGCTACTCCAGCCTTGTTGAGCTTGGTAAGTCCCTCGGTAGCGATGAACGCATATCCGAGGATGAACACTGTAATGATAGCTGTTACCATAGTAAGTTATTGGTGTAATGATATACCTTTTCACAAAGGGGCCGCAAATATAGGGTTTCCGCCGTATGAATGATGCGTTTGGCTATAAGTTTCGTCAATAAGCGAAATAAGTATTATCTATGAAAGAATTTGTTTTCACGGCAGCTTGTGGCCTTGACATTGTGTTTATTTCTATGAAAACTCGTATATTGGCATTATGAACACTTTTTTCAAAGGATTTCTGACATATCTGAGACAGCTGGCAAACATCAAGGATGCCATCGATACCGATGCGGCAGCCCATAACATCCGCCAGAATATCTACTTCCGCGGACCTAACGTCTGGATTCTCGCATTCTCCATAGTCATCGCGTCTGTCGGCCTGAATGTGAACTCTACAGCCGTGATCATCGGTGCCATGCTCATATCGCCGCTGATGGGACCTATACTCGGTATCGGACTTGGTCTTGGCATCAATGATACAAGCCTGCTGAAAGATGGTTTCCGCCACCTGATCGTCATGGTATCGATCAGTTTGATAGCATCGTTCCTGTTCTTCTTCCTGTCGCCGCTGAAACTTGCCAATCCTACCGAGCTGCTTGCACGTACGACGCCGACCTTCTACGATGTGCTGATCGCGTTCTTCGGCGGCTGTGCCGGCATGCTGGAGAACAGCCGCAAGGAAAAGGGTACAGTACTGTCCGGCGTGGCTATTGCGACTGCTCTGATGCCGCCGCTCTGTACCGCAGGATACGGCCTTGCGAACTTCAGCCTGAGGTTTTTCGCCGGAGCGATGATGCTCTTCATCATCAACTGCGTATTCATTTCTCTGTCGACCTATGTCATGGCGAAGATTCTGGGCTTCAAGGAGGTCGAGTTCCCGACCGAGGCTCATGCAAAGCGTACACGTTTTTTCATTACCACGGTAGTGGTGGCCGTCGTGGTTCCCAGCGTGCTGTCCGCAATCAGCATGGTACGTGAGAACGCGCTGACCCAGAATGCCGCCAACTTCGTGAGCGACAACAAGGTCCTGGAGCACAGCTATATATATGATTACAAGATGGACGCCAAGAACAGGGACTGCAAGCTGTCGCTGTACATCGCAGGCGATGCCCTGACTGCCGCGGACCGCGCAAGGATCATGGCATCGGCGCCACACTACGGAATCGATACGACCCGTATCCGGTTCGTCCAGCATAAGAGTCGGGATATCAATGACAGCTTCTCGGAGGAGTTTTTCAGAGAGGTATATCAGCAGACCAATGAAGACCTTCTCCAGAAAGAAGAACAGCTCCGCGTGCTTCAGGAAGAACTGCTTCAGTATCATCGCGAAGAGATTCCTCACAGCCAGATATCAAAGGAGATATTCGCCGCGTTCCCTCTCATCAAGGACGTATCCATCAGCCGCGGCGTCGCCGTCAGCCGCGACAGCCTGAAGCAGAAGGACTGCATCATGGTGATGACTGAAGGAGACAAGAGCCTGACTAGGGATGAGCAGAAGAAACTCGAGGACTGGCTCGCCGCCCGCCTGGACGAAAATGAAATCAGATTGATACATACAGTAGTCAAATAATTAACAATCAGGATATGAAAAGAATCTGGAGAACCCTTCTGGCGGTCCCGTGTGTCCTGGCTGCAGCGTCATGCTCTCAGCCGACTGTCAGCAGTGAAACTGAAGCGCATGCCCCTACCATGGGATGGAACACCTACAACACCTTCAATCTGGACATCAACGAGCAGCTCATCATTGAGCAGGCCGAGGCTATGGCCAATTCTGGACTGAAAGATGCCGGTTACAGGTATATCAATATCGATGACGGCTACTTCGGAGGCCGCGATCCCGAGACAGGAAGGCTTCTCATCCATCCTGATCGATTTCCGAATGGCCTCAAGGACTTGGTGGACCATATCCATTCTCTTGGCCTGAAGGCCGGTATCTACAGCGATGCCGGAACCAATACCTGCGGAAATTATTGGGGAAAGGACAGCCTCGCAAACAATGTCGGACTCTATGGTCACGATGTACAGGATTGCGAGATGTTCTTCAATGAACTCGGATTCGACTTCATCAAGGTTGACTACTGCGGCGGCACTACCTGGCAGAACTATTACTCGATCGGCATAGACGAGGAGGAACGTTACCGCCAGATACGCCAGGCCATGGATGAAACCGGCCGCAAGGATCTCCGTCTCAGCGTCTGCCGCTGGAACTATCCTGGAACATGGGTCAGCGAGGTCGGCGATTCATGGCGAATGTCCCAGGACATCAACTGCTCATGGCGCTCGATCAGGAATATCATCGACCAGAGCCTGTATATCTCTGCATACGCATCCAAGGGCCATTACAACGACATGGACATGCTGGAGGTCGGCAGAACCCTGTCCCAGGAGGAGGACATGACCCATTTCGGCATGTGGTGCATCCTCTCGTCTCCGCTCATCATTGGATGCGACATGACAACCATGCGTCCCGAGACCCTCGAACTGCTTACCAATCCAGAGCTCATCGCCCTGAATCAGGATCCGCTCGGTCTCCAGGCGTACGTGGCTAAGGACTGCGGCGACGGAACGTATGTTTTTGTCAAGGATATCGAGACTCTTCACGGAAAGACACGCGCTATCGCGCTCTATAACTCCACCAACGAGGCTCAGAACATAGGCATAGAGTACAGTGCTGTCGAACTGGGCGGCTCGGTAAAGGCCAGAGACCTGTTCGCAAGGACTGACGTCGAGACCGCGGCTGACGGAATCTCTGTCGAGGTTCCTGCGCATGGAACCCGCATCTACCGTCTTGAGGCGACCCAGCGTATCGAGCGCAGTCTGTACGAAGCCGAGACGGCATTCCTCTCAGAGTATCAGGAACTGCATGACGCGTTCTCTGTAGCGACAGCATACTACGAGAAGGACGCTGCCTGCTCCGGCGGTGCAAAGGTTGTCAATCTGGGCAGAAAGCCGAAGAATGACCTCAGATGGCTTGACGTCTACAGCGAGACAGGCGGCGAGTATGAGGTAACAATCGACATCCTCCCGACTCCGGAGGCTCTTCAGATCAGCGAATGGGACAGCAATCCTGGCGGATATCAGTTCTTCCTTTCAGTCAATGACGGCGTCGGCAACCGTGTCCGTCTGGACAAGGACAGCACATCGGCGACCATCACCGTCACCCTTCCGGCCGGCTCGAACGTTGTCCGCCTCTATGACGACAGATACCTCATGCCCGGCATCGACCGCATGATTCTCCGCAAGCTGTAGCATCTATTCATCCAACTTGTCCATGTCGAGGGAGGACTTGCAGACAGACACGATCTCGTCGATGATCTCGATGCATCTCCTGCGTGGGATGCGTATGCCCGTGCCAGCCGCGATCATATCCTCGCGGGACGGATTGCCTGCATACTTCACTGAAGTTGCATGCTCGCCCCGGGTACCGGCAGGAGAGTATGTTATGTCGTAGGCTGGAGCAAGCGACCACTTGCCGCTCTCGCATAGGAAAGTGAAATTCTTGGCATGGTCGTCCCTGTTCTGGCAGACGACATTGAACACCATCCTTCGGAACATCTGTTCCACCTGAACCGGGTCCTGGGTCAGGTATCCGGTGAGAGCCAGCAGGTTCACATAATCGATGCTTTGGCTGCGGAAGTCGGACTGCAGGAGTGCCGCTGCAGTGAGGGCGTGCATGCGCTTGCCGTCCTGTATGTCAAATCTCCTGATGGCGAAATATCGGTCGTTTATCAGTCTGATTTCTGGAATGACGATGCCGCACTTCTGAGCTGTGCCCATATAGAGATACTCCATCCTGCCGATGTCCGATGGGTCGTAGGTGTGCCTGAACTTGACAATCCAGTCCGTGCCGTCACCGGCCTTGAATATGGCCTTCGGTCTTGCACCGCCGGAATTGTTGCTCTTATAGTACAGCAGGGAAGCGTCAGCATCGCTCTTTTCTGACAGTACATCCAGAGCTTTGCGCTGCAGCTCATCGAAATCTCCATCGGTTATCGCGGCTGTCGTGACTGTCTTCACCTCCGGCTTGTAGCAGAGCGCCCCCATTCCCGAACTGCCCACAAGGGACAGTCTCTGGAGAGGGGAGAGTTTGGCAAGGGAGCCGCCCTCGCGTCGGAGCATCCTGTCGAGCAGGTACAGTCCATATCCGTCAGGCATGCTGTCCTCGAAAGCAGCGAATCCGCCGCCGAAGCTGTTCTCCCTGGAGTAGATGAGTCCCGTCTGAAGCGGCAGCTCCCACGGTGAGATGGAAAATCCGTCTGCGATCCAGTCCCTGTCGTACTCGAATACGCAGCGGTCCCTTTCCGGGGTCATCTGGATGGTGCCGACGGTTCTGCCGCCAAGAGTGACCGTTGTCTTGAGAATATCTTTCATCGTCCTTTCTGTCTGCCTTGATTCCTGTTGATAGTCTCGAGCTCTTCGCCGGTAGTGAACTTGGACCTGCCCATGATCGCGCTCATCTCGTCGAACCAGTCGAATTCCACGACCAGCCTGAGAAAGGCTTCCAGAGAAATTTTGCCCTTGGTTTCAAAGCGTTCAAGGGTTGGCTCCGGGATTCCTGTGGCTTCGGCAAGGCTGCGCCTGCTCATTCCCTTGTCCAGCCTGCGCTTGCGGCAGTTTCCCGCCAGTATCATTGCCAGACGCTCCGGATTCTTGTCAAATATATCGAAACTATATTCCATAATATCTTATGACATAAATAAGCTTTCACCTAGTATTTCATAGTATGTTATGACAAATATAGTGATTATACTACCGAATCCATCTAATACATAAGAACATTTTTTTAATTTGCTTAGACTATGCTATTTTTCTGCGCAGTTTAGATGATCTTGTCGACAGGCTTTCCTTTGGCAAGGTCATCCACAAGCTTGTCCATGCGGCGGATTTCACGCATGAGGGGATCTTCCACATTCTCGACGCGTACACCGCAGACAACACCCTTGATGCATTCCCGCTGTGGATTCATCTCCGGGGCATTCCTGAAGAAATCGCCGTAAGTGATGCTGCCAAGCGCCAGCTCCTCAATGTCGGCAGGGGAGTATCCTGTCAGCCACGAAGCCAACTGGTCCACCTCATCCTTGGTACGACCCTTTCGCTCTGCTTTGGCGACAAGAAGTCCGTACACCTTTGAAAAGGGCATGTCAAAGACTTTGTGATTCTCCATTGGTCTGTAATAGTATTGTAGATGCTATTGAGATATTGGTTAACGCTCCAGCAAAAAGGCGTTCTTGTCATTCGGCCTCGACGTCGGGTTCGATGTGGAGGGATATCTGGGTCTCAGGACCGAAGTGCTCCCGAAGTCTGGATTCGGCAGAAGTTGCCATGCTGTGGGCTGCTGATACTGAAGTGTTTCCATCGACTACAATGTGTGCAGCGATGATGATGGAAGGGCCGTTCTTTCTCGTCTTCAGTTCGTGTACATCATCGATTCCGTTGACGCTGAGAATGATGGAGGTAATCTCATTTTCCGTGTCCTGAGGAAGCGACCCTTCGGTGAGTTCATGAAGCGTGGGGATTGCCATCTTCACTGCAATGCAGAAGATGAAGATGCTGATGCCGCAGCACACGATAGGGTCGAGTATGACCCACTTGCCGCCAAGCAGCATCGCTGCGCCTATACCGAGCGCAGAGCCTATCGACGACAAAGCATCTGTACGGTGATGCCAGGCGTTGGTAACGACTGCCGGGCTGTTGTGCTTGCGACCCACGCGTGCAGTCAGCTGGAACAGCATTTCCTTGACGGCGATGCTGATGATGGCGGCCCACAAGGCAACTGCACCGGGGACAGCCAGACCATTTCCTGCCACAGCGTCGCGGATCTTGGCTATGCCCTCGGACATCAGTTTCGCGCCTACGACCAACAGAAGAAGCGCAACTGCGGCTGTTGCCAGCGTCTCATACTTGCCGTGTCCGTAGTCGTGGCTCTCGTCCTCTCCCTTGCTGGAGACCTTGATCATGGCGAGCACGATGACGTCACTTACCAGGTCAGAGAGCGAATGGACAGCGTCAGCCATCATGGCGGCGCTGTGCCCCACGATACCTGCGACCAGTTTCACTCCCGCCAATGCCACATTGGCCACTGCTCCCCAGATGGTTACCCTGGATATTGCCTGCTCTCTATCTTTCATGTCGCTAAAGTTAGTGCTTTTTACGCTATTTCATAACTATGCCTTTTGCATTTAGAATCACTTCTGAGTAATAGTCAGTAAGAGTCGCCCTGAACATGTTCATGTCAACTGCGTAGATGTTTTCGTACAGAGAAATGAAGCATTATTCCCAGACTACTTCGTAAGACTTCTTTTCAGCCTCTTCTGTCTGGTCTTTTTTTACGATGACTTCAGCAGGCACACTAGCTGAGCGGTCGATGATTTCAGTCAACTTCTCAGCATAAACCCCAGTAATCTTTTGAATAATACAAATCCGAGATCCCGGTAATTATGTAGTACATGCGACCTATAATTTCTGTATATAAAGAAGCAGTTTCAATGTCGTATCCTAAAAAGTGATTATCTTTGTACCTATGAGCGAAAGGGAATATATATATTCTTTCTCGGATTATCTTTTCTGGGATGTGGATAAGGACTCAATCGACCTTGAGTCCAACGCCCCGTATGTGGTTAGACGTGTCCTTGAACTAGGACAGCTGAATGACTGGAAACTGTTGATGTCCAGATTTGGATTGCAGAGAATTGCCCGGATAGCGCAGAACCTGCGAACTCTCGAACCAAAAGCACTTTCGTTCATCTCTGCCGTTTCATCCTTGCCAAAAGAATCTTTCAGATGCTTCACTACGAGACCATCCACCCCGACACACTGGAGCTATTAAAGAAGATTCAATCTTTAGAAATGTTCAAGGATGCAAGGCTTGTCGGTGGAACAGCCCTTGCTTTGCAGATAGGCCATAGAAAATCCGTAGACTTGGACTTTTTTGGTGGCGTAGATGCATCTCTGCAAGAAATTACCTTAGAACTTTCGACATTTGCTTCTGTCTCGCCATTGTCCGAGTCCAGGATGATGCGTTTCCTTATTGTTGATGGAGTGAAGGTTGATATAGTCAACTACCCCTATTCGTGGATTGATGAGCCCGTAATAGAAGACGGAGTTACCCTTGCGGGAATAAAGGATATAGCAGCAATGAAGTTGTCTGCAATTACAAACCGGGGAACCAGGAAGGACTTTGTGGATTTCTATTTCTTGCTTAAACACTTCTCATTCGACGAACTGATCAATCTCTATGTCCAGAAGTATTCGGATGCACAGCTCTTCACGACTCTAAAGAGTCTCACGTATTTCGATGATGCCGAACAGGATCCGATGCCTTTGATGATGTCAAGTCTAGAATGGGAGGAGGTAAAAACTCAGATAGTGGTTGAGGTCGGAAGTTTTTTGAAAAGATAAAACCACAGAAGAGTAACAGAACTCAGTACTGTTGGCATCCACATGAACTCTGCTGAACAGGAAATAGTATTTCAAGAATGACAGTAGGAGACCTGATCAATATGTTCCTTCGGCTGGAGATGGCGGAGAAGGAGAAAGACAGCGAGTTCGCTTTCGATACGGGAAGGGAAGGGGAATCGCCGTTCGCCATCACTGGAGTGACAGTCGATGAAGAGGGGGACATCTGCCTTCTTAATGATGCCCGATGCAGTCAGTCGTTGTCGGCAGAAGAACTCGCAATGGAATTGAGGCAGTTCGATAACGCCAAGACAGTCTATTTCATCAGCACAGATAAGAGCGGCGGCTCGATCCTGTACGACATCAAGGATGGAGGGACCCGCGACAGGATGAGCCCTGAGATCAGGATGGTAAGCTCAAGGGATTTGACCGAAAGGCTCAAGGGCTTTGCTGCCGACAGTGTTCCTTATTTCGAGAGCGGCACCATAAACTTCACAGTCAATTCGGTGTACGAAGATGAACAGGGCTGCCTCTGCCTCGAGTCGAACGAGATCGAGGAACTTGACAACTATACCGTCGGTTTGCTCCTCGATGAGCTGTCTTCAGTCGTAGACACAACGCCTGTATATCTGTATGACGACGAGTCAAAGGAATATTACGGCATCTATCTGGACGAGTACAAGACCGACCAGGACGGCAATCCGTGGATAAACGTGAGATAAGAATCGATATTCAGGAAAAACAGCAAGGGCTGACCGTTATGGCCAGCCCTTGTCGTCATAAAAGAAGCAGACTATTTCACCAGCTGGATGCTGTACATGTCGCAGATCGGCTTGTCGTCGACAGGAGATGTGAAAATGAAATAGAGAGCGTGCTTGCCGCTGAGCTTAGGGAGCTTGAGGGTGCTTGACTTGAGCTCTACGATCTTGCCTGAAGCCTTCTTCGATACCTTGATGTCGCCGACATGTACGCCGCCCTTGGCCTCCCATGGGCTGTCGATCATGATCTTGATATTGCCGGCATTGCCGAGAGTCTCGGCGCGGAGGATGAGCTTGTGAGCCTTTGAAGCGTCAACGCCGTCCATGTTGAAATACTTCCAGCCGACAATCGAACCGTTGTTGTTCATCACGATAGGGGTGTAGCTGTCATTGCCCTCGTATGGATTCTCGAATGGAGGAACCTCAGCATAGGTTGCGCCAGGGTGAGAACCGCCGGTATGGTAGCTGGTAGGATACTCCTGTGCAGGCTCCTTCGGTCCCATATAGACACATGCTGTGCCTGCCGCGAGTCTCTTGTATGGGTCGAGACCGTTGAGCTCGAAGCCCTCGGAAGTATATTCAGCCTCGCTGATGGTGACCTTGCCGCCGAGGCCTTCCTCGACATTCACGTCGATTGGAGAAACCATCGCCTGGCGTGAATACTCTTTCTCGCCGGTCTGGCGATGATAGAATACATACCACTGGCCGTTGATCTCCAGGATGCTTCCGTGGGTGTTTCCGAAAGGCTCTGCAGTGATGATGACGTTGCCGTCAGGGTCGGTGTCGCGGCCGCGGCAGTCGATAAGGGTGCCGCCGTAGGTCCAAGGACCGAGAGGGTAGTCGCTGTAAGCGTATGCGAGGGTATAGTTGGAAACAGGAAGTCCCCACTCGCCCTCGGCAGACTTGCGGCTGTATACGAATACATACTTGTCCTTGATCTTGCGGATAGACGATGCCTCGAAGAAACGGAACACGCCGTCATGCTTGTAGTCGCTGACCATATTGGTCACCATTGGAGCGCCTGATCTGAGGTTGGACATGTTGACAGGATCAAGCTCGCCACCGAAGCTCTGCTCGAAGCCCCAGTAGCCATAAACCTTGCCGTCGTCATCGATGAAGACGCCTGGGTCGAAGCCAAGGATACCCTCTGTGCGGCGAGGATCGCTTGCAGACCAGTTGATCACCTCGAACGGACCATCAGGACGGTTTGACTTTGCGACCTGGGTGTTGCGGCCGCGGCCCTGGTTGTTAGGGTAGAGATAGTAGGTCTTCTTGCCATTTTCTACACGCTCTACGATGTCTGGAGCGTAGAGGATATCGCCGGTCTCGCCCCTGTTGAGAAGCTCGCCCTTGGCGTCCCTGATCGACTCGAAGATAACGCCGTCATAGCGCCAGTTCTTCAGGTCGTTGACAGGACATGACCATACCACCTGCTCCTTGCCGCAGTACTTGTCGATAAGTGAGTCGTGCGAGCCGTAGATATAGACTCTGTACTGTCCGGGCTTGTCTGGATCCTCGAAGATATATGGCTCTCCGTCAGGAATGTGCTCCCACAGCGGGAGGTAAGGGTTCTGGGCATTCGCAGCCAGGGCTGTTCCTGCAAGCACCGCGATTGCGGCCAGGGTTTTCTTTATAGTCATGATTGGTTATGTTTTGTCTTGTGTTTCAAATATAATACATCTCGGGGAACTAGCGGCAGACGGCGTCCATGACGCGGAAAAAGTTGCCGCCCCAGATCTTGCGGAGGTCTTCACCGCTGTGGCCGCGCTCGAGCAGTTCCATCGTGATGTTGATCATTTCGTTGTCAGAGTTGCAGCCAAGCAGACCTCCGCCGCCGTCAAAGTCGCTTCCGACGCCAACATAGTCAATGCCGGCCACTTCGATGATATGCTCGATATGGTCGACGACGTCAAGTACGGATGCCTTCTTGCGGTCGTTGTTCGTGAAACTGTCAAGCACGCAGACCTGGATGACGCCGCCTTTAGCTGCGATTGCCTTGATCTGCTCGTCGGTGACGTTGCGATTGTGGCTGCAGATGGCTCTTGTTGAGGAGTGGCTGCAGATGACAGGTGCATCGCTGACTTCCAGGACATCGAATACGGTCTGGTCGTCCGCATGGGACAGGTCTATCATCATGCCGACGCGGTTCATTTCCTTTACGACATCGCGGCCGAAGTCCGTCAGTCCGCTGCCGCCGTCTGCGTTCTCGCCGGAAGAATGGCAGATGATGTTCTCATGCGAGTGACAGAGAGTGATGTATCGTACGCCGCGCTTGTAGAAACGCTCGATGTTGCTGAGATCATTGCCGATTCCATAGCCGTTCTCGATTCCGATGAAGAATGCCTTCCTGCCCTCGGCCTTAAGCTGACGGGCCTCTGCGGAACTGGTCACGATACCGCAAGCTTCAGGGTATTTTGCGACATCTGCATAAATAAGGTCTATAAGCGCATCGGCCTTGGCGACGGCACTCTTCAATGATGCAGCGTCATTCGGACCCTGAGCCAGCCATGCTGCGAGGAACTGGCTGTCAAGATGTCCCTGCTGCATCTTCCTGAGGCTGACCTGGGCTCCGGGAATAGGCTTGCCGAGACTCGATCCACGCTTGAAGTCGAGTGGCGTGTCGGTATGTGTGTCGACCGAAAGGATGCTCTCGTGGATGGCTTTCGCTTTATGGAATGTTGCGGCCTTGGCTGTGAAATGTCTGAAAAGCTTGATGCTTGCCGAGTCGGCCATTGTCTGTTCCGGATGGTACTGGACGGCCATCACAGGGTGGTATGGATAGGCTTCGATAGCCTCTACGATGCCGTCGCTGCTCCAGCCGACAGCGCGGAAACCAGGAGCAAGATTGCGGATTCCCTGATGGTGCGAACTGTACGCTGAATCTACCTGCGCTCCCATCAGCGAAGCATAGACACTGCCTTCCTGGGTCTTGACGGGATGGCGTGGTGCACGGTCGCCGGACTTGAAACGGCGGTGCTGTACCGAATGGTCGGCGTATTCTGAAGGAATGTCCTGATACAGGCTGCCTCCGAATGCGACGTTGATCAGCTGAAGGCCGCGGCAGATTCCGAGGGTCGGCATGTTGAACTCGTATGCAAGGCGGGCGAGTGCCAGCTCATTCTCGTCGCGAAGCTCGTCTATGTCCTCGGCGAGAGGGCTGAGCTTGGTGTTGTAATGCTTGGGGTCGATGTCGTCGCCACCGGTCAGCAGCAGTCCGTCAAGCTCTGCGACCAGTTTGTAGAGCTTGTCCATGTCGGCTGTACGCGGGAGAACCACAGGAATGCCTCCGCTGGACAGGATGGCCTCCATGTAGGTGTTGGATGCGGCTGTGCTGCCGTCTGCGTTGGTTGCAGATATGCCGATAAGCGGCTGGATGCCAGTCAGAGCCTCGTATGATGTCTCGACGGCGCTGTCTGGGAAGGGGACAGGCTCTGGCTGGCTGATAGTCTTGCTGTGGCAGCTCGATAACAGCGCCACGACGCCTATCAGAAGGGGAATGCTCCAGTTTTTTCTCATGATATGCGGAATATTATGGTGTAAAGATAGTTTAAATAGTGGTATCTTTGTCCCATATATGAACAACTTGACAGATATCATCGCCACTATCAGCGATTTCGTGTGCGGCTACCCTCTATTCCTGACGCTCATCGGCGGCGGTCTTTTCCTCTTCATCCGCTCTCGGGCGATCTCTCTTCGCAAATTGGGCAGCTCAGTGCGCGCCCTTCGTGATTCTATGAACAGCCAGGGAGGCGACAACGGCCAGATTTCGTCCATCCAGGCTCTCATGAGCTCGGTCGCTTCGACAGTCGGCATGGGCAACATCGCCGGTGTCGCAATCGCGCTGGTCGTGGGCGGTCCGGGAGCGATCTTCTGGATGTGGGTCAGCGCCCTTGTCGGCATGTCCACAAAGTTCTTTGAAGGTGCCCTTTCCATCATGTACAAGGGCAAGGACAGGGATGGCAAGACCCAGGGAGGAATGATGTATATCATCACCTCAGCGTTCGGTGAGAAGTGGCGCCCGATGGCTCAGTTCTTTACAGTAGCCGCGCTTGTCGGAACCCTTGCCGTCATGCAGTCCAACCAGCTCGTGGAATCTGTCACGACCGTTATAACAAGCCCGCTGGGTATTCCTGACACATGGATGCTCAGGGCGGCTCTCGGCGTAGTAATCGCAGCGTCAGTGGGCGCTGTAGTGCTCGGCGGTATCGAGAGAATCTCAGTGATTGCATCGCGCATCGTGCCAGTGATGGTCTGCTCGTATTTCCTCGTTGTGGCAGTGATTCTGGTTCTCCATTTCAAGGAAGTGCCAGCCGTGTTCGCATCAATCGTTTCCAACGCATTCAACTTCAAGGCTGGATTGGGCGCATTCATGGGAGTAGCCCTTACCGGTGCTCGCCGTGCCGCGTATGTAAATGAGGCGGGTGTTGGAACCGCGTCGATGATGCATGGCGCATCAAGCAATACCGAGCCTCTCCGCGAGGGCTTCATCGCAATGCTGGCGCCTGCCATCGACTCCGGGCTTGTGTGCACGCTGACCTCGCTTCCTATCCTTCTTGCGGGCAGCTATGCCGATGCAGAGGGCGTGAAGGGCCTTACCATCGCCCTTGGAGCCTTCGGCAAGCTTCTTCCCGGAGTCGGTCAGTATCTGCTCATGATAATGGTGTTCTTCTTCGCCTTCTCGACCATGTTCTCGTACAGCTATTATGGTCAGAAATGCTCGAATTTCCTGTTCGGATCCAAGTATATCAAAGTCTACAACTGGTTCTACATCGTGTCTCTGGTCGTCGCTGCGGTAATTCCTCTTGGCGTCGCTGTAAGCATCATGGACCTGGCCTTCGCCCTCATGGCGTTCCCGACGATGTTCACCCTTATCAGACTCTCTCCGAAGGTCCTCGAATTACTAAAAAGATAATATATGAAACATCTTGGAATGGGTCTCGCGGCCCTTCTTCTTGCATCCGTCGGGATGCATGCCCAGAATTACACAAATCCGTTCTCGCACCTCCTTCTTGACGAGAAGACCTACGACATGATTGTCGGCGAGTCATCCGGAGACCGTGCGTACAACTACATGCTGGACATTGCTCCTTATGAGCGTAACCGCAGCCACTCGGAGTATACCGGACATTTCTTCGAGTCCGACTATGTCATGGACAAACTTGCTGAATTCGGTATCAAGACTGCAACCCTTGACGTGGTAGGCGAGACCAGCACCTGGGACGGCATCAGCGGCTCGCTCTGGGAGGTCTCTCCAAAACTGACCAAGATAGCTGATTATGATGACCTGGCTGCCACACTTGCCCAGGGCAGCGCGAATGCAGACGTCACAGCGGAACTCGTCTGGGTTGGCTCAGGCAGCGCTGACGAACTGGCCAAGCTTGACCTTGACGGAAAGATCGTTCTTACCGAGTCCAGCGGCGGCACAGTCTTGATGCGTGCCCAGCAGGCAGGTGCAATCGGAGCTGTCAGCTTCGCTTCATCGCGTCCGCTCAGGGATCCACTTCAGATTCCGAACAGCGGTATCCGTGGCAATGGCCAGGGTTTCTGCTTCAACATCTCTCCTCGTGACGGACATGTTCTCCGCGACCGTCTCCGCAGCGGCGAGAAGATAACCGTTCATGCAAAGGTAGAGGCGACAACCGAGAACACGGACAATGAGGTCCCTACCTGTGTCATCAAGGGCAGCGATCCTGATGCAGGTGAAATCGTTCTTGTAGCGCATCTTTTCGAAGGATATGTGAAGCTCGGCGCCAATGACAATATCTCCGGTGCTGTGGTTCTCATGGAGGTTGCACGTACTCTCCAGAAGCTCATCGACAACGGCGACATCCCTCAGCCAAAGCGTGACATCCGCATCCTCTGGGTCAACGAGATTTCAGCCACAACAGCCTGGATCGCCCAGAACAGGAAGGAAATGGCAAAGTCCCTCTGTGGTATCAACCTCGACATGGTCGGCCTCTGGCTCAGCAAGGATGGCGCATTCTTCTGCGGCCACCGTACGCTCATGGGCAATCCTCATTACATCAACGACGTCCAGGAGTCCTTCTTCCACTATATGGGCGCTACCAACAAGGGTTTTGTTTCTACCGGTGTCGGCCGTCCGGAGGCGCTCAAACCTGTCTACAGCGCTACAGGTTCGCATGATCCGTTCTACTATGCCATCAACGCCCACTATGGCTCATCTGACCATGAGTGCTTCAATGACTGGGGTGTGCGCGTACCGATGACCATCCTGAACACCTGGCCTGACTCATACTATCATACTTCCGGCGACCGTCCGGACATCTGCGATCCTACCCAGCTCCATCGTGCGACTGTCATCACTGCATCCATCGCATATACCATCGCCTGTGCCGACGAGAAGGGGGCCATCGCTATCGCTTCAGAGGTTGCTGCCAATGCCGGCAAGAGAATGTCTGTCCGTATGGCCGATGACCTCAGCAATCTTTCAAAGGCTGATGCACAGTCTTTCGCGGCCCTCCATAAGCTTGCACGATTCGACCAGGACGCAATCCTTATCAATGAGAAGGCGACCCTCAATTCTGTCCTTGAGCTCGCTCCGAACAGCGCTGCTCTAAAGAACTATGTCGCTTCGCTTTCAGCAAGCCTTCAGTCAAAGTCAGCGGCTTGTGCTAAGGAAATCGACGCTTCTGCTGCCGCCATGGCGGTTGTGCTTGGCGTTGCTGCTCCTGATACCAAGAAGGGAATCGCTCTCACCGATCTTGAGAAAAAGGCTTCAAAGATCTTTCCAAGGGCTACTGCAAAGGTTATGGAAATCGGTGGGGGAGTCATCCGTACAGTTCCTCGCGATGTCCGTCTCGCACATGCAGACGATGTCGCAAAGCTTGCGTCGGACGGCGTGAACAGCGTTCTTGACATCAAGAAGATGCAGGATGTACAGTTCCCGGATGCCGACAGCCTCGAGAACATCCTCAAGTACCTCGATCTTCTCAAGTCCGAAGGCCTGGTTACCTTCTGATGTATAGTTATTTATAACGAACAAGGCCGGCAAGAAAGCCGGCCTTGTTGTTTTAGTAGGTCTCGATGATGATGCGTTTGTAGGAGACGAGGGACCAAGGGCCCTTGTCGTGGACTTCGCAGATGATGTCGTAGCGGGCTCCGCGGTCGTCAGGAAGCTCGATGCTGATCTTTGACTGGTCCGTGTTGTCGAGACTGAGGATCGGCTGATTCTCGCCGGCTTCGCTCTGCTGCCACCATCTGAACTCTATGTCATCTCCGTCAGGATCGATCGTCTTTGATGCGTCCAGATTGACCTTCCATCCGGCCTTGGTCCTGTATGTGAGAGGCTTGTAGCTTGTGTCTCCGTTAACGTTGACAATCGGGTTGCGGTTTCCGTCGCCATCCTTTGCCCACTGCATCCTGGCGATGAAGTCATTGAGCATGTCTGGATAGAAGCTGGTGAAGTAGTCGATGCTGGTCTCGCGGACCGGGCTCTGCCAGCTTGTCCATGCTGTGGTCTCTCTGTCCGGACAGGTGCCGTAGCGGTGATATCCTCCCCATGTCACCTGAGTCGGATCTTCCGGATCGCCGAGGCCGTTAGGCATGACGTGCAGGTAGCTTGGAGTGTCGCCCTCTACGCCCCAGAGGTAGGTAGGGTATACGCTGCCGAGGTTGGCGTTGCCCTGGATATACTGCTGATGCTTGTCCCAGCTTCTCTTACCGAGTTCGCACTGCTCGTTCCATGTGCCCTCGTCCCAAATGAAGAGGAGGTCGTCCTTGAACTCCTTTCGCATCCACTGGTGCGAGCTGTAGGCGCGGTTAAAGCGCATTGCATAGACCATGTCCTGGTCGGTGATGGTATATACCCTGAACTTGTTCACGAACTTCTTGAGCTCATCGGCGCTGCGGGTCTGGCTGACGCGCCAGATTGCCTGTGCCAGGGTGTTCGAGCTGCCCCATGAGGTCACCCAGATCGGGCGTGGGTCGTCTTCGTCAGCGAGCCTGATGAGAAAATCGCTGCCTGGGCTGTCGTTGCCTTCGCCTATGACACCGATGCCGGCCCTTTGGCTGCCCATCATGCAGCGGCTCTTGATATAGTCGTAGCTTGGCCAGTAGCCGAGACTCTGGCAGGCATTCTCTTCCTCGAGAGGCAGGAATCCGTTCTGGCCGCTGCGCTTCATGAGGTTTGCGACATCCTTGCCGTATGCAGTCACGACTGTATCGAGATACTCGGCCCATTCGGTAGGATATGGGTCGCAGTTCCAGCCGACTGTGGTGATGATAGCCTCGATTTCATAGCGGTCTGCGTAGGTCATGAGCCTTACGGCTGACTCCATGTCGTCCGGTTCGACTTCCGCCCTTCCTATGTCTGTGCATACGACGATGCGTGGCTTCAGTTCGACTTCCTGCTGCTTGCTGCATGCTGTGAATGCCATTGCGGCCATTACTGCGATGCTTACACTATGTAATGAATTGCGTAGTCTCATGTTAATGAAATGGTTATTTTACTGATTTTGCCTTACAAATATAAGAAATACGGCTTTTATTCGTATATTGCACCATTCATAAGTTTTGATTGTTTGCCATGATGGTGACAGGGTGCATTAGAGGGACTCCTCGCGGGTCTTTTCGGGAAGACGCCCGGCTGTCATGGCGTTTTCATATCTTTTTCTCCATGTGGAGGCAGATGAATGTACCGCCGTCATGAAGGGTGCTGCCGTTGCTGCAATAGCCAAGCTTGCTGTAGAATTCGATGGCCTCGTCGCGGCTTTCAACGACAACAGTCTCAAAACCCAGTTCCTTTATCCATTTTTCAGCACTTTCGATGACCAGCCTGCCCAGCCCTTTGCCGCGATAGTCCTCGAGGACCACGACACGACCTATCTCGGCTGTCGTTGCTGAACGTTCAAGTATCCTGCATGTCGCGACAGGGAAGCCGTCATCGGTGATTACGATATACTTCGTATCAGGAGTATCGAACTCGTCGAATTCTTCCCTTAGACCGATCTTGTATTTACGGGCCATTGCTTGGATGCGCACATAGTACGCGCCTGTCTGCTGATACAGCTCGGTCGCCCGTATTATCTTGAAACTCATACGTCGTCTGTTGAACTTCTGCAATTATAGAAAAACCGTATGTCTATACAATCATGGAATGTGAGTAATTGTCGGGACCTACTGATCTGCGGAGTCTACTATTGTCCAGCTTTCAGGAATCAAGGCTTCCTCGCGTGTCCATGTCGCGGCTGGGTTGCGGTAGAATGTGCCGCTGCTCTCCTTTGGAATCCATTTGTCAAGTGCATTCTTGTCTGCGACAAGGAAGTCTGCCTTGATGCTCTTGATACTGTTGCAGTCATAGAACATATTGGCATAACACATAAAAGCAAGGTCTTTTGCAGGCAGTTCAGGGGCGTTTTCAAGTGAAGAACAGCCATCAAACATCCCTAAATAGCACATTGTCGTCAGTTCTCTGGCGGGCAGATCAGGCGCTTTGGTCAATGATGTGCATCCAAAGAACATAAATCTGTAACAACCGGCCACAAGAGATTCACTGGATAGTTCCGGTGCCGTCGTGAGGCTTTTGCAATCTTCAAAGAGCCGGTGACACCAAAAATTCGACGAACTTCTCGGATTCAGAATGGAAAAGACATCTCCACTTGCAGCAATCCGGCCTGTCATCTCGAAGTTGGTAAAGGAAGAGCCGTCGGAAAGTGTCATATTGTTTCCTTTGAATGCGACCTTGTCCCCGATGTTGGCGAGAGTCACGATCTGCGAGTTTACTTCGTATCTTGTCCATGTCGTCCCATCGGTTGTATAATCCAGTACAGGAATCAGATTCTCGTCTGGAATAAGGCTCTCGTCTGGATTGCCGTGGTCGTCGATTGCCTTGAACTTTATGATCAAGGTAGATCCGGCTTCCTCTGCCGTAAAGCAGAGATATTTTGGTCTAGGCAGGAGTCCCTCGCCACTCTCGGTCTTCCAATTCTCCCATGCAACCTTGTCACCGATTTCAATCCTCCCATGTTCGTCGAGATAATATTTGTCGCAGGAAGTGCATCTGTATGAACTTCTGTATCCGTCAGTGAAAGCCGTCGGGTTGACGCCTTCAACAAGAATCATTTCATGCTTATGTTCTTCTTCGGTCCCTCCGCCAGCATTGATTTTGTCACATGCTGCCATCAAGAAGAACGAACATATCAGAATGATGAATGTAACAGAGCTGAAGCAGTGTCTATTCATTTTTTTCAGTTTTTATTCCATGCGGCCCCACTTCATCTCCTCGCCTTCGGCATCATACTGCTTGCGTTTGCCGGTTGGAGGCTCGGTCAAGGTGATACGAACGACTGCGGTTCGGCTTAAGCTTCTGGCAACAGAGGTTTCAAATGCATCCATGTGGTGAGGCAGGAATCGCTGGCAGATGGCGCGCAGAGCGGCAATCTTCTCGGCATCATCCTCTACGATTTCTGCCGTTCCAAACGCTATGGCCGACTTGAATTCCAGCGTGAAACTGCCGTCCTTCGGTCCTACGGTCGGTTTGCACTTGCTGACTGCACTCAGGCATACACGGGGATTCTTGCTCAGAATGTCGAGCTTCCTGCCATCCTGTGCACAATGGAAGTAGAATGTCTTCTCGTCTGTACGTACTAACGAGAGAGGCAGGCAATAAGGCATTCCCTCTTTATCAGTCATGCTGACAGTAATGTATGGAGCGCGGTCAAACACCTCAAGTGCCCACTCTGCGCTCATCTCTCTGCTTTTCTTTCTCATAGGTCGTTTGTTGAAACTCTGCAAATATAAGAAGCTGTTTTGATTTCAAAACAGCTTCTGAAAAAACTTGCTCAATGAGCATCCGTATGTATCTTTGCAATCATGGAAAACAGCAATCCTTTGAAACCGATATCATCAGTCAGCGTTGTGGTGGCAAATGAAAGCCATGCAAGATATATCCCTGATATTCTCGCCGCCATCTTCGAGGCAAGCAAGGTGCCCGGGAACAGCATAGTCATGCGCGATCCTGATTATCTGGCACTCAAGATGAGGGAAGGAAAGGCTGTGATTGCTCTTGACGGGGATGCTTTTGCCGGTTTCTGCTATATCGAATGCTGGCAGAATGAAGAGTATGTCGCCAATTCAGGACTTATAGTCAGACCAGAATACAGGGGACAAGGTCTTGCAACCCGAATCAAACGTGTCATTTTCGAGACCTCCAGGAGACTGTTCCCGAATGCATCGATCTTCAGCATAACCAAGAGCGAGGCTGTCATCAGAATGAACACGGCTCTGGGTTTCCGCAAGGCTGAGTATAGGGAACTGACCTCTGATCCGAAGTTCTGGAAAGGCTGCGACACCTGCCGCCATTATCCTGAGCTTCTCGCCAATGATTTCGCCTCATGCCAGTGTGTCGGCCTGCTTTTCAGCCCGAAAGAATCTCTGTGATGTTTTGCAAAAGCGGAATTGAAACTGTACCTTTGGGCAGATAATACACATTATTATGAAAAAGCTCATCTTGATCGCGTGCGCGATGACAATGTTCGTCGTGTCTGCAAATGCCCAGAAGAAAGTATCTGTACTTGGTGATTCATATTCAACCTTTGAGGGTATCAACCCTCCGGGATATGCTCCATTCTATCCTAATGACAGGAATGACGTGAAAGAAGTTGAACAGACATGGTGGAGCCTGTACAACGAGGCAATGG
Source organism: Bacteroidales bacterium (assembly GCA_024398125.1). Lineage (GTDB taxonomy): Bacteria > Bacteroidota > Bacteroidia > Bacteroidales > UBA932 > Cryptobacteroides. The sequence goes on from JAKSJO010000017.1 coordinate 30,015, forward strand.
GATACACCCTCGAAGTCAATGACTCATGGGGCGGTACAACCATCTGTAATACTGGATATGGAAGAAGGGATTCATCCAACTCATCTTTCAATTCCCGTCTCTGGAAACTTGGAAATCCTGACATCATCTTCGTATTCGGCGGAACCAACGATGCATGGGCAAATTCTCCAGTAGGTGAGTACAAGTACACCGGCATTACCAAGGAGGACTGCAATTCACTCCGTCCAGCTCTTGCCTATACTCTCGATGCACTTGCAAGAATCTATCCGAAGGCTACCGTCTATACCATCCTCAACTCAGAGCTAAAGGAAGATGTGAACGAGTCATTCCGTGAGGTATGCAAGCATTATGGTGTGCAGCTGATTGAGCTTCACGACATCGAGAAGCAGAATGGCCACCCTTCAATCGCTGGTATGAAGGCCATCTGCGCTCAGCTTGTCGAGGCTATCAAGTAATATATTCATCAAATATGAAACAGAAAGGCTCCCTATGGGGAGCTTTTTTTTGCCCTTGGAACAATCAGTAGTATTCTTGTTGTTATCTTTGTGCGCGAGACATCATGACAAATCAGGTAAAGGGATTCATAAATGGAATAGTGTCGGGCATATCGTTCGGCATGATTCCGCTGTTCTCGATTCCGGTGATTGCCGCCGGGATGGGGAATGTCAGCATCCTTGTATATCGGTTCCTCATGGGGTCGATGGTGATGCTGGCGATGCTTCTGGTTGGAAGGACGTCGCTCCGCATCAGCTGGGGTGATGTCTGGCGTATCGCAATCCTGTCATTCTTCTATAATGGCACCGCACTGGCGACCTTGGAGTGCTACCACTATCTGTCCTCGGGAGTGGCGACAGCATTGGTCTTTACTGACCCGATATGGTGTGCCCTGATAGGTCTGGCATTTCTTGGAGACAGGTTTTCATGGAAACTGAGCGCTTCAATCTTCATGGCGACCCTTGGTGTCATGATGCTTACAGGAGTATTCTCTGAGGACGGCAGCTTCAATGCGGTCGGTGTGTTCTGGGGACTGCTTTCCGGACTCAGCTATGCACTGTACCTTATCGTTCTGCCTCGTCTGAGACTCAGCAAGATGCCTAGCCTTAAGCTGACTTTCTATGTATTCTTCATTGCGATGCTGCAATTAGCCTTGTACGCGAGTCTGACGGGCGGCATCGAGGCTGTTGCGACTCCTCAGTGCTGGCTGAACCTCTTCCTGCTCGGCCTTATTCCGACTGCAGTCAGCAACATCTGCGTCACCCGCTCACTGAAACTCATAGACAGTACGGTTGTCGCCATACTTGGCGCTTTCGAGCCGCTTACAGCCATGATTATAGGCGTCTGCTTCCTCGGAGATCCGTTTACAGTCCTGATCGCTCTTGGCGGTGTGCTGATTCTTGCTGCCGTCTATAACCTAACGGTCCCTACCCATGCCCGGAAGCGCGGATAGGGACAGCAACGATTTCTGCGGTTTATTTAGATTGTAGAAAGCTCGCCGGTCACGGAGTCCATCATGTAGCCCTTGACGACGACATCCTTCGGAACCAGAGGGTGGTTGGAAATCAGGTCGACAGTTTCCATGATGGCGGCAGGCGTGTCATCGAAGCCATGGAGCCAGGACTTCAGGTCAATGCCGCAATGCATCATCAGATTGATATGCTCATCGTCGATTCCTCGTTCACGCATGAGGTGCAGCATCTCCTCGGAGTTCATTCCCTGGACGCCGCAGCCGGTATGACCTATGATCATGATCTCGTTCACGCCCAGTTCGTAGATTGCAACGAGAAGGCTGCGGACGGTACTGTCGAAAGGATTGGTAATGACAGCACCTGCATTCTTGATCATCTTGACATCTCCGTTCTTGATTCCCAGCGCAGCGGGAAGCAGGGTGACCAGTCTCGTGTCCATGCAGGTCACGATTGCGATCTTCTTGTCCGGATACTTGCTGGTCTGGTAGTTCTTGTATTCCTCGGATTCAACAAATTTCCTGTTGAATTCCAGCATCTGTTCAATCATGTCTATTTGCTTTTCTTGTAAGGCTTCATCATCGCGTAGAACTTGTCGAGAAGTTCCTTCATCTCCTTGAGATCACCGCTCTTGCGGAGCTGGTTAACCTGCCAGTTCGGAGCCTCGCGCATAGGGGCCAGCTGGCCTGCCTCGAGGGTGTTGGCGCTGAGTTCTGCAAGACGGATTCCTGCATCCCAGTCCTTTGCACCGTCCTTTTTCCACTGCTCAATACCGGCCATGGCGTTGGTTATCCTGCTTTCACGGTCCGGATCCTCAGGGACGATGTCCTCACGGTTGCGGAAATATCCGAGAATAGCTGCAGGAATGGATGGATCGCGCACGGTTCCGTCCTCGTAGAATACACCGTGGATCATGCCCCAACCCTTTCTGACGACCATGAGCTCCCAGATGCACCAGCCCATGTTGGCCTTCATGTGCTCTTCGAGGGTTACATCGTATGGGTTGGCACGTCCCACGCATCCCATCTCACCGTTGAAGATCTTCTTGCCGACCTGGTCAGCGAAGGCTTGCGCACGTGCAACGGTGTCGCGCACCTCAGCCCTGGTCTCTGAATAGTCATGGAACTGGAGGATATCCGCATAGTCGGCCATCTTGATCATGCTTGAGACGAGCTGGAAACCGATGGTAAGTGGGGTGTCCGGATCCTTCTCCTTGAAAAGACCGTACATGCGTCTGCAGTTTTCGAAGTTGGCTTCGCGCATCCTGACATTGAGATCGGGCTCATTCATGATGTCCCACATCGCGAGGTTCGGCTCGTCCTTGAGAGTGGCAACGAGGAAGTCGACCCATTCTTCGGCCTGGTAGAGGAGGGTAGAGTCCCTGGTCCAGCGTCCACTGCCTACCACAGGCATCATAAGCATGTCTCTCTCGGCGCACTTGTGCGCGAAATCCTGTAGTCTTACGGCAAGGGTGTCGCCTATTTCGTCGTAGCACTGCCATGGAACAAAGACGCGGCAGAAGTTAAGCTTAAGGCCCTGAGCGAGGTCAAGATCGTATGCGACAACGTCTTCGTCATACTTCACCCAGGTGTCGATATGGTGACGCGGTTCAGCGACTCCGGCAGGGGTGTAGTTGAATCCTCTCATCTGGGTACAGTCGATAGCATACTTGTCAACCTTTTCTACTGGCTGGCTGCAAGATGCCATTGCCAAAGCCAGCAACGACATTGCGACGGATTTCAGGTGCTTCATGATAGTATGGGTTTTATTGGTTTCAGATCTGGTTGTCGAGAATCTCCCTCAGTTCCTTCTCGTACTGCTTTGCATTCTTGAAGACTATGCCTTTCATCCCAAGGCTTTCTCCGCCCTCGATGTTGTCTTCGCGGTCGTCGGTGAAAACGCATTCTTCCGGTTTCAGGCCGAATCTGTCGAACAGGCACTGATATATCTCCGGTTCAGGCTTGATGACCTTTTCCTCCGATGATATGACCTGACCGTCCAGAAGCTTGAAGATATCGAACTGAGACATTGTTGTGTACACCTTGCTGCACCAGTTGGTAAGGCCGTAGAGCTTGTAGCCCTCGGTCTTCAGCTTCATAAGCAGCTCTCTCATGCCGGGGATCTCTTCTGTGACGACCTCGGTATAGTGCTCCTCGAAGATGTGGATTTCGTTCTCAAGATCCTTGTGCATGGCGATCATTTCCTCCATGATTGCGCTGAAAGGCTTCGCCTCGCGGTCGATGATCATCTGGAGGTCATAGTTGAAGATGGATATCAGTGCTTCGCGTTTTTTCTGCTCGGGGATGAATCTAAGGTAGAAGGCCTCGTAGTCATAGTCCACGAGAACCTTTCCAAAATCGAATATCAGGTTCTTTATCATTGTCAAGTCGTTCTTAAGTCATTCCTAAAAAGTATGTAAGGATAGTTATTTTTGTCGATATCGGCAAAAATATGAGAACTATAGTCCTATATTTGCGCAGCAAAAAACATGAATGTTGAAAGTTATCAAGCATAGATGCATGGCTCTTGTGGCCGTCATGGTTGTTCTTTTCCAGAGCCTTCAGGCTCAGGAGAAGAATCCCTTTGCGCACAGGATGGATGATACACTCTCTACGGTGACTGTCACGGCTGTAAAGGAAAAACCGCGCAACACCACCCAGACGGGCCTTGTCCGTCTGGACACAGACATGCTGAAAAGGGGAGCCTCGAGCTTCGGTACGCCTGACATCATCAAGACCTTGCTGAACCTTCCCGGCGTTTCGGCCGGCAATGAGCTGATGGGCGGCATGTATGTCCATGGCGGCGACGGAACTGATAACCTGTATCTGCTTGACGGAGTCCCTCTGTACAACATCAGCCATTTCGGCGGAATCTTCTCTTCATTCAACACTGATGTGACCGACGGTCTGGATTTTTACAAGAGCGGCTTTCCTGCGCGCTATGGAACCAAGCTGTCATCGGTCGTTGATGTAACAACCCGCCCGGGTGACATGAATGAATTCCATGGAAGCGCCTCTCTGGGCCTCATTGACGGCAGGTTGAACATCGAGGGACCGATCGTGAAGGGACGGACTTCGTTCAACCTTGCCTATAGAAGGAGCTGGATGGACATGATGATATGGCTTGCAATGAAGCTTGCCGGCGAGGACGGCAGCCGAAAGGCGGCTTATTTCATGCATGACCTGAATGCCGGCATCACACATGACTTCGGCAAGGACAACCGTTTCAGGGTGAATTTCTACAGAGGCTCTGATGATCTGGACCTTGGTCTGAAACCTGCGGATTCATCTGTGGATCTGACTGTAAAGTGGGGCAACCTCTGTACAAGCGTCAGCTGGGACAAGAAACTGAGCCTGAAGACTCGATCTTCGCTTATGGGCTATTTCTCGCAGAGCCGCTCTGATACTGACTATGGCATTCTTCTGGGGGGATACGACATGTCCGACAGGATCAACTCATCCATAAGGGATGCCGGAGTGCGGTACAATCTTGACTGGTATCCGCACGAGTCGCATCATATCCGTACAGGAGTTGACGGTGCATTCAAGATGTACCGCTATGTCGGAATGGCTGAAGATCCTACTGATCCTGACTCGCCGTCGCCGACCGTGAACAGCAATGCACCCGAGCTGTCTGTCTATATGGAGGACGAATTCTTCATCGTTCACGGCCTTACGCTGAACGCCGGCCTCAGACATACGGCATACATGACGCCTGGAAAGATCTGGAACAGTTTTGAACCGAGAGCCGCACTGAAGATATCCCCAGCCTATTTCATGGATATCAAGCTTTCGTACAGCAGGATGAGCCAGAGCGACCACCTCGTTGCGTCGTCATACATTGACCTGCCCAGCAATACCTGGATGCCTTCTTCTTCGCTTGTGCGTCCCGAACTTTCGGATCAGGTCAGCGCAGGCGTCTATACGGAGCCAGTTGAGGGTATGACCCTCAATCTCGAAGGCTGGTACAAAACCATGAACCATCTGTTGCACTATGTGGGTATCAACTCCATGTTCCCGCCTGTACAGAACTGGGAGACCTCGTTCACTGATGGAAAGGGCCTCTCATACGGTTTGGAAGCCGAGATAGGCTACCAGACGAAGTCATTCAACGCAACGGCGTACTATACCTTGGGATGGTCGAAGAGGTACTTTCCGGAGGTTTATCCGCAATGGTTCTGGGCTAACAATGACAACCGCCACAAGGTGAATCTGCTGTTCTCTTACAGGATATCCAAGAGCCTTGAGGTGAACGCCAACTGGAATTACCATACCGGCAACCGCATAACCCTTCCGACGAACGTTCTTGCCGACGGAACTCAGCTCTATGGCACTCCGTTCAATTTCACGTTGCCGTCATACCATCGACTTGACCTTGCAATGACCTACACCAGGAAGACAAGGATGGGCAATGCCTTCGACCTGAGTGCAAGCGTTTATAACGCATACAATAACAAGAATGCCTTCTTTGCCTATGTGGAGAAGGATGAAAATGGGGATTTCAAGGGAGTCGCGTACAGCGTCCTTCCTGTGTTCCCGACATTGACGATGACATATAGATTCTAGCAGTGAAAAGATTTTTCTATATATTCCTGAGCCTTGTGGCTCTGTCAGGATGCAAGTTCGGCTTCGAGGTCGAGAATGACGCAGATCCAGGCGTCTATCTCAGCTGCATAGCATCTCCAGACAGCATCAGCTATTACCTGCGTTACGCATCTCCGCTCGGGGTCAACGCAGGCGACATTCCTGATGTCAAGGTTCTGGAATCCAGCATAAGCGTTTCGGGGCGGCCTCTGGGTCGGAATCCGCTGATTGTCGAAGATGACATCAAGGTCTATCCGGTCGGCGGCATGCTTGGATCCGGTGATGAAGTCCGTATCCGCGTGCGTACGGAAGGCCTTGGCGAGCTTGATGCCCGTACTGCGATTCCTCAAAGAATATCGCTGGACAGCGTGGCTCTGGTTCGTACGGACATGATGGGCATCATCATGGATGATTTCACAATCAGACTTGATCGTCAGCCGGAAGAAGGGGAGTATGTGGGTCTGTTCATGTCCAGGACAGTATCGCCCGATGAAATGAACTGGGATTGGGGTTGGATGGAAGAACCTTTGGACAGTCTGGAAGTATCCGACATAAAGTATCTCTCGCCCGCTACGACCGTAGCCAACAATGCCGACGTGGAACTCTGCCAGGTCGATTTCTGCTGGCCGCGATACATTAGGACATGGTATATGGGATACGGTCAGGATCAGCCGTTCACAGTCATCCCGGCTGCTGCGTTCAGGAATAAGGAGGTCAGTCTCATGGTCACCAGTTTCTCCGCAATCTATGGAGGATATCCCGGGTCGGAAGAGGAAGCCGAGGCTGAACCTTTCGATCCAATGTACACCTTCACAGTCATGAGCGTGTCAGAAGAGTTCTATCGTTACAGTCTGGCCGTTCATAGAAGCAGGACCGATTTCCTCGCCCTGATGGGACTCGCCCCGGCCCAGTTCGCCTGGAGCAACGTCGATGGCGGCTTCGGCCTCTGCGGCGCCATCAGCCACCCCTCAACGATCGAACTCCCGCTCTCCGAGCTTCTTGGTGAGGAATAGCATTCTTTAAAGTTGCGTATATTTGCAAGGTTGCGTATATTTGCAACAAATAATATGCTTGGGGTATGAATACGGTAAGTTTATCATTGGGCTCGGCAATAAGAATTGCTAGAAAAGAGCGAGGGCTATCGCAAGAGCAACTCGCATCTATGCTTGGCCTGAATAAAAGTCAGGTGTCGAGAGTGGAGAATGGCTTGTGCCGTTCCATGTCAACGATTGACTCCATATTATCCGTCATGAAGCTGTCTCCTGTGATCGAACTGAAATCCATACGTGAGCCGCTTTCCATGGTTGATGTTCTATCTGTACTTCGCAAGTATAAAGCTGAGAACGCCGATAAATTAGGCATCTTACAGATGGGACTGTTTGGAAGCTATGCGAGGAATGAGCAGAACCTTGAAAGTGATGTTGATGTATGTGTGCAGCTTTCGCAACCTAGTTATATGACTCGCGCTGCCATCAAAGAAGGACTGGAAGCATTGCTTGGACGAGAAGTCGATGTCATCTCTTTGTCGGCCAGGATGGATCAGGACTTCAGGTCAAACCTTTTGAATGATGTTGTATATGTATAAGCAGCGTGTAAGCCTTCTTCTCAAGTCCTTCCCACTGTGGAAGCGATGTATGAAGACATCCGGAAAGGAGGCCATGATCCTTTATTTGAAGACCTTGATGCAAAAAAGGCATCCCGGAAATAGTCTAAGCAGGGAAGGACTCGTCTAGCTCAGATATATAGGCGGCACTCCATTTCCCTGCTAAATAAAGTTCATTTGCACGCTTTTCGGCCTCCTGCCATGAGGTTGTTGGAGCGCCCGACTCGCTCCACCAAACCTTGTTCTTTATGAATTTCAGCATGGTTTTGGAGATTTTGTCTGCAACCTTTTCATCATGCGCCTCGGCGGCATATTTCTCCAATCGCCACCATATATCAATTGTTTCAAAAGGACACTCAGACTCGCCTTTATAGTATCGGAATAGACTCCAATAGTAAGTCTCTTTTTCTTGTTCAGTCATAATCGATCCTTGTCATTGATGTATTCGTTATATACCTTCGTGAAGTCTTTGTAATTGTTTCCTTCTTTTGCATTCTTTTCGGTTGTCAAAAAAGCTTTTTCCACTTCTTATAATGCAAGATACATGGCCACATAATCGTAGCGTGGATCATCCATCTTCTTGAGCTTTATGAATATGACGAATTTGTAGAGCTCCTCGGCTTGTTCTTCAATGCTTAGACGGATTCCCTCATTATGCTCTTCCCATATAGATATCCAAAAATCGTAGTTCTCGCATACAGAGTACTCTGCGTCCCATATTTGGAACTTGAAATAGTCCGTATCATTGTCGAATGGATTTATATCCTCTCCTTTGTATAGCTTGCAGTTGGTCAACAGGGCTTTTTTTATTGTCATGATCAATCCTCCAAGAAATCATCAATCGTGCTTCATTCACTTCCGTACTCATTTCGCCAGAAAAACGTGTCAAAGAATACAAATGTACAAACATTTGAGAGCTATTCACAGCAACGTTGTTCTCAATATAGTTCTAATTTCAGGTGGGTTGATTTGTTTCGTGTAAAATAATCAATATCTTTACAATTCGGTTCGTGAAAGCGAATGCAGTTAGGCGTGAGCCTTGATGTCGGGTAGAGCTATGCTTTACCCGTTCTTTTTTTATAGATTCAATCTTTTTTCGTATATTTAACAAACGGATTTCGTATGTAATTCGTGACATTGCAGCAATGCAATCAGCTAGTCTGATTAAGCATGTGGGAAGCGATGGGACTGAGATTTGGAAATGAATAATTAGAAATAGCTGAGATTATGAAGTCAGAAGAAATCAAGAATCTTTTTGATAAGTTTGAATCCATTGCATGCGAATATGATGGAGTGGAATGCTGGAGCGCACGTGAATTATGTGGTCTGCTTGGGTATGCCAAGTGGCAGACGTTTGAAAATGTTTTAGCAAAGGCACAAGAGGCTTGCCAAAACGCAGGTATTCAATTATCTGATCATTTTACCGGCGTCAGTAAAACGATACCTATGCCGAAGGGAGCAAGTAAGGAAGTTGGCGACTACATGCTCACCCGCTATGCTTGTTACCTTGTAGCTCAGAATGGTGATCCTCGCAAGCCGGAAATATCCTTCGCCCAAAACTATTTTGCAGTACAGACACGTATTGCAGAGATGGTGGAGCGCAGAGTGCTGGAATATGAGCGCGTAAAAGCTCGTCATAAACTGGCGGAGACAGAAAAGCAGTTGTCGGGAGTACTCTACGAGCGTGGTGTTGATGATAATGGCTTTGCAATCATCCGAAGCAAAGGCGATCAGGCACTTTTCCACATGAACACTGCAATGCTGAAGCGCAGATTAGGAGCACCGGCTAACCGTGCAGTTGCTGACTTCCTTCCTACTATCAGCATCAAGGCAAAGGACTTCGCTGCCGAGATGACGAGTGTAAACGTTCAGCAAAAGGACCTTTATGGAATGCCATCCATTGAGAAAGAACACATAGACAATAACAAAGCCGTACGCGATATGCTTCTCAGCCGTGGAATTGCTCCTGAGCAGCTTCCTGCAGGTGAGGATGTCAAGAAGGTTGAACGTAGGTTGGTGTCAGATGAGAAAAAGATGCTGCCGAAAAAATAACGTTAGGCGCATAGGTTGATTATACTTCTTTCGCATAATACCAAGGTACTATGACCGCAAAAGATATATTTAAACAGTACGCAAAGTCAATTGATGAACAATTCCAAACAGGAATTACCACTGAGCATTCATATCGACCTGCTTTGCAGAAACTCCTCAGTGAGCTGTTGGTTGACTGCATTGTCATAAACGAGCCTGCACGTATCCAGTGTGGTGCTCCCGACTACATCATTACACAGAAACGTACCGGGCAACCTGTATTCTTTGTTGAGGCAAAAGATGTATTTGATCCAGACCTTGACGGTATGCGTGCTCACAAGGAACAGTTCGATCGATATAAAGCATCACTGGATTACATTATCTTCACCGACTATCTCGATTTCCATGTCTATGAACATGGAGAGTGGATACAGAATGTTCGACTAGTTGAGCAACAAGGCACTCACTTACGCTTCGTGGAAAATGCAGGAGAGAATTTTATTGCCTTGATAGAGCACCTTGCAGCTTCACGCCCTCAAAGCATTACTTCTCCTGCAAGACTTGCAAAGCTGATGGCGGCAAAGGCGCGATTGCTGGCAAATGTGGTTGGCAGAGCTCTTAAAGATGAGGAAATAGATGACAATCCTTATGGTAACAGTCAGCTCCTGTCACAGCTCAAAGCCTTTCGTAATATCCTGATTCACGACCTTACGTCAGAAGGCTTTGCCGACATATATGCTCAGACGATAGCCTACGGTATGTTTGCAGCTCGATTGCATGATGAAACACCAGAGGATTTTTCTCGTCATGAAGCAGCAACGCTCATTCCCAAGACTAATCCTTTCCTTCGCACCATCTTCCAACAGATAGCGGGCTATGATCTTGACGATCGTATTGCTTGGATTGTAGATGATCTTGCTCAGACATTTGTTGTTACCGACCTCGGCAAAGTTATGAAGACATACATCGGCAACGCCCTTCACAGCGACCCGATGATCCACTTCTACGAGGATTTCCTCTCGGAATACAATCCAGATCTTCGCAAGTCGAAGGGAGTATGGTACACTCCACAGCCGGTGGTCAGTTTCATTGTGCGTGCTGTTGATGAAATCTTGCAACGCGACTTCCACCTTCCTATGGGTCTTGCCGACAGCAGCAAGATGAAGCATGAGGTGGTAAATGATTATTATGATGGCACTCGCAAGTCAAAGAAAACCATTACTTGCGAAAGCCATCGTGTACAGATACTCGACCCGGCCACGGGTACGGGAACCTTCCTTGCCGAGGTTGTACGTCAGATTTATCAGAAGTTCCAGGGAATGGAGGGCATGTGGCCAGGGTATGTAGAGGACCATCTTTTACCTCGTTTGCATGGTTTTGAATTGCTGATGGCAAGCTATGCTGTAGCGCATCTCAAGCTTGATCTCCAACTACGTGGCATGGGATATGACTCAGCAAAAGCACGAGGTCAGCGTATGCGTATCTACTTGACCAACTCGCTGGAAGAATGCCATCCAGACACCGGTACGCTATGGGCTAACTGGCTCAGTACCGAGGCTACTGAGGCCAACTATATCAAGCGTGACTGTCCCGTAATGGTAATGGTTGGAAATCCACCTTATTCCATTTCGTCAAGCAACAAGGGTGAATGGATAAATACACTCGTGGATGACTACAAAATAAATCTTAACGAGCGCAACATACAGCCTCTTAGCGATGACTATATCAAGTTCATACGTCTTGGTCAGAACTACGTAGAACGCAATGGGCAGGGCATCCTTGGTTACATTAGCAACAACTCATTCGTAGATGGTGTCATCCATCGTGAAATGCGCCATCAGTTGCTCCTTGCATTTGACGATATTTATATCTTGAATCTTCATGGTAATACGCGCAAGAAGGAACAAGCGCCCGATGGCAGCAAAGATGAAAATGTCTTCGACATTATGCAGGGTGTCAGTATCAACATCTTTGTTCGTAAGCTAGATCATAAGCAAGGCGAACTCGGACGAGTATTTTATAAAGACCTTTATGGCTCACGAGATAGTAAATATGAATACTTGTACGCACACTCACTGGTAAAGGATGTTGATTGGAAAGAAGTTGTCTACTCTTCACCTGAGTATTGCTTCGTTCAAAAGAGCTTAGAGATTCAAAAAGAATACAAGCAAAACATTAGTCTTGCAGATCTAATGCCTGTTCATAAAACAGGAGTGGCAACAGGAAAGGATTCGATTCTTATTTGTGACAATACGAAAGAATTGTTATTGAAAGTTCGAGAGTATTTCCAAATGGATGCTGATAATGATAAAATTGAGCCCTACGCATATAGACCTTTTGACCATAGGTTTATCTATTATGATGCTGCACTTGTTCAACGAGCAAGAGTTGATATTATGAAACACATGATGAAGGAAAACACTGGCATCATGGTTTCTCCAAATAATAGACAAATTAGTACGGGGTATTATTTTATAATAGAAGGAATTATAGATCGTCATTATCTTGACAGCATCCTTGACAGTGAAAGTTTGCATCCCCTATACCTTTACAAAACCACAAATGACGGTATAGAAGAGAAGACGCCTAACCTAAACCGGGAAGAGTGGGCTAAGTTCGATGCTGCTGTGGGCCGAACGACTACTCCCGAGGAATTGCTCAACTACATCTATGGAGTGTTGCATTCACCAGCCTACCGCGAGCGTTATAAGGAATTCCTGAAGATTGATTTTCCTCGTATTCCTCTGCCAGAGAATGAAGATGATTTTATGCATAGGGGAGAAATAGGCCGCCAACTCATAGACCTCCACCTGATGCGCGACACCCACACATGGCAGCTTACTACCACTTTCCCCGAATCCGGAGACTGCATGGTGGACGCCATAAAATACAGGGATGGTCGCGTCATGATTAACGCGACTCAGTATTTCGGAAATGTGCCCGCAGAGGCTTGGAACGCCTATATTGGAGGCTATCAACCTGCCCAGAAGTGGCTGAAGGACCGTAAAGGCCGTGTTCTCTCCTTCGATGACATAAACCATTATCGTCATATTATCCACGCACTTACTGAAACCGTAAAACTGATGAATGAGTGTGATTGAGACGTGTTGAATAAAAGCGCACGATGCAGATTATATTGATTAAGTAAAAGCAGAGATCTTGTCTCAATGAAGAGAATTAGTCCATTTGAGGCAGTGCTTGGACTGCTGCTTGCGTTCGTGCTGTGGTGCAGGGCTGATAGGGGAATGGCTGATTTCTATGCCACAAGATTGTACCCTGTCATTTCCTGCGTGATGTCGCGCATGTCCTCGCTTGTGCCTTTCTCTTTGGAGGAATTCCTTGTGGCTGCAATGGTCTTCGTGATCATCCTGATCGTGGTGGCAGGCGTACGGCGGCAGGAACGATGGCATAATGTCCTCTGGCGTGAGGTGAAGTGGCTGGTTCTCATATATGTATGGTTCTATATAGGTTGGGGGCTGAACTATTCCCGTTCGTCTCTCTCCCAGAGACTGGAGACACCGGTTGCGCGTTATGATGCCGACTCTTTCAAGGCTTTTCTGTCCGACTATGCCTGGAAGATCAATTCTTCATTCGATTATAAGGATGATGAGCCAGCTGATGTTGAGGAGGACATAAGAACCTTCTATTCGGCGCTGCCGTCCAGTGCAGGATTGTGCAGGCCGCACAGCTGGCAGGCTCCAAAGACTGCGCTGGCGTCAGGACTGTTCTCGAAGGTTGGCGTTTCAGGCAGCATGGGCCCCTTCCTGTCGGAGTCATTGCTTAATGGATATATGCCTGAGGTGGATTATCCTTTCACGGCGGCTCACGAGTTTGCGCATCTCATGGGCGTGAGCAATGAGGCTGAAGCCAATTTCTGGGCTTTCAGGTTCAGCGAGTCTTCTCCGCATCAGGCTGTACGGTACAGCGGCTATCTTTCGCTTCTTGGAAATATTATGAGAAATGCCCATAATCTTCTCCCAGAAGAAGACTACAGGCAGTTCATCGGCTCGATCAGGAGCGAGGTGATCCAGGAGTACAATGATAACCTCGCCTATTGGTCCGGAAAGTATTCTAGAAGGCTCGGAAAGATCCAAAACACCTTGTACAACGCATACCTGAAAGGAAACGGAATCAAATCAGGAACTAAGAACTACGACGAAGTCGTCTCTCTCTTGATGACGGATTTTCCTTTATAGTTCGAGGATATAATAAAGGATCAAGGCGCCTGACCCCTTGATCCTTTTTTGGTTTACTTGCAAGGTGTAAGATGCAGGATTCCGACGGAGTTCTCAGGCATCTTGAAGGTGAATGACTTCGAGGCGGTGCCGAGGTCCATGGTGTGCGGAACGACTGCCTCGAGGTAGTTCACAGGGCGGACGAACCTGAAGCCACCAGGAATTCCTGGACGGGTGTCGCCTCCAGGTGCGCCAGGGCCGCCCATTCCAGGACGTCGAGCTGGCATTTCATAATCCGGATGGCTTGAGTAGTAGTTCTGATCCTTCTGGTTCTTGATCTCTGTGTTGTGTGTAGAGATGAACTCGACCTCGACCTTGTATGCAATCTTGCTGCCTGTGTTGATGGTCACCATCTTGTCGACTGCCTCTGAGTTCACGAACTTCACATAGATATCACCGGTAGCGGTGTCGATGGTGGAAGATGTGTAGACTGTGGTGTCTGCGACAGCGCCATTCATCACCTGGCTCATCTCGAATGCGCGGTTGCCTGCCTTCGAGAACAGTTTCTGGTAGTAATAGTTGCTGGTGCGCCAGAGACCGCGGTTGTCGAACCAGATCATGTTCGAGTTCCACTTGTTGTAGCCCTTCTTGCAGAAGAGAGGAGCGTAAGCGGCCATTGAGACCATGTCGGAGTTTCTCTCGAGACTGAGCCAGTATGCGGCTTCTGCCATTGTTGAGACGTACGCGTTGTTTGTGCGGTTGTTGGCGAACTCTCCGACGAAGACGCGGGTTGGCTTCGACCTGTCGTAGGTGTTGCCCTCTGCGCCGCGGACCTTGCCTGGAGCATAGCGGTCGCCGTTCTTGTAGAACCAGTCATCGCCCATGTAGTAGTGTTCGTCGACGATGGTGTCGGGATACTTGGCATCGATCTCGGCATAGTTCGCATCGAACTCGCGGCCCTGCGCCGATGCACCGGCGGTAGAAACGATGGTGATTTCAGGATACTTTGCCTTGATGGCGTTGTACATGATGTCGAAACGCTCCCAGAACTCAGGCCCCCTGTTTTCGTTGCCGATACCGAGGTACTTGAGGTTGAATGGAGCAGGATGGCCCATCTCGGCACGCTTAGAGCCCCATTCGGTATTCACGCCACCGTTGCAGAACTCGATGAAGTCGAGTGCGTCCTTGACGAATACGTTGTAGAAGTTCTGGCGGTCGCTTTCAGTCTCGAGCGGAGCGATGTATGAATGGCCTGCGAACTGGCAGGTAACGCCGTTGTTAAGCACAGGAAGAGGTGTCGCGCCGAGAGACTCGGACATGAGCAGATACTCATAGAAACCAACGTACTGCGAGGTCCAGTAGCCCCAGTGGTTGCGGAAGCCGATTCGCTCCTCGACAGGGCCGATGCTGTTCTTCCAGAATACCTGGCCGAAGTAGGTTGAACCTTCAGAGGCACAGCCGCCAGGGAAGCGCATGAATGTAGGATGGAGGTCGGCAAGAGCCTGCATCAGGTCCTTGCGGAAAGGACCGGCTTTGCCATCAAGCCAGAGTTCCGATGCCTCGGGAACGAGAGTCACGAAATCAAGGTAGAATGTACCCTTCGAGTCTGCGACTATCGCAAGACGGCTGTCCTGGCTGCGGAGAGCCTTGAGGGTCCCTGTATGCTTTCTCCAGCTGTTGCTGAGAGAAGAGATGGTGATGATGTTGGAATTGATCTCGCCGGCCTTGTTCTCGAGGTATACCGTTACATTGCCCTTGTAGCTCTCGCCCAGGAGATACAGCCCAAGGTCGTAGCTTACGCCTTCCTTGACCGCGATTGACGGAATCTGGCTGTTGTTCGAGTAGAATGCGTTTCTGTCGCGTGCAACGTAAGGAGAGATTCCGTAGCCGTTCGCTGCGATTCCGTAGCCTTCACCGGCATCTTCGATATCGAATCGGACGCTGTACTGCCTGTACCTGAGTTCATCATCATACTTGTCATCAGGGTAGTAGCTGTAGTGCCTCTTCATGTCAGGTCGGAGCGGCTTGTAGTCAACCGCGTGAGCCTGTCCCTTCGCACCGCCCTTGGCAACGACTGTCCATCCGAAGAAGACTGTATCTGACTGCGAGAACTCGCGTGGATCCGGGGCCTCGGGCACGTTGTAGGCCTGGAAGGAGTTGTTCTGGATCAACTGGGCGCAGAGACCTCCGTCGAGTGAGTTGTTGATGTCTTCGAAGAAGATACCCGAAAGGGTAGGGCTGATGTTGATGCCGAGCTTTGAAGGATTGAGGCTGATGGTTCTGCTCTCAGGCTTTGTGAAACCCTGGAGCTGGAGCATCTTCTCTGCGTAGCGGTAACCGAGAAGGCGCATGCCCTCTGTGCTGAAATGGAATGTGTCTCCTGTGCTCTCGCATCCGAGTGCGGAAATTACATATGAATTAGGGAGTACCTCCGGGAGGTGTGGAAGGATGTCGCGGTTGAATCTCCAGCAGATACCGTCATTCTCCTCGTACTTGAGCTCGCCCGCGAGAAGAGGAATCTTCTTAGGGTTGAGGCCAAGATCCTTGCAGAGGTCGTCATGGATCTTCTTGACCTTTGCCGGCCACTCCGGGTCATCGGAATTCGACTCGCCCTGATGGAGGAGCATACCCTTGATGACGCCTGACTTCTGGGCGATCTTTGCCATCTCGAGAAGGCGCTGATATGGGCTGCCTCCGTACATCTCGACGATGTCCTTCATCCAGTCGCGTTCACTGTCGATGTACTCCTTGTAGCCATCCTTGTCCCAGAGCTCTATCTTGGCTCCGGCAACGGAAACGTTGATGACACCGATCCTGTAATCCTCGGGCATGACCTCGATCATCTTGCGGCCGAAGAAGTCCACCGGTCCCATGTTGTTGCTTGGACGGCAGATAGGAGGGACGGCGGTGTACCAGTTGCCCATCTTTCTGTCCATCTTTGGCATGTCGACTGCCGCGATGAACTGGAATCTTGGATCATTGAAATCCTTGTCCTGCTCGGCAGGAACGGCTCCGGCCTCCATGTTCGACTGGCCGAAGCAGAGGTAGATGTGAAATTTCGGGTCTGGTTTCTGGGCGCCAGCCGACAGCGAAACGCCGAGAATCAGAGCCACGAAAGCTGAAAGAATCTTTCTCATGGTATGATTGTCATAAAATGAATCAAGGGGTCTTACCCCTTGATTCAATTATTTAACATTTGCAGTTCCAGGTGTGAGGATTTCGCTTGACTGGAAGTCAATCGAGAGGCGGTCGCTGTCCGCTCCGTCAGGAATGCGGACGAGACTCTTAGGAGTTGCCTTAGGGGCTGTGCCGCCCATGCGAGGGTTCCACCTTGGAGCCTGAGGAACGACTGCGATGCTTCCGCCCTGGGTCTGGATACCCTCGAGGGTCGCGATGACAGGGTCTGCGATTGTTCCGTTTGCGCTTGAATTGCTCTGCTGCGAACCATAGACGATGGCGTCAACGACCACCTCGCCGCTAGGGTCGTAGAGAACGATGCTGCCGGCGCTAGGAGAGAGGCTGTAGCCGAAGCTCATGGTCTCGGAAGAACCGAGGACTGCGAACATGTCATGCGATGAAGCGAGAGGAGCGCTGAGAACGACGCCTGCGCCGAGGCTCTGGACAGCGTCGCCGCTGCGGTGAGCGTACTTGAGACCAGGGTTGATGGTGATTCCGCTGCCTGGACAAGAGACATCCACGCTTGCGATCTGGTCATACTTAAGAGGCTCTTCGAGCTCGACTTCGCCGGGAACATGAACTGGAGGCTCAGGCATTCCGAAGCGGCGAGGCTGAGGCTCCGGTACCGATGTGATGACCTTCTTGATCTTGACAACGTCCTTTCTGAGACCTGTGCCGATGGTGATGACTGAACCGTCGTCAAGCTTGTCTGTGCACTCAAGCTTGATGATGGTCTGGCCGGCCTTGACAGCTTCAGAGAGAACGGTCTGGGTCGCAGCCTTGCCGACGCTGACGATGGTAGAGGTCTCGAAGTTTCCGCCAAGGTCGATGCCGATCTTGTCGCCAGGGTTCATGCCTGCAACTGAGTTTACAGGGATGTTGGTCGAGCCTGCAGGGATGTCCATCCATGGGCCGGTAGATACAGGAGTGAAGATGACGGCAGGGGAGGCTGCTGTTCCGCAGACTTCCTTGACGGTCACGGTCTCGCTGCCGAGAGCGAGCTTGTCGCCTGCCTTGAGACCTTCGCCAGATACGTAGATGACGTCGTCAGAAGCATTTGCAGCTGCGGCAAGGTATGAAGCTGCTCCATTGAGAAGGAGGTGAGACTTTGCCGCGATGGATGTTCCCTGAGGGAATGTCATTGCGTCGACGCCTGCCCATCCGCTGTGGGTGATGCGGAGCTTCCAGCCGCTGAGATCGATGGCCTTGTCGGATGCGTTGTAGAGCTCGATGAACTGCTTGACGCCGTCAGCCATGGTATTGAGGCAGACTTCGTTGATCTTGACCGGTTCAACTGCGCGTACACGCTGAGAGATGCTTCTTGAACCGTTGTTCCATGCAGCTTCTGCGATGATCTTGCCTGAAGACATTCCGGCAGGAGCACTGATCTTCCATGTCGCGATCACGCCGCTTCCAGGCTGGATGGTCCATCCTGCGTCAGGTGCGTTGACCGGCTCTGCAGTCCATCCCTTAGGAAGGTTGAGCATGATCGACTTGTACTTGATGTCCTTGTCGCCGGTGTTGCGGAGAGAAACTGTGAGCTCCTGGCTCTTGCCGTCCTCGAACGATGTGAGACGAGACATCTCTACCATGGTCTCGGCATAGCGTACGGAAGCGATGTTCTTCTGGATCTTCTCGACGGTCTCAAGAGAAGGGTAGCCAGTGGTCATGATGCCCTCGTAGAAGGTTCCAGCCGAGCCGTTGCCGTTGTCGCCGCCGTTTCCGAGGAGCAGACCGCCCTTCTTGCTCATAGGGTAGTATGCGTCCTTTTCAGGGGTTCCAGGGCGTACTCCGTCATAGAATGTCGTGACTTCGGCAGTCTGGGCGTCGCCTCCGCGGAGGTCCCAATGGTTGCCGTCGCCACCGTTGACATATACTGATACGAAGTCCCAGTCGATAGATGGAACGTCGTTCTTCTTTGCATTGTAGCCGGAGAACAGGCCGGCCTCCATGTCGGCCATGATCCAAGGACCGTCACCGTTTCCGCTGCCCCATGCTGTCGAGATACCGTAATAGGTGGTCTCCATGGTGCCGGTTCCGACAGCCTTGCCGTTTGTCGAAGAGTTGCCGTAGTCGAAGCAGCAGCCGCTGTCGTAGTGTTTGCCATCGATCACATAGTAGATACCCTCGGCCTCGTCGTTGATTGCAAGACCCTTGGCGTCGTTGTTGCGGAATCCCATACCAGGCATGATGTATACACCGTAAGCCTTGTGGCCGTTGATCTCGACAGGAGCCATGTCGGCGATAGGGAGGGTGTTGAAGTTGCCCTTCTCAGGGCCGTTGAAGGTTCCAGGGCCAGCCTGGTACAGGTGGTTGCCATTGCCCGACTGGTCATAGATGATGCTGATGCAGCCGGTCGTGCCTTCGAGGAATCTGTCCTGGGCGTCGGCGTCGGCGTAGCCGTCCTTGGTCAGACCGATGTCGAGCTTTGCGCCGTCGGAGTTTCTGGTCACCTGGTACAGTGGACCGTTGTATGCCTTGAACAGTGCGCGGGTGGTACTGTGTGCGGTTACGCAAGGGGTGCCGGACGCGTTGTAGATATCTCCCGGGCCTTCCATGCGGCCGCCGCAAGATGCCAGCAGCATTGTCATTGCAGCAAGGGAAATGATTCGGTTTCTAGTTGTCATGATATATGAATGTGTTTGTTATTATCGCGTATTGACAAATATACTTAATTATCGCTACATTTGTAATGTACCCGCGCGCGGGAATGGACAATAACGTAATAAAACAGACAATGGGAACAGGTGTGACTATCAAATGCCCTGATTGCGGCTTCGAGTGGGATATGTACTACGGAACAGACGAGAACGGAGAAAAGGTAAAGAATCCTTATACTGCCAAGAAATGTCCGCAGTGTGGCTGCGAGCATCCGGATCCGGTCGCTGAATTCGAGTGGGAGTAAGAGAAATTTCCATGCATTTCATGGTAATTTCTACAGATAAATACCTCAATAAACGATTTAATAAAATTTCTTAAAAATTTATGTTAATCGTTTAAAATATCGGTTTAATAAAATAAATCGTAACTGTTTGATTGATAATCCAAAGTAATTATAAGTCTAAATAGGTTATATGCTTTCATATTGAAAGCAATATCGAGTTTTAAGAAGTTTGCAGATTCAAAAATTCTCTTCATATTTGCACTCGAAAGGCACGGATGACCGAGCCTTCAACCAACTTAATACTTAAAAACTATGTTGACTATCTTATCAACACTCACAACTCTCGTCGGTATCGTTGTAGGCATTTTCACCTGCATGTACGGCAGAAAGAAGATGGGTCGATAGCAAGGCTATCAATCATCTTGCATTCCGATGGAATGCGGCTCTCACCTTAACAAGGTGAGTTTTTTTGTATCTTAGCGGCATGGTACGACGGCTCCTGGCAACGATGATAACGATTGCGGCACTCCTTGGCGGACTATCTGTCCGCAGCGTGGATGTCGCTGAAGGCTGGGCATCGACACCTGTAAACGTTGCGATATTCCGCCGCAACAGCCTCTGGACCCACGAAGGCTGGCAATATGTATCTTATTACAATGCCGAAGGCCACATTATGCTTGGCAAGCGCAGACTGGGCACGAGGGAGTGGATACTTTCCGACACTGGCTATAATGGCAATGTCTCTGATGCCCATAATGTGATCAGCATGGCAGTCGACGGTGACGGCTACATCCACGTGGCATTCGACCACCATGATGACAGTCTGCACTATTGCAGAAGCATAGCACCCGGCAGTCTGGAGCTTGGTCCGATGGAGACCATGGTCGGCTACAATGAGATCGACGTGACCTATCCTGAATTCTATTCAATGCCTGACGGCGGTCTGCTCTTTGTCTATCGTTCGGGTGGCTCCGGCCATGGCGATATGGTCATCAACCGCTATTCGCCGGCTGATCGGAAATGGACAAATGTCCAGGATGTGCTGATCGATGGGGAAGTCCGTCGAAGCGCCTACTGGCAGCTCTGTGTGGACGCCAAAGGGACGATTCATCTCTCGTGGGTCTGGCGCGAAACCATGGATGTAGAGACCAATCATGACCTCTGTTATGCCCGCTCGCTTGACGGCGGTGTGACTTGGGAAAACAGTAAAGGTGAGAGGTATCAACTCCCTATAACCCAAGAGACAGCGGAAGTTGCTTGGCCGGTCTCTCAGGGCTGCGATCTGATCAACCAGACCAGCATGACGGCCGACTCCGAAGGCCATCCATTCATTGTGACATACTGGCGCGACGGGGACAGTGATACGCCACGGTACAGGATCGTCTGGAATGATGGGGAAGTGTGGCGACAGTCTGTCGTGCCAGGGTCAGACACGCCTTTCCAACTTGGACGTGGCGGCGAAGTGCCTGTCTCGCGTCCACAGCTGGTCGTCGATGACGGACGAGCCATAATGATATTCAGGAGTGCAGCCCGCGGCAACAGGGTCACGATAGCATCCACAAAGGATATCCGAAAAGGGAAGTGGACGCTGCACGACATTACCGGTTACAGTGTTCACAGCTGGGAACCGACGCTCGACAGCGAGCTTTGGCGTCAATACGGCCGGCTCCACATCCTTGTCCAGGATTGCGGCCCTGACGCAGATACCCCCGCTTCCATGATAAAGGTTCTGGAAGTGTCATAGTGACACGAAATGCTTCAGGGCGATGTCGGCGTAGACGTAGCGGCGTGTCTTTGATGTGGGAACCACGGCCGTATGGAAGTGCTTCTCGTACGCCTTGGCGCGTATTTCTTCAAGCGGTCCATATCCAGGGTTGACCCAGCGGCAGCCGCGGTTGTAGGCGGTGGCGGCCAGACGCACCTGCTCGTTGAGCGGGAGAGCGTCGATGCCTTCCTGGGTATATTCGCCCTGCTTGTCGAAAGAACCGTAATCCAGGTACAGCATCTTGAGGAAGACTGCGAGATAGATGCACTGCCACTCTTCGTCCTCCAGGCGGGCTATACGCACTTTCCTTGCCATCTCATTGTCCTTGGTGTCGAAATACAGGCCGTATTGCCTTGCAAGGCCGCTTCGCATCCAGCGCTTCTCCAGATCCTCGGCAAAGGACGGCTTCATCTGGAAGCGTCCTATGCTGAAATCGCATCCGCCAGTTCCCTTGGAGACATACAGCGACTTCACGGCTCCTGTCTCCATCTTGTCCTGGAACATGCTGTATCGTATCAGTTCAGGGAATATCACGGCCTCGGCAATGTCGCACGGCACGTCATATTCCATCCAGACTTCGTTCCACTCAGCTCGATGCTCCTTGCAATAAGCATTTGCAGCGCCATCCTTTGGAGATGACACTGCAAATAACGTATTGAGCAGTAATACTAAAGCTTGTAGGTACATTTGACAATTCTGAAGTTGGCCGCATTGCCATTATTGTCATATACTGTCTCGTTCTCGGCCCAGATGATCTCGTTGCCTCTCTTCTCCCATACAGCAGGGTAGACGATGTCACCCTCAGGGAACTGGAGGAAACCGCCATCGGCGTTGAAGATAACCTCTCTCTTGTCGTCGCTGCTCTTGAAGCTTGCGCTCTTCGGACTGCTTGTCTTCGCTACCATATCCTTGCCGTAGTCCTCAGGTACCTGTGACCACTGACCCTTGTTGAACTGATAGATCTTTCCGTCCTTCTCCTTGAAGATTACCTTTCCTGCGAGAACGTCGTCAAGCTGATCGGCAACGAAGAACTCAGGCCACCATGCAGCCTCGCCTTCCTGGAGCTTCACCTCGCGTACAACCTCCTCGGAATACATCACAGGATAGTTGCATGGGAACTCGCTGTATGCCTCGGCAAGAATGTCTCCTGCCTCGATGACGAGGTTGAGAGGAACTCTGTAGAGTGCGCACTCTGGAATCACTTCGTCTGCAACAGCCTGACGCTGGATCTTGATGAGGTCGCCCATTCCATCCTTTACCTTGTTGAAGCGCTTCTGGACGTCTGATGCCCATACCTTTGCGGCTCTTTCACGATAGGTCTTGATCATATCCAAAGCCTGGAGATAAAGCTTGTTGTATTCCTCAGGCTTGTCTGTAGCATAAATCTGTGTCTTGATGGACTCGATCTTCTTGCGCTCGGCATCGGAGAACTTCGCGTCTGCGTCACTCCATGTAGCACTAGGATAAGCTGCCTCGATGTCCTTGACATACTTCGCTGTCTTGTTCATCTGCTGCTGGAGAGGAGCCATCTTGCTGTCGATGCTGCCCATGTTCCTTGATACCTGCATAGACAATCCTGCGCCAGGAATGGCATTCATCTGAGCCTGCATGAGCTCATTCTGGAGAGTTTTCTGGAATGCCTTTGCCTGATTCTGAGTAGCCGCGTCAAGTGTCTTGATGTGAGCTTCTGCCTTCTTTTCAAGATCTCTGCTTGCCTTGTCGCTGTTGCTCTTCATGCTCTCCCTTGTAGCCTGGATGTACTCGTCAGCTGAAACGTTGAAATACTTCTTGAGTTCGGCATCATGCTTCTTGAATACAGCCTCCGAAGCGGCCATGGACATGCTCATGATATCGTTCTCGGTCATGCTTTCAGCCCTGTTTGTCTGCTCCTGAAGCTGTCCAAGGTCGACGCCGCCGAGCACTTTCGCAACGATGCGCTGCTGGATGGCCTCCTCCTGTGCAGGAGTAAGAGTTCCTTCGTCCATTGCCTTCATTTCGGCTGCGGTAATGCCGAATGCATCCATGATGGTCTGCTCAGCCTTCTTTCGCCACTCCTCTGTGAAGTTGTCCTCACAGGTGGTGTCGGCGTTGAGTTCCTCTGCTCTGAGGGTGACTGCCTTGATTGCCTTGTAGTAAGCTATCTGGTCTTCCTCTGTAGGATTGGCAAGCTTTGCTGCCGATGGTACTGCAGGAAATTCATTCATGAGTGGAATAGGGAACTGTGCGGAACTTGGGGTGACCTTGCCGCTCCATCCGAACGAACTGCTTCTCTTTGGCTGGAGAGTCTCGCGTCCGGTACTGACAGACATAGAGGAATTATCCTGCTCTTCGGTAGAGCCGAGGTCGATGCCGGTCATATTTCCGATCATGCCGCCAACCTTCTCGGATATCTTTTCAGATATCTTGTCGTTTATGGCTCCGCTGACTGCGCTTGCTGCCTTTTCTTTAAGCTTTCCCAGTGCTCCCTGCGCGTTTGCTGCAGGTGCTGCGGCAAGCAACAGGGCTGCCGCGATGACAACTAATTTCTTCATATCGGATTGTTGTTATAATCTTGTCCTATTTCTTTACGAACTCAACACGGCGGTTCTTCGCACGGCCCTCGTCGCTGCTGTTGTCTGCGATAGGAACATGGCTGCCCTTGCCGACTGCGCTGAGACGTGCGCTGGCGATACCCTGCTCTACGAGGGCTGCAACGATAGCCTCTGCACGCTTCTGGCTGAGAGGGTCATTGACCTTGTCGGAGCCGGTTGCGTCGCAGTGACCCTGCACCTCGAAGCTGAGGTTTGGATTCTCCTTCATGAGGGTTGCGATGCGGTTGATCTCTACCATCGACTCAGGCTTGAGGTCTGCCTTGCCGGTCTCGAAGGTGATGGCGTAGGTGATGATCTTGCCGTCGGTGGTGAGACGGTCGTAGAGTGGCACTGCGCCCTTGGCAAGGCGTACGTTGGTGATGGCGTTGGTGCCGCTGTCGTCAAATCCACCCCAGGAGTACTGTTCGATCTGGAACCTGTCAGGCTTCTGGCAGTTAGGGATGTTGGCCACACGCTTGCCGTTGATGTAGACCTTGAGTGCACGCTTGTTGAACGAAAGTGCGAAGTGGTTCCATGTGTCGCCCTCGAGGCTGT
>JAKSJO010000018.1 GCA_024398125.1 Bacteroidales bacterium
CTGCCCCACCAGGTGGGAGAGTAGGTAGCTGCCGTTCTTCGAATTCCTGATCATCTTTTCGATGGTCAGGAATTTTTGTTTTATACTGTTCCTGACCTGAGTTTCAAATCAGAGAATCTATGCTTCCTGAACATCCATACAAATAAAGCCACACCGTTAAGGATGTGGCTTTATTTGATTATTCGGAGTTGAAGACTGTTTTCAAATGAAATATAGCTTCTATTATCAGATTGTCTCTTTGATATTGTATTTGTTCCTGTCGTTTGAGGTGCGTGAAATCATTTCACAAATGAATCCTGCGAGGAAAAGAATTACGCCCATCAAGACTGCAACCAAGGCAAGATAGAAGAGTGGCTGGTCTGTCACAGCGCGGTATTTGAGATGATGTGCCTGGTTTATCAGCTTAGCAGCAATGATCCATGCTGTCATTACGAATCCAACTATGAACATAAAGATTCCTGTGTACCCGAAAAAATGCATTGGCTTCTTTCCGAAGGTGCTGAGAAACCATAATGACATAAGGTCAAGGAAACCATTAACGAAGCGTTCCATGCCGAATTTGCTTTTTCCGAACTTGCGCTTCTGGTGGTGAACAGGCTTTTCTCCTATCTTTGTATAGCCGGCGTTCTTGGCCAGGTATGGAATGTACCTGTGCATTTCACCGTAGACTTCTATGCTCTTGACAACCTCTTTCTTGTAGGCCTTGAGGCCACAGTTCATATCGTGCAGCTTTATGCCTGTGATGCACCTTGCTGTGGCATTATAAAGCTTTGACGGAAGATTCTTGGTGAGTTTGTTGTCCTGTCTGTGCTGCTTCCAGCCTGAAACGACATCATAGTCCTCCTCGACTATCATCCTGTACATTTCAGGTATCTCTTCTGGAGAGTCCTGAAGGTCGGCGTCCATTGTGATGACAACGTTTCCTTCTGCCTTTTCGAAGCCGCAGTAGAGAGCTGCAGACTTGCCGTAGTTTCTTCTGAAAGAGATGCCCTTGATCTTCTCGTCCTTTGCAGACAGGGCTTTGACGCATTTCCAAGAGCCATCATTGCTGCCGTCATCTACGAGAATGACCTCGTAGTCATAGCCCTCTCGTGTCATCACCTGGTCAATCCAGCTGACGAGCTCCGGAATGGACTCTTCCTCGTTGAAAAGAGGGACTACTATTGAAATGTCTTTCATCACTAGAAATCAGTTGTGTCTTCGAATGGATTCTGGCTAGGGATATTCCTAGATACGATTGCGGAAAGAATGCAGCCATAGATGAAGCAGTAGAAGAAGTTTGTAAAGAATGAAATTCTTCCCATGTCTCCACTCATCTCTTCAATCTGGCTGAGCTCATCTGCTGACATGATGTTGGAATAGCTTTCGAGAATCATTTCGAATGACTCGTTGAACATGTCAGGGTTGATATAGCTGACATACGCAAGGCTGAAAGCGGAATACACCAGCGCTGAAAGAGCCGCCGCCATGATTCCAAGTCTTCTTGTATGCATGTTGTCTGCGTCAGGAAAATCCTTGCAGAGCTTTTTCATGAAAAACTTCATGAGCCAGATGCATCCGAAAAACTTCGCTGCCCAGAGAATCAGTCCCAAGAATGAGCCAAGCAGGTTCAACGCTACGGATCCACTCTTGATTGCCAGGAGCGGATTGATCAGCATGAATGTACATGATACGGCTCCAAGTGCCAGACCGGCCTTGGATGCCACGTCCCAGAGTGATTTTCCGTTTATGCCTTGTTCCATGTCTATCAGATTGTCGTTTGTCTCCTACAAAGATAAGAAGCTGTTTTAAAACAATCAACTTCCCAAAAAATAGATTAACTTTGTATGATTGGAAAAAAACGAAGGCTGGCCGAGTTCAAGTACTTGGTTTGTAACTACCGGTCAGTCCCAAACAATTAATATTTAGAGTTTATGATCAACATTACATTTCCTGACGGAAGTGTCAGGACCTACAACGAAGGCGTAACCGGTTATGAAATCGCCATGAGCATCAGCCCAAGACTGGCAGCTGACGTGCTTGCAGTTTCTGTAAAGGCTGCTGATGACACGACTGTAGGCAAAGGAACAACCTATGACCTCATGCGTCCTATCAACATGGATGCATCAGTAAATCTTCTCAAGTGGGAAGATGACGACGCAAAGCGCGTATTCTGGCATTCTTCATCACACCTTCTCGCCGAGGCTCTCGAGTCTCTCTACCCTGGTGTCAAGTTCGGTATCGGACCAGCTATCGAGAACGGTTTCTATTATGATGTGGATTTCGGTGGACAGCCATTCTCTGAGTCAGATCTTCCTAAGGTTGAAAAGAAAATGATAGAGCTTGCCCGTACCAAGGAGGCGTTCCAGCGCATCGATGTAAGCAAGGACGAGGCACTCAAGTATTTCACAGAAAAGGGTGACCAGTACAAGTGCGAGCTCATCAGCGAGCTCCAGGACGGTACCATCACATATTACCAGAACGGCCAGTTTACTGACCTCTGCCGTGGACCTCATATTCCTAACACCGAGGTTATCAAGGCTGTCAAGCTTACCGCAATTGCCGGCGCCTACTGGCGTGGCGACGAGAAGCGCAACCAGCTTACCCGTATCTACGGTATCTCATTCCCTAAGAAGTCTCTTCTCGACGAGTACATCGTCGTCATGGAAGAGGCAAAGAAGAGAGATCACCGCAAGCTCGGAAAGGAGATGGAGCTCTTCACCTTCTCTTCTCGAGTCGGCATGGGCCTTCCGTTGTGGCTCCCAAGAGGAGCTCAGTTGCGAAATACACTTGAGACCTTCCTCCGCAAGAAACAGGCTGAAGCAGGATATCTCCCTGTAGTGACCCCACATATCGGCAGTAAGGATCTTTATGTGACATCTGGACATTATGCAAAATACGGCAAGGATTCGTTCCAGCCTATCCATACACCACAGGAGGGTGAGGAGTACCTCCTCAAGCCTATGAACTGCCCTCATCACTGTGAGATCTTCCGCTCGTCACCTCGCTCATACAAGGATCTTCCACTCCGTTTCGCTGAATTCGGAACCGTATACCGTTACGAGCAGAGCGGTGAGCTCCATGGTCTTACCCGTGTCCGCAGTTTCACCCAGGATGATGCACATCTCTTCTGCCGTCCAGATCAGGTGCAGGAGGAGTTCGAGAAGGTTATCGACATCATCCTTTATGTTTTCAAGACTCTCAATTTTGACAACTATCTTGCACAGGTGTCACTTCGTGACCCTAACAATCCAAGCAAGTATATTGGAAGTGACGAGAACTGGGCAAAGGCGGAGCAGGGCATCATCGATGCTGCAGCGAACAAGGGCCTCAAGACAGTTGTAGAGTATGGCGAGGCTGCATTCTATGGTCCTAAGCTCGACTTTATGGTGAAGGATGCAATCGGTAGAAAGTGGCAGCTTGGAACAATTCAGGTAGATTACAATCTCCCTGAGAGATTCCAGCTCGAGTATACCGACAGCGACGGCAGCAAGAAGCGTCCTGTTATGATTCATCGCGCACCATTCGGATCGCTTGAGCGTTTCACTGCAGTGCTTCTTGAGCATACTGGCGGTCATCTTCCTCTCTGGCTCGCTCCTGATCAGGTTAAAGTACTGCCTGTCAGCGAAAAATACGCAGATTATGCAAAAAAAGTTTGCGATTTGCTGAATAATTCCGAAATTCGCGCTTCCATAGACGGTCGTAACGAGACACTTGGCAAGAGAATCCGTGAGATCTCTCAGCTCAGGGTCCCTCTTCTTGTGATTGTAGGTGAGAAGGAGGTAGAGGAGCAGACAGTGTCAGTTCGCCGCGAAGGAGTGGATCAGGGCTCTATGAGCCTCCAGGGATTCCTTGATTACTTCAAGGCTCAGGTGGCAGAGGAACTGTCCGTTTAGTTATTAACAATTTAAAGAGGAAAACACTATCGCAACGCCTTTCAAACCCGGTCCTAGACCGGCTGGTCCAAGACCTAACAACGGACCAAAGAACAGATTCCAGAATCAGAAGAAAGCTGATGACGAACTGAACATCAATGAGGAGATTACCGCTCCTCAGGTACGCCTTGTAGGAGACAACATCCCTGAGCAGGGCATCTATCCGATCGCCAAGGCTATGGCCATGGCTGACGAACTCGGTCTGGATCTTGTGGAAATCACTGCGAAGTCGGATCCTCCTGTTTGCAAGATTCTCGACTACAGCAAGTATCTCTATCAGCAGCGCAAGAAGGCTAAGGAGATGAAGTCGAATTCTGCAAAGATCGTGATCAAGGAAATCCGTTTCGGTCCAAACACCGACGAGCATGACTTCCAGTTCAAGCTGAAGCATGCCCAGGAGTTCCTTCAGGAAGGTTCCAAGGTAAAGGCTTCAATCTTTTTCCGTGGCCGTTCGATCCAGTTCGCCGATCAGGGCGAGAAGCAGCTTCTCCGCTTTGCAGTCGAACTTGAGGAATACGGAAGAGCTGAGAACATGCCTGTTCTCGAAGGAAAGAGAATGACGATGATGCTTGCTCCTCTCAAGAAGAAACAGTAGTCCGCTTGGCGGATACTAATTATAAACCAATAATTATTATAAAAAATGGCAAAGCTTAAGTCCATCTCCGGTGCCAAAAAGCGTTTCACGCTTACCGGATCGGGTAAAATCAAGAGAAAGCACGCTTACCACAGCCACATTCTCACCAAGAAGACCAAGAAGCAGAAGAGAAACCTCGACCACTTCGCTATCGTAGAGAAGGTCGACGTTAAACGCGTAAAGGAGCTTCTTGCAATCTAATTAATGTTAAACTTGGATGAGCAGTAAAGAAAGAACTTCGAAAGGAAGTCACTGCCTCCATAAATCAAATCAATTATGCCAAGATCAGTAAATTCAGTTGCTTCAAGGGCACGCCGCAAGAAGATTCTTAAGAGAACCCGCGGTAATTTCCTCTCAAGGAAGAATGTTTGGACCGTAGCAAAGAACACCTATGAGAAGGGTTTGACCTACGCTTACCGTGATCGTAAGGCAAAGAAGCGCAACTTCCGCGCTCTTTGGATCCAGAGAATCAACGCTGCCGCTCGTCAGTATGGCCTTTCATACTCACAGTTCATGGGCAGACTTGCAAAGCAGAACATCAGTCTCAACCGCAAGGTTCTCGCAGACCTCGCCATGAATAATCCTCAGGCATTTGAGGCTATCATCAATTCTGTAAAGTAGTTGACAGGTGAGCTTGAAGGAATTTCGCCAGAACAGATATGTAAGGTTCGGCGCTGCCGCCCTGCTTTATATTCTGTGGGTGATATGGCTCGGAAACTATTGGTGGCTCCTCGGCCTGGCAGTTCTATTTGACTATAATGTAACAAAGAAAGTCAACTGGACGCCTTGGAAAAAGGAGTACAAGGAGGGAGAAAAGAGAAACGCATTCCTCGACTGGCTGGATGCAGTCATCTACGCCGTTGTCCTGGTTACTTTCCTGAACATCTTCTTCTTCCAGGCCTTCAAGATTCCTTCATCATCTATGGAGAGTTCTCTCTACACTGGAGATCATCTCTTCGTTGAAAAGCTGACATATGGTCCGGCGATACCCCAGACTCCGCTGACCATCCCTTTCACTCATAATCAAATCATGGGAAAGAAGTCGTACTCGACTCTTATCCACAATGATTACAGGAGACTCAAGGGATTCAGGGAGGTAAGGAACGGAGACATCGTCGTATTCGGATTCCCAAATGGAGATTCGGTACTTGTCAAGGCACCTTCAGAGGATTATTACACTCTTGTAAGGATGTACGGCAAGGATATGGTGGAAAACAGACTTGGACCTGTGATCTCCCGTCCATCGGACAAGAAAGATCATTACGTAAAGAGGTGTGTAGCCGTTGCTGGTGAAACACTCGAGGTCAAGGAAGGATTGGTTTACGTCAATTCAGTAAAGCAGGAAGTTTTCCCTGGCGTTCAGCTCAGCTACGAAGTCAAGACCGAAGGTCAGAGACTCAATTCGAAGTTCATTGAAAAATTAGGACTCAATCTCGGAGAACTTTATTTCGACCCGAATCTCCCTGGTTATCCTGCAATGCCTCTCACGGCAAAGATGTTGGAGAAGGTCAGTGTGCAGCCTGGTGTTGCAAGCGTAAGGCCTAACCTGGATCCCCAGGAGGATCCTCTCTATCTCTTCCCATACGTGGAGACAGGCTGGACCAGAGACAGCTACGGACCGATCTGGGTTCCGGAAAAGGGAGCGACGGTAAAGCTCACAGCGGAGACTCTTCCTTTCTACAGGAGAATCATCACCGCCTACGAGGGCAACGAGCTCAAGGTTGAGAACGATGGTACCATTCTCATCAATGGTATAGCTGCGGATGAGTATACTTTCCAGCAGAATTATTACTTCATGATGGGAGACAACAGACATAATTCGCTTGACTCGCGATATTGGGGATTCGTCCCTGAGGATCATGTAGTCGGAACGCCTATTATGGTTTGGCTCTCAACGGACAGGGACCGGAAATTCCCTAAGAACATACGATGGGGCAGATTCTTCAAAATTGTGAGGAATACTTGCAACAATTAAATAAAACAACGAAATTTGCGCCCGTCGTAAATTGTTAAGAATCAAAATAAAAAGTAAAAGATATGGCAAAGGTTTGTCAAGTAACCGGAAGAAAGAGAATGATCGGAAACAATGTTTCCCACTCTAAGCTGCGCACCAAGCGTACTTTTTCTCTGAACCTCAAGACCAAGAAGTTCTGGTCTGAGGAGGAGCAGAGATTCATCACCCTCAAGGTATCTGCCAAGGGTATGAGAATCATCGAGAAGAACGGACTCGAGGCTACTCTCCGTGACGCTCAGAAGAATGGATTGATTAACCTCGTTTAATTCCCTTGAATTATGGCAAAGAAATCTAAAGGAAACAGAATCCAGGTGATCCTTGAGTGCACCGAGCAGAGAGAGAGCGGTGTTCCAGGAATGTCAAGATACATTACCACCAAGAACAAGAAGAACACTCCTGAGCGTCTCGAGCGCAAGAAGTACAACCCTTACCTCAAGAAGGTAACTGTTCATCGCGAAATTAAATAATACGAATAGACTATGGCAAAGAAAGCAGTCGCTACATTCGCAGCAAAGGCCGGTGCTAAGAGCATGGTTCGTTGCATCCGTATGGAGAAGTCTCCAAAGACCGGTGCTTACGTTTTCACTGAGCAGGTTATCGAGGAGGCTAAGGCAAAGGAGTTCTTCGAGAAGAAGTAATCTTATCGATACATACCAGAACGGCGCAGTCCAATAGGATTGTGCCGTTTTTTTTATCGTATGCATTTCGTATCTTTGCTTGATTAAGCAATGCAGCAGCGTTGCGTGTTTTTTGACTATGGGATTATTTGATAAAGGAGTTCGCAAGACAAAGGAAAGTTTCTTCTCGAAACTCTCCAGGGCTATCGTGGGCAAATCCCGCGTGGACGACGATGTGCTTGACGCTATCGAGGAAGCTCTTGTTTCCTCTGACATGGGTGTGGATACAACCCTGAAGATTATAGACAGACTTGAGGAACGTGTCGAGAGAGACAAATACATGTCCTTCGAGGAGCTTGTAGGAATGCTTCGTGACGAGATCGGAGCACTCATGGACATCCAGGAAGAAAAGAAGCTCGCAGACTTCGGTTCGATGCCGTCAAAGCCATATGTCATCATGGTGGTTGGTGTGAACGGTGTCGGAAAGACAACCACGATAGGCAAGCTTGCATCCAAGTTCAAGTCTCAGGGAAAGAAGGTCATCCTCGGCGCAGCGGATACATTCCGTGCGGCAGCTGTGGAACAGCTCGAAATCTGGGCCGAGCGTGCAGGTGTAGACATTGTCCGACAGGCTATGGGAGCAGATCCTGCATCGGTGGCTTATGACAGTGTAAGTGCCGCCGTTGCCAGAGATGCCGATGTCGTCATCATCGACACTGCCGGTCGACTCCATAACCGAATCGACCTCATGAATGAACTTACAAAGATCCGTAACGTCATGCGTAAGGTCATTCCGGATGCACCGCATGAGGTCATGCTCGTACTCGACGCATCAACCGGCCAGAATGCCTTCCAGCAGGCAAAGGAGTTCTCGCGTGCTACAGATGTCAATTCCCTCGCAGTCACCAAGCTTGACGGAACTGCCAAGGGTGGCGTTGTGATCGGAATCGTTGACCAGTTCCAGGTTCCTATCCGCTTCCTCGGAATAGGCGAGGGCATCGACGACCTGAAACCATTCGACAAGAAGGAATTCGTGGAGTCCCTCTTCACGATCGATGATTTGAAGAAATAAAAAACATAAACAGATATGAAACTTTCTTATAATTGGCTCAAGGACTATCTTGAGTGTGACCTGACTCCAGTACAGGTGGCTGAGGCCATGACCTCGATCGGAATCGAGGTTGACTCTGTCGAGGAGCAGGAGGAAATTCCGGGAGGCCTCGCAGGCGTCGTAGTCGCAGAAGTGGTAGAATGTGAGAATCATCCAGATTCAGACCATCTCCACATCACAAAGGTTGATGCCGGCCAGGGTGAGCTTCTTACAGTTGTCTGCGGCGCTCCGAATGTGGCAAAGGGCCAGAAGGTCCTCTTCGCTACCATCGGTACCGTTCTTCCTGGCGATTTCAAGATCAAGAAGTCAAAGATCCGTGGCGTGGAGTCATTCGGTATGATCTGTGCCGCTGATGAGCTTGGAATAGGTTCAGACCACTCCGGTATCATGGTTCTCGAACCGGAGACTGTTATCGGCACCCCTGCAAAGGAGTATCTCCACCTTAAGACAGAGGCTGTCATCGAGTACGAAATAACCGCTAACCGCGTTGACGCAGCCTCACACTGGGGTGTTGCACGCGACATATACGCATATCTCAAGCTCAACGGCATTCCTTGCGAGCTCAAGCGTCCTGATGTCTCTGCATTCGCAGAAGGCGAAGGCGAGGGCATTCCTGTAGAGGTACTCGACAACAGCGGCGCACCTCGCTACAGCGGTATCACCATCAAGGGCGTTAAGGTTGCTGATTCTCCAGAGTGGCTCCAGAAGAAGCTTCTCTCGATCGGTCTCCGTCCAATCAACAACATTGTCGATATCTCCAACTATGTCCTTATGGAGCTTGGTCAGCCTCTGCACACCTTCGATGCTGCCAAGATCGTGGGCGGCAAGGTAATCGTACGCCGTGCAGGCGAGGGCGAGCTTATCCGTACTCTCGATGGAATCGAGCGCAAGCTTACTGCACGCGACATGGTCATCGCAAATGCTGACGGCCCTATGTGCATCGCAGGCGTATTCGGCGGCGAGGATTCAGGTGTTACCGAATCTACAGTCGACGTGTTTGTAGAGAGCGCATACTTCGATCCATGCTCTATCCGCAAGACCAGCAAGACCCACACTCTCCAGACCGACGCATCGTTCCGCTATGAGCGCGGTGCAGACCCACTCGTAACCCCATATGCTCTCCGCAGGGCAGTGACCCTCATCCAGGAGCTCGCAGGCGGTACTGTCATCGGCAAGGTTCAGGAGGTTTACCCAGAGCCGATCGCAAAGAAGGAAATCGAGCTTGATCTTGACCGTATCGAAGATTTCATCGGCAAGAAGATCGGCCACGATACCATCAAGACCATCCTTGAGGCTCTCTCATATGAGTTCCTTTGCGAGGAAGGTTCTTCACTCAAGGTTGCTGCTCCTTCATATATGATCGATGTTACACGCGAATGCGATGTTGTAGAAGAGATTCTCCGAATCTATGGCTATAACAACATCGACCTGCCGAAGCACATGAAGATGTCGGTCAACGCAACACCTTCACCAGAGCCGGAGGCACTCCGCAACAGCATCAGCAACTTCCTTGCTGCAAACGGTTTCGTAGAGATCATGAATAATTCGCTCACCAAGGGCGACTATTATAACGGGCTCCAGACCTGGCCTGCTGAGGCAAGCGTCAAGATCGTCAACCCTCTCAGTTCCGATCTCAATGTGCTTCGCCAGTCACTCATTCCTGGCGGTCTCGAGGTCGTTGCCTACAATACCAACCGCCAGATTGCGTCTGTCAAGACCTTTGAGTACGGTTCAGTATACAGAAGACTCGCAGAAGGCGATGGAAAGACTCTCGCAAGCTACGAGGAGCATCCTTGCTTCTCGCTCATCCTTACCGGTACTCCTGAGAAGCACTGGAAGTCAACTCCTGCAAAGGGCGACTATTTCCAGCTCAAGGGCTATCTTGAACTGCTTCTCAAGCGTTTCGGCGCCAACCTGTACAATATGTTCACAGCCGCAGCTCCATCAGACATCTTCTCGGAGGGCGTAAGCTACAGCATGCCTGGCCAAAAGCAGGCTCTCGCCGTGATCGGTACCGTGAACCCTGCCTTTGCCCGTCGTTTCGGAGTGAAGCAGCCTGTATATGCAGCTGAGATCAACTGGAATATCCTCTTCGAACTTATCAAGCGCAATAAGGTGGCATTTACCGAGCTTCCTAAGTTCCCTGAGGTTCGCCGTGACCTTGCACTTCTCCTTGACGAGAGCGTCAAGTATGCTGATCTGCTTACCGCGGCCCAGAAGGCTGCAAAGAAGCTCCTCAAGCAGGTAACCCTCTTCGACGTTTATCGCGGAGACAAGATACCTGCAGGCAAGAAGCAGTACGCACTCAGCTTCGTGCTCCAGGATGCAGAAAGGACTCTTACTGACGCAGAGGTGGAGAAGGTGATGGCAAAGCTGCTTTCAACCTTCACAAACCAGTTCGGCGCAGTGCTCAGATAATATGAACAGACTTGGACGCATCGCTATGCTGTCTGCAATCGTCTTCATGGCGGTTGCCTGCGGCTCAGAGAAGGGGAAAATCATTCCCCGAAGCCGCTTTGCGCAGCTGTATGCGTCTTTGTTTGAAGCTGACGCCTGGTTGGAGTATCATTCCGTGTCGAGGTTTACCGCGGATTCGACCAACTTCTATCAGCCGATACTTAAGTCTTACGGATACAGTGACGAAGACTACAGACGGAGCGTCTATCATTATCTGAAGGATCCCGGACGTTTTTCAAAGATACTGGAAGAGTCCAAGGAGATACTCCAGAAACAGGTCGATGAGATTCAGGCCATAGTTGATCACGATAACAGGATCGAGGATTATATCCGTACGGGTAAACGTGTCGTGCGTAAGCCTGTAATGTTTGACACACTCATCGCGCACGCCGGATTTACCGACAAGGTAGATATATCTATGGATGAGTTCGGCCGCTATTGCTTCAATAAGGTAATGGAGGATACATCATTCTATGGACCAAGGCTGATCATTGCAGAGAAGGACACCACTGCGGCTTATCCTGACTCGCTGTGCCTGCCTCCGAGACCTAGACGTCTCGAGAGCATAGATCAGTGGAATGAAGCCATAAAGGAGATCCTGAAAAAAAGAGAATCGTCACAAGATAAAGAAACAGAACCGCAGGAACCTTCGCCGAAGAAAGAGGTAGAGACGTCACCTCCACCTCCTCCAAGGACAAGGCCTTTGACTGTGCGGACAAAAGATAGGATGGAGGAAGCGCAATTATGATGAGGGAAGAATTAGTTTTCGGACCGATCTTCTCAAGAAGACTGGGCTCGTCTCTGGGAATCAATCTTCTTCCGGAGAAAGGCAAGCTGTGCAATTTCGACTGCATCTATTGTGAATGTGGCTGGAATAAGGATGGACGCGATGACAGGCGTCTGCCGACAGCCGACGAACTTCGTTCTGCCTTGGACAGGAAGCTGTCGGAATGCTCTGCCAACGGTACTGGGATCGACTCGATAACATTTTCCGGGGATGGTGAGCCTACACTCAACCCGCAGTTTCCGGAGATGATCGACATCACTCTTGAGCTCCGTGACAGGTATTTCCCGGAAGCCAAGGTGTCCGTCCTTTCGAACGCTACGCGCATATCAAGGGATGGCGTATTCGAGGCTTTATGCAAGGTTGACAATCCTATCCTTAAGCTGGATGCTCCTACCGAAGCCCTTGCCGAAAGGATCAACCATCCGCAGGGCGACTATGTCGTTGCGGAGATTGTTGACGACCTGAAGCGCTTCAACGGCGATTTCGTTCTTCAGACCATGTTCCTTAGGAGCTCGGATTTCGATTCGTCCTCTCCGGAGGTTCTGGGACCATGGATGGATATAGTAAGAGAACTGCATCCACGCGAGGTTATGGTATACACCATAGACCGCGAGACACCGCAGAAGGATCTTGAGAAGTTTACCAAGGAGCAGATGGCCGCCATGGTTGCTCCCCTGATCGAGGAAGGCTTCAAGATCCAGATTAGAGGATAACTTAACTGACACAAATAATACTATGTACGAATTGCTTGATAAATATGGTTACCGCCCTAATGAGGAATCAATGGGCAGAAGCCTTGAAATGATGGCTGCAAATCTTGAGGCCATGAACACACCGGAGGTTCTCAAGAACTGCTTCTCACTCATGGATGTGACAACACTTGCCACAAATGATACAGAAAAGTCGGTAAAGGCTTTTGTCGCCAAGGTCAATTCAGTGAAGACTCTCTTCCCTGATTATCCAAGCCCGGCATCTGTATGTGTATATCCTAACCTTGTGAATGTCGTTGCATCGGACCGCCAGGATCCTGAGCTTCATGCAACCGCTGTATCAAGCTGTTTCCCTTCAGCACAGTCTTTCCTTGAGGTAAAAGTCCGTGAATGCGAGCTTGCGGTTGAGAACGGTGCTGATGAGATTGACATTGTTCTTGCTCTCAATGCCTTCCTTGCAGGAGACTATGAGCGTGCACGCAAGGAAATCCGCGACATGAAGGCTGCAATCGACAGGAAAGCCGAGGAACTCGGACGTAAGGTTGTGCTCAAGGTCATACTTGAGACAGGCCTTCTCGTAACCCCAGAGGCTATCGCCGAGGCATCATTCCTCGCTATGGAAGAGGGCGCAGACTTCATCAAGACATCTACAGGCAAGGTCAGCATCAATGCAACTCCGGCAGCTGCTTACGTCATGTGCGAAAGCATCGCCAAGTTCTATGAGAAGACGGGACGTATGGTCGGTTTCAAGGCGGCCGGCGGAATCTCTACAGCAAAGGATGCCCTCTGCTATTACGGAATCGTATCTTCCATCCTCGGCAGAAAGTGGCTTGACAAGGAGCATTTCCGTTTCGGCGTAAGCCGTCTTGCAAATGCATTGATGTCTGCAATCGAGCAGAAGACAGTCAGCGTATTCTAGAAAAAGCTTTTTTTATCTGAATATCGGACATATCTGGCCGGACCTTTTCTTGAGGCCCGGCTTTTTTTATGCCTTGCAGGTGCATGCAGAGGGGGAATACGGATATAAACGTGTAGCAGTGATGGAACACGGATAGCTCCCGGTACTTTTGCCGAAAACTCTATTGACAATGAAACGACAATTGATGATTCCGGCATCCTTACTGATGCTCGCAGCGTGCAATCTGCTTGATCCGGACAATGGAGGACATGACATCGGCGGCCAGTCTGTGAAGGAAGTCTCCCACGACATGATAGTTCTCGGTGAACAGCTGGAGGACCCGTATTCCTTGAAGAACATGAAAGAGGCTGTCACAAAGGCATATCCGACAAAAGGACGGGAAGTGGAGATAAAGGCAACGGACGTGTATATGCGTTTCCTGCCCAGGAACGAGGAGGAATATGATATGCTTGTGGATTCTGGCCTGCATCTGCTTGATCATCCCGTGGATTACAGGATTGTAAGGGACGGTGACTACTATCATGATCCTTCACTGGACGAGTCCGAGATAACATGGCAGTATGCCGTTGTTCCTCCGGAGTACAAATGCCCGTATGGCATAGTCAACGAGGTTCTTGACGAGTGCTATATACCGGACAATGCAACGGGGACACGTGCCGGAGACGGTATTGACTGGACTTTGGTAGAGAGAACTGCATTCGACCTTACAGGGAACTCGGACATGCTTCAGCCTGCCACAA
Organism: Bacteroidales bacterium; assembly: GCA_024398125.1. GTDB lineage: Bacteria > Bacteroidota > Bacteroidia > Bacteroidales > UBA932 > Cryptobacteroides. The sequence continues at coordinate 13,904 of JAKSJO010000018.1, forward strand.
AGGCTGGCGCAGCCCCTTCGGGGCGTATCATGCTCGTTGACTCGGACCACGATGGCGGTGCTCCTGTAGGGCTGGCTGGAGTCATGATAAGCTGCAATACCTTCGTGAAGTTTGCAACCGCATATACGGACGATGAGGGATATTACCAGTTCGATAAGAAATTCAGCACAGATGTCAGGTACAGGATAGTGTTCAAGAACCAGAGGTCTTTTGCAATTGGAATGAACCTCCTTCTTGTGCCTGCATCGATGTCCACTATGGGTACGAATCCCTCCGATGGCGTCGACCTTGTGATAGACTCCTCATCCGATCACAAACTGTTCGTCAGGGCTGTGGTCAACAATGCGGCATATGAATATTGGCAGCGCTGCAATGATGAAAATGATCCTCTGCCACAGCCGCCTTACCAGACCCGCATCTGGCTTTTTGATGAGCTGGAGAGCAGCAGCACTCCAATGCTGCAGCAAGGGCCTGTCCTGGAAGGAACGTTGCTTAGCAAGTTCCTGGGATCGTTCAAGGAACTGATACAGACCTTTATGCCTGATATCACGATTGGACTCTCCGGCGCGGAGACTTACAAATCTATCTATGCCCTTACGGTTCATGAGTTGGCTCACGCAAGCCACTTCCAGCAGGTCGGAGTCGACTACTGGAACAAGTATATCAGCTTCATAATCGAGTCTTTCGTCGGCTCCCTTGGGGCTATGTATGGAGTCGGAACAGAAAAGGACTCGGGATACTGTGAGGTGGGGGAGATGTGGGCCTACTATCTCGAGAACATGATGCTGCGGGATCGATATGGCGACGAGATAATTGTACAGGGAACCTCGCACTGGTTCTCGCCACAGATACTGATGTATCTGGACGAGAGAGGCTTGAGTGCGTCAAAGCTGTTCGCAGCCTTCACAAAGGATGTGATCAATGTTTCTCAGCTCAGGAAAAAGCTCTCGGAACTGTATCCAACATATGAAAGTTTAATCAATCAGGCTTTTGACAGATATGGCAAACAATAGAATAAGAATCATTGTCTCTCTGCTTATCATGCTGATGTTGTCGGCAAGGGCCTCGGCGCAGGAATATTCGGTTTCAACAAACCTGCTCGGCTGGGCGAACATGGGAACAATGAACGTGGAAGCATCATACGGTTTTGCAAGAAGATGGACTGCTGTTGCGGGTGTCCGCTATAATCCATTCACATTCTATCACCCTCAATCTCACGACGCCATGCGGCACCGCCAGCAGTCCTATTCCATCGGCCTTGCTTTCTGGCCATGGCATATCCATTCCGGGTGGTGGGTATCAGGAAAAATGCGATACCAGGAATACAACATCGGAGGTTTCCGCTCTCCCGAAACGCGGGAGGGAGACAGGATAGGGGCAAGTCTGTCTCTGGGGTACAGCTACATGCTGAGTGAACATTTCAATGTCGGGCTTGGGGCTGGGCTGTGGTCTGGGTATGATCTTTTTACCAGGTATAACTGTCCGAACTGTGGCCGTATCATCGATACCGGCAAGGATGCTTTCATATTGCCGGATGACATCATATTGAGCATCGCATATGTCTTCTAACGCTTACTCCAGGACAATCCTGCTGTTCATGATCATGATGACCATGATCGGATGCACGGTAAAAGAGGACCGTTCAGACTGTCCTATGCCGCTGCTGGTCGTGCCCGGTATAAGGGCTGAGAACGTCCCTGTAAGATATCATGTCAAGACCGAAGCCGAGACTGTATGGAACGACGTTTTCGTGTGTGGCGCGGACAGTACGGTTTCAATTGAAGTGCCACGAAGGATACTTGAAAGCTTTGCTTCATACTCGAGGACTGATTTCTATGATCGAGAAGGGAATTATCTGATTCCTCCTGGCAGTGAATGTCCAGAGGTATGGACACATTCGGCGATGCTGGATGCAACGAAACCCTTTGTCTCGGATACCGTCGACCTGTATCGCAGCCGTGCCTGCATCACGTTTATCATACGAGGAACGGCGGGGAGATCTCAGTCCATGGCATTGGTCGGCAAGGTGGATGGATTTCTTAATGATGGCCGACCATCTACGGGGGATTTCTACTGCAAGGCAGGGGAGACTGGGCGGATGGACAGCGCAGGGAGATGGACTGTAGGGGTCCCCCGGCAGTCTGATGACTCCCTTGTCCTTGAGATGGAAACCTCCGGAATGTACAGGATTTTCCCTGTTGGACATTATCTTGATGACAGTGGCTATGACTGGACGGCTAAGGAATTGGAAGATGTGACAATCGAAATCGACTATGCCGATTATCATGTCCGGATCAGGACAAGTGCTTGGGAACACACACTTACATTCGATATACGCTTCTGAGCCGGCTCGGATGAAAAACGGCCTGCGGGACTTGCAATTACGAAAAATTCCGTATATTTGCAGTCCACTTTGCGCGGGTGGCGAAATGGTAGACGCGCTAGTTTCAGGAGCTAGTGTCAATTGCGACGTGTGAGTTCGAGTCTCATCCCGCGCACTCGAAAAACCTCAGGCTATGCCTGGGGTTTTTCGTTTGCAAGAGGCCTGCTTTTTTGTAAAAACACCTATATTTGCCTTAGTCGTAAACTCTTGTCAGTTATTATGAAAAGCAAGTTGTCATCAATCGTTGTTGTGTTCCTGTTCCTTGCTGCTATTTTCTCGGGAGAAAGAAGCTACAAGAACGCACGCAGGTATATTGTGAGCGATCTCAACCGCGCTTTGTCGGAGACTTTGGCCAGGATCCAGACCAATGCACTCACTCCGGATACAGTCTCGCTTTTCAGGGATAATCTTGTGATTCCAGAGTTGAAGGATAGCACATACATCTCGTACTGCCTGCCTGGTGACAAGCCGAGCGGACTTTGCAGCGAGATCATGATGCTTGATGAAATGGAAGTCCGCAGCTATGCTGACATATCATTCGCTTCAGTCATGGGAATAGCGGACAAGCGCATGCCGATCGCGCTCTCGGCTCTTGCATTTCTTTGGCTGTTTGGGTCGATGGCGCTGACAAGAAAGAAACAGGATCCAATCCTTGCACGGCTTACACCTATGCAGCGTCAGCTTTTTGACATGTTCATGTCTGCTGAGGATGGAAAACTCTCGAAGGATGACATCTGTAACGCCCTTTGGCCAAACAAGCCTCAGGCGGAAGAAACCCTCTATTCATTGATAAGGCATTTTAAATCTTCAATCGCAGGCAGCGGTTATGAGATAGAGACCAGAAGAGGCTTTGGATACCGCCTGAAAAAACGCTGACAGCCAATTGTCAGACAAATGTCAGCCTTTTCTGGACTGATAATCTGGGGATGTCATGTATCATTGCACAGGAAAAGATACATGAAACATGCGGAAACTGTTATCGTCCCTGCTGATTCTGCAGCTGTCAATCCTCTCCATTGACGCGCAGGTGGTAATTGATCTTGAGAACTACAACCGTAACCGGAACGTGAGCCTCATGCTGTCATTGCATGACTCAAGGACAAATGATCCGGTGGCTTCAGCTACGATCTATCTCATTCCCAAGAATGATACGACCATCACGAACTTTGCCATCTCGGACGAAAAAGGCGAGGTGGTTATCCCCGACATTGTTCCCGGATGGTATCAGGTGAACATCGAGATGATAGGATACAAAGCCTATCGGAAGGATCATAATCTAAAAGAATTCCGCAACAATCTCGGATCCATAGGACTCGAAGAAGCCCTTGAATCCATAGATGCCGCGACTGTCACAGCGTTGGGGAATGCAGTAGATGTACGAGGAGATACTCTCACGTACAATGCATCGTCATTCAGTGTGGGCGGGAATGCCATGCTAGAAGATCTGCTAAGGAAGATGCCGGGGATGGAAATCGCCAAGGATGGGACAGTGAGGGTCAATGGCGAACCAGTCGACAGAATCACGATAGGAGGAAAGACATTCTTTCTCAGTGACCCTGCAATGGCTGTCCGGAATCTCCCGGCAAAAGTTGTAGAAAGGATACGAATCGTAGATAAAGGACGCGAAGACGCGGAGTTCAGCGGAGTCGGCACCAAGGGAGAAAAGGAGAAGGTTATGGATCTGGAACTAAAGGAACAATATCGTAAAGGCTGGTTCGGGAATGCGAAGCTGGGTGGGGGACGGACGGTTCAAGTAAAGGCCTCGGAAGAAATGCGGCCAGAGGACAAGGCGCTGTTCAATTTGAGTGCGATGGAGGCATGGTATGATGAAAAGGACCAGTTCACATTCGTAGCCAACGGAAAGAATGCCAGTGAACCAGGTAACGGGTCGATGGTCTATTATTCCGGAACGGACGATATTGATGCATTCTCCGAGCGAGAAGGCCTGATGACTTCAGCTCAGGCTGGTGCGAACTGCAATAGCGAAAGAATAGGAGGAATGGAGTCAAGCGCAAGTGTCGCGTACAACTACAGCCGCAAGGATGCTGAGGAGATGTCTGCCCGTACTTCATTTCAACCTGATGGTACGATTATCAGAAATGGGAGATATAGTGGGTCTGGCTCCGATGACAGGGTAAGTGCAAGTTTCTACATAAGGAATATCGATACGAGGAAGTATCTGCTCAGTATAAAGCCTGTTTTCTATTACACGAGAAAGGATCGAAACGAGTCGTTGGGTTCGCAGTCAGTGTTTGAAGACACAATACTTAACACCGGCAGGTCCTTTTCATTGTCTCGGACACATGTTTTCAATACGAGAACAGACTGGAACATTGGAGTCAAGGATCTAGGGAAAACAAAGCGCAGCATAACATTTGGTGGAAGCTTTACATTCAGGGACAAGGACGGGCTGAGTACTGAGTATTCTGAAATAGTGAATGCTTCAGGCTCGGACCTCAAGGCTTTGGATTATGACACTGATACGGATTATCTCGCAACAGAGGGTGTCTTTTCATATGTCGAGCCATTCGGCAATGAGTGGGCGATCCAGACCCGTTTCACGGCCTGCTATATTTCTCAGAAAGATGCCAGGTCTGCGCTTGATGCCGCCGATGGCAGCGTCAACGACTTCTATTCAGCTGTTTCCGCTGATAAGGATGTGCTTTTTCGTGAACGCCTGCTTGCACAGTATGAAAAAGCAGGATCCAAGGCCGTTCTTGGCTTGCAGATCGACCAGGAGAAGAACGAGATAGTTTCCAGGCGCTTTGATATAGAAAATACGCCCAGGAGTGGGTGGGCAGTCAACCTGGCACCATACGCCGAGGTTGAGTGGACAGGAAAAGGCAGCGCATTTTCCATGTCTGCAGGAGGGTACTCTGATACCCCTATGGGTACAGTGATCATGCCGGCCTTGAATATCGCGGATCCGTCCCAGGTCACTGCGGGGAACGTCTTCCTTAAAACTGGTTTTCAGCGGAGTGTGTCGGCTTCCTATAGGTGCAGCAACCCAAAGACTTTTTCTTATTTCGATATGCAGGTCTGGGGAAATCTGATGCAGAACAGTGTTGTATACGCGAGCTGGTTTGACGGGAACGGGGTGCGATACGCGATTCCTGTCAACTCACGGGCTCCTGGGTATGATGCTCTGTCCTATATGCTGTATAGAAGACCGGTCAGCAATGATAGGAAGCTGACATTGACAGTCCAGCCAACGCTAAGATTCACCGGCAACGTCAGCTATCAGGCAAAAACACGTTTGCCAGGGTTGGATAAGGATTCTTTCGATTATGGCAGGACGATGTCATGGTTCTGGGGAAATGCGGACGGCGACCGGTTCTACAGCGGCAGCAGCGGTTTCGCTGAAAGCAGGACGACGAGTCTGGACGGTTCCATCGATATTAAGCTTGATTACAGGGCAAGAGACGTCTCTCTGGCCGTTGGAGCCCATTCCGGCGGCGTCATCAGCCGATATTCCAATGACAAGACGGCTGATAACACTATATGGAATGGCAGGATGTCGGCAGAAGCCCTTTGGCATGGCAAAAAGGGCTGGGAGGCAAGATCCGATTTCTCGGCAGATTTCTACAAAGGATACCCGGAAGGATATGGCAAGCCTGAGTGTCTCTGGAATATGCAGATAAGCAAGACTGTCGGGACCGCAACATTACGGCTATCGGCGGCTGATATACTGAATCAGGAGAGGTCGCTCCGACATTTTACTTCGGCAGAGTACATTCAGGATACATATCACAACGTTATGGGAAGATACTTCCTTGTGACAGTCTCCTTCAACTTCGGAAAGATGGGAGCAAGGCAGAATGAAAAGGCTCAATCTGCCTTTATGCAGATGGCATACTGAAAACTACCAGCCCTTCTTTATGTTCTCGGCGATGCCGTGAGCCAGTCTCTGGCGTGCTTCGACGCTTGCCCAGGCTGTGTGTGGAGTGAGCCTGAGGAGCTCTGGATGGGCGGTGTGGAGGAGTGGACTGCAGGCTGGAAGCGGTTCCTTGACGAACACGTCGAGTGCGGCTCCTCCGATGCTGGCGGAGTCAATCGCGGCTGCAAGAGCCTTTTCGCTGACTATGCCTCCGCGACCCATGTTGACAATGATTGCCTCCGGCTTCATGAGCGCAAGCTCGCGTTCACCTACCAGACCGTCTGTCCTCTCGTTGAGCGGGGCATGCACTGAGATTACATCCGACTCGCTCATCAGCTGATCCAGCGGGATCGAAGGATAATCGCTGCAATGGCTGGTTCCTGATGTGGAATAGTAGCTGACCTTCATGCCGAATGCGCTTGCGACTGCAGCTACCCTCTTTCCGATGGCGCCGAGGCCGATGATTCCCATGCGCTTGCCGTCCAGCTCGCGGAATGGCTTGCTGAGGTCTGTGAACATGCCGGATGCCGAATATGTGCCGTTCTTGACTCTGGCGTCAAAGTATGGCGCGTTGCCCATGAGCGAAAGGATGTGCATGAATGTAGCCTGGACAACGGCTTCGGTTGAATATGCGGCTACATTGCGTACCGGTATCCCCTTGGATGTTGCGTATGGGATGTCGATGTTGTTAGTGCCTGTCGCTGCCTCACATATCAGCCTGAGGGCAGGCGCTGCGTCTATGAGATCCTTTGTGACCCTGACCTTGTTGATGATGAGGACATCACAGTCCTGGACTCTTTTCAGGGCCTCTTCAGGGGTGGAATTGTCATAGCAGGTGAGTTCTCCGAGCTCAGCTATTTCGGTCAATGGGGTGTCTCCCATCGTTGCCGCATCGAGAAATACGATCTTCATGGTGTAGTGCGTTGAATTTCAAGCGTCCGAACGTGTCCGCTCAGACAAATTTAGCATAAATAATTCACACTATTTTCGAAGAAATGAGTAATTTTGCAGGATTTTTAGAAATAGACAAAGAGAAATAGCTTATATGCAGGAAATCAGGAACATTGCGATCATCGCTCACGTCGACCATGGTAAGACCACCCTCGTCGACAGGATGATCTATCAGGCAAACCTTGTCCGTCAGCCAGAGAATCTCGGCCAGCTGATCATGGACAACAACGACCTCGAGCGTGAAAGAGGTATCACCATTCTGGCGAAGAACGTTTCGCTGGTATATAAGGGCGTCAAGATCAACGTAATCGATACCCCAGGACATAGCGACTTCGGTGGCGAGGTAGAGCGTGTCCTCAATATGGCGGACGGTGTGCTCCTTCTCGTCGATGCATTCGAAGGATGTATGCCTCAGACCCGTTTCGTCCTCCAGAAGGCGCTCGAGATGGGCAAGAAGCCAGTCGTTGTTGTCAACAAGGTGGACAAGCCTAACTGCCGCCCTGACGAGGTCCAGGAAGAAGTCTTCGACCTTATGTGCAACCTTAACGCAACCGAGGATCAGCTTGACTTCAAGACCATCTTCGGAAGTGCAAAGCAGGGCTGGATGTCAAACGACTGGAACGAGCCTACCAACGATATCACTGCACTTCTCGATGCAATCCTTGAGGAAGTCCCTGCACCGCAGGTGATCGAGGGTACCCCTCAGATGCTTATCTCGTCTCTCGAGTATTCTCCATACGTAGGCCGTATCGCAGTCGGCCGTATCACCCGAGGATCGCTCAAGACAGGTCAGAACATCAGTCTCTGCAAAAGATACGATATCATCCAGAAGCAGAAGATCAAGCAGCTCCAGATCTTCGAAGGCCTTGGTAAGGCAAATGTGGAAGAGGCAATGTGCGGCGACATCTGCGCAGTTGTAGGTATCGATGGATTCGAGATCGGTGACACCATCGCTGATTTCGAGAATCCGGAGGCACTTCCACCAATCGCCATCGACGAGCCTACCATGAGCATGCTCTTCAGCATCAACAACTCTCCTTTCTTCGGCAAGGACGGTAAGTTCGTTACCTCACGTCACATCAAGGACAGACTTGACAAGGAGCTTGAGAAGAATCTTGCGCTTCGTGTGAAGCCTGGTCTTACCGCTGATTCATTCGTGGTGTTCGGCCGTGGTGTTCTTCACCTCTCGGTCCTCATCGAGACCATGCGCCGCGAAGGCTTTGAGCTACAGGTTGGACAGCCTAAGGTACTTGACAAGACAATCAACGGAGTGCGCTGCGAACCTATCGAGGATCTTTCAATCGAGGTTCCGGAGGCATTCGTCGGTGCTGCTATCGAAATATCAACCCGCCGCAAGGGCGCCCTCATCCGCATGGAGCCAAGAGGGGACAGGACCCTGCTCGAGTTCGAAATTCCTACCAGAGGTCTCATGGGACTCCGCAGCAACCTTCTTACTGCCAGCCAGGGAGAGGCAATCGTTGCTCACAGATTCAAGGAGTATCAGCCGTTCAAGGGAGAGATCGAGCGTCGTAACAATGGCTCGCTCGTTTCACTCGAGACAGGAGAGGCTATCGCATACTCGATGAACAAGCTTCTCGACCGCGGTCGCTTCTTTGTGGAGCCTGGTGAGGAAATCTATGGTGGTCAGGTGCTTGGCGAGCATACCCGCGAGCGTGACCTGAACATCAATGTCTGCAAGACTAAAAAGCTCACCAACGTGCGTGCAGCCGGTTCTGACGAGAAGGTTATGCTGCCTCCTGCAATCAAGTTCTCGCTTGAGGAAGCCCTCGAGTATATCCAGGAGGACGAGCTCGTCGAGGTGACTCCGCATCACATGAGATTGAGGAAGATTCTCCTCGATCCTATTGAGAGAAAGAGAAAAGGCGGCGAAGACGATTGTTTATAGATTTTTTTTGATTAACTTTGCATCCCTTTTATGGTTATTCCCGTAAATGGACTTGCCAACGGCAGGACGGAATATAGCTGGAAGCTTGACGGATCGTTCTTTAGCGCATTCGACAATTCGGAAATCAAAGACGCACGGATTGAAGTTGTCGCAGAGGTCGAGAAGTCAGGGCGTTTTATCGGCGTTGAGGTCAGCATGAATGGTGAAGTGGTCGTCGAGTGCGACCGTTGCCTTGAAGACCTGACACTTCCGATTGACACCCAGGCGCGCCTCAGCATCAAGTTCGGTGCAACGGCTGAGACAGCTGAGACGGATGATCGCGAAATCATCACACTTCCTGACGGCGAAGCGGAGTTGGATATGGATCAGATAGTCTATGACTACTGTTGTCTCGATCTTCCGGTTCAGAGAGTCCACGAAGAAGGCGGATGCAATCCTGAGGTTCTCAGACATCTTGCCGACGAGGATGAGATCAAGGAGGAACAGCCTGACGGTCCGATGGACTCACCGTTCGCGGCTCTGAAGGCACTTATGGAAAAGAATAATAGTAATAATTAAAAAGTAATAGTAAAATGGCACATCCAAAACACAAAATCTCTAAGCAGAGAAGAGACAAGAGAAGAACTCATGACTTCGCTCCTGTTCCTACCCTTGCCACTTGCTCTAACTGTGGTGCTACCATCATGTATCACAGAGTATGCCCTGAGTGCGGCTACTACAGAGGACGTCAGATCATCGAGAAGAGCGCTGAGTAGTTCTTCCCGGATGGGGCTCTTGATGGCCCTATAGTTCAAGGGATAGAACGAAGGTTTCCTAAACCTTAAATACAGGTTCGAGTCCTGTTGGGGCTACGAAAAAGGGTTGACCGTTCGGTCAACCCTTTTTCGTGTCTCCATCAGGACGAGAACCTTATTTCACTCTCAGCTTGCGGCCGAGGCTCAGGATGGTTGTCTCCTTGATGCCGTTCCATGCACAGATCTGGCGGACGGATGTACCGTACTTGCGTGCAAGTGCACTGAGGGTATCGCCCTGTCTGATGGTATGGTAGCGTTTTGCGGCTTCTTCAGCGGCCTTCTTCTCGGCAGCGGCGCGGTCCTCTGCTTCGGCAAGCAGAATCTCTTCCTCCTCGTCCTCGGACTGAGGAACGTAGTTGCTGCTTGCGCTCAGGTATTTGCGGCGAAGGGTGAATGCACTGTACCTAAGTTCACCGCTCTCGAAGTCGATAAGCCATTCCGGATCGAAGGCATAGCCTTTATATCTTGTCTCGAAATGGAGGTGCGGACCGGTGGAACGGCCTGTGCTGCCGCCAAGGCCGATGACATCGCCTGCATGAACCCACTGTCCTGGCTCCACGCCTAACTTGGAAAGATGACCGTATGAAGTCTCAAGGCCATTCTCATGTCTGATGATGACAAGGTTGCCGTAGCCGCGTGAATAGCGTGCGACACGTACTTTTCCATCGAATGCGGCATACACTGGATTTCCAGTCTTGAGGGGAAGGTCTACACCCTGATGTCTGCGTCCACGTCTATAGCCAAACTTGGAATAGACCTTGGTCTGGAAAGGACAGCAGTACTGCGACGTGGTGTCTACCAGCCAGAGTGTTATGCGCTCGGGAAGCGAAGACAGCTCGGCATGGTATGGATCGGAATTCTCGTTGTCCCAGTTGGTGCTGAAATAGTCTTCGTTCTTGATAAGGTCACCGTTCTTCTCGTATCTCCATGTATGGTCATCCATAAGGACCAGAATGACGCGGGGATCGGATGTCTCCAGTGTGTCGTATGGCTTGGCTCCTGTCGGAACCATGGATTTCTTAGGCTTCAGGTCCTCTCTGGGTATCAGCAGCTCAGCGCGGTCAAGAGTCATTTCTGTGGAATCCGGGCGTGCTCTGAAATTTCTAGCTGCGGCTGAGAGTATGAAGCTCGACGCTATCAACAGCGTCATGGTCAGTCGTTTAGGAAAATTCATATACGTCTTCTATAGTTGTATGCAGTCTAAAGGCTGCAATTATTATGCCTTCTGGGCACCGAAGCTGTCTCGGAGGAGATTCCAGACTGCCTCGATCTTCTCGTTGAGGAGCTCGTCGCTGGTGGCTTCACAGAGGAATCTGAGATACGGTTCAGTGTTCGAAGGGCGGATGTTGAACCACCACTCCTTGAACTCGACACGGTAGCCGTCAAAGTCCATGAACGAGAGTACCTCTTCCTTTGAACTGAACATTTCCTTTACGGCATCCATTGCGGCAGCCTTGTCCTCTACGCGGAAATTGATCTCTCCGGAATTGCGGTAGTGGGTGATCTTGTCAACCATCTCGCTGATGCTGATGCCATCCTTCTTGAGCTTGGCAACGACGCGCAGCGCAAGGATTGCTGCAAGCATTCCACTGTCGGAATAGAAGAAATCGCGGAAATAATAATGGCCAGCAAGCTCACCGCCCCATACACCGTCAAGGCTTCTCAGCTTAGGTGCGGCGAATGCGCGTCCTACTCTCCAGGTCTCTACGGTCGCGCCCATTGGCTCGAGGAATTCCTTTACAGAGTTTGAGCTGCGGATATCCTGGAGCACGACTCCCTTCTCGCCTCGCTCGCCAATGAAATAGATACCAAGGAGGGCGATCATTAGGTCAGGAGAAATGAAGCGTCCCTTCTCGTCCAGGAACATTACGCGGTCTGCGTCACCGTCGAAGATCACTCCAAGGTCGGCGCCATCGTTGAGGACAGCTTCGCGCAGCCACTTGTGGTTGTGTGGAAGGAGAGGGTTAGGGTCATGGTTAGGGAAGCGGCCATCCATCTCGTCGAAGAGGTAGGTGTGGCCCTCGCCGAAGATTTCCTTGGCGAAAAGACAGGACATTCCGTTTGACAGGTCGAATGCAAGCTTAAGCCCTTCGCTGTCTCCCATATACTTGCGAAGGAATGCGAGATAGTCGTCCTTGACGTTCTTCTCGTACACGGAACCCTTCTTTGCGGCTGGCGGGGTAGGGCGGCCTTCCTCGATCCATGCCTTGATCTGGCCCAGGCCGCTATCGAGCCCGACAGGACCAGCATTCTCGCAGGAAACCTTCATGCCGTTATATTCGGCGGCATTGTGCGATGCCGTGATCTGGACAGAAGCCTTGAATCCGTAGTTTGCGGTTCCGAAATAAACCATAGGGGTGGAGCTGAGACCGATGTCGTATACGTCGGCTCCGGCATCGGTGATACCCTCGAGTACTGCGTCATGGATTTCAGGTGAACTTGTACGGCAGTCCCTGCCGACCAGAACCTTGTCGGTTCCGAGCAGCTGAGGAATGAAATAGCCGGTCTTGTAAGCGGTCTCCTTGTCGAAATCTACGCCGTAGATGCCGCGGATGTCATATGCGTGGAATGCTCCCATGGTCTACTTTATCTTTGATTTGTAATGAGTCGAAATCTTGCCCTTTGTGATGTTGAGAAGCTTCTTCGAAATGATCTTCTTGCGGATAGGGGGAACGAGGTCGGTGAAGAGGACTCCGTCGAGATGCGAAAGTTCATGCTGCACCATGCGGCAGGCGAACTTGTCGAATGTCTCGGTAACCTTCTCGAGATTCTCGTTCCAGTACTCTACAGTAATCGACTCTGAGCGTACAACGTCGCAGTAGATGCCTGGAACGCTGAGGCAACCTTCGTTGAACTCGCACTTCTTTTCGCTTTCTTCGATGATCGTAGGATTGATAAGAACGCGTACGAATCCGTCGAGGTATGGATAAGCCTCGGTCATCTCGCGTCCGTCAACGATTACCATTCTCTTGCTGACGCCGATCTGGGGAGCGGCGAGTCCGCATCCCTCGCTGACCTTGAGAGTCTCCCTGAGGTCTGTGAGAAGATTTGCAATGTACTCCTTGTCATTGAGGTCGACCTCTTCGGCCTTGGCTCTGAGTACTTCCGAGCCATAAAGGTATATTGGCTGTATCATACGTTTCTTGAATTTCTGTCCATGTATCCCTGGAGGATGATTGCGGCGCTTATCTTGTCGACGGAAGTCTTGTCGCGGCGGTCCTTGTACTTCATTCCGCCGTCGATCATGGCGCGATGCGCAAGCACTGACGTAAACCTTTCGTCTTCCAACGTTACCGGGATATCCGGGAATGCTTTCTTGAGTACCTTGAGGAATACGTCGACATCGGCAGCTGCCTCTGCAGGAGCGCCGTTGAGATTGAGAGGATAGCCCACCACGAAGCGGGTAATGGTTTCCTTTTCGGCGTATTTTTTAAGATAATCTATTATCTTTGCAGATGGTACGGTGTCGAGTGCCGACGCGAAGATGCCGAGCGGATCGCTGGCCGCCAGCCCTGTTCTTTTTCTTCCGTAGTCGATTCCGATAAGCCTGTCCATTTTGCAAATTTACCGAAAAAGAATGTCCAAACAAAATAAAGAGCCAAAAGTCAATGTATTCCGTCTGTCCGTGACAGACGCCGAGACCCATAGGGCCATCAAGGTCCTGACCCTTTCCCGTGTCGGAATCTTTGTGACATTGATAACCATTTCGGTGCTCCTCCTTGCCCTGGCGTTCTCACTGTTCGCATTTACACCGCTGCGTATGGCCATCCCTGGATATCCTGACGGCCACGCACGCCGCGCCGTCGTCCAAAACGCAATCCGTACAGATTCGCTGGAACAGGTTGTGAAGCGTTGGGAACTTTATTCGGAAAACCTTCTTCGCGTCCTTGATGGGGCTGAGCCACTGAGCATCGACAGCATACTGACACTGACATCGGCTGAGCTGTCCGAGGCGGATGAGGCATATCTGGCATCAAGGGACTCTCTCCTCCGCGAGTCTGTTTCCAGTCTGGAACAGTTCGAGCTCGACGGACGCGAACGTAATCTTCCGATGGAGGGCATGCACTTCTTCGTGCCTCTCAAGGGCGCTGTCATAAAGGCATACGATCCGGTGCTGCATCCATTCCTGGACATCAGTGCACCGGACAATTCCGTCGTGATGTCGGTGCTGGACGGCACAGTCATCTTTGATGGCTGGATGGATGATTTCGGATATGTGATTCAGGTACAGCACGCAAACGATATCGTTTCAGTATACAGACATAACCAGAAGCTTTTGCGCAAGGCCGGGGACCGCGTTACTGCCGGTGCGCCTATTGCCTTGATCGGCAATGCGGGCACAGAAGCCGGCTTTGACCATCTCCATTTCGAACTCTGGTACAAGGGTGACGCTGTCGACCCGACCAAATTCATAAATTTCTGATGAAAAGAAGGATTGCCATACTTGGATCCACAGGATCGATAGGAACCCAGACTCTTGACGTGGTGCGTCAGCATCCCGATCTTTTCGAGGTTGTGCTTCTCACCGCAAACAATTCCAGCGATCTGCTTATCCAGCAGGCCATTGAATTCGATGCCGCCAATGTTGTTATCTGCAACGAGAGTCTCTATGGCACGGTCGCAGATGCCCTCCAGAGCCGCGATATCAAGGTCTTTGCCGGAATCGATTCGGCATGCGGATTGGTGGCGGGCGATGACATTGACATCGTTGTTGCCTCCATGGTCGGCTTCAGCGGACTTGCTCCGACATTGGCTGCCATCCGCGCAGGAAAGATCATTGCGCTTGCCAACAAGGAGACGCTTGTCGCTGCCGGCGCCATCGTAATGCGCGAATCCCGCAAATACAATGCGCCTATCCTGCCTGTGGACTCAGAGCACTCGGCCATATTCCAGTGCCTTCTTGCAGCTCAGGGCAACAGCGTGACCCGGATCCACCTTACTGCATCGGGCGGACCTTTCCGTACCTGGGACAGGGAACGAATCGCAAAGGCAACCGCCGCTTCGGCTCTCAAGCATCCTAACTGGAACATGGGCGCAAAGGTTACCATCGACTCGGCAACCATGATGAACAAGGGATTCGAGGTGATGGAGGCTCGCTGGCTCTTCGACATGACTCCAAAGGATATCAATGTGGTTGTGCATCCTGAGTCCATCATCCACTCCATGGTCGAGTTTGAGGATGGCGCCGTCATAGCACAGCTTGGTCATCCCGATATGAGGGAGCCTATTCAGTTCGCACTGAGTTTCCCTGACCGTCTCAGCCTGAACAACAAGAAGCTTGATTTCGCGACGCTCGGCTCGCTGTCGTTCCACGAGCCTGACCTTAAGCTTTTCCCTTGCCTCGCCCTTGCGTTCGAGGCTATCGAGAAGGGTGGCAACATGCCATGCGTGCTCAATGCGGCGAACGAGGCTGCCGTCGCGGCATTCCTCCGGGACAGGATCGGCTTCTACGACATCGCTGCCATCTCGGAGAAGATGATGGAAAGCACGGTTTTTGCAGCGGACCCGTCGCTGGAGGATATCTTCCAGACGAATGCCGAGGTCTACGCCAAGGCAAATGAACTGATTGATAAATGGTAGTTGTTTCCAAGATATTTCAGGTGATACTGGCTTTGTCCGTGCTCGTGACCATACATGAGTTCGGACATTTTCTATTCGCCAAGCTGTTCGGAGTCAGGGTAGACAAGTTTTTCCTGTTCTTCGATGTCAACGGCGTGAAGCTGTTCAGTTCAAAGTCGGCTTGGTTCACCAGAATCTTTCCCAAGGCTGCGGACGCAGAGACCGAATACGGAATCGGATGGCTGCCGCTCGGAGGCTACTGCAAGATCAGCGGCATGGTAGACGAATCCTTTGATGTGGAAGGTCTCAAGGAGGATCCGAAGCCATGGGAGTTCAGGACCAAGAAGGCCTGGCAGCGTCTCCTGGTCATGGCCGGAGGTGTCCTGTTCAACTTTTTCCTTGCCATAGTCGCATATACTTCCATCCTTTCGATTTGGGGTGAATCATACATAGCTAATGAAGGCAACTCCATATATGTAAATGAGCTTTCATACGATATGGGCTTCCGCAATGGTGACCGTATCCTTGACATGGACGGCTATGTTCCTGAGAATTTCGGAATGCTTCAGGCTGATCTGGTGCGACGCTCGGTCAGCTGTGTGAGGGTTCTTCGTGGCAGTGACACTGTATCCCTTTATATGGACTATGCGCGTGTAGGAGAGATACTGAACAGTCCTGGAATGTTCCAGCTTGCGGTTCCTTTCGTGATAGAGTCTATCGGCGAAGGCTCTCCCAATATAGGCATGGATCTTAGAAAAGGTGATCGTATCTTCGCTATCGACAGCATTGAGGTAAGCTTTGTCCAGGACGCGAGACCTCTTCTTGATGCGAGGGCGGGTTCCGAGATAACTGCCTCGGTACTTCGCGGGTCGGATACCCTTTCCCGTCGCATGTCTGTGGACGACCATGGCCTCATCGGTGTTGTAATGATGACCCCGGGCATGCGTTCGAAGAACTACGGATTCCTGGCTGCAATCCCACAGGGATGCTACAGGACATGGGACAGCATTGCAGGCTACGTCCGCGACCTCAGACTGGTCGCCAAGCCAAGCACTGGCGCGTACAAGTCTGTCGGCAGCTTCATCTCGATCGGACAGGTGTTCCCAAGCTATTGGGACTGGTATCAGTTCCTGGAGCTTCTGGCAATGCTCTCGATCATGCTCGGCGTGATGAACCTGCTGCCTATCCCCGGGCTTGACGGAGGACATATACTCTTTACCATCTGTGAGATGGTGACCGGACATAAGCCAAGTGAGAAGTTCCTCATCGGTGCCCAGATGGTGGGCATGGTGCTCCTTCTCATGCTGATGGCGCTTGCATTTGGAAATGATATTGTAAGATTGATAAGATAGATATTATGAAAAGACTGGCGATTATCCTGATGGCGGCAATGTGCCTCATCTCATGTAACTCAAAGAAGACCATAAAGGCTCTTCTCCCTAACGTCAGCGGCAAGGCTGGTGAAGTTCTCGTTGTCATTGAAAAGGAAAAGTGGGACGGCGATCTCGGAGACGCTATCCGTGGTCTCCTTGCCGACGAATGTCCTTGGCTCGCCCAGAGTGAACCGCTCTATACTCTTGTCAATGTCGCTCCAGGCGGCTTTGCAGACCTTTTCAAGGTTCACAGGAACATTGTCATTGTCAATATCGATCCTCAGGCTGTCAAGGAAGGCGTTGCAATCAGCAATGACGTATGGGCTGCTCCGCAGATAGTTCTCCAGATTTCCGCTTTCACGGATGAGGGCGCAGCAAAGGTTGTTGCCGACGAGGCTCAGTTGATGACATCAGCCCTCGAACAGGCGGAGCGCGACCGCGTTATCCGCAATACCATGCTCTACGAAGAGAGGCCTCTTTACGCCCAGGCATGTGAAATCTTCGGCGGTGCTCCACATTTTCCTACTGGATATAAGCTCAAGAAGGCTACCGAGGACTTCCTCTGGATCGCTGATGAGCGCCAGTATACCAACCAGTCCATCGTGATGTATCGCTATCCGGCCACAGGAGATCCCCAGAAGGATCTCTCGGAGGATGCTGTCCGCGAGCATCGCAATGAGGTTATGAAGGACAACATCCCCGGTATGTTCGAGAATACCTATGTAACGACTTCCGAGATCGGAGCTTTCACTACTGAATCCATCCGTTACCAGGGCAGGGCATTTGTCCAGACCCGCGGTTTCTGGGAGGTGGAGAACGACTTCATGGGCGGTCCGTTCGTGTCACATTCACAGTATAGCCAGGACGGCTCGGAGATTATCGTGTGTGAGGCGTTCGTCTATGCGCCACGCTTTGACAAGAGACAGTATCTGCGTCAGGTTGAGTCGCTTCTTTATTCGTTTGAATGGAAGAATGATTAAGAAGATAATTTGGAATAAGCTAACTTCTAAGAATTTTCAGAAAAGGTATTGCCATTCCGAAAATAATTACTAACTTTGCATCCCATTCGTAGAAATGCGTAATGGAACGGCCTGGTGGGTTCGTATAACGGCTAGTACTCGGGATTTTCATTCCCGCAATAGGAGTTCGATTCTCCTACCCACTACTATAATAAATAAAAAATACAATAATGGCAAACAACGCATCTGCAGAGAAGTGCATCCGCCAGAGCGAGAGGCACAGATTGCATAATAAGTATTATGCAAAGACAACACGAAATGCAATTCGTGACATCAGAAACACTACTGACAAGAAGACCGCTGAGGCTAACGCCCCTAAGGTTTATGCAATGATCGACAAGCTCGCAAAGATGGGCCTTATCCATAAGAACAAGGCTGCAAATCTCAAGAGCGGTATCGCAGTTTACATCAACAAACTTGCCTAAGGAATTAAGGGCTGCTTGAAAAAAGCAGCCTCTTTTTTTCGGGATGTAGCGCAGTTGGTAGCGCACTACGTTCGGGACGTAGGGGTCGTCCGTTCGAGTCGGATCATCCCGACAAAGGAGCACATGACAGTTGCTCCTTTTTTCTTATATTTGCGTAGATATTGAATAAGATGAAAAAGATACCAAGTTTTACCATAGATCATATCAGGCTCAAGAGAGGAATATATGTCTCTCGCAAGGATAATGTCGGGGGAGAGGTCGTAACAACTTTCGATATCCGTATGAAGGAGCCTAACCGCGAGCCTGCTCTCGGCCAGGGTGCGATACATACCATTGAGCACCTTGCAGCAACCTACCTCCGCAATGATCCGGAGTGGGCGGACAGGATTGTCTACTGGGGACCTATGGGCTGTCTGACCGGTAACTATCTTCTTATGCGCGGAGACCTTGAATCTGCTGATATCGTGAAGCTTATGCAGGAAACTTTCCGTTTTGTAGCCGAGTTCGAAGGTGAGATTCCCGGAGCGGCTCCAAAGGACTGCGGCAACTGGCTTCTTCATGACCTTCCTATGGCCAGGTGGGAGTCGGCGAAGTATCTTCATGAGGTTCTTGAGAACATGACTGAAGAGAACCTTCATTACCCGGAGCAATAATTTTTGAAAAAAATGTTCAAAAAGTTTGCAGAATAAAAAATCCTTGCTACCTTTGCAATCCCGAAAGGAAAATATTCCTCTTTAGCTCAGTTGGTTAGAGCACCTGACTGTTAATCAGGGGGTCCTAGGTTCAAGTCCTAGAAGGGGAGCACGAGAGCAGCCGAAAGGTTGCTCTTTTTGCGTTTATATGCTTATATTTGTAAGTTAAGAGAATTGTCCGACTTATGAATATCGATCTTCTTTCAAAAATGGTTGCAGAGCTGATTCTTGACAACGACGAAGTGTCGCTGCCAGGGCTCGGAGTATTTGTGGCGGAAATGGTTCCTGCGTCATTCTCGGACAAGGGTTATACAATCAATCCTCCATACCGTCGGCTCAGCTTCCGTCAGAAGAAGGAAAATGACACGCTTCTGGTCGACCTGTATGCCGATACGAACAGACTTACGCCAAAGGATGCAGCTTCAATTCTGGGTAAGTTTCTTGGAGAGCTGAAGGAAATACTTATCGATAAGAAAACTGTCATTTTCCCAGGTCTTGGGCGTCTTAGGGCTACGAAGGAGAATAATTTCTTCTTTGTTCCGGACGAGAATCTCAATATCTACCCGGAAGGCTTCTGGATGCAGTCGCTTTCGCTCAAGACGCATGAAGAGACAGAAGAGGAGATTGCCTCGGCGGTCGAGTCTCTCGGTGACATGCTGGCCGCATCTGTGGCCGCTCCAATAGAGGCCCCAGTTACAGTGGAACCAGTAGTCGAGGAGGCTCCAGAGCCGGTAGAAACACCGGAACCTGTTGTCGAGGAGGCTCAGGAACAGATAGAGGCTCCGGAACTAGTTGTCGAAAAAGTTCCAGAACCGGAACCAGTTGTCGAGGAAGCACCGGAACCGGTAGTGGAACCGGAGCCGGTAGTCGAGGAGACCCCGGCGGTGGAAATCAAGCCTGAACCAAAACCGGTGAAACCACTTCCGAAGAAGGAGAAGAAACCTATTCCGTCATGGGCCCGCACGACAATAGCCGCGACGCTGGCGACTGTAGGAACGGTAGCGGCTGCCCTGATTCTCTTCATCGCAGTTTCCCGCATCAATCCAGGATCAACCGATAAGCTGCTGTACACAGCTGAAGAGCTCGAGATACTGAACTATCCACTAGATTGATAAGCCATGAGGCGCACCATCGACAAATCCATACTCAAATTCATGAGTGACCAGCTTTCTGTCTGGCCGTTGGCGGCGTCGAATTTCCGTGCGCTGAAATCTGCGGAGACCCGCAGCCTGGCAGTCGGTGGTCTGGATGTCCTGCTGCAGCATAATCCAGCCCGGATAACGTCCTCGACGGCCAAGTCTGACCCAGAGTTCGTTGCGGCCCGTCCTTGTTTCCTCTGTGCTGAAAACTGTCCTGAGGAACAGCTGAATTTCCTTTTCGATGGACGCAAGGGACGCCGTTATTTCGTAAGGGCCAACCCATATCCGATTTTCTCTGACCATCTGGTCATATCGTCGGTCTCTCATGAGCCTCAGTCCATTTGGAGACGCTATGTCGACATGCTTGACCTGGCGCAGCATTTTGACGATTTCTGCATCTTCTATAACGGTCCGCAATGTGGAGCGTCAGCCCCTGACCATATGCACTTCCAGGCATGCCCAAAGGGTCTGATGCCTCTTGAGAATGATATCGAAGCACTTTTCAATGGAGAGGATGCTTCCGGAAAACTGAAATATCTCAGCTCGGTGCGCGATGCCGACCTGTATCATTATGAGGGGTTCACCCGCGGAGTGTTCGCACTTCGCGCAAAAACCTCTAAATCGCTAGCGAAACTATTCTACAGGCTTCTTGACTGTGCTCCTGTGCATGAGGGAAGTCCTGAACCGATGTTTAACCTTTTCGCCTACTGCTCAAACGGGGAGTATCGCTCGTTCGTAACCTTCCGTGACAGGCATTTCAGCCATCATTTCGATAGTGACGGTCCGGACCATCTCACCATGGGGCCGGGAGCCGCAGACATGGCTGGATTCCTTATTGTCCCTGTTGCCGAAGATTATGAAAAGCTGAACTCCGGGCTGCTCGAGGAAATGCTTTCCGAGGTCTCCCTCAATGCGGAAGACGAAGTAAAGATAATCTGGAAATTGACACGAAGCCAAGCTCAGCTCAGGGTCGGTATCATGTCCGCACCTGAGATTGCATTTGAAATGATCGCCGATGGCGCCGGTACCCAGAAAGTACGCTGGAGCAACGGCCAGATCGATTATAACGGAAATCTCTATGACGAACTGTTCTTCGAGGCAGGGACCCCGTCGACCATGTTCGCAGAAGCATCATTCATCCTTCATGACGTCGTTATCGGAGTCGATTTCCATTGGCAGCGCAAGGTCGACCAGAAGTTCGCCGGCTCACTCAAGTTCATCGTGGAAGGAGACAAGATTACAGCAGTCAATGTAATCGGCATTGAGGATTATCTTCTCAGCGTCATATCTTCCGAGATGAAGTCGACGGCCTCTCTGGAGTACCTCAAGGCGCATTCAGTCATCTCCCGCTCATGGGTCATGTCCCAGATCCGCGGCCACAAGCAGCCGGGTCTAAGCACCGGAATCGAGACTGAGGACACATACATCAAATGGTTCGACCATGATGACCATGTGAACTTCGACGTATGTGCCGATGACCACTGTCAGCGCTACCAGGGAATAGGCATGGCGGCAGGTGACACTGTCCGCAAGGCAATCGACGCGACCTGGGGACAGGTCCTCATGTATGAAGGCGAGATCTGCGACGCACGCTTTTCCAAGTGCTGCGGCGGCATGATGGAGACTTTCGATACCTGCTGGGAAGATGCGGTTCATCCATACCTTCAGGCCATTCCGGACAGGGACGCTGACGGTAAGGACTTCTGCGACACAGATGACCAGGCTATCCTTTCCCAGGTCCTCAATGACTATGACCTCGAGACCAGGGACTTCTACAAGTGGCAGGTCCGCTATACCAAGGAAGAGCTTTCAGAACTGATACGTCGCCGCTCAGGAATAGACTTCGGAACGGTCGAGGCGCTCGAACCTCTCGAAAGGGGAGGCTCAGGCCGCCTCAAGCTGCTCCGCGTGGTCGGCAGCAAGCGCAGCATGAAGATAGGCAAGGAGCTGATCATTCGACGCTGGCTTTCCGAGAGCCATTTGAAGAGCTCGGCATTCGATGTCAGCCGCGAGGGTGACAGCTTTGTCCTTGACGGCAAGGGATGGGGCCATGGCGTCGGTTTTTGCCAGATCGGAGCTGCTGTCATGTCGGCAAAGGGATACAGTTACGATGCCATCCTCAGCCATTATTATCCGGGATCGGAACTGAAGCTGATCCAAGACTGATTCATTAACCAAGACAAAAGACACTAGAACATATATGGCAACCAACAAACTGAACGGAAAAAGAAATCCATGGACATGGATTCCGACCCTTTACTTCGCTGAAGGCCTTCCATATGTCGCTGTGATGACAGTGGCTGTGGTCATGTACAAGAAGCTTGGCCTCAGCAATGCTGACATCGCTCTGTATACCTCGTGGCTCTATCTCCCATGGGTGATCAAGCCTATCTGGAGTCCGTTCATCGACCTTATCAAGACCAAGCGCTGGTGGGTCAATTCCATGCAGACCCTTATCGCCGCAGCCTTTGCCGGCGTCGCATTCTTCATCCCGACAGACTTCTATGTCCAGGTGACCCTGGCGTTCTTCTGGATAATGGCATTCTCTTCCGCTACGCATGACATTGCGGCGGACGGCTACTATATGCTGGCCCTCGACGAGGGCGACCAGAGCCTGTTTGTCGGCATCCGCAACATTTTCTATCGCTTTGCGACCATCTTCGGCCAGGGCATCCTGGTCATGATTGCCGGTCTCATCGAGACAGGAAAGCTCTTCCCATCCATCGCCGCAGACCGCAAGATCGTCCTCTCATGGACAATCTGTTTCTATCTCCTGGCCGGCATCTTCATTGCGACCACTGTCTACCACCGCTTCATCCTTCCGAAGCCTGCGTCTGACAGCCCACGCAACGATATCAGTGCAAAGACCATCCTCAAGGAGTTCGTCAATACATTTGTCAGCTTCTTCAAGAAGCCGCACATGGGTCTGATCCTGTTCTTCCTCCTGACCTACCGTCTCGGAGAAAGCCAGCTTGCAAAGATCGCCCAGCCATTCATGCTCGACAATGGCGCGGCAGGCGGACTTGATCTCCCTACAGCCCAGGTCGGCATGTTCTACGGTACCTTCGGTGTCATCGCCCTTCTTCTTGGCGGCATCGTCAGCGGTATCGTGGTCAGCAAGGACGGCTTCCGCAAGTGGATCATCCCTATGGCCCTCATGATAAACATCCCTGACCTGCTCTACGTGCTTCTCGCGACCCTGCTTCCAAACAGCTCGATTCTTGTCGCTCTCTGCATCATCCTCGAGCAGTTCGGCTACGGTTTCGGTTTCACCGCATACATGATGTTCCTCATGTTCATCGCCCAGGGCGCCCAGAAGACATCTCATTATGCCATAGGCACAGGATTCATGGCAGCCGGCATGATGATCCCTGGAATGTTCGCCGGAATGATCCAGGAGGCTATCGGCTACCCATCATTCTTCGTATGGGTATGCCTCTGCACTATCCCTGGCATCGTTGCAGCGTTCCTGGTAAAGAAATTCATCCCTGCCGAGTACGGACGTAAGAATAAATAATCGGATATGAAAAAGATAATCATAGCTGCAGCCTCGTTGCTGCTTTCATTTGGATGTGGCGTCCAGGCGGAGACCAAGGTTGCCGAGGCGCAGCCTGCCGCCAAGACACGGGTAAAGCCAGGTATCGAAGTCCTTCAGGATCGCCATTTCGCCGGTCTTGAGGGTAAGAAAGTAGGTCTGCTGACTAACCCAAGCGGTGTCGACCACAATCTCCGTTCAACCATAGATATCCTCTACAAGGCCGAGAATGTCGATCTCGTCCGCCTTTTCGCTCCTGAACACGGTGTCCGTGGAGACATCTACGCTGGAGGCCACGCTGACGATACAATCGACAAGAGCACGGGCCTGCCTGTCTATTCGGTCTATGGCTCTACACGAAAGCCTACCCCGGAGATGTTGAAGGGACTTGACGTGGTCGTATATGATATCCAGGACGTCGGCTCGCGTTCATATACCTTCATCAGCTCGCTTGGCCTCATGATGTATGCTTGCGCAGAACAGGGAATCGAGGTCATGGTACTTGACCGTCCCAATCCTGTGAACGGTCTCAAGGTCGAGGGCTGTCTCGTCGAGGATGGGTATCACTCATTCGTCAGCGAGTTCAAGATTCCGTATGTTTACGGTCTGACTGTCGGCGAACTTGCCGTTCTCATCAATGAAGAAGGCCTTAACTGCGGCGAGCAGGGCAAGGATGCTCCTGTAAAGTGCAAGCTCAGCGTCATTCCAATGGAAGGCTGGACCCGCGACATGACATTTGTCGATACAGGTCTCCCATGGGTGCTTCCATCGCCGAACATCCCTTATCCCCAGAGTGCCATCGGATATCCTAGCTCAGGTCTTGTAGGCGAGTTCAACAACTATCTCAACATTGGCGTTGGTTATACCATCCCGTTCGGCACTTTCGCTGCTGAATGGCTGGACGCAGAGGCTCTCAAGGCCAAGCTTGACAGTTATGATATCCCGGGAACCAGTTTCCGTACAATCTACTTCAAGCCATTCTCAGGTGGTTCGGCAGGCAAGCTTATCCAGGGCGTCGAGTACTTCTATTCCGACTATGACAAGGCTCAGCTTACCATGACCCAATTCTATGTCATGCAGGCGGTTCACGAGCTTTATCCAAAGATCAATCCGTTCGAAGGGCTGCGCAACAATATGTTCGATAAGGTTTGTGGCACGGATTATGTTAGATTGAATATGCAAAAGAACTTCAAGGTCGCCGACATCGAAGCCTACTGGAACAAGGACGTCGACTCCTTCAAGGAACTTTCAAGGAAGTACCACTTATACGATTAAACACTATGAAGAATCTTTTCAATTACATCTCTGCCGGACTCGTAGCGATAGCTATGGTCGCAGGCTCAGCAGATCTCAACGCACAGACCCGTGCAGCAAGATCTTCTGCGAGCTCAAGCTCAAGCCAGCAGCGCAGCACTTCCAGCTCTTCAACCAGGAGCTCTTCAGCTTCACGCTCTTCATCATCTGCTTCAGCAAACCGCTCATCATCGGCTTCATCATCACGCAACAATTCAGCAGCTACACCTCAGGTCAGCCGCAACAACAGCAGCTCAAGCCAGCAGCGCAGTTCAGCCAATGCTTCAGCAAAGAGCTCAAGCTCTTCAACCAGAAGCTCAAGCTCTTCAACCAAGAGTACTGCAGCTACACCACAGGTGAACCGCAACTCCCGCACCGAGGCTACCCAGAGCAATAATTCTGCTACTGCACGTCAGAACAATTCTGCCGCTGCAGCTCGCCAGAACAGCAGCTCTACCGCCTCTCGCCAGAACAGCAATACCCAGCAGGTGGCTCGCCAGAGCGCCGCTTCAAACAACGATACCAAGGCTCGCCAGAGCTCAGCAGCAGCTGCACGCTCAAGCGCTGCAAAGGGACTCAACAATGTTGGAAGCAGCAGCCGCACATCGGTTTCACGCGAGAATATCAACATGTCGGCTCAGAACCTGAGCAACATGAAGATGGATGACAAGAGAAACATCAGCCGCGTGGCTCCTGTACAGCGCGACAGGATCCAGTACAACACTCCTGACCATTTCTTCAATCCAGGCAATCACTACTTCGGCTACGGAGTGCACCATCTGCCACCTCACTACAGCCACATGCATCATTGGGGAGTTGACTACTACTACCATAATGATATCTACTATCGACGTCATGGTACTATCTACGTTGTCTGCCGTCCTCCTTTCGGAGTGACATTCAGCCGCAGCCTGCGCCGCATGCAGTTCGCGACAGTACGTTTCGCATACTACTACAATGTGTATCGTACCTTCAATGTCATCGACGACAACTACCGCACCATCATGGAACAGAACAGAATCATCGCTGCAAACAATGCAAGAATCGCTCAGCAGAATGCGTCTATCGCGCTCAACGCTGACAGAGCATATTCAGCGCACAATATCGCAAACGCTCTCGGACTCGTCCAGAGCTATGCAGGACTTGACAGCGAGTACTTCTACGAGGATGGCGTATTCTACGCAATCAACAAGAGAGGCCGCTACGAGGTCATTGTTCCTCCAGCAGGCGCACTTGTAGATGAGCTCCCAGATGACTATGACATCATCGTTCTCAATGGAATCGAGTACTACAGAGTAGACGACACCGTATACCGCCTCACTCTCGTGGACGGAACTCCTCTTCTCGAGGTCCTCGGTCAGATGCCATACCAGATGGCTTCAAGATATTGGAACTAGATCAGCTTATAGATCCTTCTGAGCGACTCAAGGTCGCCTGAAGCGTAAAGATCGATACTTCCTTCCTCTCCTTCGGTTGAGGAAGGAATATTTTTTTGTGCCATTACGTTTACGAGCTGGCGGGCAACGGCAGGGGCCGGGTCAATGACGGTGATCTGGCGCTCCGGAGCGATTTCGGCAGCGACTTTTTCGATGACTGAGCGGAGGAAAGGATAGTGAGTGCAGCCGAGAACGATGAAGTCGGCACCGGCCTCTACAAGCGGAGCAACGCTTTCGCGTACTGTGGATTCTGCCTCCGGTCCTTCCAGAATGCCGTTTTCGACCAGTTCAACGAATCCCTGGCCAACGTGCTCGATGACCTTGATGCCGTCGCTGAAACGGTCTCTTGTGTCAAGGTATTTTGAGGCTTTGAGGGTACCGGCTGTCGCCAGGACTCCGATGACGCCGGTCTTGGTCGCAAGAGCTGCGGGCTTCACTGCAGGCTCCATGCCTATGAACGGGACGCTTGGGAACTTCTCGCGGAGATACGAGATGGCTGCGGCCGTGGCCGTATTGCAGGCTACGACGATGAGCTGGCAGCCCATACCGATCAGATACTCGCTGATGACGGTGGCGCGGTATTCAATCTCTTCGCGTGTCCTGCCGCCGTAAGGGCAGTATGCGCTGTCGGAGACGTATACGTACTGCTCTCCTGGGAGCAGCTTGTGGATCTCTCTGTAGACTGAAAGTCCTCCGGATCCGGAATCGAATATTCCAATTTTTGCCATGTGGTAAAGTTAATTTCTTTTTCTTAAATTTGTACGATATAACAGAGTAAAAGGATGAAGAGTTCAGAACAGATAAAAGAGCTGCGTGCAAGGATGGAGGTGCTTCACAAGTGCCTCTCCATCGAGGCGAGGCGAAAAGAGGTTGAGGAGGGAGAACGTCAGAGCCAGGCGGCTGATTTCTGGGATGATCCAAAGAAGGCAGAGGCTTTCCTCAAGAAGCTCAGCGGAGTGAAGGCATGGGTCAATGACTATGATCGTGCATCGGGAAAGGTTGATGACCTTGACGTTCTTTACGAATTTGCCCGCGAGAGCATGTCTGCTGAAGGCGATGAACTGGCGCAGACTGCTGAAGCAGACGAACTGGACCAGGCTTTTGATGATGCTCAGGCATCTGTTGAGGCTCTTGAACTCAAGAATATGCTTGGTGCGGAAGGTGACTCTCTTGGAGCCGTGCTGACCATCAACAGCGGCGCGGGCGGCACCGAGGCTAACGATTGGTCTGCCATGCTGATGCGCATGTATCTGCGCTGGGCTGAAAGGAATGGTTACAAGACAGAGGTGACTGAACTCGTGGATGGAGATGAGGTCGGCATAAAGAGTACGACCATCGAGATAGAGGGCGAGTATGCCTATGGCTATCTCAAGGCCGAGAATGGTGTTCACAGGCTTGTGCGTGTGTCTCCGTTCAATGCCCAGGGCAAGCGTATGACCACCTTTTCGTCAGTTTTCGTATATCCGCTTGTCGATGATTCGATCAACATCGAGATAAAGCCGGCAGATCTGGAATGGGATACCTTCCGCAGCGGCGGTCATGGCGGCCAGAACGTGAACAAGGTCGAGACCGGCGTGCGCGTGAAGCACCTTCCTACCGGAATCGTGGTCGAGAACACCGAAGGACGAACCCAGATAGGCAACAAGGAGAACGCCCTGCGAATCCTCAAGTCCCGTCTGTACGACCTTGAGCTCCGCAAGCGTCAGGAGAAGCAGGCCGAGCTTGAAGGACAGAAGAAGAAGATCGAGTGGGGATCCCAGATCCGTTCATATGTGTTCGACGACAGGCGCGTCAAGGATCACCGTACGGGCTGTCAGACTTCTGACGTGAACGCGGTCATGGATGGCGACATCGATGCATTCATCAAGACATACCTCATGCAGGAAGGCGGCGCAGCCAACAGCGCAGCAACGATAGAATAAACTAATAAAACCTATAAACAATCATGGCAGAATTCAAATATGCTCCAATGTTTCAGCTTGGTCCAGACACCACTGAATACTACAAGATCCCAGGATCAGAGCAGTATGTAAGCACCTCGGAGTTCGAGGGTCACAAGATGCTCAAGGTAGCCAAGGAAGGCCTTACCGTAATGGCAAACACCGCATTCCGCGATGTAAGCTTCCTTCTCCGCCGCTCTCACAACGAGCAGGTCGCAAAGATTCTCAGCGACCCTGAGGCCAGTGCGAACGACAAGTATGTAGCACTTACCTTCCTCCGCAACGCTGAGGTTGCAGCAAAGGGCAAGCTTCCACTCTGCCAGGATACAGGTACTGCCATCATCCACGGTGAGAAAGGTCAGCAGGTATGGACAGGCTATTGCGACGAGGAGGCTCTTTCTCTCGGTGTATACAAGACCTACACAGAGGAGAATCTCCGTTACAGCCAGAACGCACCTCTCGACATGTACAATGAGGTCAACACCAAGTGCAACCTCCCTGCACAGATCGACATCGAGGCTTGCGAGGGTGCAGAGTATCATTTCCTCATGGTTACCAAGGGTGGCGGTTCAGCCAACAAGACATACCTTTATCAGGAAACCAAGGCACGTATCCAGAACCCTGGTACCCTTGTTCCTTTCCTCGTAGCCAAGATGAAGACACTCGGTACAGCCGCTTGTCCTCCATACCACATCGCTATCGTAGTCGGTGGTACTTCAGCAGAGAAGAACCTCCTTACCGTGAAGCTTGCTTCTACACATTACTATGACGAGCTCCCTACCACCGGTGACGAGACCGGCCGCGCATTCCGCGACATCGAGCTTGAAAAGCAGCTCCTCGAGGAGACTCACAAGATCGGCCTCGGTGCCCAGTTCGGCGGCAAGTACATGGCACACGACATCCGCGTCGTACGTCTTCCACGTCACGGTGCATCATGTCCTATCGGTCTTGGCGTAAGCTGCTCTGCAGACCGTAACATCAAGGCTAAGATCAACGAGGACGGTATCTGGATCGAGAAGATGGACGACAAGCCATACGAGCTCATCCCAGAGGAGCTCCGCAACGCAGGCGAGAGCGGAGCAGTCGAGATCGACCTCAATCAGCCAATGTCAGAGGTATGCAAGATTCTCACAAACTATCCTGTAGGTACACGTCTCAACCTCAAGGGCACCATCATCGTCGGCCGTGACATCGCTCACGCCAAGCTCAAGGCTCGTCTTGACGCAGGAGAGGGCATGCCTCAGTACATGAAGGATCACCCTATCTACTACGCTGGCCCTGCAAAGACTCCTGCAGGCATGGCTTGCGGCTCGATGGGACCAACCACCGCAGGCCGTATGGATCCATATGTAGACGAGTTCCAGGACAACGGTGGCTCTATGATCATGCTCGCAAAGGGTAACCGCAGCCAGGCTGTTACCGATGCTTGCAAGAAGCATGGCGGATTCTACCTCGGTTCAATCGGTGGCCCTGCTGCAATTCTCGCCCAGAACAACATCAAGAGCATTGAGTGCGTGGAGTACCCTGAGCTTGGAATGGAGGCAATCTGGAAGATCGAGGTCGAGAACTTCCCGGCATTCATCCTCGTTGACGACAAGGGTAACGACTTCTTCAAGACCATCGGTCTTTAATAACTGATATTTCCGGCCGTGGATCAGCCTTTCGAGTATAGCTCCTACGTAACGGGAAAGCATTTCGTCGGTCGCAGGCAGGATTGCGCATCACTCGCAGACCTGCTTGCGGTCGGCCGTAATGTCGTTCTGTACGAGGCTCCCAAGACCGGCAAGACTTCCTTGGTCGAGCAGACTCTGCTGAATCTGAAGCAGAAGGGTACACCACTGAAAGTAGCGCGCATAAATCTCCTTACTGTAAGGACGGAAAAAGAGTTTCTGTGCAGGCTCTCTGAGGAGTTGACAGGCGTCCGCCCTGAAGGGGAGTGCGATCTCGCCGAGACTTTGGCTCTGCCTTGGCATGTGGCTTCACAGTGTTCCCAGAAAGTAGTCGTATTCCTTTCTGAATTCCAGAATCTGGATTTTACAGAGGACTCGTATCACCTTTACAAGACATTCGAGACTGTGCTCCGCGAACATGCTGAGGATGGCAATGCCTGCTATATCATGAGCGGTTCGAAGGTCAATGCTATGAAGGAGATATTCGAACACCATAAGTTCTTCTGGCGCTGTGTCGAGCATCTGCCTGTCAGCAAGGTTGAGGACAGGGAAGTGGTGGATCATGTCATCCGTGGCTTCCTCAGCAGCGGAAAGGTCATCGAGAATGACCTGCTTCTCAGTGTCTGCGAGCGCTTCGAGAACAATATGTGGTACATCAACCATTTCATCTCGATATGCGACACCTTGACACGAGGATACATCCTTCAGCCTGTCATAATAGATGCCATGTCTACGATGATTGCTGTGCATGAGCCTCGCTTCACCGCGATGATGAACGACCTTACGACCTTCCAGGTCGGCCTGCTCGAGGCGGTGGTCGACGGACACAAGCATTTCAGCACAAGCGAGGTGATACGCAAGTATGGCCTTAACTCATCGGCAAATGTCAGAAGACTCAAGGATGCCTTGTGCAAGAAGGAGATTCTTAGCTTCAACGAAGAGGATGAGCCATATTTCCTTGATCCGCTCTTCAAGTATTGGGTTACGAAGTATTTCTTCAGGAAGCTTGAGGCATAGATTATAATTCTTTTGGATTATTGAGAATTATTCTTACCTTTGTGCCCGCAAAATTAGAAAGAAAAAGGGGGTGATAAAGAAATGATCATAGTTCCAATCAAAGAAGGCGAAAACATCGAGAGAGCTCTTAAGAAGTTCAAGAGAAAGTTCGAGAAGACCGGCGCTATCCGTGAGCTCCGTGCACGCAAGAACTTCGAGAAGCCTTCAGTAAAGAACAGAATTGCTCGTCAGAAGGCAATCTATGTACAGCATCTTCGTCTTGAGGAGGAGCAGTAATTTCGTATCCACCTTTTACGAAATATAAAGAGACCGACATCAGTCAGTCTCTTTTTTTTATATATTTGTGTCAATGGATAGCGAAGAGAAAAAATCCAATAAATCGCGCCTGAGGTGGCTGAAACGCCTGCTTTTGGTGCTTGTTGCCGTGCCGGTCGTGCTGCTTATGCTGCTCGACGCGGTACTCAGCGATTATGTGCTCCAAAAGGTGGTGGACAAGGTCGCACCGCAGTATGTGGATGGCAATCTCAGTGTCGGTCGGATCAAGGTCAGCGCTATCCGCAATTTCCCTCATTTCCGAGTCGAGCTGCATGATGTCGACCTGACATATCCTCATAGCCGCTTCGAGTCTTACCAGAACGACCCTGAAGCTTTGGCGTCCAAAGGTATCGGTCGCAGTCTTGATTCTCTGTCGTTCGCGGATGATACACTTGCACATGCAGACCTGCTTGTGGCGGCTGTAGATGTATCAGACCTCATAAAGGGTGAGTACACACTGCCGATATTGGGCATCAGCGGCCTGAGGGCGTATGCCCACAGTTATGATTCGACTGCAGTGAACTGGAATATGTTCCTGTTTGAAAGTGATACCACAGATACATCCATGGCCCTGCCGGAGATAAATCTCGTCAAGGTCTTCGTCGACGGAAATCCTTATGCGGTGTATACTGACCGTGAGGCCGGGATCTATGCCCAGGTGGGCTTTGAGGAACTGTCTCTTTTAGGTCGCTTCGACGCTGAACTGATGGATAAGCTTTATACTATCGGCTCCCGTCCGGAGAAGGATCGACTGCATATGGATCTTTCAAACCTGAGACTTGAAGCGAGACTTCTTGACAGCAACGACAGGAGCGTGGCGGACAGTGCCGCTTTAGCCCTCAGCGACCTCTGCGTGCATGAGCATGAGAATCATGTCGACATAGAACTGGATTCGAAGCTTGCCTACAGGCTGAACGGCTACGAGATGATACAGGCGCCGCTTGCCTTGGATACCGAGATAGGCTTCCCGCCCGTCAGGGATGGCGGCATGATTTCGCTTGATGTCCTGGAATTCAATGCCCGTGTGGCAGCCATGCTGCTTGAGCTTTCAGGCAAGGCTGATGTGTTCGGAGACCGTGTCGACATGGATCTTGAGGCCAAGGTTGACGAATGCTCGATAGGAGAGATCATTGATAGCTATCTTGTACCTTTCATGCCTTCGCTCGATGGACTGAAGACGGACGCGGACATAAAGCTGAAGGCTCAGGTGAACGGTACATACGGCTTTGAGGATGGTTCCATGCCGACCGTGAATGCCATGCTGACTGTTCCTGACGCTCATTTCGCATACGAGAAACTGATAAAGGATTCCGAGTTTGACATGAGCTTGAAGGCCATGTTCAAGGATGGCCGTCTTCTTGCCGACCTCGAAGACTTCTGCTTTGATATGGATGGACTGTCGCTTACGGTAAAGGGCAAGTCTGACAACGCGTTGGCAAAGGATCCAAAGGTGGCAGTGGATGGACATGCCCATGCATCTCTTGAGAAGCTTATGGCATATCTCCCTGATGAAACAGGCATCGTGGCAGATGGCAATGTGGACCTCGTCCTCGGTGGCTCGTTCCGTCCTTCGCAGCTGTCTCTGTATAAACTGAACTCCAGTGAACTGAAAGCTGTCCTGTCCGGAGACCGTGTGGATTTCGCCATGCCGGCCGACACCTTGTATGCAAAACTCGGCAAGCCTGTCCTCAGACTTGAAAATGGACGCTACTCCGCGGCCCTTGATACCTTGTCCATGACCTTCGGAGAGGCTTTGCGTGCCCAGGGTGCAAAGCTGCGCGCCCAGGCTGTGAATTCTTCCGAGGTGCTTTCGAATGGCTTCCCTCAGCTTGATGTGGCTCTCGATGCCAATTCTGTTGATGTGCAGAGTGGAGATGACATCAGTGTGATGCTTCGTGGCAGCCGAAACCGTTTCTCAATGAGGAAAGGCTCCGGCTCTGCACCTGTCATGAAGGCTGCTACCGCCGAAAACGCCCTCATCCTCAATATGGGCGAGAACCGCGTATTGCTCAGGAATGCCGCCATGGACCTCAATACCAGAAGCAGGACCGTGCGCCGAAACAGCGTTGCCAGGGATTCTACCTGGCGCCGTCAGAGGCTTGCCGACACAGAGACTGATTTCAAGCTGAAGGATATCGACATAAAGCTTGACAGTTCCCTGTACGAGATGTACAGGTCATACAATCCATACGGATCCCTCAAGGTGGAGTCTGCCAAGATTGTGACCCCTATGCTGCCTTTGCGTACAAGCGCGGATTCTCTCGATCTTGATTTCACCGACAATACTGTTACCCTCAACAGTCTTGGGATGGCGGCAGGTACGTCTTCTCTCAGTGCAAAGGGAAGCCTGCGGGGCTTGCGACAGGCATTCCAGGGACGCGGCAGGATGAATCTGGACATGGATGTCGAGGCTCCTCGCCTGAACGTGAATGAGCTTCTTGCGGCTTTCGAACTGGCTTCAGCCGATACAGTCGAGCATGCCGTAATCGAGGATAACCGCGAGTACCAGAACAGCATTGTTGTAGATACCCTTGAAAACGCTGTGGTGGGTCTTGACATGCCTCTGTTCGTGGTGCCTGCAAACCTGAATGCGAATCTGCGTATGAGGGCCGGAGAGGTAAATGTTTCGAATTTCAATCTGGACGGACTTGCATCAGATGTCACAATGCGCGACCGCACCATACAGCTTCTTAATACCCTGGTGCTTTCTGATGTGGGCAATGCCCAGCTCGATGCCTTCTATTCGACCAGGACCAAGAAGGATATCAAGGCGGGCTTCAACCTGGCTCTGTCAGATGTGACCGCGGACAAGGTCATTGAGCTCTTCCCTGTTGTGGACAGCCTCGTGCCTATGCTGAAGTCTTTCAAGGGACTGCTGAACATGGAAATGGCAGCGACCGCACCTCTGGATACCAACATGAATCTGGTTCTCCCGGCCATCGACGGTATGGTGAAGCTTGACGGCAAGGACCTCCTTCTCGAGGATACAGGCAGCCTGCGCCGCATTGCGCAGCTCCTGATGTTCAAGGATGCGCGTACCGGTCATATCGATGACATGACGCTTTATGGCATCATTTCCAACAACAAGCTTCAGGTCTATCCTTTCCTCCTTGGAGTCGACCGTTATACACTTGCTCTTTACGGACAGCAGAGATTCGACTCAAGCTTTGACTATCATATCTCGATAGTGGATGCACCGCTGCCGTTGCGTTTCGGATTGAACCTGCTGGGTACTTTCGATGATTGGAACTATTCGATCGGGCGCGCACAGTACCGTAACCGAAAGATTCCGCAGATACTTCCGGTTATCGAGACCATCAAGAATAACCTTTCCAGCTCTATCCGGGATATCTTCGATGTGGGCGTGGATGAGGCTATGCGCGGAAACGAATCTGTCCGCCGAGAGGCTCAGCGTCGTGGCGATGCCATGCGTGAAGAGGAAGAAGACGAACTTCTTGACGCATCAGAGCTCGCCGAGCTGGACTCGATGATGCTTGACCTCGAGGTCGCTCAGGAGATGGAAGCTCTTGAATCGGAGATCGAATCGCTGCTCGGTAATCTTGAGCTGGATTTCTAGTAACACGATTCCAGATCGTATATATCAAGATTAAAGAAACAACACATTAATGACACTGATATGAAAAAGGCAATCATTCTTATCGCTGCGGCACTGTTTGGAGCAGGGCTCGCAAACGCTCAGGACATCAACTCACGTATCCTTGACAATGGAGGTAGAGGAAAGTACAAGGCAATCATGGTTACTGATGCCAGCCTGACCACCCATACCGTATTCAAGCCACAGGACCTCAAGCCATTCAAGGGCAGCAAGAAGCTTCCAATCCTGGTGTGGGGTAATGGTGCCTGCAACAATTCTCCATTCGAGCATGTGAACTTCCTCAACGAAATCGCTTCTCACGGTTTCCTTGTCGTTGCAATCGGTCCTATGCCGAAGGAGGGTGAGCGCGGTGGTGGCCGCTCTGAATCCAAGCAGCTCATCGATGCCATCAACTGGGCAATCGCGCAGAATGCTGACAAGAACAGCCAGTACTACAACAAACTTGATGTAAAGAATATCGCGGCGGCAGGTATGTCATGTGGAGGTCTCCAGACTCTTGACATCTGTGAAGAGCCTAGACTCAAGACTGTCATGATCTGTAACAGCGGTCTGTTCAGCGACCCTTCTACAGCTGTACCGGGAATGCCTATGCCTGCAAAGGAGAAACTCAACAAGATCCATACTCCTATAATCTACATTCTCGGCGGCGAGACTGATATCGCATACGCAAACGGTATGGATGACTTCAGCCGAATCAACCACGTGCCGGCAGCTGCTGCCAACTTCCCTGTAGGTCACGGTGGAACTTACAGCAAACCATACGGTGGAGAGTTCAGTACAGTCGCTACAGCATGGCTCGAGTGGCATCTCAAGGGCGACAAAAAGGCCGCCAAGATGTTCAAGGGCGCTGACTGCGGCATGAACCATCTCGAGGGCTGGACCTTCGCAAAGAAGAATATTGACTAGATGGTTGAGAGGCCTTCAGCTATTCGGCTGAGGGCCTCTTCGACTGTTGAACGTGGACAGCCCATGTTGACTCTCATGTAGCCGACACCGTTTTTGCCGAACATGTTTCCAGGGTTGAATCCGAGACCGCACTTGTCGGCAAAGAACCTGACAAGGCATTCCTGGGCCTCGTCGTCGCTCTTGCCGGCGGCGAGTTCGGCCATGAGGTCGCGGCAGTCCATGAATACAAGGAATGATGCCTGTGGACGGATTATCTTGATCTTGTCCGTGATGGCAGCAATTCCTG
This sequence comes from Bacteroidales bacterium, assembly GCA_024398125.1. Lineage (GTDB taxonomy): Bacteria > Bacteroidota > Bacteroidia > Bacteroidales > UBA932 > Cryptobacteroides. The sequence continues at coordinate 50,036 of JAKSJO010000018.1, forward strand.
ACTGGAGAGCGTCTATGTTGCCGTTGACATACTCGAGCATCTGGCGTCTCCATTCGTCGCCTTCCTCGGAGTAGCATGCCTCCGCACAGCTGAAGGTAAAGACATTGCCGAGTCCCATGTCGCTGCGCTCGATATAGTCGAAGTATTTCACTCTCAAGCTGTCGTCCGGAACGATGGCCTGGGAGCATACGATGCCTGGCATGTTGAAGGTCTTGCTTGGGGCCTGGAGGGTGATTGTGATGGCTTTGGCCTCGTCACTGACGCTTGCGAATGGAATGTGTCTGCGCTCGCCGAAGATCATGTCGCAGTGGATCTCGTCGCTGACCACGATGACACCTTCTTCGCTGCATATATGAGCCACCTGCTCAAGGGTCTCGCGGCTCCAGCAGACTCCGGCAGGGTTGTGAGGATTGCACAGAATCATCATCTTGCAGCCCTTGATGTCATTCCTGAGTGCATCGAGGTCCATTCCGAAGGTCTCCTCGTTGCGGACCAGGCGGTTCCATACAATTTCCCTTCCGTTGCCCTCGGGAACGATTCTGAATGGATGGTATACAGGATCCTGGATGAGTATCTTGTCGCCCTTCTCTGTGAATGCCTGCATTGCGAGATAGATGCCGGCTACGACTCCTGGGATGTATGTGATGTGCTCAGGAAGGACCTCCCAGTCATAGTGGCTCTTGCACCAGCTGGCGATGCTTTCGCGGTAGCGGTCGGTGCTGCAGGTGTAGCCGAGGACGCGCTGGTCACATCTCTTCTGGATGGCGTTCATCACGAACGGAGGAGTCGCGAAGTCCATGTCGGCAACCCACATCGGGAGCACGTCGTCGCGTCCGCAGACCATCTTGAGGTTCATATATTTATACGCGTCGGTTCCGCGCCTTTCTATGATTTCGTCAAAGCAGTATTTCATGATCATGTGGTTTTATCACTGCAATATAGCAAATATGGACTATTTTCCCTTTCTTGCAAGGAAAGATTCCATATCTTTGGGACGGAAAAATAAAGAATCAAAGATATGAGAAAGCTTATTTCGACAATCATCGCATTGTGCATGGCCCTGAGCCTCTTCGGTCAGAGCAATATGGCCAAGTATGCACCGGAGGCTATCAAGGAGACCTATGACAAGAGGGAGGTGATGATCCGAATGCGCGACGGCGTGTCGCTCTTCACTTCGATCTACGAGCCGAAGGACAAGAGCGTGAAGCATCCTATCCTCATGGAGAGAACCTGTTATGCGGTATCTCCATACGGTGAGGATCAGTATATGAACATGCGCTCATATGCACCGTACATAGATGCAGGCTATATCCTAGTGTTCCAGGATGTCCGCGGAAAGAACATGTCCGAGGGCGAGTTCGAGGAGATCAGAGCGTTTATCGAGGGCAAGAAGATCAACAAAAAGGAGGCTAAGAACGTCGGCCAGACTGATGAGGCCAGCGACACTTACGATACAGTGGAGTGGCTCGTCCACAACACCAATAACAACGGCTGCGTGGGCCAGATGGGTATTTCCTATCCTGGATTCTATACGACCATGGCTGCCCTTTCGGGCCATCCAGCACTCAAGGCTGTCTCTCCTCAGGCTCCTGTGACCGACTGGTTCCACGGAGATGACGTGCATCACAATGGTGCTCTTATGCTTGCCGAGAGCGTTTCGTTCCAGTCATGGTTCGAGTATTATATGGGCAACAAGTACGTCAAGGCCGGAATCCAGGACTTCCGCTTCCCGAAGATGATGAAGAATGACATCTACAGCGACTATCTAGGAATAGGCACATACAGCAACTATACCGCTGCCTATGCGGACAGCCTCGCATATCTCCGCACGATCCGCGAGCATCCGAACTGGGATGAGTACTGGGAGTCGCATACCGTGACAAAAGGCCACATGCATGATGTGAAGCCTGCTGTACTTATTGTTGGAGGCCTGTTCGACAAGGAGGACTGCTACGGCGCATTCGATACTTACAAGGCCATCAAGGAACAGAGCCCTGAAACTGATCTCTATCTTGTCGAAGGCCCTTGGTTCCATGGTGCATGGTCACGTTCTATGGTTGCTTCGTGGGCGAGCATGTATTTTGGAGACGAGGCTACTTCTGAGTATTACAACGCAACCTTTGAGTATCCATTCTTTGCATATTATCTTGAGGGCAAGGGTGAGAAGCCAAAGACTGGAGCATACGTGTTCGACTCCGGCAACCGCGACTGGAAGTACTACCAGGCCGGCTGGCCTGAGGTAGAGCTCGCGAAGGCGACACCATACTATCTCCATGGCGACGGAAGCATCTCTACAAGTGCTCCGCGTACATCAGGCAAGGTCGGCTATACCAGCGATCCGGCAAAGCCTGTGCCTTATCGCGCTGTGATCGAGACCAGTGTCAGCAAGGACTACATGATCGATGATCAGCGCTTTGCCGCACAGAGACCGGATGTTGTCTGCTTCCAGACTCCTGTCCTTGCCGAGGCTCTTTCGCTCTCCGGCGAGGTTGAGGTCGAGCTTATGGTCGATATTTCATCTACCGATGCAGACTTCATCGTCAAGGTCATCGACGTTTTCCCTGACGCGTTCAACTGGTTTGAAGAGACAGGATTTTCTAGGGATCCCCGTGATGCCGATCCACGTGTGAAGACCCTTCCGTCTACGACCCTCCCTATGGGTGGATATCAGCTGATGGTCAGGGGAGAGGTGATGAGAGGCAAGTTCCGCGAGAGCTTCTCAGAGCCTGTCCCATTCGTTCCGGGAGAGACCACAAAGGTGCGTTTCACAATGCCTGACGTGCGTCACACCTTCAAGCCTGGCCACAGACTGATGGTTCAGGTCCAGTCAAGCTGGTTCCCTCTTGTGGACCGCAATCCGCAGACTTTCTGTGACATCTACACCTGCGATGAATCTGCATACGTCAAGTCCGACATAACAATCCACTGCGAGCCTTCGGCTGCATCCTGCATCAAGCTTCCGGTTGTAAAATAGATTTTGACGCGAGTTATCTATATATGACGCAAGGGATTAAACCCCTTGCGTCTTTTTTGCATCTGGAAGCAAGGTTTTGTGTGTTTAATGTGTATATTTGACTGTTATCAAGACATCTGTTTTATGAGAAAAGCTCTGTACATGTTTCTGGTTTTCGTACTTGCCCTTGCCGGCTGTACTAAAGAAGATTATGTCTTCAAGGGAGAAAACGGAATCTTTGTGGACGGCGTGAAGGTCGTTCCTATCGAGTCGGCCTTTGTCGGCGGTGGTGTTTCGGACCCTTCCAAAGGATCTTTTCATCGGTTCCACATGTACAGTGAATACTATGAAAATGGTCCGAGTTGGCATGAAGTTCTATCCGTGGTGTATATCAATGGTTTCAGGTATAAGGGAACCGAGTATACATCTCCGGGCCAATATCTTTCTTTAGTTGAAATCAGCCTTGGCGGGGCTCATGGGCTTGATGGCTTGGGGGTTGAACTTGATCAGGGTGTCTATAAAGGCAGCAACGATCTTGTCAAGTCCGTGAAAGTCAAATCCTATTATTTTGGAAGACATGATGTCAATGGAAAGCAGATCGAGGATTCAGTCATCGACATCAGTATCAAACTCAAAGACTCTACCGTCATCGACATCAAATACAAGGGTCTAACCCCATTCGACGGCTACTATTAATGTGACGAACAATTACACAATACTTGAAAAGTAGGCATGTTGCAATACTATGTCGACTTGAGTCTCATTGAAACGTCCATTTTTGGAAATATCACTGAGTTCCTTGAATACTGGATATTTGGCACTCAAAATTTACTATACAAATGAAGATACTCGGCAACATCATCTGGTTGTAGATGCTAATCGAAATTTGAACAGAATGCTCACGGAAACTGAACAGTTTTAATCATCGCAAATATAGATTAATATTCACGTTTGAGGCAGAATAATCGCTGAATTCAAACAGATATCTGAAATTTAATTTGTTGTGGCGATAAATCTTTCCGTCCGGCAAACAGCATACGAGAGAAAAGATGTAACTTTGTCCAGAAAAATTGCAATTATACCAAATGAAGAAAGCTCTCGTCTATTCTCTTTGTGTCTGTCTGTTTTCGTGGGCAGTATTTGGTTTGGTATGGCTGATTGCATTGAAAGACCAGCAGTCGAATGGTTTTGG
>JAKSJO010000019.1 GCA_024398125.1 Bacteroidales bacterium
AACGAGATTTGATCAACCAACTTGCTTACGCCCACGACAAGGGTGTTGAAGAAGGTTTTGACAATGGCTTTGACAAGGGACGTGAAGATGGTAAAGCCGAGGGTAATGCCGAAGGATTGGCCGAAGGAAAGTCTGAAGCCAGCAGGGCAATCGCATCAAATTTGAAGCAGCAAGGAACACTTTCCATGGAGCAGATTGCACAGGCGACAGGATTGTCGATTAAAGTAATCGAGACTCTTTGATATACCATTGAGGGCGACCGTCAAGGCCGCCCTCAAAGTAATACATTCCCTGCGCGATTTATGAATCTCTAAGCTACTTCTACGGTTTCCGGCCCCAGGCATGGACCTTCGATAAGGTATACGATCTCGGCCGTACTGTATTCATGTCCCTCGTATTCGTATACGATATCGTTGTCAAATTCATCCAGAAGCAGGACAATACGGATATCTTTGATATAAAAAAGAGCTCGCTCAGCAGGCTTGTCTCCACTTGCTTTCGTCACCAATCGAAGCGAATCATAAAAGAACGGTTCCAACCAGAATGCCTCGAATTCCCTTGCCTGCTCAGGAAGTTCAGTGTACTTGCCATACTCGTTTTCCGTCATCTTATCTACATATCTGACAAACCTCTCAGAATACTCCGGACGGATTTCATGGCGGATCTCTGTTATGTAGCCACGGACCGCCTTGTCAAATGTTCTCCTGTCAACTACAAGTTCCTGTGTTCTGCCGTATGACATATCAAGGACACCAAGACAGTTCCCTGGGCATAAATATATAGGATCCGACCTCATATCCTCATTAGGATAAATGACCTCTTCGTTCCATCTTTTAACTTTTCTGCTGCTCATATCAATTCTCTTTATTGATGCAAAGAAACAGCTTCACTCGGCAAGAAAGCATCCGCCAAATTATTAATTACTCCTCAAAAAAGTCGCGATTGTACATCCGGTCAAGTTCCTCGGCGATAAGGGACATCTCGTATTTGAGGGACTGCGGCTCGAGAACTTCGATATCAAGGCCATTGTACAGAATAGCTCGACAGAAATCCGGCATGACACGCATGTGGTATTCATACACTGAATAATCCTCGTGATGCTCGATTTCCTTCTGGCTGTGATGCAGCGGAAGCGTGTCTATCCAGCCACGCTGATAGTCTGGAACCGCAAGAAGGACGCGCTCGACAGGCTTGTCGAAATTGGAGTAGATGCCGTAGAAATCGCTGAAATAGGCTTCAGGTGAGAATCCCTCAGGATAGTCGAACGTCTCGCTCATAGTCTCCAGCCCCTTTATCCTGTCAAGGGCAAAGACTCTCATGACTCCAAATTGCCTGAATGGAGACGGATCGTCGTCCTTCGGCTGAACACCTTCCAGCCTTGCGAGCACGTACCAGCGGCGCTGGTGCATCTTCAGGGACATCGGCGCGATCAGCCTGCCCTCTCCCCCATCCTCGTTGAATCTCTTGTACTGAATGGTCATAAAACGGTTCTCCTTCATCGCCTCGATGATCTGCTGGAGATACGTCTCGCTGGATGGAATCGGTTCGAGGAGGATGCGGTCCTTCATCATGCTGCTGCCCGACACAGCGTCGCTTAGGGCAATGGACTGGAGCAGCCAGTTGGTCGTCGAGTCGTTTCCGATCTCGTCCAGATCCGCGATATAATATCTGTTGTAACCGTCTGCCACTATTTCGATGTGCAGTTCGGTCTCGATGATCTGACGCCAGTTGTAGAATGTCCTGGGCGACAGATCTCCCCTGTCGACATTGACCGATGATCGCAGCCATGCCGACTGGATTTCGCTCAGCGACATATGTCTTCCGTCCTTGAGCAATGTGATGATCCACAGATACTGTTTGAATAGAACCTTTGCCATATCTCTTCCGTTTTGTACAAAGATACGCACTTACTCGGAAATAAAACTTCCGAGTCAATAAACTTAATACACAAAAAAAGCCCGGACCCATGAAGGTTCCGGGCGTATGATTTTTCAAGAGCTAAATCATTCTTAAAACTATAAGGTAAAGATTTTTAATTCATCATTCCTTACTGATTCAGCGAGGGGAAGGAGTCAACAAAAACATAACCACGCTCGCAGTAAAGATAGCCGTCTATCAAGTAGTCACCCTGCCCGATATGGAAGCCGACCTTGTGGAAATCAAGGATGACATATTCCTCACCTTTGTCCGCTAGAGTAATCTTTCCGCTGTACTCATCGGTATAATTACGACTGTCACTTGAGGCCGGGAGAGAGAACGATACGCGGTTTGGCTTCAGGGTTTCTCCGATCTTCATCACGTCAACGTCCTGGAAATATATGCTTAGGAAAAACATGTTGTAGGACATTCGTCCTCCACTCCACGCCGAAAGCCAGGATTGATCTTCAAACTCCGAAGTCTTGTATACACCCACAGTGTGGAAAGAGGCCGTCTCCTTTATCACTTCACCATCACCGCTCTTTACGGTAATCTTCGTCTTTGCAACCTTTGCTTCATTGCTGAAGAGCTCATCAGGTGTGATATAGTCCTTGCCGCAAGAGGCAGTCAGCATTGCGACTGACAATAATACGATCTGAGTAAGTATGCGTTTCATGGCTGTAAATGTAATAAAAGTGAATGAGTTTCAGAAGCTGTTTTTGATAAGAAGTACTAGATTGATACGGAATACTGCGCGGCAATTAATATTTTTTTTAAGGTTTTCATTTGCAGTTTTTATGTATCTTACCGACGCAGTCTTTCACTGTTTTTTCGAACGTATAGATTAGCGAGAAAAGATTACCTGGCTTGAAAACTGATCTTGAAGAGCTCTACAAGGAGAACGGCCGTGCACTCATGGCGGTGGCTATGCGCTACGTTCACGAAAAGGATGTAGCGGAAGACATAGTACACGACTCCTGGATTATCATATTCACGAATCTGGACAGGCTTAGGTCAGAGGACAAGCTGCTTCCATGGATGAAAGGTATCGTCAAGAATCTTTCACTAAAGTATCTTGACAACCAGAAACGTCATCCTTCAACAGACATTACTGAAAAGCATGATATCATTTCCGAGGATGATTCAGATTCAGTGCTTCCGCTCATCCCGCTGGACGAGCTGATGTCAATGATCGATTCTCTTCCGGAGAAATATGGCGAAGTGTTCCGTCTTTCCGTACTGAACGGTATGTCACACCAGGAGATCGGTGATCTTCTCGGCATTGCCGCTCATTCATCTTCATCTGATCTCTCGCGGGCAAAAAAGATTCTGGTACAGAAAGTCAGAAAGTATCTTCTCATGACTTTGGCACTTCTCCTGCCTGTTTCAATCTATATCCTTAGAAATATCGGGAACAGAGCCGATGAATCCACAGTCGCACAAGCTGCAGAGGAAGTGACACGGAACATGCCGGATGAATCGAACGAGACATTCGCTCTCCAGGGAGATGAGACAGGCAGTTCTGGATTGACTCCAGCGAAGAAACCATCACTTGCAAAGAATGAGAAACTAATAAAAGACAGTATCGCTGTGCCTGGTCGTGAACTGTTGCCACGCCTGGAACTGTCAGCAGCAATCAGTCCTGCGGTCGCATCGACAACAAAGGCAAGCAGAATTGACCGCGGTGCAATATCAAGACCATTTGGCAGGACATCATACGCACAGGATGACAACAACCCAGCCAGAATGACTCTGGCAAATGGGTGGACTGCGTTAGTGGGGCTTTCCGGAATGACAGGATTATCTTCAGTCACCCTGGCGAACACCATCAGCCTGGGCGATTATTCAGGTAATGGACTGCTCAGCAATATTAAGTTCCACAATTGGAATGATTACTCCAATTATGTACTCAACAACACACACTTTTTCAACAAGCATGAGGCACAGTCAATCCTGGAAATATTGAACAACAATCTGGGCAACAATACAGAGCTGGAAGAAATACAGCACCATTTCAAGCCGCTGGTGCTCCAGCTTTCAGCCGAGAAGCCTCTTACTGAAAGACTGGCTCTTGAAAGTGGACTTGGCCTGACATATCTGAGATCTGATTTTGAGAACAAGAATCTGGGATATCTTGGCAACAGGAAGCAAAAGTTATATTACATAGGAGTTCCTGTTGGTCTGAAATACACGGCAATAACACTCAACAGCCTGTCATTGTACCTTTCATTGGGTGGAGAACTGGACATCCCTGTATATGGAAGTCAAAGCGTTGCCAGTGCAAATCATATAAGGATCGGAGGATCAGTCATGGGGGCAATCAATACATCAGCCGGTGTGCAGTATGGGCTGACAAGCCATATCAATGCTTATATGGAGTTTGGACTCAGGTATAACATCACCGGAGACCCTGCTTTCGATACATATTATTCAGCTCATCCTCTTATGATTTCTACTCCTCTGGGGTTAAGGTGGCAATTCTAAAAGAAATCGACGCAGCCATTTCATCAATCAGGGACATATTCATAGCATTTATTATATTTGTATCAATCCGTTCGTTATGAAAAGAATACGCCATATTGCCATACTATTTGCCAGCTTTGCTGTATTGACAGCATGCATTGATAACACGCTCAACCCAGATGATACTCTCCAGGACTCGTACTCGTATATAGAAATTAATCGAGAAGGGTATTTCGGTACTCCTATCCTGACAGCATACACCAAATCCCTTCAGTCCGCCTTATGGAAGGATGGAAGCGGTGTATGGAAAATCAAGGATATCGATGAAAGCAGGCTGACCGGAAAAGGTTTTTCGTATCAAAACTGGGAAGACCATAAATCTGAAGCAGACGGCTATGCAGGGCTCATTGCACTATGTACTCCTTCCGAGAGTGTGCTGAAAAAAATGTCTACCCGCAATCTGGCGATTTCAGCATATCTGTTCCCTTACAACGCCAATTACTTCGCTTTCAACTGCCCACTCAGTGGTTTTTTCAAGACGCTGGATGACAGCAAGCTTTTTCAGACTCTTGCGACCCGCCCTTCCGGTCCGCTTGAAATAATGAAGATCTACGAGGAGATTGCATTGAAAAAAGACTATGGTTCCTATACTCCTGTTCTTGAATGCAAGGATTATCTGAAACAGGACTCCAAAATGTTCGTGAGCTGGCTGGAAATGGTCTTGATGACGGCGGTAGATGAAGGATTGTTCTCAGTCGAAGAGATTGCGAAACTCGCCGGGCTGACCTATGACAAACTCGCATTCCAGATTGCCCATCCGAAGTCTTACTCATATATCGGTTCGTGGATGTACAGTGCCATGCTTGCTTCCGTAATCGTGTACCATTACAGCGAAGGCCTCAACGATGAAGAAATGAGTTTCGCAAGGGATTTCGTTTCTATTGAAAAGTCTCATCCGGAGTACGGTCTCAACCCTTCCGATGCGGAAATGATTGTTGCAAGCCTCAGCAAGATGGTCGGCAAGAAAAGTCCTCTCTAGTAGGTGCGTCTACGCCGATGCCTTAAGGACAGCCAGAAGATCAGGATTCATTTTGCAAAGCAAGCATCACATTATGCAAAATAACGGCACAATCTAATAGAATTCGCTATTTTTGCATAAAAAGAAACGGCATGGCATCTTCATCGAAAACCACGACAAGCAACCTGTTCAACAGATACGTCTGGCTTGCTAACTTAATCCATTCATGCGGTCCCATCTCCTTCGAAGAGATCGCGAAGCGTTGGAAGTCCTCATTCTGGAACGATGACCACTCAGAGCTTGCCCTGAGGACTTTCCATGCCCACAAGGACGCGGTTGAAGAGCTCTTCGGCGTCAGCATAAAGTGCAACAGGCACATCGGCTTCAAGTACTACATCGAGAATGATGACGATATCGAGTCCGGCAGTCTCAGAAACTGGCTGCTGAACTCCATGGAGGTCTCCAATATGCTGACGGAGTCACAGGGGTTGCGCGACCGCATCCTGCTCGAGGACATACCTTCCGGCCTAAGCTGGCTGTCCACGGTCGTAGGAGCCATACGCGATGGCCTGAAGCTGGAAATAACATACAAGAAGTACACGGAACAGGAGGGCAAAACCTCCGTCATCGAGCCATATTGCGTCAAGCTGTTCAGGCAGCGATGGTATCTTGTAGGCCACCATGCCGACGGTGACTATTTCAGGACATACTCTCTCGACAGGATCGTTTCATGCACCACGACTGGCGACTCGTTCAAGATGAAGGATGATTTCGATGCCAAGGAGTTCTTCAATGACTATTTCGGAGTATTCGTCATGCCGGAGGTCAAGCTGGAAAGGGTTCTTCTCAAGATTGAGGGCGTAACAGTCTCATACACACGCTCACTTCCCCTCCATCATTCCCAGAAAGAAATAGAAACGGGCGCAGGCTATTCAGTGTTTGAATACGCCATACGCCCGACAAAAGATTTCATCACAGAATTGGTGAACATGTCTCCTTCGGCCAAAGTGCTTGCTCCGGAATGGCTGGCCGAAGAAGTGAAAAAGCAGATTTCAGCAATGCAAGGCTGATGCCCTTCGATTAGAAGAGAAGGACAACGATTCCAGCTGAAACCTGTGGGAAGAATTTCACGTTCTTGATCTTGCTGAGGTCGAAGTCGATAGTCTTTGCGCTTGCATCGTATGCAACGGTTGAGTTGCTCGCAAGCTCAGGAGCACCATGATACCATGCTCCGAGGTCGAACTGAGCAGAAACTCTGTGCTTTGGAACGCTGCGGCCGATTCCGATTCCAAAATAAGGGCGAGCCTTAAGTACATTGACAGAAGCATCGATATGGCCACGTCCGTCCTTCTCCTTGACAGCATAAGTCTTGCCGTCGAGATTGGCCTTGAGTTCATCTACAGTATATGAAGTGTAACCGTAGTTTGCAAGCTCCTGATATTTTGCATTGAGAGCATTCACCTCAGACTGGAGTCCCTTGTAGCTGCTCCAGAAAGAAGCATCGGTGTAGAGGTCTGCAGAAATGAAATCTCCAGTACCGATAACAGCACCAAGTACGAAGTGGAAAGAACTGTTTGCTGAAGGATAATACTCACACATTGCCTTCAATGCGCCCATATCAAGCTTTATCGGAGCCTCGAGATCAACATTCTTGTTGAATGTAGTATTGATACGGTCTGCGCCACCCACCTTGGAAATCTCGGCATTGACATTGTTGATTGTCGATGTCAGCTCGCTGATATCCATGGATGTGTTGACTGTATAGTTGACAGCTGGGAAATTATAACCGAGCTTCAAAGTGACATGGTCAGTCACAACTGGGACAGCGACCTGTACTCCAGCACCGGTTGTACCAACCTGTAAACCGGCAGCCACATGCTTGAATGCCTCCTGGGCATTGGCGCTGACAGCCGCTGCCAGAACCATGAGAGAAACGATGATCTTTTTCATATTCATACTGTATTTTTTCAAATGTAGGTAAATAAATTGGATTTAAGCAAGATTGGATTCATTCGACATTCAGGAAATCGCTACGACCTCATGAGCCTCTTCGCCGACCATGAAGATGAATCTTCCGCTCGCAATCATCGAGCTCTGGGCGTGAGGATGGCTGTGAGATTTCTCGCTTGCTGCCATGGCCTAGAAGTCGATGTAGTTGCGGACTGGGCTGATCTTACAGGTGAAGCTGCGGTCAGCATAATTGAGTCGATACTCCTCCATTGGAATCGCGCCCCAGCTGTTAACGCAGCCAAGACCATACTGAACCTTGTCGAAAAGGACATGGGTCTGAGGCACCTTCGCCACCTCCGGTGAATGCATGTTATGCTTCTGCGGACCTTCATCAAGACTCTCCATGCTGTAGTGAAGAGCTGAAGCCGAGAATGGCTCAACCGAGGTCAACATGACGCCGTCACCGGCATTGTCAAGGACTCTCCACCAACGGATGTCAGACTTGGTACCATTCTCCTGCGGACGGATGTAAGGATAGAACTGGTCATCCACGCTCTGCGACCAGATACCGAGATCAGAAGCCTCCTTGCGGTCGATATAGTTCTCACCAGGACCGCGGCCATAATAGATGACACGCTCGAAGCCCTCCGGCATGATCATACGCATACCGAAACGGAACATATCAGAAACCTTCTTGTCCGGATCTGCCTTCATGCTCTCGTTGATGGTCACGGAACCATCGCCGGCAATTGCGTACTCAAGGGTCAGCCCGGCAAGATCAGGCATGTCATACTCACACTTGACAATCACCTTGCCGTCCACCTCGGAAGCCTCAAGCGACTTCAGTACGATTGAAGGATTCTTCCAGACAGCATAACGTCTCTGGAGGCCTGCACCGTAGTCATTGTCGGTAGGAGCGCGCCAGAAGTTTGGTGCGATTGCACTGCCCTCCTCCATCATCTCCTTGCCATCCACTGCATAGCGGGTGATGTAGCCGCTGCGGCGGTTGATGTCGATTGAAACGCCATTTGCGTCAACACGGACATAGCGGCGGTCAGTATCATCAAACGAAGGAGCCGGGCAGGTTTCATCAACAACAGGAGCTGTCCAGTCAGTAAGAGCGAACTGCTGTGAAGCAGCGATATGGCCAGCAGGAAGAAGGCCTTCGCTCTCCTTGAGTTCGAAGCTGACATTGAGCAGCCACTCACCCTTCGCGCTGTGGTCTCCAAGCTTGACCGCCACCTTGCCTGTCTGCTGCGGAGCGACATCAAGGGTCTCGACAATGCCTGTGCGGACCTTGCGGCCGTCAAGAAGCAGTTCCCACTTCATGCGGTAAGCAGAAAGGTCGCGGAAGAAATTCTCGTTATATACTGAAAGCACATTGCTCTCGACTGCGGAAGCGTCAGCCCAGATGCTCTGGTAGATGCGGCCAACCTCATACATGTGTGGGTTTGGAACGCGGTCAGGAGAAATCAGACCGTTGTCGCAGAAGTTGTTGTCGTTTGCATCGTATGGATTGAAATCGCCGCCGTATGCATAGATCTCGACGCCATCCTTGTTCTTCCAGCGGATAGACTGGTCAACGAAATCCCAGATGAAGCCACCCTGAAGCTTAGGATACTTGCGGTAGAGGTCCCAGTACTCCTTGAAGCCACCTTCGGAGTTGCCCATCGCATGGGCATACTCGCACTGGATCAGAGGCTTTGTCGATGCAGGATCGTTGGCATATCTCTCAATGCCACGGTAATCCATGTACATAGGACAGAAGATATCGCTGTGGTTGGTGCGGATTGCCTGCTCATACTGGATAGGACGCATTGAATCCTGGCTTCTGATCCAGTCATAGGCATTCTCGAAGTTCAGTCCGTCGCCTGCCTCGTTTCCGAGAGACCAGACAATGACTGACGGATGGTTGAAATACGCCTGGACATTGCGCTGGTTGCGCTGGAGGTGTGCGAGCATGTACTGAGGATTCTTGGCAAGAGTGCCCTCGCCGTAGCCCATACCATGAGATTCGACATTAGCCTCGGCAACCACATAGAGGCCATACTTATCGCAGAGCTCATACCAATATGGATCGTCAGGATAGTGGCATGTACGGACTGCGTTGAGGTTGAACTGCTTCATGATCTTCACATCCTGCTCCATACGCTCATGGCTGATGACATAGCCGCCGTCAGGGTCAAGCTCGTGACGGTCTGCGCCCTTGATGAGGACAGGCTGGCCGTTGACGAGAAGCTGTGCGTCCTTTATCTCGACCTTGCGGAAGCCGACCTTCTGGCTGATGGTCTCGCCATTGAACTCAGCCTCGAGAGTGTAAAGATAAGGAGTCTCTGCCGACCAGAGATGAGGCGCAGCAACAGAAATGCCGGCATTGACCGTATTCTTTGTCTTGGCGTCTGCGGCAATGGAAGCTACTTCCTTTCCCTCGGCATCCTTGAGACGGAAAGAGATTCTGCCGCTGCCCTTGACGTTTGCGGTAATGTCAAGAGTTCCGTCCTTATAGTTCGCGTCAAGGTCTGGCTGGATGCGGATGTCCTCGATACGGTTCTTCTCACGCTCATAGAGGTAGCTGTCGCGTGCAACGCCGCTGAAACGCCAGAAATCCTGATCCTCAAGATATGATCCGTCACACCAGCGGAATACCTGGAACGCGATAAGGTTTTTCGCGCCCGGCTTGATATACTTCGTAAGGTCGAACTCGGCAGCCAGCTTGCTGTCCTCGCTGTAGCCGACATACTTTCCATTCACCCAGAGATAGATGTTCGAGGTGACAGAGCCGAAATGCACAAAGATATCCTTGCCGCTCCAGCTTGCAGGAACCTCGATTTCGCGGCGATATGTGCCGACATGGTTGTTCTTCACCGGTACATAAGGCGGATTTGTCTTGAACTGGTTATCCCATGGATAAGCGACATTCACATACTGCGGATCGCCATAGCCGTGGAGCTCCCAGATGCCTGGAACGGGCATGTCATCCCAGTCCTTGTCATTGAAATCGACACCCCAGAAGTCTGTAGGACGAAGATCGGCATCCTCGACCCAGTTGAACTTCCACATTCCATGAAGCGAGACCTGCTCGCCAACCTCGAATGCCGCATGCATGGCTGCACGGTTGACTTCATTGACAGTAGGATTCTGCCATTCGTTGAAACTTGGAGCCTTGGTGTTCTGCGCGCTGAGTGTGAAACCCGCCGCAAAGATGCCTGTTGCTAAGATAGATGCTATATTCATAAAGCTATTGTTTCAGATTGATGCAAATCTAACAATTAATCGCGGTTAAGACGAGGATATTTACTATTTTGGTGCAATAAAACCAAATGAACATGAAAAAAGTCATCACAACCATCGCTTGCACGCTCGCATTCGCATCATGCGCGCTCGCACAGCAGACAAGTCCGACAAATTATACGGAGAAACTTGTATATCAGGGCAAGGACGTTGAGTTCCGCCAGATCGACGACCATACCTGGCACGGTCACGGAAACATGGTCTACAACGAGGCGATCTACGTGATTGAAGGCAATGACAAGGCGCTTGTCATTGACGCTGGAACAAACATTCCAGGTCTCCGCAAGATCATCGAGGGCATAACCTCGAAGCCTGTGATTCTCGCACTGACACACTTCCATCCAGACCATTCCGGATCTGCCATCCACGAATTCGACGAACTTTGGTTCTTCCCTGATACCAAGGACACTGAAGACAGATATCTCAAGACCTACAAGGGCAAGACAGTCAATATGACCGACGGTATGACCATCGACCTCGGCGGACGTCAGATTCATGTATTCCATACTCCAGGACATACCTACGGCAGCTGTACATTCCTTGACTATGAGGCTGGATACGGCTTCAGCGGCGACTCTTTCGGATCGACCAACCTTCTTCTCAACAGCAGCGTTGAAGGCATGATGGGCGTATGTACAAAGATGCTCAAGCTTATGGAGATCCATAACATCACAAAGCTCTACCCTGGTCACTATCATGGAGACAACCCTGAGACCGCTGAGGTTCTCCGCAAGGAAATCTTCATGTGTGAAGGAATCCTTACCGGAGCGCTCGAAGGCGAAGCCGGAAGAGGCAACAAGGTTCTTAACGTCCTTGGCACCAGAATCCAGTACGACGACAGAAAGAACTAAAGATAGAAATGTAAATAAAAGTCCTCTGAGATTATTCAGAGGACTTTTATTTACATTTCTATCTGTCGAAGGGTCGTCAAAGCCAGCTGGTAATCCCTGTCAGCTTCAATGGAACGTGTAACCGCATCGTAATACATATCAAGTTCCACAAGATACTCCAGCAATGATATCTGTCCGAGTTCATACGCCTTCTGGGCATATACACTGTTATCGCAGTGAAACAGTACCTGCGCGTAATCGTCGGCTATCTTTTTCAATCCCATCGCAGTAATGTATGCAGACTCAGCCTCCATACGATAGCTGGCAGCTGCATCTGCCGCCTCGGCTTCCGCCGCCTGGATTTCGTACCTGGCACTTCTTATACGACGCGCAGATGACCACAAAGGTACGGAAATGCCCATAGTCACACCACGGAAGTTGCTTCCTGGGACAAGTTCTGCCATATATCCGACCGACATTGATGGAAGAGACTCGCTTCTGGCCAGCGATAGCTTGTCCTTAGACAGTTCAGTTGCCTGGCGGACATAAGCCAATATGCTGCTGGACTCAGACGCCTCATCAAACCATTCCTCAAAGTCCTCGGGAATCATCTCCGGGTCCATATTGACAGCGGATACGTCCACGCGGGTTCCACCATTCAGGGCTGCAAGACGACGCAGAAGGCTTTCGCGTTCCATCTCAACGGCAGAGAGTGACGCACGAGCCTCCGATAGGGCAAGCACGGCCTTGTTATGGTCCATCACGGTTGCAGCGCCCTTCTCAAGCGAGCCTTTGAGAGCATCAGCCATCCCTTCGGCAAGCTGCGTGCGCCTTGCATACTCAGCGATAAGTGCATTACGGCACACGATTTCAGCCACCAGATTACGTGCCTCAGACATGATCTCGCGTCTTGTCGCCTTCCACTGCAGTTTCAGGAGCTCATTCTCCCCAAGAACAACATTTCTTCGAGCACCGGAAAGGGTTGCGATATCGAAACCCTGAGTAACAGAAATATCCTTTCGTATGCCAATCTCGGAAGGGCTGCCGGCAAGAAGGGCAAACTCAATCTCTGGATCAGGGAGGGAAATCGCCGCCATGCTTTCATATCCACGCGCGGAAACCTGATTCTCAAGAGCCTTGAGAGTCAGATTGTTCGACATGACACGATCCAGCAGATCATTCGTAGACTGTGCATGAAGGATGTTTCCAAAAAACAGCGCGCAAATGACTGTAAAGGTATATCTAGACAGTTTCATCTTTCTTTGTCTTTGCTGAAACAAGTGAATAAACAACAGGAATCACGAATCCGTTCAGCAATGTAGAGCTTATGAGTCCTCCAAGAAGGACCTTAGCCATAGGGCTCTGGATTTCATTTCCTGGCAGTTCTGAACCGATGACCAGAGGAACAAGAGCGAGTGCCGAAGTCAGGGCCGTCATGATGATAGGATTGAGACGGTCAAGGGAGCCTGTACTGACAGCTTCGCGGAGCGACATTCCTCCCGCACGCAGGTCATTGTATCTGTCGATAAGCAGCATTCCATTTCTGGTAGCGATACCGAAAAGTGAAATGAAACCGATAATTGCAGGAATGCTGAGAATGCCATCGCTGAAGAAGATGGTAAGCACACCACCGATAAGCGCAAGAGGCAGGTCGATGAGTACGATGGCACTCTGGCTAAGGCTCTTGAACTGGCCATATAGAAGAAGGAAGATCACAATCAGGGCGAATAGAGTCGTGATGGCAAGCGTCCTGGTTGCACTCTGGGCGCTCTCGAACTGTCCACCGAACTCTATGCGATAGCCCTCCGGAAGCTCGACTCTCTCCGCGATTCTGTCCTGCATGGCATCGACTGTACCCTGAAGGTCTCCCCCACTGACATTGGCGGAAACGACGATCTTGCGCTGGGCGTTCTCGCGATTGATGGTATTCGGACCGGCGGCCGAGCGGACGTCTGCAACCCAGCTGAGCGGAACCTTGCCGTCTGGGGTGTCGATGGTCATATCCTTTATGGTCTCTATGCGGTCGCGATATATTCCGGAAGCCTTTACGGTCAGGTCGAACACCTTTCCATCCTCGTAAACCTGGCTGACAGCACGTCCTCCAAGGCAGACCTCGACATACTCAGCAAGCTCCGCCGGCGAGATGCCATAGCGGGCAAGCATTTCTCTTCTTGGGGTAATCAGGAGCTCAGGACGTTCAATCTGCTGCTCGACATTAAGATCTTCGACCCCAGGAATGTCCGCAACTGCGGCCTTTATCTCGTTACCAAGGGTAAACATGCGATTCAGGTCAGTTCCAAATATCTTTATCGCAATAGCCGACTGGGTTCCTGAAAGCATGGCGTCAATTCTATGAGATATAGGCTGACCGATCTCGACATTGACGCCCGGGAGCGAACCAAGCTTCTCGCGAAGCTCTGCTGTCACTTCCTCCTTGGAGCGCTTCCCCAGTTTGAACGGAGCCTCGAGCTCAGATGCATTCACGCCCAGAGCATGCTCGTCGAGCTCCGCACGGCCGGTCTTGCGGGCCACGGTCTGGATCTCCGGGACACTCAGTATCAGTTCCTCAGTACGTCGACCGATATTGTCACTCTCCTCAAGAGAAACTCCTGGAAGAGTACCGACATTGATTGTAAACGAGCCCTCGTTGAATGCAGGCAGAAAGCTTCGTCCGAATCCGAGCATCATGACAACTGCCATGACGAGGAAGGCTGCAGACACACCAAGGACTGCCCTGCCATGGCTGAGAGCCCAGTCAAGACCGCGTCCATAAACCTTCTTCAGCCAACGTGTAAAGCCAGGTTCACGCGCACTGCGCTCAGTTGCACCGGTGTTCTTCAGCAGGAAGCTGCAAAGCACAGGAGTAAGCGTAAGAGCGACGAATGTGGATGCAAAGAGAGATACTATGAATGCAATTCCAAGAGGAATGAGCATTCGGCCCTCGATGCCGGAGAGGAAGAACAGCGGCACGAAGCTGGCAACGATGATGAATGTCGAATTAAGAATAGGCATACGGACCTCGCGGGAAGCCTCGAACACCACGTCAAGAACCTTGCGGCGTCTGTCTGCCGGCAAGGCATGGTTCTCTCTGAGACGCTTGTATACGTTTTCTACATCAACAATCGCATCATCGACCAGCGATCCTATCGCAATGGCCATACCTCCGATGCTCATGGTATTTATGCTCAAGCCTGTGAGACGAAGCACGATGATGGTTATCAGCATCGCGAGCGGAATGGTAACAAGCGAAATAAGGGTTGTACGTATGTTGAGGAGGAACAGGAAAAGCACGAGAACAACGAAGAATGCACCCTCGAGCAAAGCCTTCTTGATGTTTCCGATGCTGGCATCGATGAAAGTGCTCTGACGGAAGATGTCTGTCTTGATGTCGATGTCTGCAGGGAGGGTCTTTGCCATGTCAGCCAGCTGAGAGTCCAGATTCGCAGTAAGTTCCTTGGTCGAAACATTCGGCTGCTTTGTGACTGTCAGGATTACAGCCGGTTTGGTTTCGACAGAAGCGGTTCCCATTCGAGGTTCCTTCGGGCCGATTCTTACTTCTGCGATATCGCGAAGTGTGACCGGATGCTTTGATAGACGGCTTACGACGGTACGTTCAAAATCTTCGATACTGGTTGTTGATGTCATGCCGCGGATGATATACTCATTTGAATACTCATACAGCACTCCACCCGCCGCATTTCTGTTCATGTCATCAGTCGCTCTTAAAACATCATCGACGCTGATGCCGAAACGGCGCATCTTCTCAAGATCGAGAAGTATCTGGTACTCCTTGATATCGCCGCCAAGGACTGCCACCTGGGCCACACCGCCAGTTGCGAGCAGCTGGGGGCGGATGGTCCAGTCAGCCAAGGTCCTGAGCTGCTCCATATCGGTTTCTCCGTTGGCGGTGAGTCCGATGATGAGCACCTCTCCAAGGATGGATGACTGAGGTCCGAGAGTAGGATTGCCGACATTTGCAGGGAGCTGCTCGCCTACTGCAGCAAGCTTCTCGGAAACAATCTGGCGTGCACGGTAGATATCCGTGCCCCAGTCAAACTCCACCCAGACAACGGAGAAACCCGTAGTCGACGACGAACGGACACGGCGGACATCGGTCGCACCATTTACTGCGGTCTCTATCGGGAATGTAACTATCTTCTCGACCTCTTCCGGAGCCATGCCGTTCGCTTCGGTCATGATGACCACCGTCGGAGCATTAAGATCCGGAAACACGTCAACCTCCATGTTGGAGCTGACATACAGGCCTCCTATTACAAGCAGAACCGCCGCCAGCAGCACTGCAAGCCTGTTACGCAGTGAGAAACTGATAATACTGTCCAGCATGGCATCAATGGCTATGATTGTGAGCGTGAGGAACAATAGATGCAGAAGCAAGCTTCACCTGATATGCACCAGCGACAACAAGGTCATCTCCCTCATGGAGTCCGGAAAGTATCTCCACATTCTCACCGTTGCGCTCTCCGACCTTGACAGGGACCTTCTTGTAGCAGTCCTCGTCCAGACGGACATAGACGAAGAACTCGCCCTGTTCCTCGGTAAGCGCAGACTCCGGGACAGAAATGACATTGTCCTTCCAGCCGGTAATCAGCCACACCTCGGCATAAGCGCCTGGCAGGATATCGCCACAGTTGTTGAACTCAAAAGTTATGTGGAGGTACGGAGAATCCGATTCGAGAGCATGAGCGACTGAGATAAGCTTGCCATCCAGCTCCTCAAGGGTATGAGAGTGGTCACCGTCCGCCATGCGGAAGTTGGCACTGCTTATCGAAGTACGGAGGCTCATGTATTTCTCCGGCAGATCTGCCTGGAGTCGAAGCTTGCGGTCCTGGGTAACGACACCGACAGGTTCACCGGCAGAAACGAACTCTCCCTCGCTCTTCAGCATCTCTTTGATGAATCCCGCAATAGGAGAAGTGACGCTGACGCCGCTGGCACCACTGCCGGCAGACACGCCTTCGTAAGAATTCTTTGCCGTAAGATAAGCGGCTTCTATAGCATTGAAGTCTCTTTCGGAAATGAGTTTTTCGTCGATGAGATTCTTTGCGCGTTCATATTCCTTAAGCGCTGCCTGGTATTCGATACGGGTACGGGTCACGATATCTCCTTCGGCCATGCTGCCACCAGAAACACGCGCTACACTCTGTCCCTTTGCGACCTGCTGACCGGGAGCCGGTGTACGCCCGCCAAAGCTAAGGATTCCGGATGTACGCGCAGTAAGATAAGCCTCGCTGCCGCTTGCTGGAAGAATAAGACCGGATGTATGGATGGTTGCATGGAATGGCCCTGGATGAACAACCTCGACCTTGACGCCAGCCGCCTCCGCTCTCTCCGGCTCGAGAACTATCTCGCCGGCAGCATGGCTTTCGCCTTCATGCTCGTGGTCATGATCTTCATGATCGTGGCCTTCATGATCATGATGATGTCCTTCATGTTCGTGGTCATCGTGATCGTGGTCATGATCTTCATGGTCGTGGCCTTCATGATCATGATGATGGATCTCCTCCCCTTCATGGGCATGATTATGGCCGGCATGATCACCACAGCCAGCCATAAGGAAAATTGTGCTGCCTATAAGCAGTACAGATAGTATTCTTTTTCTCATATTCAAAACCGATTTGCTACAAATTTACCCCCATTTGTTTGCAACTCGGTTGCAAAATGCAGCCTACAAAAAAGAGAGCGCCCGAACGGACGCTCTCCATCATTTAGTATGGTCAGCCGATTACTTGTCGTAAACGGTGGTGATCACAATCTTGCCGGCCTTCTCGCCTGGAACCACCTTGAGTTCCATGTGACCGGTCACCTTGGTACCTACACCAAGCTCGGTGCAGAATGCCTCGACGGTAGGGCCACCGTTGCCGATGAGTTCCTTCTCAGTAAGAGTACCCTCCCAGAGGACAGGACCATAGGTATGGCTGAAGGTGTAGTCACCTGGCTCGATGTTGTCGAATACGTACTCGTTGACGCCTTCCACAACCATCTGTCTCCAGTCTGCTGCTGAGTAGCCACCGCGGCCGCGGCCACGTGCGAGCTGGATTTCAGCACCGCGACCCATGGTAGCGGCGTAGTTCTCCTTGTGGCTCTCGGTACCGTTGTCGATAGCCTCAACCTCGAAGTAGTACTCTGGAGCGGTATTGAGGCTGTACATTGTGAAGTGAGTCTCGTAACCGTAAACGATGTAGCTGTTGTAAAGCTTGTCAGGAGCGATACCGTAGCGGATGATATATGCATCAGCACCCTCGACTGGCTCCCAGATGAGAGAAGCGATACGACGGTCCTCCTTGTTGCGTACAGCCTTGAGGTCGGTAACCTTGGTGTACTTTGCAACGTCCTTGTTACCGAAGATACGGAGATCCTTGATTGCGAACTTACCGTCAGGGGTAAAGCAGTTGGTAACCTTTACGTATCTTGCCTGTACGCCGTCCTTGAGCTCGAAGTATCTGTGACGGAAATCCTGGCCGTTCTTGCTGAAGTCGATGATCTTGGTCCAGGTCTTGTTGTCCTGTGAAACCTCGATGATGTATGACTGGTACTGATCTGGATAGGTAGCAGGAGCCATGTTTCTCATGCCGCCCATACCTGCAGGCATTGCAACAGGGGTTGGGTCAACCTTGTCGATGTTTACCTGGATAGCGTTTACGGTGCAGCTCTGGCCGAGGTCAACGGTGTAGAACTCACCTGGATCGCCGGTCTTTGCTGCCCAGCAGGTCATGAAGTTCTCGTCAACACCGAGAGCACCTCTGTGGTTGAGATCCTTCTGGGAAGAAACGATGACGTCCTTGCCCTTTGAAAGAAGAGCCCAGCCGGTGTAGTTGTTGTAGACTGCATCCTTGGCAACTCCTGGAAGGAACTGAGGGTAGTCACCGAGCTCATAGTTTGAGTGCATGATGCCATCCTCGTCAACTGCGGTAGGATACATGGCGAGCTCGCTGCTGCCACGACCTGGGCCGTATGAGCTAGGGATCATGCAGATGGTCCAGAGCTGGCCGTTCTTGTCATGGAAGGTGCTGCCATGGCCTGCGCCGACCTGGTAACCGGTAACCTTGAAGGTGAGAGGGTTGCTCTCAGAATAGGTGTAAGGTCCCATAGGATGGTCTGCTACATAAACACCATGTGAGTATGAAAGGAACTCAAGACCGATGGCTGCATACTGGAGATAGTACTTGCCATTGTGCTTTACGACGTACGGACCCTCAATCCAAGGAAGCTCCTCAGGGAAGTAGTCACGATAGCCGTTGAAGATAGAGTAGATGTTGTCATGAGCCCAGCGGGTCTCGAAACCATGGTTGTTGATGTCGCTGAAGAAAAGGGTATTCGGCTCGCCGATCTCCTTGAAGGTCTTAGGATCGAGCTCGACAACCTTGAAGCACATGAGCTGTGACCAGCCGTAGAACATGTAGAGATGACCATCATCATAGAACATGTTGGCGTCACCGTAGCGGTTGCTGTCGAGGGTACCGCACTGATACCATACACCGCTCTTAGGATCGTCGGTAGTATAGACATTGTAGTTGTTCATGGAGCAGCCGTAAAGCTTGCCTTCGATTTCAACTACAGAAACGACTCCACCTGGGTAGTTTGGAGCTGAAACATATGTCCAGTCACGGAAGTTGTCGGAATACCAGTACTCCTTTCCGTGGGAAACAAAGAGATAGTAGGTGTCTTCGAAAGTGATGACAACAGGCTCACCGCCTCTTCTTGCAGTCTGGTTGTCGACTACGAGGTCAAGAGGGTTACAGAAGGTGATAGGGCCATCATCGTTGCTGAGACGTACCTGGAACTCAGGGTAACCCTCAGTTGGAGGAGTAGGACACTGAGCAACCGGTCCGTTGCCGCATGAAACTGCAGCCATTGCGGCAAGAGAAAAAGCCGCAAGAACAAATGGTTTTCTCATAAATTATTAATGTTAATGGTTTTTCGGACTTTAAAGATAGATAATTTCATTCAAGAATCCTATCTATGTAGAGAATTCCGTCAAGATGATCGCACTCATGCTGGAAAATCACAGCCGTGAAACCCTCAACGAGCTCTTCCACAGGCTCCAAGGAGACCGGATCGGTATACATTAGCCGTATCTTGGAATACCTTTCCACTTCACCTCTCATGTCAGGAACAGACAGACATCCCTCAGATCCAATCTGCCTCTCATCCCCCACCGGCTCGATGTGGACATTCGGATACACCTCGAAAGGCTCCCCTTCCTTGTCAAAACGCTGTACGGCCACGACGCGTCGGAGTATGCCGACCTGAGGGCCGGCGATTCCGACTCCATCCTGGGATGGGTCGGTAACGGTAGCCACCATGCGTCCAGCCAGAATTGCATACTCTTCGCTGCGAAGATCCTCATCGATGAAGAATGTGCTCTTGGAGCGCAACAGAAGCGAGTCCGCCTCATTGTCGATGGTAGTGACACGCATAAGCCCTTCTCCATTCCGGATCAGGTTCAGTTCCTCAGCCGTCAATGGCTTCGCTGCATAAGGATCAGTCGAACAGGCTAAAAGAACAAGAGGCAGGGCCACGATAATCGAGGCCCTGCTGATAAGACTGGAAATCATCCTACTTGAAGATTTTCTGTGCGAACTCGTGGAATGACTTTCTCCAAACCTGCCACTCATGGTCTCCTGGGAATGAGTTGAAGTATACATCCACGCCTGCCTGCTTCATGTTGTCGGTGTACTTCTTGGTATGAGAGATACGAGGATCCTGCTCACCGCATGAAATATAGAACACGTCGAGACCCTTGTTGAACTTGTCAGTAGCGGAAAGCATGCCTGGAACTTCCTTCTCGAGATCGAGGTTGGCGCCCTGGATGCCACCGAAGATGCCGGAGCTGAAGATACCGATGTTGCGGAAGAGCTCTGGATGTACAAGACCGATGTAGAAGGTCTGGCCGCCACCCATGCTGAGGCCGCACATTGCGCGGTTTGCTGCACCTGGCTTAACACGGAACTGACCCTCAACGAATGGAATGATGTTCTCGATGAGCTCCTTAGAGTATGCAGCCATGCCCTGCTGAGAATAGCCACCGCCGCCAGGGACATTGCTGTTCACGCTGACAACAATAGCCTCGGTAGCCTTGCCAGCAGCGATGAGGTTGTCCATGATGTTTGCGGTACGTCCCTGCTCTACCCAGCCGCGATGATCCTCGCCGCCACCATGATGGATATAGACTACAGGATACTTCTTCTTGCCCTTCTCATAGCTGGCAGGAGTGTATACGAAAAGCGGTCTCCAGCTGTTGGTCACATTAGAGAAATAGCGCAGTTCGCGTACCTGTCCGTGAGGAACCCTTGCGGTCTCGAAATCGTCGCAGCCCTTTTCCGGGATGTCGATGGCGCTCGCCATGCGGCTGGTGCCATAATAGCTCTCACTTGCCGGATCTGCAGTGCTGACGCCGTCAACAACGAGGCTGTAATAATGGAAACCGGGAACCTGCGGATCGGAAACGCCCTTCCACATACCGTTTTCATCGCGGGTAAGGTCATACTTCTTGCCGCAGAGGTCGATCTGGACACGCTGTGCCTCAGGAGCACGGAGCTGGAACTCAACGCGGTTGTCAGGAAGGATGTGAGGATAGCCGTTCTGGTTGATGTTGGTTACCGGAATGGTGTAATTCTGGGCCGATGCACCCAATGCGATGCATGCGAGACCTACACTGAGGATAAACTTATTCATGTAGTTATTGGTTTTGGTTATCAATTATCTATAGCGGATCCACATCCAGGTGGATATCACATCGGCGTTCCCTGGCGAACTGCATGACTATATTCTTCATGCCTTGTTTTCTCGCCGCCAATCCGCGATCCTTCGGCAGGACGACGCGGAGTTTCCTAATCTGGGAACTGCCAGGCTTTTCATATTCAGGCGGCATAGGTCCTTCCAGATCTACCCCATGCAAGGCTGAAGCCAACTGCTGGCCGAGCTGGAAAGCAAGTGATTCCAGAGCTTCAGCATCGCGTCCACGCAGTATGATGTCCACAAGCCTTGAATACGGCGGATAGCTGAACTCCCTACGCTCATCCAAAAGTTTGGAACACAGGTCTTCATTTCCCATGAGGGCTTTGTAGACTGGATGATCTGACTGTGCGCTCTGTATCATGAACACAGGAGTCATTTCTTTCTCTGACGAGCCAAGCCGCGAACGGAACAATTCCAGTGTCTGCAAGGCATACTCATCTGCGCGGAAGTTCTGGCGCGCAACCATCTTGTCGGGCTGCATGACGCACAGAAGGTCAATGCGGCTCAGGTCTGCATGCCGTGACGATATCAGGGTTCCTACCACGATATCCGCATCGACACTGTCAGGATCGCCTATTGCATTATCGGGAAAAACGACCTTCAAATCATTGATGACGAAGTCTACCCTTCCCCATGCACGGAGCAGCATCACGCGTCCGCCCATGCTTATTGTACGTGTCATCTCGGCAATGAGTTTCCTGGAAAGGCAGCCAACCATGCCATTCTTCTTCACTTCAGCACGCGTATCTACAAGCTGAACCTCAGGCATGCAGCGCTTTTCACCGAGATCCGAATCGATCCGGACATATCTGCCACCCATACAGTTAAAGACCGATTCGAGGGATGGAGACGACGATGACAAGAGCAATCGCGCCCCATGTATTGACGCCAGCATGGAAGCCATATCGCGTGCATTGTACCGTGGAGTGGAATCCTGCTTGTACGAGGCATCGTGCTCGTCATCGACAATGATCAGTCCGAGATTGCTGAATGGAAGAAAGATGGAGGATCTGGTGCCAAGGATAACGACAGGTTCGCCTTTACGCAGCGTTTCGGACATATCACGACGGACCGATTCCGACTTGGATGAGTTGAAGGCAATCAACCTGTCTCCAAACTCTTCGATGAGACTGTCCTCAAGTCTCTTTGACATGGCAATCTCAGGTACCAGAACAAGAGATTGACGGCCTTTGTCCAGTTCCCTCCGCAGCAATTCCCTGTAGACCTTTGGGCGGATTCGTTCCTGAATATCCAGCAGCACGGTCTTCCCGTCCTTGAATACACTTTCTATCCTGTCGACCAGTTCCGACGCAGCATTCTCCCAGACAAGACCGAGACGCGCGTCTTCCATGACCGGTGGGTTTTCCGACCGTTCAAGGGAATCGATCCTGAGATTGACGGCACGGATCTCGTCCAATATCTTCTTCCAGGCAGCATTCAGCTCCGCCGTCACCTTCTCATTGTGACGTTTTTGAAGTTCTTTCTCCTTTCTGGCCAATCTGTCCTGAAGCCTGGCAAGGCGGGAACGAAGAAGTTCTGCAGCCTTTCTAACAGCTTCCTCATGACGCTGGCGGGCGCGGATTCCTGCCTCTTCTTTATTTATACGGTTGCCTGGATAAGCCTGATGATATACCTCCCCTATAGAACACATATAATAGTCAGCCATGAAGCGCCATAGCTTGATCTCTTCCGGACTGACGGAAGGCAGACCAGTTTCAATGCGAGATACTGGAAGAACCTTTGCTTCAGGAATTGCAGGAGTATCGCTGACATTGCTGACGACCCCCACATAGGTTCTGGGACCGAAACGGACTGAAATACGGTCTCCAACAGAAACTTCACGACAAGGAAGCATATCTGCATCACCCGAACCTACCATGGCATAATACCACGGTTCCCAGTCCAGCCTGAGAGGGAGGATCACCTGCAGAAAGCGTTTTGAGGCCATTATTTCAGCGTTTTTTACAAAAATAAACAAAATAAATTTGGAAGAAATAAAATAATACCTATCTTTGCAATCCCGAACAACAACGGTGCTGTAGCTCAGATGGTAGAGCAATGGACTGAAAATCCATGTGTCGGCAGTTCGATTCTTCCCAGCACCACAATCGCAACCCTTTCCTTTATGGAAAGGGTTTTTTGTTTTAAGCCAAATCAAGTACCTTTGCATCCATGAAAAGAACGATCTTGATAATTGCCACCGCCCTGTCGGCCTGCCTTGGTCTTCACGCCCAGGAATACAGAATCAAATCCCCAGACGGGCATATTTCCGTTTCCATAAAGAACTTTGAACTGCTTACATATTCCGTACAGCTGGATGGAAAGACTGTCATTTCCGACTCCCCCATGGGTTTTGAATTCAGGGACGAGAAGGACATGAACGGAGATTTTGCCGTAAAGAACGAAGCTTCCGTAAAGAGCGGGGTAGAAAAGTGGACTCCTGTCGTAAAGAGCAAGCACAGCTATTGCGAAGTCCCTTATAACGAACTCACCCTTGCGCTGCAGGAAAAGAGCAGCGGCCACAGGAAGATGGATCTCTCTTTCCGCGTCATGAACGATGGTGTAGCATTCCGCTACGGACTGTATGGATCCTCCCTGATGGGAAACCGTGAGATAACAAGAGAGATCACCGGCTATTCGATTCCTGAAGATTCATATCTGTGGATTCCCGACTATGCCTATGAGCAAGGCGGGAAGAGTTACAAGTCATCCCAGGAAGGCGTTTTCGAGAAGACCCCTGTCAAAAGCATCAAGAACGACATCCACGCCGGTCTGCCTGGTCTTATCGAGATAGACAGCAACAACTGGCTGGCGATCATGGAAGCCGACCTTGACAACTTCCCGGCTTTCTATCTCGGCAGAAGCAAGGCTGCCAGCAATGGATTCCAGATGCTGGACACAAAGCTCACCCCTGTTTGGGGCAACGACGAAAGCGGGGCCAAGGCTCGTTTCGACGAAGAGATCAGTTCCTCATGGCGCGTCATAATGGTTGGACATAATCCAGGCAAGTTCATCGAAAGCGAAATCCTCCGTTCACTCAATCCGGACTGCGTCATTGACGACCCATATTGGATCAAGCCAGGCAAGAGCGCCTGGGACCATTGGTGGAGCGGCGAGGTAAAGATGGACCAGGATGAAATCAAGAAATACATCGACTTTGCATCAAGGGAAGGATGGCAGTATATGCTTATCGACTGGACCTGGTATGGTCCATACAACGTCCCTGAAGCCGACATCACGAAGCCTGCGCCTCAACTCGACATGCCTGCAATAATCAGGTACGCCAACGTACATGGCGTGGACATCTGGCTTTGGCTCAGATGCGAGGATGCAAACAACAACAACCAGTACAAGGAGGCGTTTCCTCTTTATCGCCAGTGGGGCGTCAAAGGTGTGAAGATAGACTTCATGGACCGCGACGACCAGGATATGGTCAACTGGTACAGAAGAATCATCAAGGCCGCAGCAGACAATCACCTCATGGTGGATTTCCACGGCGCCTACAAGCCAGACGGAATCGAGAGGACATATCCGAACGTGATGACCCGCGAGGGTGTCATGGGTGCAGAGTACTACAAGTTCTCGGACAAGATGACCCCTGAGCATAACGTAACTCTGGCATATACCAGACTGCTCGCCGGACAGATGGACTATACTCCTGGAGGATTCCTCAACGTGACAGCGGAGAATTTCAGGCAGCAGAGCCCTACCCTGGTTTCAAATACACGCGCTGCAGAGCTTGCGAAGTTTGTGGTTTATGAGAGTCCTTTCACCGTAGTATGCGATAATCCTGACAACGTGTATGGAAAGGTTGGAGAAGATTTCATACGCGTAGTGCCAAGCGCATGGAGCGACGTTCACTTCCTTGGAGGCACTCCTGAGAGCTATGTGGCAGTTGCAAAGCTTCACCACGATTTCTGGTTCATAGGAGCTATAAACAACAGCGTTGAAAGAGATGCCTCACTCGACATGTCATTCCTTCCCGCAGGAACATACAGGCTTGAATACTGGAGAGACGGAAAGAAGACAGGCAAGACTCCGACCGTATGCGAACATGGATTCACAAGAGTGACGATAGGAAAAGACAAGAAACTTCCTATAAAGATGGCAAAGGGCGGCGGTTACGCCGCAATCATATGGAAGTAGGGGCCTTGGCCAGGAAAAAGGAATCCCGGGAGTCGGACTCTCGGGATTTCTTTATAAGATCTGTTCGAGCAATTGCCTCAGCTCCACGGCAGACGAAGCTTCAGGAACCAGCCACTGCTGTCCCGATATGAGTCTTGGGATGCCGCTGTGACCTTCCGATGTGGTCCTGCCGAAAAGTTCGAATGCAAGAGCAAGATACGAATCTATCCATGGATCGGACAAGGCCTCGGACAGTCTTGCCTCCCCTATCAGAGACACTGCTTTTTCACGAGCCTCGGAGACGGGTCTAGGCAGCCAGGCATCATCTCCATAGCCAAAGAGCCAATGATCGAATTCAAAGAACTTCTCATGTTCTGCTGTCCACACCGCCAATGCCAGACGGGCAAGATCACATGACCCTGTGAAACGGTCCTCGACATCTCTCGGAATATATGGATTGCAAGAAGGGCTTAAAGGTGACGGACAAAGGACAAAAGCGATGTCTCCATCAGCTGCGATTTCCTCAAGCCAAGGATGCATGGTACGGCAATGCGAGCACTGATAATCGAAAAGTACTTCCACGACACGAGATGCATCAGGATTGCCGATCACGGGAACATCCATACCTTCCGTTGTCGGAAGATCTTCCTCGACAAAACCGGAATCATAGATGGAGTCCGGTGCGGTCAGAGCATGCACGGCGGCAAACAAAATACCGGCAGCTGCACCTCCAAGCATCCACAGACGAGCCTTACCGTCACCGAAAGATCTATAGATCACAGCCAGGGAGATGATTATTCCGACAGCATGAGTCGCCATGCAGTATCTACAGAACTCGCGGACAGCGAACAGCTGCAGAGCGATGAACCACAAAGATGCCACCAGCACAGCGCCGGCGACAGCCTGCATGAAAGATTGCGCCATCGACCTCAGTTCTTCATCATCCGATACAGCGCAGGCAATGCTGCAAATTATGAATGCAAGATACAGTCCGGCAGCCGGAAGGCTAACAGGCAGGACTCCGAAAAGATTCGACCACCTGCTGCTCATCACGGAATCACATGACGAGCCGGCAGAACAGCCGATCATTTGGGTTCCGCTCATGGCATGCACAGCCATGAATGTACATAAAGCCAAGGCAATGACACCGAGAAGCGTCATTGCCCAGGCAAAAGATCTATCCGCAGTCCGCTTCATCGATGCGGACTAGTACTTGTTAGGAGCTCCAGGAGTAGCAGCATAGTTGATGACTGCTGTTCCATTCGCATGAGAGTGCTTGAGTGGGTAAGCGAGACCGATACCTGTTCCACAGAACTCGGTTCCAGCCTTGACCGCACTCTTGAGAGGTGCTGCAAGAACAACGACATCGTTAGGTCTTGGACCTGCATTTTGAGGGCCCCAGCGGCGTGGAGCCGGCTTGACCGCCTCGACCATGCATCTGATGCCGCCGATGCTTGCCTCCTGACCGGCTACGAAGCCTGCTGAAGAAGCGACCTCGATGGAAGTGCTTCCTGCAGCTGCATCCTTGGCAAGAGTGGTTGCACCTGCGGTACCGATGGTAGCGGCGATAGCCTCTTCACGGGCAGAACCCGCACCGATGACGATGCGCTGTCCCCTCTTGAGGTCAGGAACCGATGTAACCTTGATGTTGGTGCATCCTGCAGGTGCCGGAGCACAGATGTTGACTGAAATCTGGTTGGTGAAGTCCTTCTTGTTGTCATCGGTGTCAAGACCGTCCATGATACGGCCGACGCTGATCTCAGGAGTAGCGTTTACAGGGTTGTTGACATAGCCCCAGGCGAACGCGCCACGAGGAGATGGAGCCGGAGCGTAGCTTCCGTCTTCGCCTGCACCTGCGCCGCCATGATAGCCTTCGCTGAGCCATGGATCCACAAGACCGCCATAGTTGACAACGTCTACAACATTGCCGTTTGCATCACGGAGAGTGATGTTGCCCTGGTGGTTGTCAAGAGCCGGGCCACCATAGAGCTGATCTGCAGGAACGTCGGCGATGTAGCCGGCGCCTGTTGCCTTTGCATCAAATACCACGTCATCGATGCCGTGTGCATTGCCGAGGGCCTCATCGAGCTCGATCGAGTAGACAAGCGCGAGGACAGGCTCATTTGATGAATGAGGATACTTGGTGGCAGGCTCGAATGAGATACCTGTTCCGTTCACGCTGTACGGCATGTTGGAAGCATGGTTGTACTTGAGAGGCTTGGTGAGGGTAAGACCTGTTCCCTTGTCCTCATTTGGCTTGAGCGGTCCGTTGAGTGTGTTGCGGACTGATGGTGTACCGACCTTCTTGACGGTAACCCACTCGATTCCGTGGCCCTGGCTGTCGATGTCGAGACGGATCTTGTCGCCGGCGGTTATGTTTTCGGTAGATGAAACATAGATGACCTTGTCACCCTTCTTGGCATCCATAGAAAGATATGCCTGGGTTCCTGGTTTGCCGACCTTGGTGACTGTAACGACCTCGTACTTCTCCATTGTATTGGATACGGCAGGATAGGTTGCGCCATAGCCGATAGCCATCTTGTCGCCAACCTTGAAATGCTGGGTGCTGGTTACAGGGATGTTCTTTGAACCTGCAGGGATGGTGATTACCGGTCCCTCAGGAAGAGGCTGCCAGAGGGTGGTAGGTGTACCAGGAGCGATTGCGCCGCGCATCATCATGCCTGTAGGAGCAGGCTGAGCCTCAGGCTCGTTGACCTTTGCGACCTTGCGCTTCTCGACATTGCGGCCTGTACCGATCTCGATCTCGTCGCCGGCCTTGATACCCTTGACACTGCGGACATAGATGGTCTTGTCGCCCTTGGCTGCATCAACGGCAAGACCTGAGGTAGAAAGACCGAACACATAGTAGCTCTTTCCAGCGATCTGGGTGCCGGCAGGAACCTCGATTTCAGAGAAATATGGAACATGTACGGCATGAGAGGTGAGCTTCCAGCCTGAGATGTCCACAGACTTGTCTCCAGCATTGTAGAGCTCGATGAAGTTGTTGGTGGCATTGCCTTCGCCATCAGCTGCGCGGAACTCGTTGATCTTGACCGGAGCCACGTTGCGGATCTTCTGGACAGCGATATCCTTTGCAGCCTTGCCGTCAGCGCCTGTGTACGCTGCAACAGCAACCATGTCACCATTGAAAGCCCTGTCGCCGCTGGTGACTGAGAAATTGACAACTACTGTCTGGCCAGGAGCAACTGAATAGCCGACCTTCTTTGAGGTCTCGCCTGCGCCCATGACGCTTGACTTCCATCCGCGTGGAAGATCGAGCGAGATGACGAGGTCGTTGATGGCTGCACCTGTGGTATTCACGAAGGTGACAGCTGAATTTGCGGTAGTTCCAGGAGCATAGGTCTGGACGCCGGCAGGCTCGTATGTCTTGTCCGCTGCGGTAACGGCAAGGCGCTGTACATCATAGCGTGCGGCAACGACGTTTGCCTGGATAGCCTGGTTGGTCTCGACGCTTGGGAAGGTGTTCGGCGCAGTCATGGCAGCCTCGTAGAAGGTACCTGATGATCCGTTCGAATTGTCGCCACCGTTTCCAAGGAGGATAGCGCCCTGCTTGCGCATAGGATCGTAGCTGTTGCGCTCGTTCTGGATACGCTGACCGTCGTAAAGGGTGATGAGTTCGCCGCTCTGGGCGTCACCGCCCATGCTGCGCCAATGATGAGGCTCACCGTCTGCGGTAGCGGTCACGAAACGCCAGTTGATGCTTGGAAGGTCTGCACAGTACTTGTCGTTAGGGTCCGGATTGACACAGCCGACGAGGTTGTTCTCCTGGTCGGTCATGATCCATGGGCCAGGGCCTGAGCCATAGTACCATGATGGCTGATTACCGAAATAGGTTGTCTCCATGGTACCGTCGCCGTCGTCGCGGCTGTCGGTCTCGGCGTTACCGTAGTCGAAGCAGCAGCCGGTGTTGTAGTGATGGCCGCTGATCACCCAGTACTGACCTTCAGCCTGGTCGTCGACAGCCGTTCCCTTGGCATCGTTCCAGCGGAGACCCATGCCGGCGGTGATGAAGATACCATAGACCTTGTGGCCGCCGAGGGTCACAGGAGCCATGTCTGCGATAGGAAGGTTGTTGAAGCCGCCCATTGCGAGTCCGCTAAAGCCGCCGCGTGGAGCCTGACGGAGGTGGTTGGCATTAGGAGACTGGTCGTAGAGGACAGTCACCCAGCAGGTGGTGTTGGCACAGAACTCGTCCTGGGCAGCGGCATCGGCATAGCCGCCCGGATCATTGGCAGTTGCCTTGACAACTCCGATGTCCAGTGTCTTGCCGTCAGAGGCACGCATGACCTGGTAGAGAGGTCCATTGTAGCTTGCATAGAGTGCACGGGTCGAGCTGTGTGCAGCCGCACATGGGGCTCCACCCTTTGCATAGACATCACAAGGACCTTCCGGTCTTGGAAGAGCGTCCTTTGCATCCTTCGCGATTGCGAAAGAAGCAGCGATGATGGTAGGGGTAAGAACCGCCGCACCGATCAAAGCGATGAATCTGGTCTTTTTCATTTGGTTATAGTAATTAGTGAATATCCATAGAGCGCACAAAACGCTGTTCTGCACAAGTTACATATTATTTTCCACATTGTTTCTCTTTAGAGAAAATATCAGTAGTTTTGTAGAAACACGAAACCAATAACCACACAATATGAAACTGATAACTTACATTTCAGTCCTTACCATTGCGGCCGCAACTGTTTCATGCGCACCATCGGCAAATCAGGACTCCGGCGTCAGCCTTCTTCCTGAAGCCGCAGGTTTAAGATACTGCAACCCTCTTCCTATGGAGATAGGCCCTGGTGGAAATGCTTCCGGCGACGTTTCTGTCTTCGAGCACGAAGGCACATATTACATGTTCTGTACCGGTGGCGGTGCATGGACATCCACGGACATGACCAACTGGAAGCACCAGCACGTCGAGGGACGCATCCCTGTCGCACCTGACGTGGCATACTACAACGGCAGATTCTACATGACCGGAAACGACAGTCCCGTGTATGTCGCCGACAACCCACTCGGTCCATACGAGCTTTACAGCGACTGGAAAGACGCCCCTAGCATCGAGCAGGGCTGGAACGGTGCATTCGACACCCATATCTATGTCGACGACGACAACAAGCCATATCTTTTCTGGCCGGGACGCGGAATCAGCGGAATCTATGGCTGCGCACTCGATCCTGAGGATTTAAGCCGCTTTGTCGGTCCTGTGCACCACCTCTTCGGTTTCAACGCCGAGCATGAGTGGGAGCGCTACGGCGAGATGAACGAGTACCAGGGCGTAGCATGGATTGAAGGTCCATGGGTTTTCAAGCACAACGGAACATACTACATCCAGTATTCAGCATCCGGAACCCAGTGGAAGACATACGCCGAAGGCTACTACACGGCAAAGTCTCCTCTCGGACCTTACACCTATGCCGGCAACAATCCTCTTCTCCGCAAGACCGAGGGGCTGGTTACCGGAACCGCCCATGGAAGCATGCTCAAGGGACCTGACGGCGGCATCTGGCAGTTCTACACCATCGTGCTCTCCAATCCTCCGGGAGGCCGCCGAATCGGAATGGACCGCGTCATTGTTGACAAGGACGGTCTTCTTTCAGTTCAGGTTACAGACACCCCTCAGTGGGCACCGGGAGCTGTTGCAGACGCCACAAAGGGAGACAGCGGATCGCTTCCTGTCACTATCAACAAGATCAATGCGATGAACGCCCTGTCGAAGTTCTCTTCACAGCAGGACGGTCACTATGCGACATACGCAGTAGACAACAACAGCGGCACATGGTGGATGCCTGCAGTCGAGGACGAGGAGCCTTCGATTACCGTCGAGCTCTCCCCTGCCACCCGCTTCGACGTCGTGGAGCTTTTCACGATCGACGGTATCAGACTCATGTTCGGCGGCGGCAACCGCGGTACGAGATGGTTCGGAAGAGGAGAATTCACCCCGACCATCTACAGATACAAGCTTGAAGTTTCCGGAGACGGCGAGAACTGGACCATGGCTCTCGACAAGACAGGAAGCAACGACAGCAAGGACACGATCTTCGAGGAAATCAAGCCTGTGGAGTGCCGTTTCGTACGCCTGACTGTCACCGACTGGCCAAAGGCGAACCCGCTTGGTCTTATCGAATTCACTGTATTCGGCAAGGCCACCGGCATGCTTCCGGCAGCTGTTGCGACCCCGACATTCTCCGACCTCCCTATGGACGGCCAGAACCGGTAATTCAGACTTGGCAAGTTTAGGAAAAATAGCTAATTTCGTAAGATATTACAAAAAGCCGCAAGGCCGGAAAAACATGCTGAATCTAGACAATTTCTACAAGGCCCGTTACGTACTCCAGCAGGTGATACGTCCAACTGACCTTATCAGGGCTCCAAGGATCAATCCTGCTGCCGACATATATCTCAAGCCGGAGAACCTTCAGGTGACCGGTTCCTTCAAGGTAAGAGGCGCCTACTACAAGATCTCTCAGCTTTCGGACGCAGAGAAGGCCAAGGGCGTCATCGCCTGTTCGGCAGGCAACCACGCACAGGGTGTCGCTCTCGGAGCGCAGAGAAACGGAATCAAGTCAATCATCTGCCTTCCATCCGTAGCCCCTATCAGCAAGGTTGAGGCGACCAGAGCGCTTGGAGCCGAGATCTGTCTCGTTCCGGGCGTATATGACGATGCATACAAGCATGCAATCGAGCTCCGTGACGAGCATGGCTATACCTTCGTTCACCCATTCAATGACGAGAACGTCATCGCAGGCCAGGGAACCATCGGACTTGAGATGCTTGACCAGCTTCCCGATGTCGAGAACGTCATCATACCTATCGGAGGAGGTGGTCTCATCAGTGGTGTCGCATTCGCCATCAAGTCACTAAACCCTCGAATCAAGGTATACGGAGTCCAGGCCGAAGGCGCTCCCAGCATGGTCAAGAGTGTCGAGCAGGGCAGCATCATAACCCTCCCGAAAGTTCAGACCATCGCGGACGGTATTTCTGTAAAGTCGCCGGGAGACATCACATTTGACATCTGCAGCAAGTATCTGGACGGCATCGCCACAGTCAGCGAAGACGAGATTGCGGCTGCCATCCTTGCCCTCATCGAGCAGCAGAAGCTTATCGCAGAGGGCGCTGGAGCAGTCAGCGTTGCAGCTGCAATGTTCAACAAGTTCCCTATCGCCGGCCAGAAGACCATCTGCCTGATCAGTGGAGGAAACATCGATGTTACCATCCTCAACCGCGTCATCAGCCGAGGTCTTGCAAAGAGCGGCCGCGTCTTCACCTTTGTCGTGGAGCTTGACGACCGTCCAGGACAGCTTGTCGGCGTCAGCGAGATCGTCAGCCGTCTTGGAGGAAACGTTGTCAGTGTCGTCCATGAGCGTAATGACGATGCCCGTCAGGTCACTGCATGTCAGCTCAGAATGAAGGTCGAGACCCGTAATCAGGAGCATATTGACGAGATTCTCAGCGCTCTCAAGAACAATGGATTCAATTTAATATAACATAATCATGAAGAAAGCTGTACACACAGAACAGGCTCCGGCCGCTATCGGCCCATACAGCCAGGCCATCGAGGCCAACGGATTCGTTTACGCTAGCGGTCAGATTCCTATCGACCCTGCAACCGGAAACTTCGTTGAGGGTGGCATCGAGGAGCAGGCACGCCAGTGCCTTACCAACGCCTCACACATCCTTGAGGCAGCCGGCACCAGCATGGCAAACGTAGTGAAGACTACTGTATACCTCGCAGACATGAAGGATTTCGCAGCCATGAACGGCGTATACGCAACCTTCTTCAGCGAGCCTTACCCTGCACGTTCTGCCGTTGCAGTAAAGGATCTGCCAAAGGGCGCACTTGTAGAGGTAGAAGTTCTTGCAGTTAAATAAACTGTCATGACTCCCGCCATTACATTGACGGCGATTGCTGTTTACTTCCTGCTCCTGTTTCTCATTTCATGGGCTTCAGGACGCAGGAAGTCTGATTATTACGGAGGCCGCCAGAACTCCTGGCTGCTTGCTGCAATCGCTTCCATGGGTGCTCCTATATCAGGTGTGACCTTCATTTCCGTTCCTGGAATGGTGATAGCCAAGGACTGGTCCTACCTCCAGATGTCCATCGGCTTCATCGTCGGCTATTTCATCATCGCATACGTA
Source organism: Bacteroidales bacterium (assembly GCA_024398125.1). Classification (GTDB taxonomy): domain Bacteria; phylum Bacteroidota; class Bacteroidia; order Bacteroidales; family UBA932; genus Cryptobacteroides. The sequence continues at coordinate 33,505 of JAKSJO010000019.1, forward strand.
CTTGTTCCGCTTTTCTACAAGAGAAACCTGGTGTCGATCTATGGCTATCTTGATGAGCGTTTCGGCAACGCAACACATGGAACGGGCGCATGGTTTTTCTTCGTAAGCAAGATGCTCGGCGCATCTGTCCGCTTTTTTGTGGTCTGCATCGTGCTCCAGAGCCTTGTGTTCGGCCCTATCGGAGTTCCATTCGCACTGAATGTACTCATCTGCGTGACCCTGATCTGCCTCTATACGGTAAAGGGTGGAGTGAAGGCTGTCATCTGGACCGACGTACTGAAGAGTGTCGCACTCATCGGCAGCGTCGTGCTCAGCATCGTATTCATAGCGAGCAGCATGGGACTGAACATTCCATCCATGTTCAGCAAGGTCGCACAGGAAGGCCATACAAGGATTTTCTTCTTCGATGACCCAAAGAGCGGCATCTATTTCTGGAAGCAGTTCCTCTCTGCCGTATTCATCGTAGTTGCAATGACCGGCCTTGACCAGGATCTCATGCAGAGAAATCTTTCGTGCCGCAACTACAAGGAGTCACAGAAGAGTCTCATCGTAAGCTCATTCACCCAGACCGTCATCACCGCGATGTTCCTTATTCTCGGCTCCCTTTTGATGATCTGGTACAAGGGCAATCTCGGAGACCCTGCAGCCCTCGAGTCAAGCGACAATCTTTTCAGTTCAGTCGCAACCGCCAGCGGAATGCCTATGATAGTAGGAATCCTCTTCATCGTGGGACTCGTCGCTGCCGCGACTTCCGCTGCCGCTTCGGCCCTTACCGCGCTTACCACATCATTCATGGTTGACATCATCCCATCGATGAAGATACGCGCAGCCGAGGGCAAGGCGAACGACAAGCGCCGCCTCCTGGTTCACTGCGGTATGGCTCTGTGCATGGCCATCGTCATCGTTGTCTTCAACGCGATCAACAGCCAGGATGCAATCAGCGCTGTATATTCACTTGCCAGCTACACCTATGGTCCTATCCTCGGACTGTTCGCATTCGGCATGTTCACCAAGCGCAAGGTCATGGACCTCGCAGTTCCTTTCGTATGTATCGCTGCGCCTTTCATCTGTCTCGGTGTAAAGGCATGGCTTCTCAATTCCTTTGGTTATGTCATGAGCTTCGAGCTGCTTCTGCTCAATGCGGGACTGACCATCGCTGGACTTGCAATATTTTCAAAAAAACAACAATAAATGAACAGAATCTCTAGATCAGCACTTTTGCTTGCGGCTATCGCAGCCGTAGCCTGCACTGGAGCCAAGTCTCCACAGGATAAGCTGACCGTCAACGACAAGGCCATTGATGCCATCATCGCCCAGATGACTCTCGATGAGAAAGTCGAGATGATGCACAGCAAGACCATCATGTCCAGTGAAGGCGTTCCACGCCTTGGAATCCAGGACATCAAGTATGCGGACGGTCCTTTCGGATGCCGTGAAGAGCTCACCGACGGTTTCCGCCCTGTTGGCTGGAAGCTTGATTCGGCGACATACTTCCCTACCGGTTCAGCACTCGCTGCAACATGGTCGACAGAAATGGCCTACAAGTACGGCCAGGGAATGGGTTCAGAGTGGAGGACCCGCGGCAAGGACGTCATCCTCGGACCTGCCATCAACATCCAGAGACTCCCTGTAGGTGGACGTACCTACGAGTACTTCAGCGAGGATCCGGTTCTTGCTGCAGCTCTTGCTGTAGGCTACACCCAGGGCGCACAGGACATGGGTACCGCTGTATGTATCAAGCACTATGCACTGAACAACCAGGAAACCAACCGAGGCAGCGTCAATGTCATCGTCGACGAGCGTACCATGCGTGAGATCTATCTCAAGCCTTTCGAAGCAGCCGTACGCGAAGCAGGCGCAATGTCAGTCATGACCGCTTATAACAAGGTCGGCGGCACATACTGTTCCGAGAACGATATGCTCAACAACCAGATTCTCCGCGGCGAGTGGGGCTTCAAGGGCTTTACCGTTTCTGACTGGGGCGGCACACACAGCACCATGGGAGCGGCTCTGGGCGGACTCAATGTCCAGATGACCGGAGACAACTATCTTGGACCTGCACTTATTGATTCCGTAAAGGCCGGCAAGGTTCCTATGGACGTAATCGACCAGAAGGTCCGTGAAATCCTCCGCGTACGTTACGCTATCGATGCTATTCCCGAGGATCAGGCAAACCAGGTTCAGACTTCCCAGAAGTTCGGCCAGGATATCGCATACGAAGTTGCCAAGAAGTCAATCGTTCTCCTCAAGAATGAAGGTCACATCCTCCCTATCGACAAGTCAAAGGTAAAGAAGATCGCTGTTATCGGTCTCAACGCAAAGGCTTCGACCGCAGCAGGCGGCATGGGCGCAGGCGTAAAGACTCTTTACGAAATCACTCCTCTCCAGGGCATCCTGAACGAGGTCGGCAGCGACGTAGAGGTTGTTTACGCTCCTGGATACAAGAACTACAGAGGAATGTTCGGCCGCAGAATGATAGGCCGACCTGGAGCAGAGGACATTGCAGCAGAAATCGACGAGCCTGCAGATCCAGCGCTTCTCGAGGAGGCAATTGCAGCTGCACGCGAGGCTGATATCGTTATCTTCTTCTCTGGTACCAACAAGAACATCGAGACTGAGGGAAGCGACCGCAAGGACATCCTCCTTCCTGTCGGCCAGGACGAAATCGTCCGCGCACTCCGTGAGGCAAACAGCAATCTTGTTACCGTAAACATCTCCGGTGGCCCATGCGACCTCAATGAGGTTGAGTTCAACTCAAAGGCAGTTGTCCAGGGCTGGTGGAACGGTCTTGAGGGTGGACACGCCCTTGCAGACGTTCTCTTCGGCAAGATCGCTCCTTCCGGCAAGCTTCCTTTCACCTTCCCTGTAAGACTTGAGGACTCCCCTGCTTACGCACTTGGGAACTTCCCTCAGGGCCAGGAGATTCAGGGTGACCTCTTCGGCAACCAGTACAGAGAGGATATCGAAGGTCAGAAGGCTGCGCTTTCAGACGCCGGCAACGCATACTACAGCGAAGGCAGCCTCGTAGGATACCGCTGGTTCGATACCAAGAAGATGGATGTAATGTATCCATTCGGACACGGTCTCAGCTATGTTGACTTCAACTACTCAAACATCAAGGCATCTTTGAAGAAGGGCAAGATCACCGTCAGCTTCGACATCGAGAATCTCGGCGATCTCGATGCAGATGAGGTTGCACAGGTTTACGTGCGCCGTCCAGAATCAAAGATCGAGTGGCCGGAGAAGGAGCTCAAGGCTTTCGGACGTATCAACGTATACCATGGAGCGAAGTTCAATGTAAGCATGGACATTCCTGTTGACGATCTCCGCTACTGGGATGTAGAGTCTCACAGCTGGGTTCTCGAGCCAGGCAACATCGAGATACTTGTCGGTTCATCATCACGCGACATCCGTCTCTCAACAACCATCAATGTGAAGTAAATCTACAAAATGGCGCGAGGATTCTCCCCTCGCGTCATGATTCGCTGATGCGGATTCGATCCGCGAGAAAAAGAAGCCCCGGTTGGAATATCCAGCCGGGGCTTCTTTATGATTCAATGTGATTATGCCTGCGATACGCCGGAGAGCTTTTCAAACTCACCGTCTTCGATCATGTGACACGAACCGTTGAAACGGGCATTGAGTTCAACCTGGAGACGCTTGGTGTGCATGTCACCATCCACCTGGGCTGAGCTCTTGAGAGAAAGGGTATCCTTAACATAGAAATTACCCTTCATCTTGCCCCAGAAGTCAACATTGGTACCAACGATGTCGCCCGTGATCACAGCGGTCTCACCGATCACCACGCGGCCTTTTGACACAAGTTTTCCTTCGAATTCGCCGTCGATGCGGATATCACTGTCGGTGTTGATCTCACCCTTCACCTTGGTTCCAGATGAAATCCGGCTGACCTGATTGATGCTTGACTCGCTTCCGTCACTCTTTGCCATATTGTCGTGTGTTTTGATTGTTATATGCTAAAGACCCTGGCCGTGGCAGTTCTTGTACTTCTTGCCACTGCCGCAAGGACATGGGTCGTTACGTCCTACGCGCTTGTCCGCGATGATAGGTCTGTTGACCTTCTGCTCACCATTGGTGGTAAGCTCGCTACGCTTTGCCTGCATGCTGGTCATATCCTTCTTTACAGGTTCAGGTGCACGCTGTGGTTCCTCCTCGCGAAGAGGAATGAATGCACGGAGAAGGAATGAGAGAACATCCTGATTAAGGGTCTCAAGCATCTGGGCGAAGATGTTGTAGCTCTCAAGCTTGTAGACTACGAGTGGATCCTTCTGCTCGTATGATGCGTTCTGGACGCTCTGACGGAGGTCATCCATCTCACGGAGATGGTTCTTCCAGCGCTCATCGATCTGGTAGAGGATGATGGTCTGGCTGAGTCTCTTTGCAACCTCGCGGCTCTCGGTCTCGTATGCCTTCTGGAGGTTAACCGAGAGGTTGAGCATATGGCGGCCGTCAGAGATAGGGAGAGCGATGTTGGTGTACATCTGTCCCTGCTTCTCGTATACCTGCTTGATGATAGGATTGATCTTGGTTGCAATCGTATCCATGCGGCGGTTGTAGGTCTCCATCATGGTGTCGCGAAGCATCTTGGCGAGCTCCTGTGGCTTTGCCTTGGCATAAACCTCAGGATCCATGCCTGGATCGATCGAGAACTTGGCCATGATGAGTTCTGCGAAATCCTCGTAAGAAAGACCTTCTGCGTTATCTACGACGAGAGAGGCTGAATCGGTCATCATGTTGAGTACATCGATCTCGATTCTCTCACCTGAGATTGCATTGCGGCGACGTGAGTAGATTGCCTCACGCTGATAGTTCATGACGTCATCGTACTCAAGGAGGCGCTTACGGATACCGAAGTTGTTCTCCTCGACCTTGCGCTGTGCCTTCTCGATTGCGCTTGAGAGCCATGAGCTTTCGAGTGCCTCATTGTCTTCCATACCGAGCTTGTCCACCATGCCGGCAATACGCTCCGATCCGAACAGACGCATGAGCTTGTCCTCGAGAGAAACATAGAAGGTTGAGCTTCCTGGGTCTCCCTGACGTCCTGAACGACCACGAAGCTGACGGTCGACGCGGCGTGAATCATGACGCTCTGTACCGATGATTGCAAGACCACCGGCAGCCTTGACCTCCGGGGTAAGCTTGATATCGGTTCCTCGACCGGCCATGTTGGTTGCGATGGTAACAGCACCCTTCTGACCTGCCTGAGCAACGATTTCAGCCTCGCGGGCATGCTCCTTAGCATTGAGGACATTGTGCTTGATGCCTCTCATGCGGAGCATACGGCTGAGGAGCTCGGAAGTCTCGACGTCAGTCGTACCGACGAGAACCGGACGGCCTGCCTCTGAAAGTTCGGCAACCTTGTCGATCACTGCAGCGTACTTGGCCTTTTTGGTCTTATAGATGAGGTCCTCGTTATCCTTTCTGAGGATAGGACGGTTTGTAGGGATCACTACTACATCGAGCTTGTAGATGCTCCAGAACTCGCCAGCCTCTGTTTCAGCGGTACCGGTCATGCCGGCAAGCTTGTGGTACATACGGAAGTAGTTCTGGAGAGAGATGGTCGCAAATGTCTGGGTTGCAGCCTCGACCTTCACGTTCTCCTTTGCCTCGACTGCCTGATGGAGACCGTCGCTCCAGCGGCGTCCCTCCATGATACGGCCTGTTCCTTCGTCGACGATCTTGATCTTGTTGTCCATTACGACATAGTCGACATCCTTCTCGAACATTGCGTATGCCTTGAGGAGCTGGCTGACTGTATGTACGCGCTCGCTCTTGAGTGCGAAATCTTCCATAAGGGCATCCTTGCGCTCCTGCTTCTCTGCGAGTGAAAGGCCTGCCTTCTCGATCTCGGCGATCTGCGAACCTACATCAGGGAGGACGAAGAAATCAGCGTTGTTGACTGAGTTTGCAAGCATGTCATGGCCCTTGTCGGTCATGTCTACCGAATGCTGCTGCTCGTTGATCACGAAGAAGAGCGGATCGGTAACTACAGGCATCTCGCGCTCGTTGTCCTGCATATAGTAATTCTCGACCTTCTGGAGGAGTACCTTGATACCAGGCTCGCTGAGGTACTTGATGAGCGGCTGGTACTTTGGAAGACCCTTGTGGCAGCGGAGAAGGAGCTTTCCGCCTTCTTTCTCGTCACCTGCAGCAATGAGCTTCTTTGCCTCATTGAGGGTCTGGTTGATGAGCGAACGCTGGTTCTGGTACAGCCTCTCGACGAATGGACGGAACTCCATGAACTGGTCATCGGAGGTTGCACGTCCGACAGGACCGGAAATGATCAAAGGAGTACGGGCGTCATCAATGAGGACTGAGTCGACCTCATCGACGATAGCGAAGTGATGCTTCCTCTGGACGAGGTCGGTCATGCGGGTCGCCATGTTGTCACGGAGGTAGTCGAAACCGAACTCGTTATTTGTACCAAAGGTGATATTGCTCTCGTATGCCTTCTTGCGGGCGTCGCTGTTTGGCTGATGCTTATCGATACAGTCGACTGAAAGTCCATGGAACTGATAGAGAGGTCCCATCCACTCCGAGTCACGCTTTGACAGGTAGTCGTTGACGGTAACGACATGAACGCCCTTGCCTGCAAGTGCGTTGAGGAATACAGGAAGGGTCGCAACGAGGGTCTTACCCTCACCGGTCGCCATCTCGGAAATTTTTCCCTGGTGGAGAATGATACCGCCGATGAGCTGTACATTGTAGTGTACCATGTCCCAGGTAATCTCGTTACCTCCGGCCATCCAGTGGTTCTGGTAGATTGCCTTGTCATCCTCGATGGTTACAAAGTCGGACTTGATGCTGAGGTCGCGGTCGAACTGGTTCGCTGTTACGACGATGGTCTCGTTCTGGGCGAAACGGCGTGCAGTTGACTTCATGATTGAGAAAGCAGCTGGAAGAATCTCGTCCAGACAGCTCTCGATTGCTGCATCCTCGTCCTTTGCAAGCTTGTCAGCCTCGGTTGCAAGCTTTTCCTTCTCTGAAATGGCGATATCGCCTTCCATAGTCTTCTTTATCTCCTCGATGCGGGCCTCGAATGGAGCCTCACAGTCTCTGAGCTTCTTCTTGAGTTCCTCGGTCTTCGCGCGAAGATCGTCATCGCTGAGCTTGTCGATGATCTCGTATTCGGCGAGGACCTTGTTGAGGATAGGCTTGATAGCCTTCATGTCACGTTCGGCCTTTGAACCGAACAATTTCTTTATTACTCCTGCAACTGACATATCTATTTGTTTTCTAATCAATTAAATAATCCCCATACGCCCTGCTTGTGCATTCGGGACGCGACAAGGCATATAAGATTGCGAATATAGTGATTTTTAACAAGAAACGCAAAACGCCTTCTCTTCCATCAAATGCCGTTCCATTAGGGATTTCTGACATTCCTTCGGGTCATCTGACATGACAGGTGTCATGATTCCCGCTTTTTTCATGACATCCGGCCAATTACTAGCACCTAGATGTCACGCTTTCGGCCTTTTTCGTGACAGATGGAATTTGCGATGCTTCAAATTGACGGATAAAAAGAAAATGGAGGACCATATGATCCTCCATCAATGTTGAGCGGGATACGGGAGTCGGACCCGCCTCCTCGGCTTGGGAAGCCGATGCACTACCGATGTGCTAATCCCGCTTGGGCTTTTCGTTGATGCAAAGTTAGTCAATAGTTTTGAAATTTTTTGGTATTAAGAAATCTTTTCATACATTTGCAATCCCAACGGTGCGTTGGCCGAGTGGTTAGGCAACGGTCTGCAAAACCGTGCACAGTGGTTCGATTCCGCTACGCACCTCATAAATGCCTCTGGAGATTCTCCAGGGGCATTTTTGGTTTCTTTTCTTTTTTTTAAAAAACTGCAAGCTCTAGAGAGCAATTATTCCAAATCATGCTTGACTTTGCCGCAATAGATTTTGAAACCGCCAATGAATGCGCCACAAGTGTATGCTCTGTGGGTATTGTAGTCGTGCGGGACGGCGAAGTAGTGGACAGGTTCTACTCGCTCATACAGCCGGAACCGAACTACTATAAATGGTTCTGCCAGCAGGTTCATGGCCTAGGCCACAGCGACACGGACGATGCCCCTGTTTTCCCGTATGTGTGGGAACAGATCGAACCTCTCATTGAAGGCCTGCCGCTCGTTGCCCACAATGCCCGATTCGATGAAGGCTGCCTGAGAGCGGTATTCCGCTGTTATCGTATGGACTATCCGGAGTACACGTTCTACGATACCCTGGTTGCATCCCGCCGGCACTTCGGCCGTTCGCTCCCGAACCATCAGCTTCACACCGTGTCGAAAGCCTGTGGCTACGACCTGACCAATCACCACCACGCCCTGGCCGATGCCGAGGCCTGTGCCGCAATAGCCATTGAAATCCTGTAAGTCCCTCGGATTGGTCCAGAATGATTTGGCATGCAATCAATATCATTGACAAATACAATACAGTCAGCGATAGAGTATCCAGTGAATGAAATGTGCAGACCCTAATAATAAAAGAGAGACTGGCCATTTTCAAGTGGTCAGTCTCTCATTGTATTGCAAACAAAGGACTAAATAGAACGTCCTGAAAATACATCAGGTAAGAACTAGCTCAGTCCGTCGATCTGGCCGTCGACCATGCAGATGCGGAGAGCCTGCGGTGACTTTGGAAGGCCAGGCATGCGAATGATGTCGCCTGCAATGGCAACAAGCATCTCGGCTCCTGAGTTTATGACAAAGTCCTTGATGTCGAAGTTGAAGCCCTTTGGAACGCCGTAGGCCTTAGGATTCTGGGAGAAGGAGAACTGGGTCTTCGCGATGCAGACCGGATACTTGCCGAAGCCGAGATCCTCTGCGTTCTTGATCTTCTTTATCGCGTCGGACGAGAATGAAACTGACGCAGCGCCATAGATGTTGCGGGCAACTGCCTCGATCTTCTCCTTGATCGATGCATCATCCGGATATGCGAACTGGAGCGGACCGGAAGGGGTTTTCTCGATTGTCTCGACCACGAGGTTTGCAAGATCGACTGCGCCTTCTCCGCCCTCCATGAAGGCATTGTTCAGTGCGAAAGGAACACCCATCTCCGCAAGATGGTCGCGGACGATGGCGATTTCTTCGTCTGTGTCATGAGCAAACTTGTTGAAGCATACGAGGACAGTCTGGCCGAACGAGCGGAGGTTCTCGATGTGCTTGTCAAGGTTGCCGATGCCGTTCTTGACACCTGTCGCGTTAGGGAGCTTGATATCGGTTTCAGGCACGCCGCCGTGCATCTTGAGGCCCTGGAGGGTTGCAACGAGCACAGTGAGAGCAGGCGAAAGACCTGCCTTGCGGCACTTGATGTCGAGGAACTTCTCAGCGCCAAGGTCTGCGCCGAAGCCGGCCTCTGTGATTACATAGTCACCATAAGTGAGGGCCATCTTGGTAGCGATGATGGAGTTGCAGCCATGTGCGATGTTTGCGAACGGACCGCCATGGATGAAAGCCGGCGTGTTCTCAGTGGTCTGGACGAGGTTTGGGTCGAAAGCGTCCTTGAGAAGAACAGTGATAGCGCCTGCAACACCCATGTCCCTTACGAAGAAAGGCTTGTTCTCAAGAGTATAGCCGAGAAGGATGTTGCCGATTCTGCGCTCAAGATCTTCAAGACTGGTAGCGAGACAGAGGATAGCCATGATTTCGGAAGCAGGAGTTATGTCGAAGCTGCCCTGCTGCGGCACGCCGTTGCTGTATGGACCGAGACCGGTGACAATCTGGCGAAGCGAGCGGTCGTTGACGTCGAGGACGCGCTTCCAAAGAATCTGCTTCATGCCGAAACCCTCAGCCTGATGCTGGAAGATGTAGTTGTCCAGGAGTGCGGAAATCATGTTATTGGCAGATGTGATTGCATGGAAATCGCCTGTGAAATGGAGATTGATCTTCTCCATAGGAACGACCTGTGCGTAGCCGCCACCTGCCGCGCCGCCCTTCATTCCGAAGCATGGGCCGAGAGATGGCTCGCGAAGAGCAAGTACAGCCTTCTTGCCGATCTTGTTCATGCCCAGCGACAGACCTACCGAGACAGTGGTCTTGCCGATGCCGGCCTTGGTCGGAGAAATGGCTGTAACGAGGATGAGCTTGCTGTTCTTTACCTTCTCATCGTCGATGAGGGTGTAAGGGACCTTTGCAATGTAGCGTCCATACGGCTCGATCACATCAGTTGGGATACCGACCTTTGCTGCAATGTCGGAAATTGGCTCGAGATGTGCCTCTCTTGCGATTTGGATGTCAGATTTCATCGGTGTTGGTTAGAAAATTTGACCAAAGATACGCCAATGTAGTACAATCTACAACTAAAACGATAAAAATAGTTTTCAACAGTAACTAAACAGTCTTTATTCCGTCATGATTCCAAGAGTTGCCGCGATACAAAACAAAACGCAGATTATGTAACGGCAAAAGCAAGGTATGGATTAACTTTGCAGAATGAAAGTCTATATCAAGAATATGGTATGTCCAAGGTGCATATCTGCGGTGAAACGGATAGCCGGGAGCTGCGGACTGACTCCGGTAGACGTACAACTCGGCCATTGCGAGTTCAAGGAAGATATGGATGACGTGACGGTGAAGCGTTTCGCAGAGGCTCTCAGGTGCGATGGCTTCGAGATACTGCTTGATGCCGAGGCTAGACTGGTCCAGGCCGTAAAGGACAATCTTGTCACACTCCTCTACTCCGATGAAAGAGCTTCCGGGACCAACATTTCGGACTATCTCCAAGACAGGACACACTATTCATACAGTACTCTCCGCAAGGTATTTTCGACCGCAGAGGGCCGCAGCATCGAGAACTATTTCATCGCGTTGCGCATCGAGCGCGTCAAGGAACTCCTCAGATACGAAGAACTCACCCTTTCCCAGATAGCCGACAGGCTCGGTTTCTCTTCTGTCGCACACCTCAGCTCCCAATTTAAGAAGGTGACAGGCCTATCAGCGTCGGAGTTCAAGAACAGCAGCACAATCGAGAGAAACAGCATTGACGAAATATAAAAAGATTTTGAACAGAAAAAGATACATATCAGCGTTGCTGGCTCTTTCTTGTTTCTGCGCAGGAGCGCAGGAGCTTGACGAGAGGCTTGACACTCTTGAATCCGCCGTCTTCATAACAAGACAGAACGGAAATTATCTCGCCAAGAGCAAGGACATCCGCACAGAAGTGATTTCAAGCGCCGGCCTCCAGAAAATGGCCTGCTGCAGCCTTGCAGACAGTTTCGAAAACTCAGCCAGCGTCAATGTCGGCTTCTCGGACGCCGTGACCGGTGCCCGCCAGATCAGACTCCTCGGCCTCAGCGGCACCTACACCCAGATGCTCGACGAGGCGCGCCCTGTCATGAGAGGTCTCTCAGCGCCATTCGGACTCAGTTACATCCCAAGTCCATGGCTCGAAAGCATCCAGATCGCGAAAGGAGCATCATCGGTCGTCGGAGGCGCCGAGGCCATGACCGGATCCATCAACATGGAGCATAAAAAACCAACCGACGAGAAGCCGCTGTTCATCAACGCATCGTACATGAACGACACAAAGACAGACCTCAACGCAGTGTCTTCTCTTCAGTTCGGCGACAGCTGGAGCACAGTCCTTTTCGGACATGTGTCAGGCAATCTCATGGCCATGGACGACAACGGGGACGGCTTTGCAGATGATCCGAAGCAACTCCAGTTCAACGTAGGCAACAGATGGCTCTTCTTCACCCCGGAGCTCCAGGTACGTTTCGGAGTCCGCGCCATCAAGGACAGCAGGCATGGTGGACAGATTGACGGACATGGCGAGCCTAGCTTCACTGGTGCCTGGGTGTCAGACATAGACAACAGCAACTTCAACGCATACCTCAAGGTTGGCAGGTCTCTCGGAGAGACCGCAAGCATCGCCATGGTCGCGGACTACAATTTCCAGAAGATGGATTCATCTTTCGGCCCTTTCACACGATATGATGCAGCTCAGAACAGCGGCTATTTCAATCTCCTGTACCAGAACTCTTTCTCCGAGACTCACAGCCTTACGGCTGGCATCAGCGGTACTCTGGACAGCTATGACGAGGACCTCTGGCGCTTTTACTCATCCGTACCTGTTCCGTTGCTCAGCCAATCACCGATATTCCAGGGAGGCGCCTATGGAGAGTACACCTTCCATGGCGGTGATACATTCACCGCAATCGCGGGTATCCGTGCCGACCATTTTTCCGGCAACGGCATCAAGATCACGCCGCGCGTCAATGTAAAGTATTCGCCTTCGGAGAGCTTCGTATTCAGGGCAAATGCTGGAAGAGGACTCCGTTACGCAAACCCAGTCACAGACAATATCGGAGTTCTTTCAACCTCGAAGGACATTGAATTCGACCTGACGAGAACACTCGAGGATGCATGGATTGCGGGTGGCAACGCCACATGGTACTTTGCCGGATCTTCATCCAATTATCTAAGCCTTGATTATTTCCACACAGGATTCTTCGAGCAGAAAATCGTCGACTATGATTCTGCGACAAGCATTTCCTTCTATGACCTTTCGTCAATGAAGGATGGCCGCAGCTTTACAAATACATACCAGGCCGATCTGGCACTGGAGCCATTCGAGCGATTCACCGTAAACGCAACGTTCCGCTACACCGACGCCCGCGTGAGCCTGCGCGGCCAGGGGCTTGTCGAAAAGCCAATGACAAGCCGCTACAAGGGGGTCCTGAACCTTCAGTACGCACTTCCTCTCAACAAGTGGATCTTCGACTTTACGGCTTCGCTCAACGGTCCATGCCGTCTCTTCGACTTCATGGACGAGGAGTATTCCCCGGTCTACCCTACCCTCTACGCACAGATTACAAAGAGGATGAAGGGATTCGACATATATGCCGGAGGCGAGAACCTCACTGGTTTCCGTCAGAAGGATGTAATCATCAGTGCAGAAAACCCTCTTGACCCTACTTTTGATGCCAGCGCGGTCTGGGGTCCCGTCATGGGTGCAAAAATATACGCAGGCATCAGAATCACTATTTGGAAACAATACAATGAATAATATGAAACGTATCATCACACTCTTTGTCATTGCAGCAGCAATGCTCTCAGTCAATCCACAGCCTGCACAGGCTTCAGTTCCAGGCCGCGTAACCATCCAGGACAGCAAGCAAAAGGCAAACAAAACCGAGACTGTCGTTTTCGAGACCAGCATGCACTGCGACAAGTGCGTAAAAAAGATCACTGACAACATATCCTTCGAGAAGGGTGTCAAGGATCTCAAGGCAGACCTCCCTACCAAGACAGTGACTGTCAAGTACGACCCTGCCAAAACTGACAAATCAAAGCTCGCCGCTGCAATCAAGAAGCTCGGATACACAGCTACTGAGAAAGCAGATAAATAATTCCTCATGGTAACCTATCTGATGCCATTCATCTATCTCTTCGCAGAGATGGCACCGTATCTCCTTCTGGGTTTCCTGATTGCTGGAATACTCCACGCATTCGTGCCTCAGACTCTCTACCATAAATGGCTGAGCGGCAACGATGCGAAGTCGGTGTTTCTCAGCCTGCTGTTCGGGATCCCGCTTCCGCTGTGCTCATGCGGAGTTATACCTACTGCCGTTTCCATGCGCAAGGAAGGAGCTTCAAAGGGTGCTACAACCGCATTCCTTATCGGCACACCCCAGACCGGTGTGGACTCGATAGCCGCGACATATTCCGTCCTCGGCCTCCCCTTTGCCATTCTCAGGCCGATCGTGGCTCTGGTCACAGGCTTCGTCGGCGGATGTGCGGTCAACGCGGCCGACAAGGAAGATGCTGTTCATGATCAGGGCTGCTGCAGAACAGAAAACACAGAAGAGAAGAGCTTTGCTCAAAGGTGCATGTCAGCTTTCAGATACGGTTTTTCCGACATGATCCAGGACATCGGCCGCTGGCTGGTGATAGGTCTGGTTCTGGCCGGGCTTATCAACATCTTCGTCCCTGACGGATTCTTCACAGCATTATCCGGCACTCCCCTTCTCAACATGTTCGTGGTCCTGCTGATAGCGGTACCGATGTATGTCTGCGCGACTGGATCCATTCCAATCGCAGCCGCTCTGATGCTGAAAGGTCTCAGTCCAGGAGCCGCACTGGTATTCCTCATGGCCGGCCCTGCGACCAACCTTGCGTCCATAATGGTACTGGGCAAGACCCTGGGCCGCAAGACCATGATCATCTATCTTGTTTCTATCATCAGCGGAGCCATCCTTTTCGGCCTTGGTGTCGACTACTTGCTTCCAAGATTCTGGTTCACCAGCCCTGTCACATCGGCATTCCACTCCGACTGCTGTGTCGAGGATGGCGGGACATTGGCATGGTGGCAGATTGCATCGTCGGCCATTCTTGCCGTTTTGCTGATCAGAGCTCTTTACCTTAGATTCAAGACAAACGGAACAACAAAAACAAAAGATACAACAATGGAATTCAAAGTAACAGGAATGATGTGCAACCACTGCCGTGCACACGTCCAGAACGCAATCCAGGCAGTCAGCGGCGTCGAGTCAGTTGACGTCGATCTCGCAGCCGGCACAGCCACAGTGACAGGTTCTGCCGACCCATCCCAGATTATCGCAGCCGTCAAGGCATGCGGCTACGAATGCGTTGAGGCATAAGCGTCTTAATGCAGGCACATAACAGATCGCAAACGTAGCAGAATCAATGGACTGAAAGAGTTTATGCTGAAGATCAGGCCGTAGGAGATGGCTACTATCATCAGCGTTGACAGGACTTTTGCATTGCCAGGGAAGGTGATGCCGTGCCCCGACTACTTTCTTGCGCATCATTGTCCGCCCAGGATGAAACCCTTATTTCCTTACAGTGAGCTCTGAGCAGTATCCATTGAGAGTAATCAGATTGGTTTTTTCGTCCTTGCTGTATTCCAGAGCTGGGATGCTGTCGGCGAGGTGGAGTTTGCAGCGACGTCCCTCGCAGAGATAGGCTACGGGGGTGTCACAATCAAGGGAGAGAGTGGAAGTAGCTTTCCACTGGTTGATATCTATGCGGCCGTCTATGCTCTTGAGAACTATTTCAAGGTCCAGATTGCAGTCAATTTCAATATGGCCGCTGTTGCCTGTAAGCTCCAGCGATCCAAATTTTCCGCCAAGTTCGATCTGGTCGGACTTGATGCCATAGAGCTTTACTGAGGTGCATATTGCGTCCATCTCCACGTGCTTGACCATACCGGATGGTAGGAGAATCTCTATGTCCAGATTCTCTTTGCACTGTGTATCACCGACTCCTTGTATCTTTTTGAAGTCTATGTCAATGAGTCCCTTGTGTTCATCGATCTTTATTACAGTGTAAGGGGTATTGGTCAAAACTTCTACCTTGCCTTCCGATGCTTCCTTGACGACAAGGCTGCGACATGCACCTATCCTTATGTCAAATACCTTCGGCTCGGTGATGTCGTACATGCAGCACGTCTTCATCCCTTCTTTCTGCTCCGCCGATGCCACATCACCGCGCAAGAGATCATCCACCGATATGCCGAACACCTCGGCCAGAGCTTTGATGTTATAGAGGTCCGGAAGGCCTGCACTTGTCTCCCACTTCGTTACAGCTTGACGCGAAACGCCTATTCTGTCGGCGAGTTCTTCCTGAGACATGCCGGCTTCTTTCCTGAGTGTTCTGATCTTTTCCGAGATTACCATATCGTTGTAAAGTTAATGATTTGCGTTTGATTGATGTTCTGCAAAGGTTGCCCTTTTTTCTGGTGGCATCAACCAAAACTTGTTTGCAGTCGCCTGAAAGGCATGCTACGCTGCGTTGCATTTGCGGGCAGAATCAGTCTTTTCGTCTCCATCATGTCAGATCAGGTCAATTATTCTTGCAG
>JAKSJO010000002.1 GCA_024398125.1 Bacteroidales bacterium
CTCGACCTCCGGCGTGACAGGCCGGCATTCTAACCAGCTGAACTACCGCACCAGGTTTTATTCAGCAGCGACGTTTCCGTCGTTGGGAATGCGAAGGTACGAACTTTTTTCAAATTCCCAATAGGGAAGGACAAAAACTGCATTAAAAATAGCCATATTTGCATTGTCGATTCGTGTGAAAGGCCACTGTTGTCCATATGAGAAAGCCGCTAAAGACAAGAATACTTTTATTTCTTTTTGTGAAGCTGCCGCTGGCATTTGTTCTGCTGACGGTTTCATGGGTGCTGGTATATAAATGGTTGCCTGTATATGTGACACCCTTGATGATCCAGAGGTCGATCGAGAACCGCAAGGACTCTGGATATACGACCCAAAAGATATGGAAGCCGTACGAGGAGATATCCTCTGAGCTTGCGAAGGCAGTCATTGCCAGCGAGGACAATCTTTTCAACAAGCACAACGGTTTCGACTTCAAGGCGATTCAGGATGCCCGCAAGGAATACGAGAGCGGCAAGAGAAGCTATCTCCGCGGAGCCAGCACAATATCTCAGCAGACGGCAAAGAACGTGTTTCTTTTGCCTCACCGAAGCTATGTCAGGAAGGGGCTGGAGGCCTATTTTACTGTTCTCATCGAGAAAATATGGGGCAAGGAGCGGATAATGGAGGTATATCTCAACGTGATCGAGATGGGCCCCGGCATTTTTGGCGCAGAGGCGGCGGCTCAGGCTCATTTCGGGCATGAGGCGGCAAAGCTCACAACTCGAGAAGCTTGCCTTATAGCAGCCTGCCTGCCGAACCCCATCAAACGTAGCGCCGGCCATCCAAGCAATTACATCAGCAAGAGGGCGGGGGATATCGCTGCCTTGGAGAAAAAACTGGCTTACCCTGACTGGGTGTTGAAGAAGTGAATTTGAATAATTACTCCACTTTTCAATAACATTTTCGTAACTTGCAACCACGGAATTAAACACTCAAACTGATAATGAAAAAGATTCTTTTAACAGCGGCTTCTGTCGCTATGTTGGCCCTTTCAGCTTTCTCAGCAAAGGCGCAGGATCCAAACTTCCACATCTATCTGGCATTCGGCCAGTCGAACATGGAAGGTAATGCTCGCGTACAGCAGCAGGATATCGAAGGTATCAGTGACCGCTTCCTGATGATGGCGGCTGTCGACTTCCCGGTATCGCCTAAGGTAGAACTTATGTCCGGCGCAAACGGCCGCGTCAGAGCTGTGAACGCAGAACCTGAGAATCCTCAGCCAAAGGAGATGGGCAAGTGGTACAAGGCCATTCCGCCTCTCTGCCGCCCCGGCACTGGTCTTACTCCATGCGATTACTTCGGAAGGACTCTTACCGAAAATCTTCCAGAGGACATCAAGGTAGGTATCATCAATGTTTCCGTAGCTGGATGCAGTATCGACTGTTTCGACTCCGACAAGGTTGCTGAGTATAAGGAAGGTGCAGCGGCATGGATGAAGCCGATGATCGAAGGCTACAGCGACGATCCGTACGCTCATCTCGTAAAGCTCGCCAAGCTCGCACAGAAGGATGGCGTCATCAAGGGTATTCTTCTCCATCAGGGATGTACCAATACCGGCGACCCTCAGTGGCCTGCGAACGTAAAGAAGATCTACGACAGGCTCATCAAGGACCTCGGTCTTCAGGGCCAGGCTATTCCGCTTCTCGTTGGTGAGGTTGTCAATAACGACGTAGGTGGCGTGTGTGCAGGACACAACGACGTTATCGCACGTGTTCCTTCAGTCATTCCAAATGCCCATGTGATCAGTTCAAGCGGCTGCACCACAGGTTTTGACCGTCTCCATTTCGATGCAGAAGGCTACAGAGAGCTTGGACGCCGCTATGGTGCTGCCATGCTCGAGATCCTCGGCTATCCTATGAAGGAGGCTGCTGCAGGTCTCGGCTCAGGCACTAATCCTACCGTCTTCCATCCTAATGGAATGATTACCTTCAACTACTCGGCTCCGAACGCAAAGAGCGTATCTCTTTCAAGCCAGTTCCTCAAGCAGAGCGAGCCTATGAAGAAGAACTCAAAGGGAATCTGGAGCGTTACCGTAAAGCCTGAGGTTGCTGATATCTATCCTTACAACTTCATTGTGGATGGTGTTCAGGCACAGGCACAGAACGAGCCTGCAGTGTTCCCTAACGAGAACTTCAAGGCCAGCCTCCTCGAGATCCCGAATCCAGATGCTCTCTATACCGTCAACAAGGACATCCCTCACGGAAAGGTAATCTACACAGATTACTATTCATCAGTGCTTGGCGAGAACCGTCCGCTCCTTGTCTATACACCTGCCGGTTACGAAAAGGGCAAGAAGTATCCTGTATTCTACCTTATAAGCGGAACTACAGATACTGAGGAGACTTGGTTCAAGGTCGGAAAGGTAAATGTCATCCTTGACAACCTTATCGCCCAGGGCAAGGCAGTTCCAATGGTGGTCGTTATGCCTTACGGAAACATGGGCTGGACTCCAAGACCTAACACTTTCGCATCTTCAGACATGTATCAGGTGTTCGAGAAGGAGATGAAGGAGTGCATCATGCCATTCGTAGAGGCTAACTACAAGGTCAGGACTGACAAGGACAGCCGCGCCATCGGTGGCTTCTCGAGAGGTGGCGGACAGACACTTTTCGTCAGCTACAGAAATCCTGACAAGTTCAGATATGTCGCATCATACAGTGCATACCTTACACCGGAGGTCATGGATGCTTTCTTCCCTGACATCAACGACAGAATCGCAAAGTTCAAGCTCATGTGGTTCGGTGTGGGTACCGAAGACGGCCTTTACCCTGACGTCATCAAGCATCAGGATTATTTCGATGCAAAGGGCATCTTATATGAGAAGATGTTCACCGGCGGAGCTCATACATGGATGAACGCCAGGACTTATCTTGCGGAGACCCTGCAGAAGTTCTTCAAGTAGCAATATATTTGCGCAAAATGAATTAACTTTGCACCTGATGGCACGTTATCCAGTGCTTTCAGGTGCAAATTATATAAAGTCTTCACAATATGGTAAAAATCAACGTAGAAGGTTCAAAGTCCTTCGTTCAGGAATCAGAGTACAAGGAGTACCTCGCAAAGGCGCTTGAGGCGTATGATACCCTCATGAGCGAGCAGGGTGCCGGCAACGACTTCCTTGGCTGGAAGACCCTTCCAGAGGGTGTAAGCGAGGAGGAACTCAGCGGTATCGAAGAGGTTTGCAAGGCATGGACAGCAAAGGGCATCGATCTCGTCATCACAGTCGGCATCGGCGGTTCATACCTCGGCGCCCGCTGCGCAATCGAGGCGCTCAGCCATAACTTTGCCAAGCAGCTCAAGCGTAAGGAAGGTGCGGCTCCAGATGTGGTATTCGCAGGAAATACTCTCTCGGAGGAGTACACCTCGGAGCTCATGGACCTCGCCAAGGAGCGCAACACCGCATGTGTTGTCATCTCAAAGTCAGGTACCACCACCGAGCCTGCTGTGGCATTCCGTCTTGTAAAGCAGTATCTTGAGGAAACATACGGCCGCCAGGAGGCTGCTGAGCGTATCGTGGCAGTAACCGATGCAAAGCGCGGTGCACTCAAGACCCTTTCAACCCAGGAAGGCTACAAGACCTTCATCGTTCCAGACAACGTTGGTGGCCGCTTCTCAGTCCTCACTCCGGTTGGTCTTCTTCCAATCGCGCTCGCAGGCTTCGACATCCGCGCAATGCTCAAGGGCGCAGCTGACCAGAAGGCCGAGATGTACTCAAAGAGCGAGGCCAACACCGCAGTTCAGTACGCTGCAATGCGTAACCTCCTCCACAGCAAATATGGCAAGAGCACAGAGATCCTTCTCTGCTACAATCCTAAGCTTACATACCTCGCAGAGTGGTGGAAGCAGCTTTATGGCGAGTCTGAGGGTAAGGATGGCAAGGGTATTTTCCCTGCATCTGTTACCAACACCGCAGACCTTCACTCGATGGGTCAGTTCATCCAGGAGGGCAGCCGTATCATGTTCGAGACCGTCGTAAGCATCGACAAGAGCGCACGCGAGGTCATCATCGGCGAGGATCCACAGAACCTCGACCAGCTTAACTTCCTCGCAGGAAAGAATGTCGAGCACTGCAACAAGATGGCTCAGCTCGGCACCAAGCTCGCGCATATCGACGGCGGAGTTCCTCAGATGGAGGTAAGCGTAGAGAAGATCGACGAGTATAATCTCGGAAGCATCTTCTACTTCTTCGAGTTCGCTTGCGGTGTCAGCGCATATACCCTTGGCGTGAATCCATTCAACCAGCCAGGTGTCGAGGCATACAAGAAGAACATGTTCGCACTTCTTCACAAGCCAGGTTACGAGGAGCAGACAGCAGCCATCCTCAAGCGCCTTGGTGAGTAAGGCAGGATTCAAGGGTAATCCCCTTTGCACACGATAAGACGAAAGCCCCGGGACATCGATCCCGGGGCTTTTCTATAGGGTTCTGACGAAAAATCAGAAAGTCTTTATCAGTTCATTGATACGTTTCCTTGCCGACATCCTGCGGTAGAGAATGTCATATACGGCTTCGGCTATAGGCATGTTTATGCCAAGCTTCTCGTTTACGCGCTTGATGCAGTCGGCTGCATAGTAGCCCTCTGCTACCATCGTCATTTCGTTGAGCGCGCTCTTTACTGTACAGCCTCGGCCTATCAGCTGGCCAAGACGGCGGTTGCGGCTGAAATTCGAGTAGCAGGTGACCAGAAGGTCGCCAAGGTACTCAGTCTTGTAGATGCTCCTTTCCTGTGGCTCCGCCTGAGACAGAAAATGGTCCATTTCGGATGCGCATTTGGCTGTGAACGCGGCGATGAAGTTGTCGCCGTATCCAAGACCGTAAACGATTCCGACACAGAGTGCATAGATATTCTTGAGTATGGATGCATACTCGACTCCAAAGATGTCATTGGAATAGCTCACTTTGACGTATGGAGCCTGGAGTCTTGATGCAATCACCTCGGAGTTTTCGTCCTTTGCGCTGACGATTGTGATGAAAGAGTAGTTCTTTCTTCCAACCTCCTCCGAGTGGGTAGGGCCTGCGATGAGACCCATCTGGCTTGCGTCAACCCCGTAGGTGTCATGGAGATACTCCACGACGGTAGTGTAGCTGTCAGGGATGATTCCCTTGATTGCGGAAACGATGAACTTGTCCTTCAAAGACACGGTAAGCGGCTCCAGAAAAGTCTTAAGGAAGGCTGAAGGAGCAGCCATGATGATGATACGTGCATTGGAAACGACTTCGTCGAGATTGCTGCTGGGGCAGATCTTCTCGGTGTCGAACTCGACCTCGCTGAGGTACTTGCAGTTGCATCCCCTTGTTGTGAGTGACTCAAGAACCTCTTCGTTGCGTACGTACCACCATACCTTCTTCTGGTTGCGTACCAGAAGACTTACAATAGCAGTAGCCCAGCTGCCGTAACCGATTACGGCGCACTGGGCGTCTGCTTCAAGTATGTAGTCTTTAACTTCCATTCCGCAAGGAATGAATGACTAGTAAGACATTGCGATTGCGATGAAGTCCTCAGCCTTGAGAGCTGCTCCACCGATAAGGCCACCGTCGATGTCTGGCTGTGCGAAGATCTCCTTTGCGTTTGAAGGCTTGCAGCTTCCACCGTAGAGGATGGTCATATCCTCTGCAACCTGTGCACCGAACTTGTCGGCAACGACCTTGCGGATGCATGCGTGGATCTCTTCAGCCTGCTCTGCGGTAGCGGTCTTGCCGGTACCGATAGCCCATACTGGCTCGTAAGCGATGACAACCTTAGCCATGTCCTCAGCGGTGAAGTTGTAAAGGACAGCCTTGGTCTGGTCGGTAACAACGTCGAAGTGCTTGCCAGCCTCTCTCTCGTCGAGGTTCTCACCTACGCAGAAGATAACGCCGAGACCGTTTGCAAGAGCGAGCTTGGTCTTCTCAACGAGCTTCTCATCAGTCTCACCATAGTACTGGCGACGCTCTGAGTGGCCGAGGATGGTCCAGCTTGCGCCGGTAGATGCTACCATTGCTGCAGAAACCTCTCCGGTGTATGCACCCTTCTCCTTGTCTGCGCAGTTCTCGGCAGAAAGCTCAACCTTTGAGCCCTTGAGAGCCTCGGCTACAGGGCAGAGGTGGGTGAATGGAGTACCAACGATGAGGGTTACATCAGCAGGTACCTCAGCTGACTTTGCAACCACTGCCTTTGCGAGCTCAACGCCCTCGGCAACTGTGGTGTTCATCTTCCAGTTGCCTGCTACAATTTTCTTTCTCATAATTAAATATCTTCTTTAGAATTGTTTCGTTCGTAGACTGCAAATTTAAGGAAAATTCCTTAAGAATGGTTAAATTTGCGTGCTAATTGAAAAACAGACGATGAAGAATTTTGTTGAAGAACTCAAATGGAGAGGCATGATCCACGATATCATGCCAGGCACCGAGGAAATGTTGATGAAGGGTCCTGAGGCCGCTTACGTCGGAATCGACCCTACCGGAGACTCTCTTCATATCGGTCATCTCGTCAGCATCATGATCCTCAAGCATTTCCAGGCATGCGGCCACAAGCCATACGCACTCGTGGGAGGCGCTACAGGAATGATCGGCGACCCTTCCATGAAATCCCAGGAGCGTAACCTCCTTGACAATATGACACTTGCCCACAATGTTAGCTGCATCAAGGCGCAGCTTTCACGTTTCCTTGATTTCGAGAGCGATGCTCCAAACAAGGCTGAGCTTGTGAACAACTATGACTGGATGAAGGACTATACCTTCATCGATTTCACCCGTGACATCGGCAAGATGATCACCGTGAACTACATGATGGCAAAGGATTCGGTGAAGAAAAGACTTTCCAGCGAGAGCCGCGAAGGTATGTCATTCACTGAGTTCACCTATCAGCTTCTCCAGGGATATGATTTCGTATACCTCTATGAGAATCATGGCGTGAAACTCCAGCTTGGTGGTGCAGACCAGTGGGGCAACATCACAACCGGTACCGAAATGATCCGCCGCCGCTGCGGTGGAGAGGCTTTTGCGCTTACCTGCCCGCTCATCACCAAGGCTGACGGCGGCAAGTTCGGCAAGACAGAGAAGGGCAACATCTGGCTCGACGCAGAACGCACTTCGCCATACCAGTTCTACCAGTTCTGGCTCAATGTGAGCGATGCAGATGCCGAGAAGTATATCAAGATCTTCACAATGCTTGACCGCGAGACCATCGAGGCTGCAATCGCAGAGCATGCCGAGGACCCGGGACAGCGCCGTCTCCAGAAGCTTCTTGCAAAGGAGATTACCATCATGGTACATGGTCAGGCTGAGTATGACAATGCCGTTGCTGCATCCCAGATGCTCTTCGGAAACAGTACATCAGAGGCTCTCCGCAAGCTTGATGAGAGGACATTCCTCGCTGTATTCGACGGTGTTCCTACCTTCGATGTCGAGAAGGCAAAGCTTCCTATGGGCATCCTTGACTTCCTTGCTGTCGAGACCTCGGTGTTCCCTTCAAAGGCAGAGGCCCGCAAGATGGTTCAGGGCAACGGTGTAAGCATCAACAAGGACAAGGTCGCTGACATCAACTACCAGATCAGCGAGAATGATATCCTTGACGGCAAGTACATCCTCGTACAGAAGGGCAAGAAGAACTACTTCATCGTCAACGTAAAGTAATATGGACAAGGCACCAGGCACAAGACAGCTGAAAGTTGCACGTGAGATCCAGAAGGACCTTGCGGAGATGCTCAGAAGCAAGGGAATGGCAGCTTTCGGTGGAGCCATGGTGACGGTCAGTGAAGTACGTATCAGTCCTGACCTTTCCGTGGCCAAGGCATATATCAGCGTCTTCCCTTCCGATAAGGCGAAGTCGGTCATGACCATGCTTGAGGAGAACAAGAAGGCAATCCGCGGTGAACTTGGACATCGTGTCGCAAAGCAGCTGCGTATCGTGCCGAACATCGACTTCTACCTCGATACCACGCTTGACTACGCCGAGCATATCGAAGAACTGTTGAAGAAATGAGACTTCCGTTCTTCGTCGCCCGCCGCTATCTTTTCGCCGGTAAGTCACATAACGTGATCAATATAATATCGGCGATCAGTATGCTGGGCATGGCGATAGGCACGGCTGTCCTTATCATCGTTCTATCTGTTTACAATGGATTCGACGGTCTTGTTCGCTCATCTCTGAGCGATTTGGACCCGGACTATATCATCACCCCTTCCGCAGGCAAGACCTTTGTTGCGGAAGGGGCTGATTTTGACTGGCTGCATGCCAACGGTTCGGTGGAGAATGTTTTTAATATCCTCCAGGAAAACATCTTCGTGCAGTATGAGGGACGCCAGAGTGTTGCAAAGGCAAAGGGCGTTGATTCCTTGTACGAAGCTGAATCTCCTCTGCGGACCCATATGCTGCTTGGGGACTTCTCTCTTCATCACGGGGAGATGCAGCAGTGCCTGGTCGGCATGAATCTGGCCGGAAAGCTAGGCGTGAATGTGAACTTCCTTTCTCCGATGGAGTTCTATTTCCCATCCAGGGAGGGAAGCATCTCCATCCAGAATCCGATGGCTTCCATCGGCATCGAGCATGCACGGCCTACTGGAATATTCTCAGTCAATGCGGATACAGACAATTCGCTGGTCATCGTTCCCATCGAGCTGATGCGTGATCTCCTTGACTATGAGAAGGAGGTGTCGGCCGTGGAGGTGAGGTTGGCCCCCGGATTGTCAAGAAAGCAGGTCAAGGCATTTGAAAAAGATCTGTATAGCCATTTCCTGGACGGCTTCGTGGTCCGTGACCGCATGCGCCAGAATGACTCGCTTTACAAGATGATGAAATATGAGAAGGCTGCGATCTTCCTTATTCTTGTCTTTATCATCATCATCATAGCATTCAATGTCTTCGGCAGCCTGTCAATGCTGATAATCGAAAAGACCGAAGACATCAGTACCTTCCGCAGCATGGGAGCCACGGAAGGTACAGTTAAAAGCATATTTGTCCTGGAAGGATGGCTGATTTCTCTGATCGGCCTTGTGTCCGGCCTTGCACTGGGCGTCGCTTTCGTGCTGCTTCAGCAGAAGTTCGGCTTCATCTCCATGCCTTCGGGAAGCTACGTCGTCAAGTCCTATCCGGTAAGATTGCAGTTGGATGACCTGCTTATCACTGGTCTTGGAGTGGCTCTGATCGGCTATCTGATAGCTCTTCTGCCGGCATCGTCTCTTTCGTCCAGACGTTGACGATCTCGCCGATGTACATTGTGTGGAGTCCCATGCGGCTGTAGAAGTTCTCCCTTACGTCAGCAGGCATCTTGTCGGTCTCGAATTCATCGGCATATATCTTCTTGCATTCGATAGCAAGGTTTCCTTCGGTGATGATAGGGTTGCCAAGTGCGGTGTATTCGAAGGTGAGCCCTGAATTGGCCATCTTATCCTTCTCCTCGGAATAAGAATGCGAACCGATGTAAAGGAGACCATCCTTGCATTTTGGAGTGTCAGGGAAGGCTGTTACCGTAAAATAGTCATACTTGTCCATAAGCTTCTTTGAAGCACGGTCAGATGATACATATACAGTAACTACATGTTTGCCCCAGAGTTCACCGATGCCGCCCCAGGCAATGGTCATGGAGTTGCTCTCATTCTTGTTGCCCATAGAGAGAGCCATCCAATCGTTTGCAAAAATGTCAACAGGCTTGAGGCTGAGTTCAGTCGGCTTGATTGCAGTCCATTCCACGGCGGTACTGTCAGCCTGCGCCTTCTTTTCTTTTCCGGTCATGTTCTTTACTCTACCGCATGAGGCTGCGGAAACTGCCATCGCCGCAAGAGCGGCCATGATTATAATCTTTCTCATATCAATCAGGTTGTATTATCGCTCCAATCTGTTCTTTCCTGCACCAGAGCCATACGCGGCCAGTATTGCCGATCTGACTTACCTGAAATGTCAGTCCGCTCTTGCGCTCTACGTCACGGCCATCGGTCCATTCGATGCTTCCCTTTACCTTCTGTCCAACGGATGAGGGTCTGGAATCCAGCCAGAGCATGTACCAGTCGGACATGTTGTCGTTGTGGACTCTGTACTCGTTCTTTTTGAGGTTGGCAGAGGTCTGACATGTATATGGGTTTGCAGAGAAGACTGTGCGTCCCTTGACGCTTAGCGAGTATTCCGCGGATGTCTTGATGAAGCTGTCATCGGGACCTTTGCCTGTGCAGCTGCATATGGTTATCAGCACCACCATTAGGGTGGCAAATCCTGTCCTTCTCATTTTACGGTCAATCTCTTTGTTATGGTTTCAGTACTGCCATCTTTGTAATGAATCTCGGCCTTGAGCATTCCACCGTTGTTGAGGGTGAAATATCCGTCTCCTTCGGCTGTGATCTTACGGTCATTCAGCGTCCATGAGATATCGCGGACATCATTGCAATTGAATACCCTGAGCGAAATGTGGCTGCCTCGTACTATGGAACCATCCGAGTTCTTCTCTGTGGAGCCCATGTATATGAATGGATATCCATCACTGTATTGAGACACCGTCGTGACCGAAGTGCTCACAGTCTGGGTTCCTGGTGCGGATATGGCAATTTCGTACTTTGTCTTCGGCGCCAGACCTTCTATCGTATATGAATAATTGCCTTTGCCGTCGTAGGATTTAACCTGGGACAGAGTCTTGCCATTGCAGCTGATGGCGCAGACGGCATCAGCCAGTGAACAGTTCCACTGAACGATTGCTGCATTCTGGAATGCCTCGGCCGTCGATATCGACAGCGGTCCTGTCACATTGAATCTGACACCGCTGGAATTCTTCTGGATGTCCGTAATAGCTATCTCAGGTGCCTTGCCGCTCCAGAATCGGAAGGCCGGGGTGGTATTGGGCTTGAAAGAGTCTGTCTTGCCGTATGGCCATGCTACCTGAGAGGTGGAAGATGCGGTAGGGGAGGCCTCGATGAGGTCGGCACATTGGTGTTCAGGTCGACAGTTGACTTCGTTGTAATACCATCGTTCCTCTGCTGTCATGTCGAAAGAATAGGTGTCGGACCATCCGGCCGCGTTATCAGACACGTCGACATGATAGATCAGCATTCCGGAAGTGCCGATGTATCTGTCCCATCCTTCATTCGACCTGCACTCGAAAAGATAGCATTCGCCTTTCTGGTCTCCTGCGGCATAGGCAAATGACCTGTTCCTGTTTATAGGCTCAAGGCTGTATTCTCCTGGCTCCAGTTCGATTTCTTTTCCCAGCCCAAGCTGATACCAGTCGACTGCGCAGTAATTTGGAGGTGTATTTGAGTCATTGTTGTAGCAGCCGCCATCCATGAGGCTCAGCGTACGCCAGAGTGCCTTTGATTCGCCTCCGCTTTCTTCGTAGTCGGTATCATAGAGGTCTGCAAGTCCGAGAGTATGGCTGAATTCATGGCAGAATGAACCAATGCCTGTGAAGATGGACTGCCCGTAAGAATTGATTCCCAATTCGGTGGACAGTGCATAGCTGTTTATCTTCTTGCCGTCAAGTGTAAGACTGATTCCGGCTCCATTGTAAAGCGACCAGGCGTGTGACCAGATGAAGTCTTCTCCTGCGCCATGCGCCTCGTCCTTGCCGGCGACGAATACGAACACATTGTCTACTTCGCCGTCCCCGTCATAGTCGTACAGGGAGTAATCGATGCTGCTGTCTGCGAGGCGGCATGCCTCGGCTATAAGATCTCCGGGACGGGCATCGAAGTTGTCCTCGCCGTTCTCTCCATAATATGCGTAGTCATGGCTGAGGGTGACAACGTCACTTACGTCGAACTCGAATTCGACTATGCCCTTGAACTGTTCATTGAAATAATCAGCGGCGCTTCCTGTTGCGTTGTTGTAATTGTAGCCACGTTCATTGAGCATGGCTGTGAATCTGTTTCTTGAGTTCTTGAACTTGAGGTTTCTGAATTCGGCAAGGATGACCAGTCCGCGATGCTTTGTGCTGGCCTTGGTTGCCGTGAATTCCATAGGCCTCATGACTTGTCTTGCAGCCTTTCGCCTTTCGGCGCCATTCCTGGCTATGGTCTGGTAAGGAATGTTGCGGCTGGCGTCCATTATGGATGCAGGGGCAGGGCGGTCGGCTCTGTATGAGCTTGCATGCCGCTTTCCCGAAGCGTCATAGCTGGCATATCTGTAATACCCGTCCTTACCCAGGGCTACAGCGTGCCCGTCCACTGTTGTAAGAATGCGGCTGAACTCGTCTCCACGCAGGCGAACCCTAAGAGTCGATCCATCCGGCTGGCGAAGAGTATACACTCCTTCGCGTGCGGGAATGGCAGAGATGCGGAAGGAAAGAGCAAACAGCAGGATAAGTATTAACGGAAAGCTTCTTTTCATGTTGCAAAGTTAGCCATTTTTCCGCAACATAATCAAAAAATGAAAGGACCGATCACCTCACAGCGAACGGCCCTTCAGACGTGTACTAAAACCTAAACCTGCTATATTGATGCAGAAGTTCAGGTTTACGTTGCATCAAAAATGAAAAAAATTAGAAAAAGCTGAAATTATTTCTTTGCCTCTTCTACAGATACCTTACGGAACTCCTTGAGATCCTTCATGAGGTCGAGAGCAGCCTTGCGTGCGCGTGCACCTGCAGCCTTGTTTCCCTTCTCAACCTGTGCATCGGCGTTCACTTCGAACTCGGCGATTTCAGCCTTGATTTTTGCTACAAGCTCTTTCATTTTTCAAGATATTTAACAGTTAATAATTGAAATTCCGCTAATACAGACTTTCGCCTTTTGCGAAAGATAGTGATTAATCTTTGAATTCCAAACTATTACGCATTTTTTTTGTTGAGGAAGTTCATCGCTCTGTCCGGTCCGATGGTGGTGAAATCCCGTACTCCGCCGATTACCTTCTTGCATAATTCAGGCATGGCCTCTTTCTCCTCAGGTGTCAGCTCGCCCAGGACGAAGTCAATTTGTCCGCCTCTGCGAAAATCATTGCCAATACCCATTCTGATACGGGTAAAGTTTTGAGATTCAAGAAGTTCGATGATGTTTGCAAGTCCGTTGTGACCTCCGTCACTTCCGTTTTTTCGCATACGAAGAGTTCCGAAGGGAAGGTTGAGGTCATCACAGATGACGATCAGATTTTCAATGGGAATGTCCAACTTGTTCATCCAATAGCGTATAGCGTTGCCGCTCAGGTTCATATAGGTGGAAGGCTTAAGCAAAGTGATCTTCCTTCCCTTGAACGTGGTCTCAGCTACACTGCCGTATCGTGCGGTTTCGAAAACAAGATTGGATGCCTGAGCCCAGGCATCCAATACCATAAATCCCATGTTGTGTCTGGTCGAATCGTACTCGGAACCAATGTTCCCCAATCCTGCTACCAGATAGTTCATAGTTTGTCAGCAGACAACGATTAACCCTTGTTAGAGTTACGGGTAGCCTTCACGCCGCAGACGATGGTGTCCTTGTCGGTAAGGATGGTGATGTTGTCGTACTTGAGTGAACCAGCCTTGATCTTCTTGTCGAGATCGAGCTCGGTGATGTCAACTGGGAGCTCATCAGGAAGGTTGGCCATAAGTGCGCTGATGCGGAGTGCACGGGTGTTGAGAGTGAACTTACCACCCTTCTGTACGCCGACTGAATGTCCGGTGATGGTTACAGGAACCTTGATTGCAACTGGCTTGGTCTCGTTTACAGCGAGGAAGTCAACGTGAAGGCAGTTGTCCTTTACAGGGTGGAACTGGAGCTCGTGAACGATTGCGGTATAAGACTGACCGTTGTCAAGGGTAAGGTCAACGATGTGTGACATAGGAGTCTCGATAAGACCCTTGAGTTCCTTCTCCTCAACGGTGAAGAGTACGTTCTCCATTCCAAGACCATAAAGGTTGCAAGGTACGAGACCCTGTGCGCGGAATGCCTTGATTACGGCCTTGTTGCCTACCTGGCGAACCTTGCCGTTAAGTGCGAAATGCTGCATTGTTGATTTGTTTTAAAATGTGTTACTCATCCCGGAACAGGCCCGGGACCCATTGCACCAAAAGCTGCTGCTTTTCAAATGCGGGCGCAAATATAGCGATTATCTTGAAGAATCGCAAAATTTAATCATATTCAACAAGTTCCGTGGCCTTGTTCCATTCAAGCTTGCGATAAGCGTTGTCCAGACGCATGTTTCCTTCAGATGGGAGATACATGCTCAAGCCGCAATGTACATCAATCTCGAATCCGGAGTATTCCAGCATGAATGACGGTGTGGCGGCCTTGTAGACCACGCATCCGTCAAGCGCATCCTGCAGACTCTTGGATTCATCTGCTGTGATGCTGCATTTCTCCAGCATATCCTGGAGGTCGAAGAACCATTTGCGGTTTGATCTGTAATACCTCTGGACCCTGTACCTGCTCAGCGTGCTGATATCGGCACGATAGTCATTGAACAGCTTCTTGCAGATGCCAGCCAGAGGCTCGAGCTTTTTGCAGTCGATAAGGGAGATTGTCGCACTCCTCATGGAACCGGATTGAGCGTTGTAGTAGTCGAAGTAATCCTGGCAGACGCCGATCACATCGGGATCCTTCCCCTTCAGCAGTCTTTCACCCATGGTCTTGTAATCCAGTCCTTCAGCCAGAATCTCGGCCTGGGAGAATCCGATCATGTCACAATGATCCCGAAGCTCGTAGGCTGTTTCTATTCCTCCCATAAGGCAGGCATCGAAAAGGATATAATCGAAATGGAATGGAAGAGCTTCGGCAAAGTCCACGAGCTCCATCTCGTATGCGAGAGCGCCGGACACCGTCTGGCCTATGCTCTTGACTCTCGGTTCGCCGTCGGCGAGAATCGGCTCCTTGTATGGCACGGCTCCGTCAGGGCGGGGCAGATAGCTTCCTGATCCGGACTTCCAAAGGTTGGGATTGTCATAAAAACCTGTTGGCAGCCATCCTGTAGCGTGAGAAGAGAATACCATTCCGTATCTGCTGGCCTTGAATATCTGGTCTACAGTCGTGAGCGCACTGCGCATGACTTCCTTGTCGGTCAGCATGCTCCCTTGCTCGAGAACCTTGATGGTGTCGCGTACCACCATTCCTTTGAGGTCGGTATATACATTCTCGATAACTGGTTCGCTGACCCCTTTGTATACGTTATGATGGGAGATTATGACCAAGGCATCTCCTGAACATACTCCAGGGATATATCCTGAACAAAGGTCATTGATATCTTCTGTCAGGTCCGAGCTAAGGCTGTTTGCTCCTGCCGAATAGAGAATCATCACCTTGTCATATGATTCCGGAAAGACTACGTTGCCGCAGTCGCATGTCAGCTTGCATGATGACAGCGCAAGAACGGTGAGGATGAATGTGAATATGTGTCTCAAGTACTTCATTTCAATGATAAAGCCTGCAATTTAGCTCTTTTTCATTTCATTATCATCCAATATGACTGCATTTTTGCGTGGATGGTGGTCAAGAATGTTCGCCTGCCATGTCGATGAGTCGATGTGGGTGTATATTTCGGTGGTCAGGATGCTCTCGTGCCCCAGCATCTCCTGGACGACCCTTAGGTCTGCTCCATTCTCTATCATGTGTGTAGCGAAGGAATGCCTGAATGTATGTGGCGAAATGCTCTTGCGGATTCCGGCCAGCAGTGTCTGCTTCTTAACCATATTGAACACTGAAATGCGGCTGAGCGGACGTCCGAACCGGTTAAGGAAAACGATGTCTTCCGATTCGCTTCCATCTGGCTCCGGGCGGTCTTCCATGTATGCCGCGATGCACTGGAGTGCCATTCCTCCGATAGGGACGAGCCGCTGTTTGTTCCCTTTTCCTATTATGCGGACGAAGCCTTGGTCGGCGTAGATATCAGACAGTTTCAGTGTCGCAAGTTCGCTGACGCGCAGTCCACAGCCATAAAGGACTTCCAGAATGGCTCTGTCTCTAAGGCCTGTCTCCGACTTCAGGTCAACTGAATCCAGGATGGCCTCAATCTCTTCCACGCTCAGCACATCGGGCAGGTAGCGTCCAAGCTTGGGCGCATCAACACCGTCGCAGGGGTTGTCCTTGCGCATGCCTTCAAGTATCGTCCAGTTGAAAAAAGACCGCAGAGCGCTGATGGTGCGCGCCTGGGAACGTTTTCCTATGTCTCGAGAACGCTTTGCAAGGTAGTCGTTGATACTGTCGGAGTTTGCAGATACGGCATCGCACCCCGACTGCTCGAAGAACTCGGCCACGTCCGAGCCATACGCCGAAACTGTGTTCGGCGACATGCTCCTTTCAACCTTGAGCCAGTATCTGAAATCCTTGAGCGTCCGTTCGTCCATGGACACAAATATACTGAAAAAGGACTATATTTGTGTTTTCGATTTTTACTGGAATGGCTCAGGAAGGCAGCATAATCATAAAGGGTGCGAGAAGCAACAATCTTAAGAATATTGACGTCGAGATTCCTCGTGGAAAATTGGTGGTGGTCACCGGTCTTTCGGGATCAGGCAAGTCATCGCTTGTTTTCGATACTCTTTTTGCGGAGGGACAGCGACGCTTTGCTGAAAGTATTTCTTCCTATGCCCGCCAGTTCCTGGGACGTATGACCAAGCCGGACGTGGACAGCATCGAAGGCATCCCTCCCGCAATTGCCATCGAACAGAAAGTCAATGTCCGCAATCCGCGTTCTACTGTCGCAACCACTACCGAGATATATGATTACCTGCGTATAATCTTTGCCCGCATAGGACGTACCTATTCGCCGGTAAGCGGCAGGGAAGTACGCAAGGACAGCGTGGCTGATGTGCTCTCTTTCATCCGTGAGGGCGATTCAAGAACTATCTATATTCTGTCAGACATCCGTTGGAAGGACAGGGAAGACAAGGTAGAGCTTATGCTCGCACTCAAGGAAGATGGCTTTTCCCGTTTCTACGATTGCGGAAACGGTTCCATCATTCGCATCGAGGATGTAATGACCGATCAGGCCTCATATGAGACTCTTGACCTTTTCCTTCTGGTCGACAGGGCAAAGCTGGACGATGGAGAGGATGGACAATACCATATCTCGGAGGATCTTGAGACACGTTTCATGTCCTCGATTGCATCGGCCTTCGACAAGGGAGACGGAATGATGCGTGTCGTCAAGGAAAACGGCCCGCACGATTTCTCGAACCGTTTTGAACTGGATGGAATGAGCTTCAGCATGCCTGATGACTATATGTTCAGTTTCAACAGTCCTATCGGCGCCTGCAAGGTCTGCGGAGGCCTTGGGAACGTCATCGGTGTAAGCGAGGACCTTGTCATTCCGGACAAGACCAAGAGCATCTATGATGGCGCCATTGCATGCTGGCGAGGAGAGAAGATGGGCTGGTTCAATGACCATCTCATCCAGGTGGCGGACAGATACAACATCCCGATTTTCACACCATGGTGCGAGCTGCCCGAGGAGGCAAAGAGGACGATATGGAACGGCCACAGCGTTGACGGAGATGACGAGTCCATCGTAGGAATCAAGGAATTCTTCGACTGGGTGGAGACTCAGCGTTACAAGATACAGTTCAGGTTCATGCTCAACCGCTTCAGCGGCAGGACTGTATGTCCTGAGTGCGGAGGAAGCAGGCTTCGCAAGGATGCCCTGTATGTCCGCGTGGGCGGCAAGAATATCCACGAGATACTCAGCATGAACATCAGCCAGGCTATCGATTACTTCGAGAATCTGGATCTTTCACCTTATGAGCGCGAGATAGTCGACAACCCGATACAGGAGATTGTTTCACGTCTCAAATGCCTGGATGACGTAGGTCTGGCATACCTGACCCTGTCCCGCAACTGCAATACATTGTCGGGAGGAGAGAGTCAGCGAATCAATCTGGTAGCAGCATTGGGAAGCTCTCTGGTCGGATCCATGTACATCCTGGATGAACCGAGTATCGGACTGCATCCACGCGATACGGAGAGGCTGATATCCGTTCTCCGCAGACTGCGCGACATAGGCAATACCGTCGTCGTCGTCGAACATGACGAGGAGATCATAAAAGCTGCAGACATATTGGTCGACATGGGACCGAAGGCGGGCCTAGATGGCGGCTCCATCATCTATCAGGGCAGTCTCAAGGAAGGTCGACAGCCGTCTGAGGAGGAAATCGGCAGGTCTCTTACATTACAGTATATCCTTGGCAGGCGCAAGCGTATAGACCGCGTCCTACGCAAGCCATACGGAGAGATAAAGGTCCTCGGTGCCATGGAACACAACCTGAAGAACGTTGACGTCTCATTCCCGCTGGGAACGCTCACTGTCGTGACAGGAGTCAGCGGTTCCGGCAAGTCATCGCTGGTCGGCGACATCCTTTATCCTGCACTTTACAGACATATCAATGAGTCCGGCGACCTCCCAGGACTGTTCCATGGTCTTGCAGGCGATCTTAACGGAATCTCGCGTGTTGAATACGTTGACCAGAATCCTATCGGCAAGAGTTCCCGTTCCAATGCAGTGACCTATCTCAAGGCATGGGACGATATACGCAAGCTCCTGTCCGAACAGCAATACGCAAAGATAAACGGCTACACTCCGTCATTCTTCTCATTCAACCAGGATGGAGGACGCTGCCCTGACTGTCAGGGTGAAGGATATGTCCATATAGAAATGCAGTTCATGGCAGACGTGACCATGTTATGCGAGTCTTGCGGAGGAAAGCGTTTCAAGCCGGATATCCTTGAAGTCCGTTACAACGGCAAGAATGTGGACGACATACTTGACATGACTGTTGACGAGGCGGTCGAGTTCTTCTCGCAAGGCAAGGAAGATCATGCAAAGCATGTCGTGATGAAGCTTAAGCCGCTTCAGGAAGTCGGTCTGGGCTATATCAAGCTCGGTCAAAGCAGCAGTACGCTTTCGGGAGGTGAAAGTCAGCGAATCAAGCTCGCAAGTTTTCTGTCCATGAGTGAAAACAGCTCGAACCGCATACTCTTCATATTTGATGAACCAACTACCGGACTGCATTTCCATGATGTCGAAAAGCTCATCAAAGCTTTCGATGCTCTCTTGGACAAGGGACATTCTCTGGTTGTCGTCGAACACAATATGGACGTGATCCGTGCGGCAGACTGGCTTATTGACCTCGGCCCTGAGGCTGGCGATGCCGGTGGAAAGGTTGTCTTTGCAGGTACGCCTCGCGATATGGCTGCTTCTTGTGACAGCTGGACGGCCAGATACCTATAATAATAAGAAAACCGGCTCTGTGGAGGAGCCGGTTTTTTATGATGTCTTGTCTTTGTTACTTGATGGTGATGGTAACGACTGACTTTGCAGGGAGGTCGATCTCGACATTGTCGCCCTTTACCTTGAAGCCCTTGAAGTTCTGGATATTGACAGACTCTGCCTTGCCGAAATCATTGTATGCGTGAATGTCCTTTGCAGTGATGATTTCGCCGCTGATTGCCTTGCCCTTGAGAGCACTGAGTTCTACGGTAACCTTCTGGTCCTTCTTGAGATCTGGGTTTACAAGAGAAACGTGGACGTCACCCTTGGCGTCGCGTGATGCGGTTGCGCTGACGGTCGGCATGGTGCGGTTGAGAGGGGTAGCCACGCTCTCAGCGTTGCAGCTTACAGGGAGATACTGCGCATCCTGGTGTACATTGTACATCTTGAATACATAGTAGGTAGGAGTCTTGATCATCTGACCTTCGGCATTGGTGAGGAGCATTGCCTGGAGAACGTTTACAACCTGTGCGATGTTGGCCATCTTGAGACGGTCGGTGTAGCGGTGGAAGATGTTGAAGTTAAGACCTGCCACGATAGCGTCACGCATGGTGTTCTGCTGATAGAGGTGACCAGGGTTGGTACCAGGCTCTACATTGAACCATGTACCCCACTCGTCGAGGAGGAGACCGATCTTCTTCTCAGGGTCGACTGAATCCATGATAGCGCAGTGACGAGCGATCACAGGTTCAACCTCGAGAGTCTTGCCGATAATCTCGTAGTACTCATCATCGCTGAAGTTGGTTGCTGAACCCTTGTCGTTCCAGTTGTTTACAGAGTAGTAGTGGAGGGAAACGCCGTCCATCTTGTTGCCGATAGCCTTCATGAGGGTCTCGGTCCAGTCATAGTCATAATCTGATGCGCCGCTGGCGATCTTGTAGAGCTTGTTCCCGTGATAGTCGCGAAGATAGGTAGAGAATGCGCGGTACTGGTTTGAGTAGTACTCGGCGGTCATGTTTCCGCCACAGCCCCAAGCTTCGTTGCCGATTCCGAAGTACTTGACCTTCCAAGGCTCCTTGCGGCCGTTGGCAGCACGCTCGTCAGCCATGTGGCCGTTAGCGGCGGTCATATACTCGACCCACTTTGACATTTCCTCTACAGTACCTGAACCTACGTTACCGCTGATGTATGGTTCGCAGTCAAGCATTTCACAAAGGTTGAGGAACTCGTGGGTACCGAAAGAGTTGTCCTCGAGGGTACCACCCCAGTTGTTGTTTACGATATGAGGGCGGTTAGCCTGTGGGCCGATACCGTCACGCCAGTGATAATCATCTGCGAAGCAACCGCCTGGCCAGCGCATTACAGGAACCTTGAGCTCCTTGAGCGCCTCGAATACGTCCTTTCTGTAACCATTGATATTTGGAATCTTTGAGTCAGTGCCTACCCAGAGACCACCGTAGATACATGATCCGAGGTGCTCGGAGAACTGACCGTAAAGCTCCTTGGCGATGATCTGCTTTTCCATAGGGTCTGTCTCGACTCTGACAGTGACATTCTGTGCATTGAGGAAAAGAGGCAAGAGGGCCGCCAATGCGATTGTAGTGGTTTTTTTCATGATTGTTATTTTTTAGGTTTTATCTATCGTTTGATCAAACTGCAATTTAGTATAAAAAGGTAAGAAATGGAAAAATCACGTGTCTGTTTTTTACCTTTTCTTTTATTGTCGCGTTCCCTCAGGTAGATTTGTCAAAGAACTAATCTCATTTGAAATGCTTGAAATGATGCACATTACCCAAGAGGGAGGGAGCGCTGCTTCTACCTTGAGGCGTTCGCCTCGGGCCATTCTGGTCCAACTGATACTATGCTTGCTTGCTCTTTGCGCTCCCTTTCTCATTGGTGGCTGTTCTCCACTTGATATGCCGGAAGGCGAGGGTGGGGAACGGACTGATATCTCCATTGAATTCAGAGCCGAAGGTTCAGGGCTGATAACGCGCAGCGGCTCCTCGGATGCGGCTTCCTTTGTCAGAGCGGCAAGCCTTATCCGCAGGCTTGATGTTTTCATTTATGATGGTGACGCCGCAGGGATACTGGACAGCTGGCAGTCTTTTAATGTCGCCTCAGCCGGAACGGTCCGCATGACATCCCGTACAGGACGTAAAAGGGTCGTGGTCCTTGCCAACATGAATCCTGAAAGGCTGACGAAGGCTGGTACAGCTTCTTATGCGGCAATCAGCGGTCTAAAAACCTTGCTGACTGATGAGCATCCTGATTATCCCGTCATGAGTGGTGAGGCTGTCTTCGAAGCAGGGGAGGGTGCAGTAGCAGAAGTCGTCTTGAAGCCCTTGATGTCCCGGGTCCTTCTGTCATCGGTACGTGCTGACTTCAGCGGCACTCCATATGATGGCCAGAGACTCCGTAATGCATCTGCGTATCTCATCAACGTCAATGCTTCATGCAGTGTATTGAAAAGTGAGGGTTTTGTACCCGAAATGGTTCTGAATGGCGGAAGGTTGATTGAATCTGACATGTCCTCGCTGAATATGGAATCGATGCTTTATCGCAGATTGGGGGATATCGGGCGTTCCAGAACCTATTTCATGAATGATTTTGTGTGCTACCCAAATGACATAGAAGAAGAAAGCCTGGGACGTCCTTTTACCCGTTTTGTTCTCCAGGGCGATATTGCGGGGAGGACGTGGTACTATCCTGTCAATCTTAATCAGGAGGGATTTGGCTATACTCTGGGTTCTAGGGGCATAGGAAGGAATGTATATCATGTCCTGGACCTTACCGTTACACGTACCGGCAGTACAGATCCGGATACAGTCATAGGCAGCGAGGAGGTCGAGACAAAGGGCTGGATCGAGCTTCATCCAGGGAACATCGTCACTGGACATGATGGAGAAACCGTTCACATTTATGTGGATGTCTATCCGGAAGAGACAATGGTCGATATATGCAGGGAAGATCTTGACTATGATGTCGAGCGCGGAATCTATGAATATGAACTTGATCCGGATGGTCATGGTGTCAAGCTGACTCTCCTTGAGGGTGGTACCGGCATGTTCACGATCGACGCTGGACCGCCAGTGAACGCCGGTTTTCTTGTGATCGTTGTCTGCAACCCGTAAGGGAGGCGCGATTTGATGATACTTTCCATAAAAAAACCGACTGAGTTGACTCAGTCGGTTTTCTTATAATGTATCGGAGGATTAACCACCGAAGTTGTCGAAGCGGATCATGTTGTCCTCTACGCCGAGGCTGTGGAGAAGGTCGAGAACTGTCTTGGCCATCATAGGAGGACCGCAGAGGTAGTACTCGATATCCTCTGGAGCTTCGTGAGCCTTGAGGTAGGTGTCGCCGAGAACATTTGCAATGAAGCCTGCAGTGTACTTGACTCCGAGACCATCAGCCTTTGGATCTGGACGGTCGAGGGCGAGATGGAAGTGGAAGTTAGGGAACTTCTCCTCGAGCTCGAGGAAGTCTTCCATGAAGAATACCTCATCGATACCACGTGCACCGTAGAAGTAATGCATCTCACGGTCGGTGGTGTTGAGGGTCTTCAGCATATGCATGATCTGTGAACGGAGAGGAGCCATACCGGCACCACCACCAACCCAGATCATCTCAGCCTTGGAGTTGAAGTTAGGAGCGAACTCGCCGTAAGGACCGCTCATTATACACTTGTCACCTGGCTTGAGGCTGAAGATGTATGAAGATGCGATACCTGCAGGTACGCCGTCCACGAACTCAGGGCCACCTGACTTGCACTGATCCTTTGGCTTGAATGGAGGAGTAGCGATACGCACGGTAAGTGTGATGATATCTCCCTCGTCAGGATAGTTGGCCATAGAGTATGCACGTACGGTAGGAGTGTCGTTCTTTGCCTTGAGGGTGAAGATGTTGAATCTCTCCCAGGTAGGAACATAAAGGTCGCCGATGAGACTCTTGTCGATGTCGACATTGTAGTCGATGTCGTATACAGGAATCTTGATCTGTGCGTATGAACCAGGAACGAAGTTCATGTGCTCTCCTGGAGGAAGCTGAACCTTGAACTCCTTGATGAAGCTTGCAACGTTCTTGTTGCTGATAACGGTGCACTCCCACTCCTTCACGCCGAGGGCTGACTCGGAGATCTGGATCTTGAGGTCTTCCTTGACCTTGACCTGGCAACCGAGTCTCCAGTTGTCCTGGATCTGCTTGCGGCTGAAGAAACCGACCTCGGTAGGGAGGATTGAACCGCCACCTTCGAGGACACGGCACTTGCACTGTCCGCAGCTGCCCTTTCCACCACATGCTGATGAAAGGAAGATTCTCTCGTTTGCGAGAGTAGAGAGGAGTGATGAACCAGGTGTTACCTCGATCTCCTTCTTGCCGTCATTGATGTTGATCTTGACCTTGCCTGAAGGTGTGAGCTTGGCCTTGACGAACAGGAGGATAGCAACGAGGATGAGAGTGATGACAGTGACTGCCACCACTGAACAGAGTATACTCAAAATCAATTCCATTTCTTGTTCCTCCAATTAAAGTTTGATACCCATGAATGTCATGAATGCGATACCCATAAGACCTACGGTGATGAAGGTGATTCCAAGACCCTTGAGAGGTGCTGGAACGTTAGAGTATGCGGTCTTCTCGCGGATTGCTGCAAGGGCAACGATTGCGAGGTACCAACCGATACCGGAACCGAGGGCATAAACGGCAGACTCACCTACGTTGGCGAATGCTCTCTCCTGCATGAAGAGGGAACCACCAAGGATCGCACAGTTTACGGCGATAAGAGGGAGGAAGATACCGAGTGATGAGTAAAGTGCTGGTGCGAACTTCTCGACAACCATCTCAACGACCTGAACGATGGCAGCGATGACCGCGATGAACACGATGTAGCTGAGGAAGCTGAGGTCGAGTGATGCGTACTTGTCACCAAGCCATGCAAGAGCGCCTGGCTGGAGAAGGTACTTGTTGAGGAGATAGTTGATAGGAAGAGTCACCAGAAGGACGAAGATAACAGCAACACCCAAACCGTTGGCTGTCTTCACATTCTTCGATACTGCAAGGTATGAGCACATACCAAGGAAGTACGCGAAGATCATATTGTCCACAAAGATGGACTTTACGAATAAGCTTAAATATTCCATTTCGATTCGAGTTTGATGTTATTTCTCCTGAAGGTCTTTCTGGATTGATCTCTGGATCCAGATGACGCATCCGAGAAGGATGAGGGCCATTGGAGGCAGAATCATGAGACCGTTGTTTACATAGCCTGCATCGTAGATGAACTGAGGGATAACCTGGAGACCGAAGATGGTTCCTGATCCGAGGAGCTCACGTACGAAAGCGACTACAACGAGGATGAGACCGTAGCCGGCACCGTTTGCGAGACCGTCAAGGAGTGACGGGATAGGCTTGTTGCCAAGTGCGAAAGCCTCGATACGTCCCATGACGATACAGTTGGTGATGATAAGACCGATGTAGACTGAGAGGGTCTTGCTGACGCTGTATGCGAATGCCTTGAGCACCTGGTCTACGAGGATTACCATCATGGCAACTACCACGAGCTGAACGATGATACGGATTCGGTTAGGAATTGTGTTGCGGAGAAGTGAAACCACGAAGCTTGAGAGGCCGGTCACGATGATAACCGAAAGTGCCATCACGAGGGCTCCCTGGAGCTGTACGGTTACGGCCAGTGAAGAGCAGATACCGAGGACAAGGACAGTGATAGGATTGCCCTTGAAAATAGGTTTCAACAATGTTTCTTTCATATTTGCATCCATGGCTTAGTCCTCCTGGTTTTCTGAAGTTTCACATTCACATTCATCTTCGCAGCAATCCTCACCAGCAGGCTGAGGGCACTTGGCAATGTACTCCTTGTACTGGCCGAGCCAGATCTTGAGGGTTGCATCGAGAGCCTGGGAAGTGATGGTTGCACCGCTGATTGCATCGACAGCGTTGATGTCGTCCTTAGGAGCACCACCCTTTACGATGGACACTGCAACGACCTCGCCGTTCTTAGCAATCTGCTTGCCAGCGAACTGCTCACGGAACCATGGCTCGGTTGCAATCTTTGCACCGAGGCCCGGAGTCTCGCTCTTGTGGTCGAATACGACACCTGCGATGGTGTTCATATCCGGCTTGAGAGCTACATATCCCCAGATTGGTCCCCAGAGTCCTGCACCGTAGCAAGGAAGCACTGTGATCACTTCGTTGTTTACATTGAACTTGTATACAGGGAGCTTTACGCTCTTGCCTGCCTTGATGTTGTCATTCTCAACCTTGAGGTCTGCGGTTACCTTGACCTCACCCTCGGCAAGCTTTCCTACAGGCTCGCCGGCAGCGTCGACGAGGAATGCCTCGACGAGGTTCTGGGCGTAAACGGCCTTTGCGTCGCATCCGTCCTCATAAAGTCCGGCTGCTGTGATGATCTTGCTGATGGTCTCTGCCTTGACGTTGTCATCCTGTCTTGACTTGAGAGAGCTTGCTGCAAAGGCGAGAACCGCTGCGACTACCATTACGAGGATAGTCGAATATACTACTGTATATGTATTACTGTTTGTATTCATATCCCGTATTGATTATGCGTTTACCTTTGCTTTCTTAGCTTTCTTCGCGATAGATCTGGTGATGACACAGTGGTCGATCAGAGGTGCGAAGGTGTTGAGGAGGAGGATAGCGAGCATCATTCCCTCAGGGTATCCTGGGTTCCAGAGACGTACTACTACTGCGAGAGCACCGATAAGGAAGCCGTAGATCCACTTGCCACACTCGGTCTGTGCTGAGGTTACAGGGTCGGTTGCCATGAATACGGTACCGAACATGAAACCACCCATTACGAGCTGATAGTAGCCAGGGAGCTCGGTAGCACCGCCCCAATATCCGAGGTAACCGATGAGGAGACCGCCGGCGATTGATGAAACCATGATCTTCCAGCTTGCGACACCGGTCCAGATGAGGATGGCAGCACCGAGAAGGATAGCGATCACTGAAGTCTCGCCGACAGCACCAGGAATGGTACCTACGAACATGTCGGTGAACCAGCCGCAGTCAGGAGTAGCGCTTCCGAGGTTTGCGAGAGGGGTTGCGCCTGAGAAGCCGTCAACGAGTGAATCGGAACCCTGGAAGCAGTGACCCTTTGCAAGGAACTTGCTGAGACCTCCGGTCCATACGGTGTCTCCTGACATCTTGCTAGGATATGAGAAGAAGAGGAATGCACGGGTGAGGAGAGCTGGGTTCCAGATATTCATACCGGTACCGCCGAATACCTCCTTGCCGAAGATTACAGCGAATGCTACTGCGATTGCGAGCATCCAGAGTGGAACGTCTACAGGAACGATGAGCGGAATGAGGAAACCTGTTACGAGGTAGCCCTCGGTAAGCTCATGACCGCGGAGCTGAGCTCCGGTGAACTCGATTGCAAGACCGACAAGGTAAGATACGATGAAGAGAGGTGCAACCTTGAGGAGACCGTACCAGAACATCTGACCGAAGCCCCAGTCGAGGCCGAAGGCTGCCGAGTGCTGGAGCCCCACGTTGTACATACCGAAGAGCATGGCAGGAACGAGGGCGAGCACAACCATGATCATGACACGCTTGATATCGTTGCAGTCACGGACGTGTGAGCCTTTCTTGGTGGTGGTGTTAGGTACGAATGCAAATGTCTCGAATGCATCGAAAGTCGAATGAAGGAATCCGAGCTTGCCGCCTTCGCTGAAGGTCGGCGCCATGTTGTCAAAAAGTTTGCGTAATGCGTTCATAACTTTCGAGTATTAAGCCATTTCTTTCAACATGAGTGCGATACCGTCGGCGATGATGGACTGGATCTCGATCTTTGAAGGATCCACATACTCGCAGAGAGCAAGGTCCTCTGGAAGGACTTCGTAGATACCGAATTTCTCCATGTCGTCGATGTTGTTGCTGAGGCAAGCCTTGCAGAGGT
Source organism: Bacteroidales bacterium (assembly GCA_024398125.1). Taxonomy (GTDB): domain Bacteria; phylum Bacteroidota; class Bacteroidia; order Bacteroidales; family UBA932; genus Cryptobacteroides. Next base: position 27,043 of record JAKSJO010000002.1, read on the forward strand.
ATACAGGATAGATGTCCATAGGGAGCACCTTCGAGTAAACGTCAGAGAGAACGAATGGACGTACGCCGCCGTGGGTGTTGGTGTCCATGTCGTACTTCTTCTTAGGGCAGAGCCAAGAGAAGTAGGTGCGGGCGAAGCTGTGGAGCTTTGGTCTTGCAGGCTTTGCCCATCCGAGCATCTCGTAGTAGTTGCCTTCCGAGAGAAGGGTTACCTGGTTGTCGAAGAAACCGAGGTATCCGTTTGCGCCTACTGCTGTACCGGTGAGGATGTCGCCGCTGACCCAGCGGATGTCGCTCTCGCCCTGTGCTGCGAAGCATGCGAACTCGCTCATGGCGGTTCCAGGAAGAGCCTCTACGTATGCAGGGTCGTTTGCTCTAGGACCGGTGATGGCGATCTTTCTGGTAAGGTCGAGCTTGCCGGTGTTGAGGAGCTTGCCGATGGCGGCAGCACCCTGGAGGGATACAGTCCATACGGTGTCGCCCTTCATGATAGGGGAGATGTTGCTGATCTGGACACCTACGTTGCCTGCAGGGTGCTTACCCTCTACAACGTGAGCCTTGACACCCTTGAGAGCGCTGAACTTTGAAGAAGCGCTGTTGGTGCAGACGTGTACGCCGCCGGCTGTAAGCTTGGCGAGTGCGTCCACTGCTGTCTGGATGTTCTCTACCTCAGCTCCGAGAGTGTACTCGAGGTCTGCTGCGAGAGGAGCAGTCGAGAATGCGGAGATGAAGATTGCCTTTGGCTGAACGGTTGGATCTGCGAGAATGCCGTAAGGTCTCTGGACGATGAATGGCCATACGCCGCCCTTGAGGAGCTGCTCCTTGATCTCATCGGCCTTCATTCCCGATACGTTCTTCTTGCCGAAGTCGATTGCCTCATTCTGGGCGTCAGCCTTGATGAGGACAGCAAGAAGCTTTCTTCTGTCTCCACGGACGATCTCGGCAACAGTACCGCTGACCGGTGAAGCGAAGATGATGTCAGGACATTTCTTGTCGGCAAGAACAGGTGAGCCTGCCAGAACCTTGTCACCCTCCCTTACGAGAAGCCTCAGGGTACAGCCCCTGAAGTCCGTAGGCTTGATTGCGACAACGTCAGCTGCGACCGTTTTGCTGGTCTTGAGGGCCGCTGCTCCGTTGACCGGAAGATCAAGCCCTCGTTTCAATACGATGTTGTTTGACATTATGTAATTGTTTGACAATAAATTAGATTTCGTCTTGGGGAAATTTTGAAAAATCCGTCGCAAATTTACTCAAAAAAATCGTAATTTCGTGCCATTATGGAAAACAATGCAGACGCTATTTTTGAAGGATTGAACAGCGAGCAGCGCAATGCTGTCGCATGTCTTGAGGGGCCGGTGCTGATAATAGCCGGAGCAGGTTCGGGAAAGACCCGTGTGCTGACTTCCAGGGTGGCCTATCTGCTTGAAAAGGGATTCGATCCATCATCAATCCTTTGCCTTACTTTCACCAAGAAAGCGGCAACGGAAATGAAGGAAAGGATTTCTCTCATGGTAGGCGAGAGAAGGGCAAGAAGGGTATGGATGGGCACATTCCATTCAGTTTTCATCCGATTCCTCCGCGAGTATGCGGAGAAGCTCGGATATCCATCGTCATTCACAATCTATGACACGAGCGATTCGGTCAGTGCGATAAAGTCCTGTGTAAAGGAACTTCAACTCGACGACAAGATTTACAAGCCCAAGGAGGTCCTTGCAAGGATTTCGATGGCAAAGAACAACCTCATAACCGACCAGGTCTACAGGAACCGCTCGGAAATCACCATTGAGGACAGCCATTCCCGCAAGCCGCGCATTTGCGACATCTATTCGCTTTATGTGAAGAAATGCCGCCAGAACGGAGTCATGGACTTTGACGACATTCTGTTGAACATGAACATACTGCTCAGGGATTTCCCTGAGGCGCTTGAAAGCATCTCTGCCAGGTTCACGCATATCCTCGTGGATGAGTACCAGGATACAAACTTCTCGCAGTACCTGATAATCAAGAAACTGAGCATGCACCACCGCAACATCTGCGTCGTGGGCGACGACTCCCAGTCCATCTACGCCTTCCGTGGCGCCAAGATCGAGAACATACTCAATTTCAGGAAGGATTACCCCGAGGCGAGACTGTTCAAGCTGGAGCGCAACTACCGCTCGACAGGCAATATCGTCAATGCTGCCAACTCCCTGATAGACAAGAATAAGAACCGCCTTCCAAAGGAGTGTTATTCGGTCGGGGAGGAAGGCGACAAGATCAAGCTGATAAAGTCATACAACGAACAGGAGGAAGCCGTTCTCATCACCAGCGGAATTCTGGATACGGTCAGGAAAGAGTCGGCCAGATACCAGGATTTCGCGATACTCTACAGGACGAACGCCCAGTCCAGAGCCTTGGAGGAAGCGCTTCGCAAGCGCAACATTCCGTACATGATCTATTCCGGCAACTCCTTCTTCGACAGGGCCGAGGTAAAGGACCTCATGGCATATTTCAAGCTTGTCGTCAATCCTAACGATGACGAGTCTTTCAAGAGAGTTGTGAACAAGCCTACGCGTGGCATCGGCGGCACCTCCGAGGATGCTCTTGCATTGGCTGCCAGAACCTTGGGATGTACCTTGTTCCGTGCTGTCTATTCTGAACGTCTGCTTGAATTCGGACTGAAGAGCGCAGCGATAACCAAGCTTCGTGCTTTCACGGACATGATAGACAGACTCTCCCGTCTGGTCGTGACGACTGACGCGGAGACTTTGGCGAAGAGGATAGCCGATGACAGCGGCCTCTATCGCTTCTACAGGGAAGACAACAGCATCGAAGGTCAGGCAAGGACGGCCAATATCGAGGAACTCGTAAGCAGCGTGGCTTCTTATATCCAGGACCGCAAGGCGGAGTTTGAGGCTGAACAGGAGGCCGAAGGCTCGACAGGAGAGATGCCGGTGATCCGTCTTGACGAATTCCTTGAGAACATTTCCCTTCTCAGCAACATAGATATCGAGGATGAGGAGGATACCAACAACAAGGTGTCGCTCATGACAGTCCATTCTTCAAAGGGCCTTGAGTTCCCGTATGTCTATGTCTCGGGAATGGAAGAAAATCTGTTTCCTTCGGGGGGCTCGCTTGCTTCCTCGTCGGATATAGAAGAAGAAAGACGTCTCTTTTATGTGGCTATAACCAGAGCCGGGCGCAAGTTGTCGCTGAGCTTTGCGGACAGCCGCATGCGCAACGGCAAGACCGAAAACAACAGCCCGAGCCGTTTCATCAGGGAGATTGACAGCCGCTACATAGAGAATCCGCTTGACGAGCAGCGTGTGTTCGGAGGTGGCGGACAGACCTTTGGGTTCAGCAGGAACACAACATCATATGGACAGTCAGGAAGACCGGTACGTATGCCCCGTCAGACTCAGCCCCAGCAATCTCAGTATGGTTCGCGTCCATCTTCGGCTGCAACACGTCCATCGGTTCAGACACGTCCTTCTGCATCGGCTGCGCCTCAGGGAAACAGGTACAATGAAGCTACTTTCAATGCTGCGCCTATGTCCTCTTTCACGATTGGTCAGCGCATTGAACATCTCCGTTTCGGACCGGGAATGATTCTGGATCTCAGCGGACGTGTTCCTGACGTGAAAGCAAAGATTAGGTTCGATGATTTCCCTGAACCGAAGATTATTCTGCTCAAATATGCAAAGATGAGAGCGGAACAGAAGTGACAAAAATATTTGGTAACTACAAAATTATGATTACTTTTGCGATGAAGTTTTTCATAGTTTAAGTTTAGGTTAAGTAGCGGGATCGAACGTAGTGATACGACGGTCCCGCAATTGTTTTTTACATTTTTTGACATTCTTGTGAGAGTCAAAAAAGCAAAAGATATGTTTTGGTTAAAAATTGTAATCTTTTCATCGTAGAATCATGATTGCCGGGGGTATTTTTGGCGTGATCCGCAATATGGCGGAGCAACCCAAATATCATGTGTATGAAACTCCATGGATTTCGATTCCTGCCATTTCTGGCCTTATTTCCTGTTGTATCCTGTAGTGACTGGCTGACGCCTCCCGGACAGGGAGAAATGTCGTTCTGCTTCAGTCCCGATGTCCGTTCCATGATTACAAAATCTTCATCATCTGCGATTCCGGACACCAACAATTTCATTCTCAAGGTAAGTGACTCTTCCGGCAAGCCGCTTTATGAAGGTCTGTATTCATCTGTCCCGGATCCAATGACTCTTGATCCCGGAAGCTATACAGTCCGTGCCGTCTCAAATGCTTTCAGCAAGCCGGATTTCTCGATTCCGCAGTTCGGAGATGAACAGCTTGTCGTGATCAAGGCGGGGGAGCGGACGGATGTCTCTCTGAACTGTGTAAGGATGAATGCGGGCATAAGGCTCAAGATTGCCCCTTCGTTCATCGAGAATTGCCCACAGGCTGTTCTGTTCTTGAAAAATGCGGCAGGGAAGCTGATGTATTCATATCGCGAAACGCGATTTGCCTATTTTGCCCCTGGAAACGTTTCGCTCATGATGAGTGAAGATGGGGTGGACAAGGTATTGGATACCCGCGCCATGGCTGCAGGGGATATGCTGACATTGAATGTATCGGCATCGGCAAAGACCGTATCCGGGAAAGGGATCTCCATAGGTGTGGATACAACCGGCAACTGGATGACTGACAACTACGAAATAGGAGGCTCCGGAAGCGGAGGATCATCGGGAGGTGAGACTATGGGTGTCAACGATGCCCGGAATGCGGTTGGAAAGACCGGAGTCTGGGTGATGGGCTATATCGTCGGCGGTGACATGTCATCATCCAAGGTGAAGTTTTCCGGTCCGTTTACGTCCCAGACGCATTTAGCCATAGCGGGACGGGCGTCATGCTCGGACCGTGACATGTGCATGTCCGTACAGCTTAACAAAGGCGAACTGAGAGACAGACTCAACCTCGCTTCGAATCCATCCAATCTTGGCCGGAAGGTATATGTAAAAGGGGATATCGTAGCATCGTACTACGGTATCCCCGGTATACAGAATATTACTGAATTCAGGCTTGAATGATCCTGAAACAGCAGATTAATATCCGAAAATCTCCTCCAGGCTGAGAATGCGTACAGGACCAAGTGTACGGAGGAAGTTCATGTCCATGTCCTTATAGTCTCCGAGGAGACCATAGATGTATGTACGGTCCTTGACTCTCTTCTGCTGGATTGCGCTGAGGTCGCTGATGGTAAGGTTAGGAAGTGCCTCGAATACTATGCGGCTGGCAGGCTCGCTGAGTCCGAGCTCCTGGCAGTTGAGGTATGAGCTGAGCACAGCCTGTCCTGTTGTCCTCTGGGTACGGAGTACTCCATCAAGGGCAGTCTTGGCAATCTCGAATGACTTCTCGCTTTCAGGCATGTTGTTTATGATCTCATCAAAAGCCTCTACCGCGGTCTGGAGCTTGTCGTTCTGGGAACCGATGGTTGCGTTGAAGCTATAGCTGTCGTCGGTGAAAACAGGAGCCTGGAGTGTTGCCCTTGCTGAGTATGCGAGTGCACGGGCCTCGCGCATCTCCTGGAATACGACTGTGTTCATACCGCTTCCGAAGTACTCGTTGTAGAGGTTTACATATGGGGCATCGGCAAGCTCGAACTTCTCGCCTGAGTTGGTGTACTGGATGTAGTTGAACTGGCGGGAATCGTATGGCGCGATGAATACCTTTGCCTCCGGGGTCTGTACCTTCATGGCGTGCTTCTTCTGGAGTGGCTGCAGCTCGCCTGCAACATCATGGTGGTCGGCAAGGAGGGCCTTGACATCACTCTCAGATGCAGGTCCGTAATAAAGAACCTTGTGCTGTTTTGAGAGCAGGTTGGAAACCTTTGCAAGGAGTTCTTCCGAAGTGAGGGCCATCATTGCTTCGTTCGACAGGGTAGTAGCCTTGATGTACTCAGGTCCATACATGATGTATGTCTGGAGTGCGCTGTTGCATGCTCTCTGGTTGAACTTGTTGTCTGCACGGGACTTGAGAAGGTCGGCCTTGAGGTTTGCAAGGATATCCTCATCAGGGATGGCGTTTGCCATAAGGTCCTCGATGATCTCGAGAGCCGCTCCGATGTTGGCACTGATTCCGCTTACGCCGTAAGAACAAGAAGTGGCGTTCACTGAATTGCTCTGGTTGCATGCAAGCTTGTAAAGCTCCTTGGCAATCTGCTCTGACGAACGTGCAGGGGTGCCGAGGTAGCTGATGTAGTTCAGTGCAAGCCCAAGCGCCGGGTCATCCATGCTTCCTTCGTCGAAACTGAAGGTGACAGACGCGATGTCATTCTTCTCGTTGGTCTTGTAAAGGACCTCGATGTCTGACTGAGCCTTGAAGGTTGACATTTCCTTGGAGAAATCAACGAATACCGGCTCGATCTCCTTTACCTCGATGCCCTGGATCTCCTGGAGGAAAGCACTCTGCTTGTCGCGGTTCATTGCGATAGGAGTGATTTCCGGAGCCTCGATCTTCTTGATGTTAGGATCTACTCCGGTATGCTTGAATGCTGCGACGTAGCTGTTGGCACCAAGATACTTGTTTGCCCATGCAACAACGTCAGCCTTGGTCACCTTGGACAGGCGGTCCATTTGGTGGACGTCATCTGCCCAGTCATGACCTGCGATGAATGAGTTGACATAGAGCATCGCACGCTGTCTGTTGTTCTCAAGGCCTCTCATCTGGCGGAGCTTGAAGTTCGCAACAGCCGCAGCGACAAGGTCTTCGTCAAACTCGCCATTGCGGAGCTTTGCCACTTCTGCAAGGAGAAGGTCGCGAACCTCTTCGAGAGACTGTCCGTCCTTAGGGTATCCGATCAGGAGGAAGTCGCCATAGTCGCTTCTCGTGTTTGCACCGGAACCTGCCTGGAGAGCCTTCTGCTGCTGGTTGATGTCTATGTCGATGAGTCCGGCCATGCCGTTGTTGAGCACTGCCGATGCAATCTCCGAAATCTCGCTGTCCTTCCAGTCCTTCTCGCCAGGGATTCTCCAGCCGATGTAGAGGAACTCGGTATCATTACCCATGATGTGTCTCTCGACAGGACTGGTTATAGGAGTCTCGGCCTCATAGCTGAACTCGGGAACCGGAGCGGACTTCCATTCTCCGAAGTATTTCTCGATAGTCTTTACGAACTCGTCCGGATCAAAGTCTCCAGATACGCAGATGGCAGCGTTGTTAGGGACATAATAGGTCTGGAACTGCTTGTAGATGGTGTTGATCGAAGGATTCTTGAGGTGGTCCTGGGTTCCGATGACGGTCTGGCTGCCGTATGGATGATGCTTGTAAAGCACTGAGTCGATTGACTGGAGTACCTTGTCGCTATCCTCATAGAGATACATATTATACTCCTCGTAAACGGTCTCAAGCTCGGTGTGGAATCCGCGGATGACCATCTTCATGAAACGGTCTGCCTGGATCTTCGCCCAGGTGTCGATCTGGTTTGAAGGGATGTTCTCGACGTAGCATGTTACATCCTCTCCGGTGAACGCGTTGGTTCCGCGGGAGCCGATGACAGCCATAGACTTGTCATACTCGTTAGGAATGCCGTAGGTCGATGCGATGTAGCTGAGTGAATCAATCTTGTGATAGATTGCCTTGCGCTCTGCTGGATCCTCGGTGACACGGTAAACCTCGTAGAGATCGGCTACCTGGTCAAGATAAACCTTCTCGGCTGCATAGTCTGATGTTCCGAGATTCTCGGAGCCCTTGAACATGAGGTGCTCGAGATAGTGGGCCAGTCCGGTGTTGTCGGAAGGGTCGGTCTTTCCGCCTGTGCGGAACGCAATCATGGTCTGGAGTCTTGGCTCGTCCTTGTTGACGGTCATATAGACCTTGAGTCCGTTTTCAAGTGTGTAGATTTTTGTCCCCAGTGGGTCGCCACTGACAGTCTCGTACTTTGGCGTACAAGACACCATGAGCAGGAAGATACCGGCCATGGCAGCCAATGCTTTGTTTTTCATAATAGATATCGTATTTTGATGTATCCGTTTTTTCAAAGGCGCAAAAATATGGATAATCCGTAAAAAAAAGAAAAGGAAACGGGGTTCCGCTTCCTTTTCCTGTATTGAATTTCTGTTTTCTACTCGTCGATTCCCTCGATGGTTTCAATGGTGCCGTCCTCATTGAAGGTGAGCTCGCACACCTTGAGGCTGCGGAGCCATGACTTGCCGCCTGAAGGCTTGCTGTCATGATGGAACAGATACCACTTGCCTTCGAACTCGATGATTGCATGATGGGTTGTCCAGCCTACAACAGGGGTGAGGATCACTCCCTTGTATGTGAATGGGCCATAGATGTTGTCACCGATAGCGTAGCAAAGGAGATGGCTGTCACCGGTAGAGTAGGTGAAGTAGTACTTGCCGTCCTTCTTGAAGGTCCATGATGCCTCGAAGAAACGATGAGGATCGTCTGCTGTGAGCGGCTTGCCGTCCTCGTCTACGACTACGACAGGCTTTGGCTCCTCTGCATACTGGAGCATGTCTGGAGAAAGCTTTACAACGCGGCTAGGGATCGCAGGCTGGTCTCCATGAGGGAGATTAGGGCTGTCAGGGGTGTTGTTGACAGCAGGATCCTCGATGCCGATGTTGTCCCTGTATGACTGAAGCTGGCCACCCCAGAGACCTCCGAAGTACATATAATACTCGCCATTGTCCTTAAGGACAGCCATGTCGATGGAGTAGCTGCCATGAACCGGCTCCGGCTGAGGGATGAACGGACCTGCAGGGTTGTCTGCGATAGCCACACCGTGACGGAATACCTCGTTCTTGTCCTTCATAGGGAAGTACATGTAGTACTTGCCGTCCTTTTCCTGGACATCACAGTCCCAGAGCTGGCGTCCGTGCCAAGCGATGTCCTCGAGGTCGAGAACCTTGCCGTGGTCGGTAACGGTTCCGGTCATAGGATCTCCGTCGATTGAAAGGACGTGATAGTCCTTCATGATATACTGGTCGCCGCTGTCATCCTCTACGTTTGACTCATCCTCCCAGTCGTGAGAAGGATAGATGTAGATCTTGCCGTTGAAAACATGAACGGATGGATCAGCCATGTAATCCGCAGGGAGAAGGTAGCGTTTCTCAACTTTCTTTGCCATAATGATAGGGTGTTATAATGTGGTTAATATATTGATTGTCAATAATGCACGATACGGGAGCCCGGGTGGGGGACTCCTTTATGTTTCCAAATATAGAGTTTTTTTGTCAAATGCCTTGACATATACGGGTTGAAAGACGTTGATTTCAGGAATTATTCATATATTTGCGTCAATGGGCAATTGTGTCCTGACTGATAATAACAACCAACAAAACTGATAACAACGATGTATTCTCTTGGTATTGATATCGGATCTTCTTCCATCAAGGTATCGCTTCTCGACATCCAGAAGGGCACATGTCTGTCCTCATCGACCAATCCTAAGACTGAAATGCCGATTTCGGCTCCTAACAAGGGCTGGGCAGAGCAGAATCCAGAGCTCTGGTGGCGCTATATCTGCGAAGGAATCAAGGATATCTCAACCCAGTGCGACATGTCAAAGGTCGTTTCAGTGGGTGTTACCTACCAGATGCACGGACTCGTTGCAGTAGACCGCAACGTAAAGCCTGTACGTGACGCAATCATCTGGTGTGACTCACGCGCCGTAGGTATCGGTGCCGAGGCTCTCCAGACCATAGGTTACGACAAGTGCATGAGCCACCTGCTCAACTCTCCAGGCAACTTCACCGCTTCAAAGCTCGCATGGGTAAAGCGCAACGAGCCGGAGAACTACGCGAAGATCTGGAAGTTCATGCTTCCTGGCGACTATGCAGTTTACAAGCTCTCAGGTGATGTGGGCACTACCGAGACCGGTCTTTCAGAGCAGATTCTCTGGGACTTCAAGGATGGCAAGATGGCTTCATTCGTTGCCGAGTACTATGGCATCGACCCTGAGCTCATCCCTGAGATCAAGCCTTCTATCGGCGTAGCAGCACGCACATCCGCTGAAATCGAGGCCCTCCTCGGCATCCCTGCTGGAACTCCAATCTCTTACCGCGCAGGTGACCAGCCAAACAATGCATTCTCACTCAACGTCCTCAATCCTGGTGAAATCGCTGCAACCGGCGGTACCAGCGGCGTTGTATACGGCGTTACCGACAAGCCAAAGGCTGATTCGGCTTCACGCGTCAATACCTTCCTCCATGTGAACAATACCGCAGATGCAGCACGTCTCGGCGTACTTCTCTGCATCAACGGAACCGGTATCATGAACTCATGGGTACATCGCAACATCGTTCCTTCACTCACATACGCTGAAATGAACGACCTCGCTGCAAACGCTCCTGTAGGTTCAGACGGTCTCATCGTCCTCCCATTCGGTAACGGTGCCGAGCGTGTTCTCGAAAACCGCTGCATGGGTGCACGTTTCGCAGGCATCGACCTCGTACGTCACAGCCAGGCTCACATCCTCCGCGCAACCCAGGAGGGTATCGCATTCTCATTCCGCTACGGTATCGACATCATGAAGGACCTCGGACTCGAGCCTAACGTGATCCGTGCAGGAAAGGCAAACCTCTTCCTCAGCCCTCTGTTCCGCAGCACCCTCGCAACCCTCTGCGACTCACGCATCGAGCTCTTCAATACCGACGGCGCTCTCGGTGCAGCTCGCGGCGCAGCTCTCGGTGCAGGTTACTATACCAGCGAGGCTGAAGCATTCTCAACCCTCGCGAAGGTTGGTGAGGTTGAGCCTGAGGCAGCTTGGAAGAACGCCCTCGAGGAGAACTACATCCAGTGGAAGGAGAATCTGAAGTAATATAACCACATTAGCTAATAATCATTATGGCAAACAACAACGAGAGCAGAGGTTTCTACAAGCTGAGCTGGCTGCAGCGCATCGGCTTCGGCTCGGGTGACATGGCCCAGAACCTCATCTACCAGACCGTCAGCATCTGGCTTCTCTTCTTCTACACAAACGTATTCGGACTCGATCCCGGCGCAGCAGCCGTCATGTTCCTCGTAGTACGTCTTGTGGATGTAATCTGGGATCCTATCGTAGGCACCCTTGTCGACAAGAAGAACCCTAAGTGGGGAAAATACCGTTCATGGCTCATCCTCGGCGGTATTCCTCTTACAGCCCTTGCAATCCTCTGTTTCTGGAACGGATTCTCAGGCTCTCTCATCTACGCTTACGTTACATACGTCGGCATGTCAATGTGCTACACCCTCGTCAATGTCCCTTACGGTGCAATCAACTCATCACTTACTCGTGACACCGACGAGATTACAATCCTCACATCTGTACGTATGTTCATGGCGAACTCAGGCGCGCTTATCGTAAAGTCGCTTCCGCTCGTCATCGCCCTCTTCGCACCAAAGGTGCTCAATCCTACCACCGGAAAGATGGAGGCTGCATACAACACACCTGAAGCTGCCGGTGCATGGTTCACCACAATGGCTATCTTCTGTGTCGCCGGCTTCGCTCTCCTCGTATTCTGCTTCAGCCAGTGCAAGGAGCGTGTCGTTATGGACGAGAAGGAGTCTGCAAACGTAAAGGTAAGCGACCTCTGGATGGAGTTCTTCCGCAACAAGCCGCTCCGCGTCCTTGCATTCTTCTTCATCACAGCATTCTCGATGCTTTCTGTAAGCAACGCTGCAGATGCATACTTCATGACGTATAACGTAGGTGCAACCCCACTCCTCACCACGCTCTTCATGTGGCTTGGAACCATCCCTGCACTTATCTTCATGCCTCTCGTTCCTGCAATCAAGAAAGCAATCGGCAAGAAGAACATGTTCTACGCATCTCTCGGCATTGCAATCTTCGGAATGGCAATGATGTATGTGTTCGTGCAGCTCAATCTCCCTCAGACATTGAGATTCACTCTCCTCTGCATGGCACAGTTCATCAAGAGTGCCGGCGTCCTCATCGCTACCGGTTACATGTGGGCTCTCGTTCCTGAGGTCATCACCTATGGCGAGTACACCACCGGCAAGCGTATCGCAGGTATCGTGAATGCTCTTACAGGTATCTTCTTCAAGGCAGGTATGGCTCTTGGTGGCGTTGTTCCTGGATTCGTCCTCGCAATCGTCGGCTTCCAGGCTGCAAGCGCAAGCCAGACTCCTATGGCACTCCAGGGTATCCTCTGGCTCGTATGCGTCATCCCTGCACTCCTTCTCCTCCTCGCTATGTTTATCATCTCAAAGTATGAGCTCACCGACGAGAAGATGGATCAGATCAACAAGGAAATCGAGGCTAGAAACGCATAGTTTTCCTCTTTTGGAATATTTGATGAAGCCGTCCCTCATGGGGCGGCTTTTTCTGTACATATCTTTGTCTTTTTTCTGGCAGTAATAATGTCCTTGACTATACCGAATGACAGGATATTTATTTATATTTGCGTCGCGAAATATCATTTAATTACACAGATATGATCTACACAAAAGAAGTGCAGCAGATGTGCTGCGTAGCAAAGGGCGCCAATCACGCCAATGCTCCTATTCCTGAGGAAGGAAAGTGGGTGCATGCTAAAGAAATCAAGGATATCTCCGGTCTTACCCACGGTATCGGCTGGTGCGCTCCTCAGCAGGGTTGCTGCAAGCTTACCCTCAACGTTAAGGACGGCATCATCGAGGAGGCTCTCGTAGAGACTCTCGGCTGCTCAGGTATGACCCACTCAGCTGCTATGGCATCTGAGATCCTCCCAGGCAAGACTCTCCTCGAGGCTCTCAACCAGGACCTCGTTTGCGACGCTATCAACACCGCAATGCGCGAGCTCTTCCTCCAGATCGTTTACGGACGTACCCAGTCAGCATTCTCTGAGGGCGGTCTTCCAGTAGGTGCTTCACTCGAGGACCTCGGAAAGAACCTCCGCAGCCAGGTTGGTACCATGTTCGGTACCCGTGCAAAGGGTTCACGTTATCTCGAGATGACCGAGGGTTATTGCACCCAGATGGCTCTCGACGCCAACGATGAGGTTATCGGTTACGAGTTCGTAAACCTTGGCAAGCTCATGGATGCTCTCAAGGCTGGCGCTACCGGCCCAGAGGCTATCGAGAAGGCAAAGGGTACCTATGGCCGTTTCAAGGATGCAGTTAAGTATATTGACCCACGTAAAGCATAAGCACTATGGCACTTTTTGAAAGCTACGAGCGTCGTATTGACCAGGTCAATGCAGCTCTTAACAAGTATGGTATCAAGGACCTCGAAGAGGCTAAGGCTATCTGCGACGAGAAGGGCATCGATCCTTACAAGATGTGTGAGGACACCCAGAAGATCTGCTTCGAGAATGCAAAGTGGGCTTATGTAGCAGGTGCTGCTATCGCTATCAAGAAGGGTTGTGCAGTTGCTGCTGACGCTGCCGAGGCTATCGGTGAGGGTCTCCAGGCATTCTGTATCCCTGGATCTGTAGCTGATGACCGTAAGGTTGGTCTCGGCCACGGAAACCTCGCAGCACGTCTTCTCCGTGAGGAGACCGAGTGCTTCGCTTTCCTTGCAGGTCACGAGTCTTACGCAGCTGCTGAAGGCGCTATCAAGATCGCTGAGATGGCTAACAAGGTACGTCAGAAGCCACTTCGCGTCATCCTTAACGGTCTCGGAAAGGATGCTGCAAAGATCATCTCACGCATCAACGGTTTCACCTATGTACAGACCCAGTTCGACTATTACACCGGTGACTATGAGATCATCAGCGAGACCCGTTACTCAGAGGGTGTTCGTGGTGGCGTTCGCTGCTACGGTGCTGACGATGTACGTGAAGGTGTAAAGATCATGTGGAAGGAGGGTGTAGACGTATCCATCACCGGTAACTCTACCAACCCTACCCGTTTCCAGCACCCAGTTGCTGGTACCTACAAGAAGGAGCGCGTGCTCGCTGGCAAGCCTTACTTCTCAGTAGCATCAGGTGGTGGTACCGGCCGTACCCTTCACCCAGACAACATGGCTGCAGGTCCTGCATCATACGGTATGACCGATACTCTCGGCCGTATGCACTCTGACGCTCAGTTCGCAGGTTCATCTTCAGTTCCTGCACACGTCGAGATGATGGGCTTCCTCGGCATGGGTAACAACCCTATGGTTGGTTGCTCAGTTGCTGTCGCAGTTGCAGTTTCTCAGGCTCTCAGCAAGTAATTTTTGCTTGATCGAATAAATGTCCCCGTAACCGGATGAGGTTGCGGGGATTTTTCGGTATATTTGTAGAGAATGGTAGATCGGGAACCAAAAGATGATCATGAAAGGATTTACCACGCCGAGCACGGCTGGTCGCTGAAAGACTGAAAAAAACATATAACCAATAACCATTTACACAATGAAAAAGACTTTGTTCTCAATCATGGCAGCCATGGCGATCTGCGCCGGCGCCAATGCACAGGAAATCAAGGAAGACTTCAAGCCTAACGAGCTCAACCAGCCAGGTCAGGAGTATCCAATGGTAAACTCACAGGGCTACGCCCGCTTCCGCATCAACGCTCCAGGCGCTGCTGAGGTAAGAGTAAGCCTCGGTCTTGGCGGTCAGGGCGGAACCGTCCTCAAGCATGTCGGTGACGGTATCTGGGAAGGTACAACTGCCGGTCCTATGGATGAGGGCTTCCACTACTACCACGTATCTATCGACGGTGGTATCTTCAACGATCCAGGTACCAACAACTACTATGGCTCATGCCGCTGGGAGTCAGGCATCGAGATCCCTGCACACGACGCAGATTTCTACGCAGAAAAGAACGTTCCTCACGGAAACGTACAGCAGGTTCTTTTCTGGTCAAAGAGCACCAACCAGCTCCGCCGTGCTTTCGTATATACTCCTGCTGGCTATGGCGATGCCAAGAACCAGAAGAAGAAGTATCCGGTACTCTATCTCCAGCACGGTTGGGGTGAGGATGAAACCGCATGGTCAAATCAGGGTCATGAGAACCTTATCATGGACAACATGATTGCCGCAGGCGAGATCGAGCCGTTCATCATCGTTAATACCTATGGCATGTGCAACGAGATCAAGTTCGGTCATATGAATGACTTCGATGCAAAGGATTTCGAGGCTGTCCTCTGTGATGAACTCATCCCATACATCGACGCCAACTTCAGGACCAAGACTGACAAGTGGAACCGCGCCATGGCAGGTCTTTCTATGGGTGGTTTCACAACAACTCTCGTGACTCTCCGCCGTACCGAACTGTTCGGATACTACGGTCTGCTCAGCGGTGGCTCATACACCCCGGAGGCAATCAAGGATCCAAAGCAGGTTAGACATATCTTCGTAAGCTGCGGAAGCAAGGAGAATCCTGACGGTGTCATCAAGTCAGCTGAGGCTCTCAACGCTGCAGGTATCAAGGCTACTTCTTTCGTATCCGAGGGTACCGCTCACGAGTTCCTTACCTGGAGACGCGCTCTCAAGGCAATGGCTCCGCTTCTCTTCAAGTAAACTTATAGCATCCCGTAACCCATCAGTGGTTACGGGATTGTTTCACACGAAGAATCAAGCGATTGCTTATCATTGTCATAATATGAACTTATTGTTGGAAATATGAAAAGATTCATCCTTTTATCGTCAGTGCTGCTTGCGCTTGTTGCATGCAGAAACAGCAACGAATTGGTAATCAATGGAAGTATCGACAGCGGCGCGGAAAACGCGTATGTAGTGGCAGACGGTGACACACTTGCAACTGTTCCTGTCGTGGACGGTGGCTTCAGCGTGAAGATCCCTCTCGCCGAGAGTATGGGAGTAATCTATGTCCGCGATCTTCCGGGCACCTCTTTCGCTACAGTCATTGCAGAACCGGGAACGGTGGATTACGTAAAGACCGGAGATGATGTCAAGGTGACAGGAACACCCGTGAACGACATCTATCAGGATTATCGCGACAAGATGAATGACTTCAACAATGCATATCGTGCTGCTGAGACCAAGGAGGCTAAGGACGCCATTGTCGCAGAGGCAGACGAACTGGACAAGAAGCTATATGAGGACAATCTTGATAACTATCTTTCTGTCATCCAGCTCCAGTCCATGCAGTATGACCTTGATGGATATGCTCTGGAGGAGGCTCTTGCCAAGGTCAATCCAAAGTTCGCAGCTACAAAGGTTGTGACTGGTCTGAAGGAAAGGGCCGAGATTCTCAAGAAGAGCGCTGTCGGTCAGCCATATCTCGAAATCAATCTTCCTGATGTAGACGGCAACACACTCCCGCTTTCAAGCGTGGTAGGTGAGGGCAAGTGGGTGCTCCTCGATTTCTGGGCTTCATGGTGCGGCCCATGTATGGGCGAGGTTCCATATCTCGTCAGTGCGTATGGCGAATATCATTCAAAGGGTTTCGAAATCTACGGAGTCTCGCTTGACAAGGACAGAGAGCCATGGATAAAGGCAATCGAGGATAACAAGATGAACTGGATCCATGTTAGTGATATCAAGATGTGGAAATGTGAGGCAGCAGCGACATACGGAGTGAATGCCATTCCTGCAAACTTCCTCATCGGTCCTGATGGCAAGATTGCAGCCAGGAATCTTCGTGGCCAGGCTTTGGCAGCGAAGCTCTCCGAGATATTCGACTAGGTATAGATATCACACAATACTGGTTTGATATGAAAAAATTGACAATAACAATCCTCGCTTTTGCATTCTGTGCCAGCCTGAATGCCCAGAATGCATTGTCGGTCATCACCGAGAATCCGGACCGCGCCGCGAACAACATGCACTCCTATGAGTTTGCAGAGATACGCGACACGCCGGCTCCAAAGGGCTATAAGCCATTCTACATCTCGCACTATGGCCGTCACGGATCAAGATATGAGCAGAATGCCACTTTCGGAGCAGCTGCGATTAAGACTCTGTCCCATCTCGACACCCTGGGACTTCTCACAAGCCAGGGAAAGCTCCTTCTTGAACAGGTAAAGACTGTCCAGGACGCACACGTCGGCATGGAAGGTATGCTCACCCCTCGCGGAGCGAAGGAGCACAGGACCATCGCAGCCAGAATGGCTGACAGATACCCACAGGTATTCAAGAGCAAGGAGCGCAACGAGGTCAACTGCGTCGCCAGCACAAGCCAGCGCTGCATCGTCAGCATGACCAACTTCAGCTACAGCCTCAAGGAGAGATTTCCTGATCAGAATTTCACATTCTCGACTGGCGAGAAGTTCATGTCATACATCAACCCAAGCCTCAGGGTCTATGCCCCGGGCAACGAGCCGCCTCAGCGTCCAGGCATGGGCATGGGTCAGATGCCGCCGATGGCATGGCCTATGGCGCGTCCTGCCGAGATGCCGTACGCACCGGCACCAGGTGTTCCTGGCTATGACTTCACCCGTTTCCTCAAACCTCTCCTTACTGACTTCAACAGGGGAATGGCAGTGATCGGCAACCCTGAACCATTCATCAAGTCTGTATTCTCGGCCGGCGGAATGTGCCAGGATGTCGACTTCCTCGGAATCGATATCTTCCGCAACTTCTTCTCACCGGAAGAGCTCGTATATCTCTGGGCTTCCGGAAATGATTCCATCTACAGGATGTGGGCAGCCTCTCTCGAGGTCGGCGACAACATCAAGTATGCGGCAAGACCTCTTCTCAAGGACTTCATGGACAAGGCGGACGAGGCAGTGAAGCCGGGCAGCCACAGGTCTGCAGACCTCCGATTCGGTCACGACACCGCAATCCTTCCTCTCTTTGCCCTTCTCGGCGTAGACGACCTCCAGGGAAGACGATTCCCTACAGCCGAGGCTCACGCAAACGGATGGTATGCATTCGAGCAGATTCCGATGGGAACCAACTGCCAGATGATTTTCTACCGTGACAAGAAGGGTAATGTGCTGACCAAGATCCTTTACAACGAAAAGGAAGTGTCGCTCCCTGGACTTGAGTCCGAGACAGCTCCATATTATGACTGGAACGAGCTCCGCGCATATTTCCAGGATCTCTATGACTGGAAGGCAGAAGCCGTTAAGCCGGTTTCCAAGCCAAAGCCGCAGGTAAAGGCTCCTGGCGACCTCCTCGATGCAGCGGCATTCAATACCGAGATCGACGGCAAGAAGGTATCTCTCTACACCATCACCAACGGTACCATCAGCGCTCAGATCACCAACTACGGTGGATATATCGTAGGTATCTATACACCGGACAAAGACGGCAAGTATGCAAATGTTGTCGGTCATAATGACAATATCCAGCAGTACATGGGATTCAGCAGAAATCCGGCCGGCCCGGCACTCGGACGCTATGCCAACAGAATCGGCCATGCGAAATTCACCCTTGACGGTGTCGAGTATAACGTGACCAAGAACAATGGCGAGCATATCCTCCACGGTGGAAGCAAGGCCTTCGACCATACCGTGTGGGATGTACTTGAGGCAGGGGAGAGCAAACTCGTTCTCAGCTGTACCCTGGAGGACGGTCTTGACGGTTTCCCTGGAAACATGACCACCATCCTTACCTTCTCCATCACAGAGGACAATGGTGTCAGCATCGACTTCAAGGCAACCACCGACAAGACTACTGTATGCAGCCTCTCGCACCACGCGTACTTCAATCTCAATGGTACCGATTCGGATGACATTCTCAACCACGTGATCACCATCAACTCGGACAAGATCACCGAGTCGGACGCAGCACTCATCCCGACCGGCAAGTTCCTCCCTGTCGAAGGCACTCTCTTCGATTTCAGGAAGCCTGTAAAGCTCGGTGACCGTCAGGTGGCTCCGGCTCCTATGCCTGCAATGCCGGCAGGTCCGCGTCCGGCAGGTCCAGGTGCAGGTGCACGCCCTGGTCAGGGTGCCGCTCCTGCGGCCCGTCCACAGATGCCGCCTGTTCCTGACGGAATGGTACGCAGCTATGACCAGAACTTCTGTCTGAACCACAGCGCTGCCGGAAAGGTGGAACTTGTTGCAGTTCTCAAGTCTCCTGAGACAGGCCGCGTGATGGAGGTCCTCAATGACCATCCAGGAATGCAGCTTTTCACCGGAAACAGAAAGGCCATCGCAATGGAGTCTCAGATGTACCCGGATTCACCAAACCATCCAGAGTTCCCAAGCACAACTCTCCGTCCAGGCGAGACCTATACTCACACAGTCGTTTACAGATTCAAGGCAGAGTAATCTGGTTGACAAACAAAATGACGCGAGGAATCAACTCCTCGCGTCATTTTTAGTTTCATGTTGTATGATTATTATTCGCCGGCTGCCCAAAGAATTCCTCTCTTCATGATTTCGAGAGCTTCCGGAACCTCGAAGTCGCTTACGACATGAACGAGTGATGAATAAAATACACGTCCCTCGCCATACTGGGTCTTCCATACTACCGGCATCACGTGACCGTCGATCCATGATGCGTGGTCACCATTGAAGGTAGTGGTGGCGAGAACCTTCACATTAGGGTCTACGTGCATGTAGTACTGCTCCGAGGTCATGTGGAAATCCTTGAGACCGGCAGTAACCGGATCCTTGTGATCGGTGATGTTGACGTCATAATCGATGACTCCACCTGGATGAGCCACCCACTGTCCGCCTACCATGAACTGGAAGTCAGGGTTGTTTCTGAATGAGTCTCCGATTCCGCCATGCCATCCTGCGATAGGGGTTCCGCTCTTTACTGCATTGAGAAGACCTCTCTCCTGAGCTGGAGTGATGCGGCCCATGGTCCATGCCTGGATGATGAGGTCCACGCTGCCCATGAGTTCGGCGTCGGTATAGACACCAAGGCTGTCGGATGAGGTCACGGTTGCACCCTGCTCTTCCAGCCAAGGGAGAAGAAGCTCGTGGCATGGACCTGGATCGTGTCCATCCCAGCCTCCATATACGTAGAGGACATGTTTGCCTTCCAGAGTTCCTTCAGGCTTGTACTCCGTTGTTGTCTGACATGCTGCGACTGCGGCGCAGAGAAGAATGAATAATAGCTTTTTCATTGGGAATGTTTTGTCTGTCGTATCAGGTGCGTTTGTATGGGTTAAAAATAGACTATTCGGGACTAAAAGCCAATACATTTCATTGAAAGGTGAAGAATAGTGCTATTTTTGCGCTGTTATCGAACCTCAAAAGAAAATAGCATGAACCGATTATTCAAAGCAATCGCAGCCCTTGCATCCATGGCGATGCTGGCGTCCTGCGGCAATCCGGAAGAAAGGAACATAGTGCTCCACTATGATTTCAACAAGGTAGAAGGCAGTATTGTCAAGGATCTGGGTCCGTCCCATGCCGACGCGGTTCTGATGAACGAAGCATCGGTCAGCAATTCAATAATGGATCTCGGAAACGGTACAGGCTATCTTGACATGACAGTAAAGGCCGGCGAGATCATGAAGAACCTCGATGATTTCACCGTTTCAGCCGTCTATCGTGTAAAGCCTGGTACAGAGGTCAAAGGCTACGGCTACTTCCTCTGGTGCTTCTCGGAGAAAGAGGCCAATGCCGCTGAGGAAGGCCCATATCACGCATTCAGAATCAACGAGCAGAGATGCGAGACTTCTACGGGAGGTTACAAACATGAGACAGGTGTCCAGACAGGAACAATCTCCGAGATGGGACCATGGCTCAGCGTAGTATTCCGCCAGAAGGATGGTCATGGCGAACTCATTCTCAATGGATCTGTCGTTGACACAGAAGATGGTTTCCCGACACCATCGTCAATCTTCCAGGTCGCTCCGGAGTTCAACTGGATGGGACGCCCGCCATTCAATGGAGACCATTATCTCAACGGAGTGGAGGTCTATGATTACAGAATCTACAGCACTGCAATCAGCGATGATGAAGTTTCAAGACTTGTCAAGATTGCATCTGACGTGCCTAGAGATTGATGCTGAGACCGGCGAGTACGGTTGCACCAGGCATTGGGAAGCCAAGCATGGTCTCGTACTTCTGGTTGAGGAGGTTCTCACCTCTTGCAAATACATCCATCCAGTCAGTGACCTTGTATGAAGCACGGGCTTTCACGTCGACATAGCTGCTTGATACGCCGTTGCCTCCGGTAGAGAGCCAGAGACCTGACACCGCCATCGCTCCAAGGTTGAGCGAGAACCTGCCGGGACGCCAGTTGCATCCGAGGTAAGCCTTGTGCTCAGGGGCGCTTGTGAGAATCTTGTCCATGCGGAGGTAGCTGTAGTTGGCGTTGAGGTTCACATTGCCTGCAATGCGATATGACACCGAGAGCTCTGCGCCGCTGTTCGCAAACTCACCGGCGTTGCGGTTCTGACGCTTGCCCTCGACAACTGTAACCTCGATGATGTTCGATCCTGTGGTATGGAAGAGACTGAGTTCGGTGTTGAGGCGTCCGTCAAGGAATGCCTTTGAAGCTGTGAAATCGTAGCTCCATGCCTCCTCTGGAAGAAGCTCCTCGTTTGCCACTGCGTACATATAGAGCTCTCTCATGTTCGGAGTACGGAAACCCTTTGAAGCGGAAAGCTTGAGGCTTGTGCCCTGTTCAGGTGAAAATGCCACACCTGCCTGTGGAACAGCTACACGGCCATAGACGCTGTTGTTCTCGACTCTCAGTCCTGCGCTGAGCATGAACTTGCCGATAGTGTACTGGTCGAAAACGTATCCTGCATGCTCTTCGATCTTCTTGTGGTCGGCGTAGATTTCCTTGACAGGATCCCTGTATGCATTTCCGCCATAGAACTTCACATCGGAACCGACGGTGAAAGTATTGCCTTTGAAGAGATTGATCGATTCGAAGAGGTTGACGCCGCCCATGTAGTCGACACCGTTGAAAAGGAACTCGCGAGGCTTGCCGCCCTGGGTGTAGCCGTCATTGATGATGTGCTCACCCCAGTTGTAGTAGAAGTTCACTGCGCCCTCGACCCTGTCGTAACTGTTGGCGAACGAGAGGCCGGTCATGAGACGCTTTACATCGGCTGTACCCTCGAACATCGGCTGATCGACTGTTCCCGGATTCTCCGAATAGGCGCGCATGAGATCTGGCTCTGTTCGACTTCAAGTCGCAATGGAAGATCGAGATTCTTCCTTTCATGGAGGAAAACTTCCGCTATGATCTCAGCATTGCGCAGCTCGCGCACTACACAGGCCGCAGCCTTGCCAGCTTCAAGCGCGACTTCAAGAAGGTCAGCGACCTTACTCCGGAAAAGTGGCTGCTTCGCCGCAGGCTGGAAGAAGCGCACAGAATGCTGACCATTGGAGGATGCTCAGTCACGCATGTAGCCGATGAGTGCGGGTTCAGCAGCCTGTCATACTTCTCAAGAGTCTACAAGGAGGCATACGGAGTCAGTCCGACGTCTGTCATGAAGGAAAGTCAATAATGCTTTTTGTCGCATCCAGAAGGCATTTTAATGATAAACGACTTGCAGGTTTGCGAGCCGTTTTTTACTTTTGCACGACCAAAAAAACATCCCCATGAAACCAGCCATAGGCTTCGATAACGAAGCATATCTGAGGACTCAGTCCGCACGTATCAAGGAAAGAATCTCAACCTTCGGCGACAAGCTTTATCTCGAGTTCGGAGGCAAACTTTTCGACGACTTCCACGCTTCACGAGTCCTCCCGGGTTTCCAGCCAGACAGCAAGATCCGCATGCTCACCCAGCTCAAGGACGAGGCTGAGGTAGTATTGGCAATCAACGCATATGACATCGAGAAGAATAAGGTACGCGGCGACCTGGGCATCACCTATGACCAGGATGTACTCCGTCTCATTGACGCATTCCGCGGCTACGGACTCTATGTAAGCAGTGTCGTTCTGACCCGTTTCGCCGGCCAGGCCAATGCAGTCGCATATCAGCGCAAGCTGGAAAAACTTGGACTCAAGGTATATCGTCACTATCCGATCGAAGGATACCCTCACAACATCTCGAAGATCATGAGCGACGAAGGCTTCGGCCGCAACGAGTTTGTCGAGACCGAGCGTCGTCTTGTAGTCGTTACCGCTCCAGGCCCTGGTAGCGGCAAGATGGCTACCTGTCTCTCACAGATGTACCATGAGAACAAGAGGGGAGTGAAGGCCGGCTATGCCAAGTTCGAGACCTTCCCTATCTGGAACATTCCGCTCAAGCATCCTGTCAATCTCGCGTACGAGGCCGCAACCGTGGATCTTAACGATGTCAACATGATCGACTCGTTCCACCTTGAGGCATACGGCGAGACAACTGTCAACTATAACCGTGACATCGAGATTTTCCCTGTCCTCAATTCGATGATGGAACATATTCTCGGTCAGTCGCCATACAAGTCACCTACCGATATGGGTGTGAACATGGCCGGCTACTGTATCGTCGATGACGCCGTGACCCGCGAGGCATCAAACGAGGAGATGATCCGCCGTTACTACAATACTCTTGTCCAGGTCCGCAAGGGCAACGCTGAGCAGGAGCAGGTCAACAAGCTTGAGATCCTCATGAAGCAGGCAGGCATCAGCCCTGCAGACCGAAAGGTTGCCATTGCTGCAAATGAGCGCGCAAAGCTGACCGACGGTCCTTGTGCTGCAATCGAGCTCCACGATGGAACCATCGTCACCGGCAAGACCAGCGAGCTTCTTGGTGCTTCGGCTGCTATGCTTCTGAGCGCTTTGAAGCATCTTGCAGGCATTCCAAATGAGGTCAACCTGATCTCTCCGATAGTGCTCGAGCCTATCTGCAACCTCAAGACCCAGCATCTTGGACATCATAACCCACGTCTCCATACCGATGAGGTTCTCACCGCGCTCAGCATCTGCGCCCTTACGGATATCAATGCCCGCAACGCGATGAACAAGATTTCCGAGCTTCGTGGCTGCGAGGTTCATACCAGCGTCATCCTCGCTCAGGTTGATGAGGGTGTATTCCGCAAGCTTGGAGTCAACCTTACATCTGAACCTATATATCAGACAAAGAAGCTTTACCACAAGTAAAAATCCATCACCTGGCATAAATAGCGACCTTCGGGTCGCTTTTTTTTGTATATTTGACCCGCTAGACTAATTACAACCAATAATATGAAGAGATTTATCCTCCTGGTTGCCACCATTATCATGGCAATCAATGTCAGCGCCGCTGACAAGACCCTCAGGACATCCAAGATGCTCTCTGACCACATGGTTCTCCAGCAGAATGCCAACGCCCGCATCTGGGGTTGGGCGGCACCTGGCGCACAGGTAAGTGTAACCCCGTCATGGTCAGGCAAGACCGTCAGCGCCAAGGCTGGCAAGGACGGAGCATGGGAAGTTTTCGTTAAGACACCTGCCGGCACTTTCAAGCCATCGACAATCAGCATCAAGTCGGGCGGAGAGAGCATCAAGCTCAGCGACGTCCTTATCGGTGAAGTATGGTTCTTCTCAGGCCAGAGCAACATGGAGATGAGACTCGGCAGCGGCCGCAACGCTCCGGTTGAAGGATCTCTCGAGGAGATTGCCAGATCAGGCCAGTACAAGGGTCTCCGTCACCTTGAGGTCGCAAAGCAGACCTCTACCGAGGTTATGGAAGACGCAGGTGGCGAATGGAAGGTCTGCACTCCGGCAAACGCACCATCGTTCGGCGCTATCCCTTACTTCATGGGAAGCCGTCTTTCAGAATGTCTCGATGTACCTGTAGGAGTCATCAACTGCAGCTGGGGCGGTGCTCTCATCGAGTGTTTCATGAGCAAGGAGATTCTTGAGGAATGCGGCGAGGAGCGTATGCAGGACGCATATGATTCAAAGGTGAACGCAATGAGCCAGCCTATGGTAATGTACAACGGTATGATCGCTCCAGCCAGCAAGTATGCTGTGAACGGTATCGTATGGTACCAGGGCGAAAGCAACGTCAACCGTTCCGAGACCGACTACGCACGCCGTCTCACCAAGATGGCCGAGCTCTGGCGCAAGGATTTCGGAAGAGGAGACATCCCATTCTTCATCATCGAACTTGCACCATATGACTACAACGATGGTATGTACGGCTTCCAGGATGAGACTGGTCCTGCTCTTCGTGAACAGCAGTTCCTCGCTTCAAAGCAGATTCCTAACAGCGGATACATCTGTACCAACGACCTGGTATACGACTATGAGCTCCAGCAGGTACACCCTAGCCGCAAGCGTGAGGTAGGTGAGCGCTGCTGCTGGCTCGCTCTCAACCAGTGCTACGGTTTCGAGACAGTTCAGGCTGTCAGCCCATCATTCCGCGCAATGGAGATCAAGGACGGCAAGGCACTTGTATACTTCGACAACTCACAGGCAGGCCTCGTCGCTGCTGGTGATGTGGTTGGCTTCGAGATCGCCGGTGGCAGCGGTCAGTTCCACAAGGCTGATGTGAAGATCGGTTTCTTCAACCTTGAGGTAAGCAGCCCTCTCGTTCCAAATCCTATGTATGTTCGTTACTGCTTCAAGGATTTCGAGGTCGGCAATCTCAAGACTGCATACGGCATTCCGGTAATCCCATTCAGAAGCGACTCTCCAGTCATCGAGCAGGGTACCATTCCTGAGATGAATTTCGGCCGCATGCGTCCGCGCAGCACCGACGTCGAGAAAGAAAACTAAATGACAATCCCCGGGAAATTCTCCCGGGGATTTTTTTATCAATGTATCTTATAGAAATGATCTACGGGGCCGTGGCCGTGACCGATCTGGTACTCGGCACCGGCGGCGATGGCCTCGGTGATGTAGGTCTTTGCCGCACGGGCTGCGTCGTCCAGACTGAAGCCCTGAGCCAGGAAAGAGGCGAATGCTGAAGACAGCGTACAGCCTGTTCCATGGGTGTTGGGCGAGTAGATGCGTTTTGATTTCAGCTCGATGATACTGTCACTCTCGGCGTTGTAGAAGATGTCCACCAGCTCGTCATCGGTAAGATGTCCGGCCTTCATGAGTACTGAAACCTTGCCTCCGCACGAAAGCTTGCGCGCAATGGAAGGAAGCTCGCTCTGTGATTCAATCTTGCATCCGGCAAGTATCTCCGCTTCGGGAATGTTCGGAGTGATGACACGCGCCCTCGGGATGAGCTCGGATGTCAGAACCTCGATGGCCGAGTCTTCCATAAGCCTGTGCCCGGAGGTGGACACCATTACGGGATCGACGACCACGTTCCTGATTGCAAACGTATCCAGTTCGGAACAGATGGTCCTGATGACTTCAGGGCTGTTCACCATGCCGATTTTGATGGCGTCTGCACCGATGTCGCTGAGAACGGCGCGTATCTGTCCCGCGATGGTCTCGACAGGGATAGGGCATACACTCTCGACGCCTACTGTGTTCTGTACAGTCACGGCAGTGATGGCGCTGGCAGCATAGGAGCCGGTCGCAGAGATGGTCTTGATGTCGGCCTGGATGCCTGCGCCTCCGCCACTGTCGCTGCCCGCGATTGTCAATACTCTTGGATAGGTCTTCATCATTTCATTATTTCGAGAAGGTTCCTTGCGGCTTCGCACGGAGAATCAGCGCTCACGATTGCGCTCACAACAGCGATGCCGTCTGTGCCGCACGCCATGACATCCTTGGCAGTCTTCATGTTCATGCCTCCGATAGCCACGGTAGGATGAACGCTCAGTTTCACCGCCTCGCGCAGTCCGTCAAGGCCGAAAGGAGCCGCTGTGTCTGTCTTGGTATGTGTGGAATACACAGGCGAGATGCCGACGTAATCCACGTCCAGGCCGTTTGCGACCCTGATGTCGTCCATATTCTCCACTGAGAGGCCGATTATCTTGTCTGGCCCCAAAAGCTTTCTGGCTGTCTCGTATGGCATGTCAGACTGGCCGATATGCACGCCGTCGGCGTCAACTGCAAGCGCGACATCCACGCGGTCGTTGATGAGTAGCGGTACACCAAGCGGCTTCAGTGTCTCTTTCAGCTTGGCGGCAAGCTCTATGAACTCCCTTGTGGAACAGTCCTTCTCGCGGAGCTGAACCATTGAAGCACCGCCCTTGACAGCTTCCTCGACTATCCAGTCGATGTCGCGGCCGAGCGAAAGCGGACGGTCGGTGACGAGATAGAGCCTCAGATCTTCTCTTCTCATATCTGGCGAAGTGACTTCACTGCCTCTTCGGCATTGAAAACGGTAAGCTCGTCAAGGAAGTTGACACCGAAGGTGCCGGTGCCCTTTGCGCCCTTGGCTGCGAATTCTCCTGCAAGACCCATTACGGCCATGGTATGGAGAGCTGCGTCGAATGCGGTAGGGCTGACAGCTGCGAAGGCTCCGGTAAGAGCAGATGCGGTACATCCCATAGCGGTAACCATAGGCATGAGCGGGCTTCCGTTTGCGATGGTCTCCACGCGCTCGCCGTCGGTGATGTAGTCAACAGGACCGCTGACTGAAACCACTGCGCCGGTGCTCTTTGCGAGTGACTTTGCTGCATCTACGGCGTCGCTGCTCTTCTCTGATGAGTCGACTCCGCGTGAAGCGATCTGGGCGCCTGCGAGGCACATGATCTCCGATGCGTTACCGCGGATGATGGTTGGGTGATTTTTGATAAGCTCGAGTGCAGTCTGGGTGCGGACTACGCTGGCTCCTGCGCCTACAGGGTCGAGTACCCATGGCTTGGCATACTTGTCAGCAGCCTCAGCTGCCGCCTTCATACCTGCAATCTCGTTGCTGTCGAGACAGCCGATGTTGATTACCAGTGCGCTTGCGATCTTGACGATCTCATCCATCTCTTCCTCGTAGAAGGACATGAGAGGGGAGGCTCCGATGGCAAGAAGTCCGTTGGCAGCGATGTTCATTGCAACATAGTTTGTGATGTTGTGAACGAGTGGCGACTTTGAGCGTACAGCTTCGCAGTCTGCGATGAATTGTTGTGTGTTGAGCATGATAATAAAAAACCTTGCATTAATATTATTGCAAGGGGGCTCATGGAAATGAGTTTTGCTTCCCTACGGCGGAATTGTCCGCGTCAGGTTCCATGGGTATTTCTCAACCGGTCGTGCGACCAGTACCCCCGCAATTATTACTATGCAAATATGGAAAAAAGAGGATGAAAAAACAATAGAAAAAGCCGGCCAAGAAGACCGGCTTTTCCAATATGTTGGACTTGTATTATGCCTCGTAATCCTGCCAGCTCTTGATAGGAATATCCTCGAGCTTGACCTTGCAGAATGCCTCGATGAAGGTGCGTGCAAGACGGATGTTGGTCATAAGAGGAATGTTGTGGTCGATAGCGGCGCGACGGATGCGGTAACCATTGCTGAGCTCTCTCTTGGTGTGGTTCTTAGGAACGTTCACGATAAGGTCGAACTTATGGTCTGCGATCATCTCCATCACGTTGTTCTCGCCTTCCTCATCAGGCCACTTCACTGCGGTGGCAGGAATCTCGTTCTCGTTGAGGAACTTCGCGGTGCCCTCGGTAGCGTAGATCACATAGCCGTTGTCCACGAGCATGTGGGCAGCCTCGAGTACCTTCACCTTGCTCTTTGCATCGCCGCTTGAGAGGAGGATGTTCTTCTTAGGAAGAGAGTAACCTGTAGCGATGAGAGAGTTGAGGAGAGCCTCGTCGAGAGTGTCGCCAAGACAGCCAACCTCACCGGTAGAGCTCATGTCTACACCAAGTACAGGGTCTGCGTTCTGGAGACGTGCGAAGCTGAACTGGGATGCCTTCACACCGATGCGGTCGATGTCGAACTCGCCCTTTGCAGGGAGTGAGTATGGAGCGTCGAGCATGATCTTGGTAGCGGTCTCGATGAAGTTGCGCTTGAGAATCTTGCTGACGAATGGGAACGAACGAGATGCGCGGAGGTTGCACTCGATGACCTTGACAGCGCGGTTCTTTGCAAGGAACTGGATGTTGAAAGGTCCGCTGATGTTGAGCTCTGCTGCGATCATGCGTGCGATCTTCTTGATCTGGCGGATGGTTGAGTAGTAGATGTGCTGTGCAGGGAATACCATGGTAGCGTCACCTGAGTGAACACCTGCGTACTCTACGTGCTCAGAGATAGCGTACTCTACGATCTGGCCCTTGTCGGCAACTGCGTCGAACTCGATTTCCTTGGTATCCTGCATGAACTGGGAAACAACGACAGGGAAGTCTGAGCTGACCTCGGTAGCCATCTTGAGGAATCTCTCAAGCTCGTCGTCATTGTAGCATACGTTCATGGCAGCGCCGGAGAGGACGTATGAAGGACGGACGAGTACAGGATATCCTACAGTCTCCACGAAGCTCTTGATGTCATCCATAGAGGTGAGGGCGCGCCATGCAGGCTGGTCGATGCCGAGCTTGTCGAGCATGGCCGAGAACTTGTCGCGGTTCTCTGCACGGTCGATGTCGACTGGAGATGTACCGAGAACAGGAACGCCCTGACGATGGAGCTTCATCGCGAGGTTGTTAGGAATCTGACCACCTACGGAAACGATCACTCCGCGTGGCTGCTCGAGGTCGATGACGTCGAGAACGCGCTCAAGTGAAAGCTCGTCGAAGTAGAGACGGTCACACATATCATAGTCGGTAGATACGGTCTCAGGGTTGTAGTTGATCATGATCGACTTGTAGCCGAGCTTGCGTGCGGTGTTGATGGCGTTCACTGAACACCAGTCGAACTCTACTGAAGAACCGATACGGTAAGCACCGGAACCGAGCACGATTACTGACTTCTCGTTCTTGTACCACTCGATGCTGTGGTTCTGTGGCTTCATTGCGCGAGCCTTCCACTCCTCGGTGGTGAGCTTGTCTGCGTTTGTAGGCTCAACCTCTCCGAGATATGTAAAGTAAAGGTAGTTGGTAAGCTCTGGGTGCTCGCCGCCTACGGTCTCGATACGACGTACGGTAGGGAGGATTCCTCTCTGCTTGCGGTCCTTGCGGACCTCGAGGTTTGCCTTCTCCATGCCGCCTTCTGGCTTGAGGACGAAACGTGCGATCTGGAAGTCAGAGAAACCGCAAGCCTTGACCTCGCGCATCTTCTCGTCAGAGATCTCCTCGAGAGAGTTGTATGTGCAGAGCTCGTGCTTGAGGTCTACGATATGCTTCATGCGGCTGAGGAACCAAGGGTCGATCTTGGTGAGCTCCTCGATGCGCTCGATGGTATAGCCTTCCTCGAGAGCCTGGGCGATGGCGAAGATACGAAGGTCGGTAGGGTTTGCGAGCTCCTCGTCGAGGTTGTCGAACTTGGTGTGGTCGTTGCCTACGAAACCGTGCATGCCCTGGCCGATCATGCGGAGACCCTTCTGGATCATTTCCTCGAAGCTGCGGCCGATAGCCATGATCTCACCAACGGACTTCATTGAAGAACCGATGAGACGGCTTACGCCTGCGAACTTGGTGAGGTCCCAGCGAGGGATCTTGCAGATCATGTAGTCGATTGATGGAGCTACGTATGCAGAGTTTGGTGTACCCATCTCGCCGATCTGGTCGAGGGTGTAGCCGAGAGCGATCTTGGCTGCAACGAATGCGAGAGGATAACCGGTTGCCTTTGATGCAAGAGCTGAAGAACGTGAAAGACGTGCGTTGACCTCGATGATACGGTAGTCATTGGTCTGGGCGTTGAATGCGAACTGGATGTTGCACTCTCCGACGATGTTGAGGTGACGTACGCACTTGATGGTGATTTCCTGGAGGAACTTGACCTGATCCTGGGTAAGTGAACAGGTTGGAGCGACTACGATAGACTCACCGGTATGGATTCCGAGAGGGTCGAAGTTCTCCATTGAAGCAACGGTGAAGCAATGGTCGTTTGCGTCGCGGATGCACTCGAACTCGATCTCCTTCCAACCCTTGAGAGACTCCTCTACGAGAACCTGCGGCGCGAAGGTGAATGCGCTCTCGGCAAGCTCCACGAAGGTCTTCTCGTCAGGACAGATACCTGAACCGAGACCGCCGAGGGCGTATGCCGAACGGATCATGATAGGGAAACCGATCTCGTGAGCAGCCTTGAGGGCGTCCTGCATGTTCTCCACAGCCTGGCTTACAGGTGTCTTGAGCTCAGCCTTGTCGAGCTCCTTCACGAAGAGGTCGCGGTCCTCGGTGTTCATGATGGCCTCGACACTGGTGCCGAGTACCTGTACGCCGTACTCCGCAAGAACACCGCTCTGGTAGAGGGCTGTTCCTACGTTAAGACCTGTCTGGCCGCCCCATGCCAGCATGATGCCGTCTGGGCGCTCCTTCTTGATGATCTCTGTGATGAAATGTGGGGTGATTGGCTGGAAATAGACCTTGTCTGCGATTCCTTCCGATGTCTGGATGGTAGCGATGTTAGGATTTACCAGCACGCTGCGGATGCCTTCCTCGCGAAGAGCTTTGAGTGCCTGAGAACCTGAATAGTCGAACTCTCCGGCCTGACCGATCTTCAGCGCTCCGGAACCGAGTACAAGAACTTTGTTAAGTTTCTTTTTCATATATGATTATTTGTTTTCTTTCGGGATTCCGGAATGCAAAAGTAGCAAAAAACTCTCAAAAATCGGGGCGCGATCCCGGTTTTTGAGAGTTTTTTATCAACAAATGGATGATTTTACGTGCTCATTCACGAAAATCAGCTGTTTTTACTTGCTCATGCGCAAAAAGTAGTCAACCATCATCTTATAGTATGGCTCGCTGAAGCAGACAGGTCCGTGACCGCCACCCTCGACGCTGACGAATGTCGCAGGTACACCGGCCTCGTCGTATGCCTTCTTGAGATTGATGCTCTGGCACTGCGGAACGACGTTGTCCGCGGTTCCATGGAAGATAAGAATCTCAGGGTCGGATGAATCGACACAGTAGATTGGGCTGATCACGCGGGCCCAGTCGGTTTCCTCCTGCGGATTCTTGCCTCCGATGAGCACGGCCTCAGGAGAAGTGCCGTCGTTCGGCTTGGTACAGCCGTCCGCAAAGCGGAGCATGTCAACAGGTCCGAACCAGTCGACTACGGCGTCCACGTGGCTTGATGTGGAGGTATAGTCTCCGATGCTTCCCTCGATGTCGACTGTCACGTCGCCGGAAGTGATTTCCTTGGTGCCGATGGTGTTTGCGGCATATACAGAAAGGTGTCCGCCTGATGAGAATCCTGTTATGCCTATGAATGAGTTGTCATAGCCGTACTTGTCGGCGTTGGCGCGGACATAGCGGATAGCGGCCTTGACATCCTGGATCTGTGCAGGCCACTGCGCCTCCATGCTTGCGCGATGATTGATGGTGGCTACCGCGAATCCGGCCTCGAGCAGAGGAATTCCGATCGAGGTCATAGGCGAGGACTTTGCGTTGTTCGAGAACCATGCGCTGCCGTAGATGAGAATGATCATCTTCGGATTCTCTACGTTTTTTGGCAGATAGATGTCCATGTTGTGGCTCACAAGGTCGTCACACGCATAGTTGACGTCTGCGTAAAGCTTTGAATAAGTGTCCTCCGATGGACCTGTAGGCATGGTCGGAGTGAACCCCTGTGCAAATGCAAGGGTGCTGATGGCTGCGAGAGCCAGTGTTACGACAAACTTTTTCATATAAGAATCATTGTGGTTTTCTTCGGAAAAACTGCTCAAAACACGTGCCTTGATGGCTTCCGATCCGTGCAAATAAAACAATCTTTTTCCATATATTTGCTGAAATCTAATCCAAATGCTTTTGATATGAACAATTTCACATTCTATAGCCCGACCAAATTCGTCTTCGGTCGTGACGCGGAATCCAGGACCGGCGAGCTTGCAAAGAGCTTCGGTGCAACCAAGGTTCTTATTGTATATGGTGGCGGAAGCATTGTACGCAGCGGACTTCTTGCACGCGTCGAGGCATCTCTCGAGGCTGCAGGAATCGCTTATGTTGAGCTCCCTGGCGTACAGCCTAACCCTATCGACACAAAGGTCCGCGAAGGTATCGAGCTGGGCCGCAAGGAAGGCATCGACTTCATCCTCCCTGTAGGCGGCGGTTCACCTATCGACACCGCGAAGGCAATCGCAGTGGGCATCCCATACGAGGGCGACTTCTGGGACTTCTATCTCGGCAAGGCTGAGCCGGCCGCAGCTGTTCCTGTCGCTACCGTTCTCACCATCCCTGCTGCCGGCAGCGAAGGCTCCGGCGACAGCGTGATCACCCAGAAGGATGGCATGAACAAGCTTGCCATCGGCACAGAGCTTCTCCGTCCGAAGTTCTCTATCATGAATCCGGAGATCACCTTCACCCTGCCAGCAAGCCAGACGGGATACGGCATCACTGACATGATCGCCCACATCCTTGAGCGTTACTTTACCAATACTCCAAACGTCGAGGTCACCGACCGCGTGGCAGAAGGTCTCATCATGTCGATCATGAACGAGGCTCCGAAGGTATTCGCAAACCCTGAGGACTACGATGCACGCGCCAACATCATGTGGGCCGGCACCATCGCGCACAACGGTCTCTGCGGCGTTGGCCGCGAGGAGGACTGGATCACCCACAGCATGGAGCACGAGGTGAGCGCATGGGACGACAAGATCGCCCACGGAGCAGGTCTCGCAGTGCTTTTCCCTGCATGGATGACCTATATGGCAGAGCATAACCCTGGAAAGGTTGCACAGCTTGGCGAGCGCGTGTTCGGAATCACTCCGGGCGGCGATCCTAAGGAAACTGCCCTCCAGGCTGCGAAGTGTCTCCGTGCCTTCTTCAACTCAATCGGCATGCCTTCGACCCTCCGCGAGTTCGGCATCCAGGAGTCTGACATCGACGGACTCGTTGCCAAGTTCCACAAGAACAACGGCGAGATCATCGAGAACCGCTATCTCACCATCACACCTGAAGTATCAAAAGCAATCTATACAATTGCATTATGAAACCATTCAAAGTAGGTATACTCGGCACCGGCTGGATCGCTGAGCGCATGGCTGAGACCCTCTCAGGCATGGAGGGCGTAGAAAAGTACGCAGTCGCTTCCCGCACAGATGAAAAGGCTGCCGAATTTGCAGCACAGTGGGGTTTCAGCCGTTCATACGGTTCATACGAGGCTCTCGCACAGGACGCAGATGTCGACCTCGTCTACATCGCAACTCCTCACTCGCATCACTATGACAATGTGAAGATGTGTCTGCTTGCAGGACGCCATGTCCTCTGCGAGAAGGCATTCACCGCAAACGCACGCCAGGCTGAAGAGATCATCGCCATGGCACGTGAGCGCAACCTCTTCCTCACCGAGGCTATCTGGACCCGCTACCAGCCATTCCGCCAGACTGTACTCGACATCATGAACAGCGGCGTCATCGGCAAGATCCACCAGCTCAGTGCAAACCTCTGCTATCCTAACATCGGTCTGCCACGCATGTATCTTCCCGAACTCGCAGGCGGCGCGCTCCTCGATATCGGCGTATATGCAATCAACTTCGCTGCAATGTTCTTCGGTTCCGACTACAAGATCGTTGCATCCAGCTGCCAGCTTACCGATACAGGCGTCGACCTGACGAACACCATGACCCTCCACTGGCCTGACGGCCGCATGGGCATCCTCTGGTCATCGAACAGCGTACGCAGCGAGCGTCAGGGTGTCATCTCAGGAGAGAAAGGACATATCATCATCGAGAATATCAACAACCCTCAGTCGGCTACCATTGTCGACAATGACTACAATGTCATCGAGGTTGTCAAGTGCCCTAAGCAGATCACCGGATACGAGTATCAGGTATACGAGTCGATGGAGTGCATCCGCAACGGCAAGCTCGAGTCATCATTCATGCCTCATGCAGAGACCATCCGCATCATGAAGGAAATGGATGACCTCAGAGCAGCCTGGGGCGTAAAGTATCCTTGGGACTAGACTAAGAATTGACAGGGGCGCTCAGGCGTCCCTTTTTCATGCAACATGTGGGTATTACTGGCATTCATCTCGGCCTGTTTCCTTGGTCTGTATGACGTGGCGAAGAAGACTTCGCTTCGAGGCAATGCCGTGCTTCCTGTCCTGGCGACCAGTACGGCTGTATCTGCGTTGATCTTCCTTCCTGTCATACTGAGCTCCGTTTTCGGACTCGGGTTGTTTGGAGACAGCATCCTTGCCATTCATCGCGGCACGCTTCAGGAACATCTCTGGCTGATCCTCAAGGCTGTCATTGTGCTGTCTTCGTGGATATGCGGATTCTATGGACTGAGAAGCACGCCGCTGACCATCTATGGCCCTATCAACGCGACGCGGCCCGTTTTCGTGCTGCTGGGCGCCATATTCATCTTCGGAGAAAGGCTCAACCTGCTCCAGTGGCTTGGCGTGATCGTGTCCTTCGGTTCGCTGTATCTGCTGAGCGTGACATCGAAGAAAGGGGAGGGCATCGACTTCCGTCACAACAGGGGCATCTGGTGCGTAGCCGCCGGCACCATTCTCGGAGCCGTCAGCGCCCTGTATGACAAGTTCCTCATGCAGAGGATGGACAGCGTGTTCGTCCAGAGCTGGTTCTCAATCTACAATGCAGTGCTGATGACTGCCGTGATGCTGATTCTCTGGCTGCCGGGAGAGCTGAAAAGGCGCAGGATGGAAAACGCTCCGTTCGAGTTCAGCTGGCGCTGGAGCATTCCTCTCATATCGGTCTTCATCACCATTGCGGATTTTGCATACATGTACAGCCTTACGGTTCCGGGATCCATGGTTTCCATCATCTCGACCATACGCCGCGGATCGGTCATCATCTCATTCCTGTGCGCGGCTCTGATCTTCCACGAGAAGAACCTCAAGGCAAAATCAGTCGACCTGGCGATAGTCCTGCTTGGTATGCTGCTGCTCCTATGGGGCAGCCTCACTTAAAGATTAGGACAGCCTTCCTTAATGGGAGGCTGTTTTTTGTTCCTTTTTTCTTACCTTTGAGAGTTGATAGAATAATACTGAATCATAATAACCATAACAATGAAAAGGATTTCCTATGTCCTGATGTGCCTTGCCATGCTGACCCTCGGCACATCCGCTTCCGCAGCGTCAAAGAAGGTCGCATCCGTAAAGGATTCTCTCTATGTTCTTACTTCCGGCAATGTAGTCATGTCGATCGACGCTACTGTCGGTGCGAAGGTGACTTCAATGAAGCTTGACGGCAAGGAGCTCATCGCACAGCACGTTCCTGCAAAGGGCTTCTTCAACAATGTCAACGACTACGGCGCAACATTCTGGCCAAGCCCTCAGGCTGAGTGGAACTGGCCTCCTATCAAGACCTATGACGCAGCTCCTTACACTGTTGAAGTCGGCAAGAAGAGCGTTAAGATGACCAGCGGCAGAGATGAGAAGTATCCATATGTATTCGTTAAGGAGTACAAGGTCTGCGGCAAGGGTGCTTACGAGATCGTCTACACCATCAAGAACGTAAGCGACAAGGAAGTGAGCGTTGCTCCATGGGAAATCACCCGCGTTCCTGGTGCCGGCAAGATCTTCTTCGACGCTCCGTCTATCCGTCCTGCAGAAGTACTTCCATGCGAGAGCAAGGAAGGCCTCACATGGCTTCCTTTCGTGGCTGACGACAAGCAGAACCGCAAGATCTTCGCTGACGGCAAGGGCTGGCTCGCATTCGCAAACGACGGCATGCTCTACGTAAAGCAGTTCGACGATATCAAGACAGCTGACGCGGCTCCTGAAGAGGACGAGATCGAAATCTACGTCAACAGAGGAACCACCTACATCGAGATCGAGAATCAGGGTGCATACAAGAAGATCGCTCCTGGTGCATCTCTCACCTGGGTTGTACGCTGGACTCTCCTTCCTGCAGCCGACAATCTTGATGCAGCAGCTCTCAAGGCTCTTGCAAAGAAAGCACTCAAGTAATAAATATGAACAAATCACTTATCACGGCCGCTGCAATGGCGGCCATGCTTTGTTCTTGCGGCAATGCTCCGCAGAATACGGCTGACTACGACTTCGAGATCGTAGCCAACCCTATCTTCAGGAACACCCACACCTCGGACCCGGCTCCGCTCGTTGTCGGCAACACCCTATACGTGCTTTGCGGACATGACCAGTGCTACGAGGACCAGCCTGGTTTCGAAGGCCAGTACGGATACAATCTGACCGAATGGCTGCTATATTCTACCGAGGACATGCTCCACTGGAAAGATCATGGTGTGGTCATGAAGCCTACCGATTTCAGCTATGCAGTCGGCGAGGCGTGGGCATCCCAGATCATCGAGTACCAGGGACGCTACTACATGTTCACATCGATGCAGGCTGGAGCACCATACAACAGCAAGGTCGTAGGTCTCGCTGTCAGCGACAGTCCTGAAGGCCCTTACGAGGACTACCTCGGACATCCGCTTGTCACTGACGACATGACAGACAACGGCGCGCGCGGCTGGTGGAACGACATCGATCCTACAGTACTCATCGACGATGATGGCAGCGCATGGATGAGCTGGGGCAACGGAACTTGTTTCCTCGCAAAGCTTACCCCGGACCTCAAGGGTATCGACGGAGAGATCCGTACTCTCGTGCTCGACAACTACGTCGAGGGACCATGGCTCCATAAGAAGGATGGCATGTACTACCTTACCTATGCATCCATGGGACGCCGCGGTGCTGAGGCTATCGAATATGCCACCGCAACATCTCTCGTTGGAGAATGGACCTGTCAGGGCCCTCTTACCGGCTCTGCACGCGACAGCTTCACCATCCATCCGGGAATCGCGGAGTTCAACGGCAGCTGGTATCTGTTCTATCATGACGGAACCCTTGCCGCTCACGGCTATTCCGGCGGTTCAGGCCGCCGCAGCGTATGTGTGGAGAATCTGGAGTACAACGAAGACGGAACCATGAAGTTCACCCAGCTGACCTCCCAGGGTATTGCTCCTGCAACTCCTTGGCACAACTCGTTCGGCGGCATGCCTACATTCCAGACCAAGTACACCGCCGACCCTTCTCCAATGATCATCAACGACACCATCTTCGTCTATACATCGCACGACGAGGATGACGCCCAGGGCTACGGCTTCAAGATGCTCAACTGGATACTCTGGACCACCACCGACATGGTCAACTTCACCGAGCACGGAGTCGTCGCTTCCACCGAGGCTTTCGACTGGCGTCTCCGCGACAACGGCGCATGGGCTCAGCAGGTAGTCGAGCGCAACGGCAAGTACTACATGTACTGTCCTCTGCACGGCAACGGCATCGGCGTGCTCATGGCTGATTCTCCATACGGTCCGTTCGTGGATCCTATCGGAGGACCTATCGTATGGCAGAAGGAGCATTGGGATGACATCGACCCTACCGTCCTCATCGATGACGACGGCCAGGCATACATGAGTTGGGGCAACCCTCATCTCTACTGCGTGAAGCTCAACGAGGACATGATCAGCACAGACGGCGATATCATGCTGCTTGACACTCCTGCACATTACCAGGAGGGTCCATGGGCATTCAAGCGCAACGGCAAGTATTATATGGCATATGCGACTACCTGCTGTCCAGAGGGTCTCGGATATGCAATGGGTCCAGGACCTGACGGTCCATGGGATTTCAAGGGCTACATCATGAAGCCTACCGAGCGCGACCGCGGTACCCATCCGGGCATCGTGGAGTACAAGGGCAAGAGCTTCATCTTCGGCCAGAGCTATGACCTTCTCCAGCTTGACTTCATCACGGCAGGCAAGCCATACGAGCATCACGAGCGCAGATCGGTGGGCGCTGCCGAGATGCACTACAATGAGGACGGCACCATCGAGGAGGTTCCATACTGGCTCGAGACCGAGATCACTCCTCTTGACAGCTTCGATCCTTACCAGACCGTAAAGGCCAGCACCATGGCATGGGGATACAGAATGGTTACCCGCCAGGACGAGAAGGGCATCTACGTTACCGGTATCGACAACGACGATTTCATCATGCTCCGTCAGGTCGATTTCGGCAAGGGCGCTTCGAAGTTCACCGCGACCGCTTCCGAGGTTGTTGCAGGCTCATCCATCGAGATCCGCATGGATTCCAAGGAAGGCAAGCTTGTCGGTACGCTGAACCTCAGCGAGGGTGCAGCAGAGGCAGCTGCCTCATGCGCAATCAAGGGCGCCAAGGGCGTTCATGACCTCTATTTCGTCTTCCGTGGACCAGACTCAGGCAAGCCTTTCAATCCTACCTCTACCGAAGGTCTCTTCCATTTCAGAAACTGGAAATTCGAATAAATGAATATGAAAAAGAACTTATCAGTTGCAGCTCTCATGCTGCTCGCATCGCTGCCTGTATTTGCACAGCAGTCGAATGTGAACCTCAGCTACAACCCCCAGAAGGACACCGAAGGTCTCATCCCTTTCAGTGCAAACCTCAATTCTCCTCAGGTGAACGATGACCGCACTGTCATCTTCCGCCTCAGGGCTCCTAAGGCTGAGTCGGTGGCTCTCAACGGTGCAATGACCACCATTATGGGTGTGCAGGGAAACATTCCTTTCACCAAGGGTGAGGATGGAATCTGGACCCTCAAGATCGGTCCTCTTCCTGTAGACATGTACCAGTACAACATCGTTGTCGACGGTGTCAAGATGGCTGATCCAAACAACACATACGCTTCATTCACCGCAATGCCTCCTTACAGCGAGCTCATCGTTCATGGTGACGGCCCAAGCTGGTGGGATGCCAAGGAGGACGTCCCTCACGGATCAGTCAGCCGCGAGTTCTACTACAGTCCTGTCACCGGCGGCATGCGTGACATCTATGTCTATACTCCACCTAAGTACAACCCTAAGAAGAAGTATCCTGTACTCTACCTCATGGGCGGCAGCGGCGAGCTTCCAAACAACTGGATGTATGACGGACGCGTGAACTTCATCATGGACAACCTCCTCGCAGAGGGCAAGGCTGAGCCTATGATCATCGCTATCGTAAACAACCAGGTGGTACATCGCAACCATCCAAAGCATGCCGACCTCACCTTCGACATCATGGAGCGTGAGTATCGCGAGGCTATCATCCCTTACATCGACAGCCATTACAAGACCATCGCAAATCCTCATGGACGTGCAATTTCAGGTCTTTCAATGGGTGGACGCCATACCATGTTCGTAGGTCTCAACTCACTCGATCTGTTCGCAAACTTCGGTGTGCTCAGCGCAGGTGACAACAAGCCTGAGGAGACCTCTCTCGCAAGCTTCCTCAACGATCCTAAGGCAAACGACAAGGTTGATTACCTCTTCATCGGCCAGGGTGGTGCAGAGGAGAAGGGCATGTTCAATGTTCGCGTAAAGGGTTTCACCGATGCTCTTGACAAGCACGGCATCGATTACGAGTACTACTGCACAGGCAACGCCGGTCACGACTGGTCAACCTGGCGTCACCTCCTCTACGAGAGATTCCTTCCAAACCTCTGGAAGAAGTAGCTAGAAACGCTTAGTGTAGACGTGGCACTCCGGCTCGATATGCCGGAGGTCACAATAATCACGATGATATTCTTCGGCAGTCCAGAACTTGGATGCCGGGAACAGTTTGGTCGCGATGCTCAGGCCCTTGGCCTCGAGTATCGCGATTGTCTTTTCGCTGATGGCCTTCTGGTTCTCATCGGCATAGAAGATCGCTGAGCGGTACTGAGGACCTATATCGATGCCCTGACCATCCTCCTGGGTAGGGTCATGGATTTCGAAGAAATGGCGGCATACTGTCTCGTAGCTGCATTTCTCTGGATCGAAGATGACGCGTACGGCCTCGTAGTGGCCGGTCTCGTGGGCCTTGACCTGCTTGTAGGTAGGATTCTCTTCCTGACCTCCGGTATATCCCGGCTCGACAGAAATGACTCCCTCGAGTCTTTTCATCCAATATTCCATTCCCCAGAAGCATCCTCCGGCGAAAATTGCGCATTCAGTAACAGTTGCCATGTTTTGTCTTTTTTCTTTCTTGGCAAAATTAACATTTCTTTGTTTCTTTGCTCTACATATCTGGAAAACAATCGTACAAGCTTATGAAAAGATCGCTTATCATCAGTCTGATGCTCCTCATGAGCATCGCAGCAGGCGCGAGTGAACTTACCGACAAGATGGCTTCCATTCCGGCCATCAGCAATGTGAAGGAACTCAAGTCCACCGAATTCAAGGAGAAATATGAAATCATGTTCAACCATCCGGTTGACCATGACATTGCATCGGCAGGACGTTTCGACCAGCGTGTATATGTATTTCATCGCGGTTTCGACCGTCCGACGATTGTCGTGACCGAGGGCTATGGCGCTACTTATGCTGCAAATGAAAGATACTGCGAGGAACTCTCAAGATATTTCGATACCAATATCATATTCTGTGAGTATCGCTATTTCCTCGAGTCAACCCCAAGACCATGCAACTGGGATTACCTTACCGTCAAGAACTCGCTCTGGGATCTCCACGAGGTCGTCACAGCGTTCAAGACCATCTATCCGGGCAAGTGGATTTCTACAGGCGTCAGCAAGGGAGGTCAGACCACCATGTTCTACCGATCATATTTCCCTGATGATGTAGACATCTCAGTGCCATACGTAGCTCCACTCAACAAGTCCCTCGAGGACGGCCGTCATGAGCCTTTCATCGCCAAGAAGGTCGCAACTCCAGAGGCACGCCAGAAGGTCCTTGACTACCAGATCGGACTCTTCAAGCGCAAGGCTGAAATCCTTCCGTATTTCGAACAGGCATGCAAGGCGAAGGGTTATGCCTTCCGTGCGCCATATGAAGACATCTTCGACTACTGGATTCTCGAATTCTCGTTCGCTTATTGGCAGTGGGGAACCAAGATGGAGGACCTTCCATCAGTAACCCAGACCGGTGCAAAGGAGCTTTGTGATGCCATGTTCAGCTACAACGATCCATCTTACTTCCAGAGCGACACCTACTACAAGTCCTTCAACGTCCAGGCTGCGCGTGAACTCGGATACTATGGATACGACATCAAGCCATTCAAGAAGTACATGAGCGTCAAGTCGACAAAGGACTATATGCGTCGTCTCATGCTTCCGGCATCGCTCGAGAACATCAAGTTTGACAAGACCCTCTACAAGCACGTGGTGAAGTTCCTCAAGGAGAACGATCCAAAGATGCTCTACATCTATGGAGAGTACGACCCATGGTCGGCAACTGGTGTCTGCCAGTGGCTTGATACCAGCAAGAAGAAGAATCTCAAGATATATGTACAGCCGGGCGGCAGCCATTCTTCAAGAATTGGCAACATGCCTGAATCTATCAGAGAGGAGATACTTGCGACCATAGGTGCATGGCTCGCTGAATAAGGTAAGCCCTTTTGAGATGGGTTCTTTTAAGGATTTTTTGTAAAAAACGTAAAGGTAGTATTGTTTTTTCTAGAAATAGTACTACCTTTGCAATCCCATTAAATGGAGGACTCGTTAGCTCAGTCGGTAGAGCATCACACTTTTAATGTGGGGGTCTCGGGTTCGAGCCCCGAACGAGTCACGAGTCTTTCAAAAATATGGTTCCTTAGCTCAGTTGGTAGAGCACCTGACTCTTAATCAGGGTGTCTAGGGTTCGAGCCCCTAAGGGACCACCAAAACAAAAGCGACAATCACATGATTGTCGCTTTTGTTTTGGTGGTCCCTGGGTTCCTATTATTGGGGAGGGACTCCCCAAACCCCTTCGGTCGGCTTCGCCTCCGAATGTGTGGTCCCATGGACATCTTTTTTCTTGTGCGTTTTGCCTGATGCTGATAGAAAATCCTTATATTTGAACTTCAAGGATTTTAGGGACGTATGAGAATAGTAATCCAGAGGGTAAGCGAGGCAAATGTCGTCATTGACGGGAGAGTCAACGGAGAAATCGGCCAGGGTTTCATGATTCTTTTGGGCATCGGCTCCGATGATACAGCCGAGGACATCGACTGGCTGGTGCGAAAGATTGTCGGGCTACGCGTTTTTAATGACGATGATGGAGTGATGAACCGCTCTATCATGGAAATCGGAGGAGACATACTGGTCGTCAGCCAATTCACTTTAATGGCATCGACAAAAAAAGGCAACCGCCCGTCCTATATCAACGCTGCGCCTCATGAGATTTCAATTCCACTGTATGAAGAGTTCCTGAAAAGGCTGTCTGACGCACTTGGAAAGCCTGTCGCCCACGGCGAATTCGGCGCAGACATGAAGGTCGGCCTGGTCAACGATGGCCCTGTAACAATTATTATGGATACAAAAAACAAACAATGAAACGTATAGCAATCATTCTTTCGGCGCTGCTGGCTTGTGCCTGTGCGTCACAGCCGCAGGTAACTAAAGGCCTGCGTCATGTAAATCCAGCCGAGGTTGGCATGGACGCCAAGAGGCTCGACCAGATCGACAGTGTCGTAAACGCAAACATCGAACAGGGCACCGTTCCTGGCGCCGTAGTGGCAATCGTAAGGGATGACAAGATCGCCTTCCTCCGCGCGTACGGCAACAAAAGCGTCGTTCCAGACACAGTCGCGATGACAACCGAAACCATGTTCGACCTGGCGTCGCTCAGCAAGTGCGTCGGCACCACCCTTTCTTTCATGCAGCTCATCGAGCAGGGGTTCGTCCGTCTCAGCGACAACGTGGACCGCTATATTCCAGGCTTCGCTCCATGGGTAAACCCTAAGACAGGGGAGTCAGTCGACATCACCATCCAGGATCTCCTCACCCACGCGTCGGGAATTTCAGCGTACATCTCAGTGCCACCTTATCTTGAGCGCTACGGTCAGAACTCGCCTGATTCGCTCATGAGCTACATCGCACGTGAGATTCCTCG
This sequence comes from Bacteroidales bacterium, assembly GCA_024398125.1. Lineage (GTDB taxonomy): Bacteria > Bacteroidota > Bacteroidia > Bacteroidales > UBA932 > Cryptobacteroides. The sequence continues at coordinate 70,406 of JAKSJO010000002.1, forward strand.
CCACTTCGAGCCGGGCACAGACTGCATTTACAGCTGCCTGAACTTCATCACCCTCCAGAATGTCCTCCAGCGCATCACCGGACAGCGCCTCTGCGACTACGCCCAGAAGAACGTCTTCGACGTCCTCGGACTTGAGCATACAACCTATTTCCCACTTTTCGGTGCTCCTCAGTCGAATCCTCGCGCAGCTGAACTTGCAAAGCTCTGCGCCCCTACAGAGGTTCAGGAGGACGGCAAGCCTCTCGTTGCGGAAGTTCATGACCCAACCGCAAGACTGGTCAATGGCGGAAACTCAGGCAATGCAGGCGTATTCTCGAACGCCGAGGACATGGCAGTCATCGCTGCCGCCATCCTCAATGGGGGAGAGATCAACGGCCGCCGCATCCTAGGTTCAGAGAGCGTCCGCATGATGATGACCATCCCTAAGGACAACGATCCATGCGTCGCACGCGCTATCGGCTGGGATACCTACGACATGTATCCTGGAACCAGCGGAGACATCTTCCCTCGCGAGCACATGATCGGCCACACCGGTTACACCGGCACCTCGATGATCATCGAGCCTGACACCAGAACCGCAGTGATCATCCTTGCGCACCGTGTTCACCCTGTTGACGAAGGCTCCAACGCCCGCATGCGTGCCACCATCGCCAATATCGCAGCCGCATCCATCATCGACTAGCAGGCTGTCTTTGAAATGAACTTGGATCATTTCAGCATGACTTTTTGACAAGCTCGGGCTGACAAACCCGACTGGCACATAATTTGACATCACCCCGCTTGACCCCAGGCGGGGCGATTTTATATAGAAACAATTAAAACTTTATACCATGCAGAAGAATCTGATCATAGTGCTTGCGTCAGTACTGCTCAGCGGACTGACCGCTTATGGAATCGTAAAGAACGGCTCAGAAGAGAACTTCGAGAAAACCGTAGATCCAACATTATACAGAACCGTCAATCTCGCTCAGACCGACTATCCTGACTTCACCTATGCTGCCGAGACAGCTGTGGATGCCGTTGTATATGTCGCAGTCACAGTGAAGACGAACCAGAGTGCCCAGATCGACCCATTCTTCCGCTACTTCTTCGGTGACTCCATGCCGTCACGTGAGCAGGAGCAGAGAGGAAGCGGTTCGGGTGTGATCATCCGCGAAGACGGCTATATCGTGACCAACAACCATGTAGTGGAGAACGCTACCAAGGTTGACGTCACCCTCAATAACAACGAGACCTATGAGGCAACAGTGATCGGTACCGACCCGGCAACCGACGTCGCTCTCATCAAGATCGATGCAACAGGTCTTCCAGTTGTCAAGTTCGCAGATTCTGACAAGCTCCGCCTCGGAGAGTGGGTGATTGCAATCGGCAGTCCATACGACCTCCGTTCGACCATCACCGCAGGTATCGTCAGCGCAAAGGGCCGTACAATGGCAGGCCAGCGCCGCGAAGGCGAGCTCAAGATCGAGTCATTCATCCAGACCGATGCAGCCGTCAATCCTGGAAACTCAGGTGGCGCGCTCGTCAACAAGGCCGGTGAACTCGTAGGCGTAAACACCGCCATCATCTCCCAGACAGGTTCATATACAGGATACTCATTCGCTGTTCCTTCAAACATCGTAAGCAAGGTTGTCAACGACCTCATCGATTTCGGTGCTGTCAAGAGAGCCATGCTCGGCGTTACAATGCAGGAAATCAGCGACGAATTGATGAAGGAATTGAAACTTTCTTCAAGAAAGGGAGTATATGTTTATGAAGTTTCCGCAGGCAGCGCAGCTGACGACGCCGGTATCAAGAAGGGAGACGTGCTTCTCTCCATCGATGGAACCAAGGTGAACTCAATGTCGGCAGTCCAGGAAAAGGTCAACAGCTACCACCCTGGAGACAAGGCGATTGTCGTTGTAGAGAGAAATGGTTCCGAGAAGGAACTCGAGGTGACCTTCAAGGGCACCATGGATGAAACAGGCAAGGTTTCCGCAGACGGAACCACAGCATATTACGGTTCGAAGATCCGCAAGGCACCACAGGAGACACTTGACAAGCTCGGACTCAAGAACGGAGTCGAGATTTCTTCAGTAGGCCAGGGCAAGCTCAGGGAAGCAGGCGCCCGCGAAGGTTTCATCATCCTCTACGTCAACGACCAGCCGGTGCGCACTCCGGAAGACGTACTCGAAATCACGAAGAAGAGCAGAAGATCTGTATTCGTTGAGGGCGTTACCGCCAACGGAAGATCCTCTTACTTCGGATTCGGAAAGGATGAATAAAACCGAAATATGAGACAACTTAAGATTACCAAATCCATTACAAACCGCGAAAGCGCCTCGCTGGACAAGTATCTCCAGGAGATCGGCCGCGAGGAGCTTGTTACGCCGGAGGAGGAAGTAGAGCTCGCACAGCGCATCCGCAAGGGCGACAAGGAAGCTCTCGAGAAGCTCACCAGAGCAAACCTCCGATTCGTGGTATCTGTTGCGAAACAGTACCAGAACCAGGGCCTCAGCCTCCCGGACCTTATCAATGAGGGAAACCTCGGTCTTATCAAGGCCGCTGAGAAGTTCGACGAGACCCGTGGCTTCAAGTTCATTTCATACGCGGTGTGGTGGATCCGTCAGTCAATCCTTCAGGCACTTGCAGAGCAGTCACGTATCGTACGTCTCCCTCTGAACCAGGTAGGGTCGCTCAACAAGATCAACAAGGCACTCGGAAAATTCGAGCAGGAGAATGAGCGTCAGCCATCCAACGATGAACTCGCCGAAATGATCGATGTCCCTAAGGACAAGATTAGCGACACCCTCCGTGTATCCGGCCGTCACGTATCGGTAGACGCGCCGTTCGTCGAGGGCGAGGACAACAGCCTCCTCGACGTCCTTCCAAACGACGATTCTCCTTCGGCAGACCGCACCCTGGTGGGCGAGTCCCTCAGCACCGAGATCGACCGTGCACTCCAGATCCTTACTCCACGTGAGCGCGAGATCATCCGCTCATTCTTCGGAATCGGATGTCAGGAGATGACCCTCGAGGAGATCGGCGAGCGTCACAACCTGACCCGTGAGCGCGTACGCCAGATCAAGGAGAAGGCGATCCGCAAGCTCAAGAAACCTAATGCAAGCAAAATGTTGAAAACCTATCTTGGCTAAGACATGACACCTGAATCATTTATCGCATCCAAGGCCGCTGAGGCCATCAAGGCATTATATAACGTAGAGCAGGATCCATCTGCTCTCCAGGTACAGACGACAAGGAAAGAGTTCGAAGGCGACCTCACCCTGGTCGTCTTTCCTCTGCTCAGAATCTCCCATTCAACTCCGGACAACACCGGCAAGGCAATCGGAGACTGGCTCCAGGAGAATGTTGCTGAAATCAGCACATACAACGTAGTGAAGGGCTTCCTCAACATCAGCCTTTCACCGCTCTACTGGAAGAACGTGTTCGCAGAGATCGCAGGCGAAGCCGATTTCGGCCAGCTGCCATCTACCGGCAGGAACATCATGATCGAGTTCTCTTCGCCTAACACCAACAAGCCGCTCCACCTCGGACACATCAGGAACAACCTCCTCGGTGCTTCCGTGGCAGACCTCCTCAAGGCAGCCGGACACAATGTCATCAAGACCACTCTCGTCAATGACCGCGGTATCCATATCTGCAAGTCCATGCTCGCATGGCAGAAGGTCGGCGAAGGCCGTACCCCTGAGAGCACAGGCATCAAGGGAGACCACCTCGTCGGCGACTGCTATGTCGCATTCAACAACATCCTGACCGCCGAGGTCAAGGAACTCGTTGCCGGCGGCATGGATGAGGAGCAGGCCAAGAAAGAGGCTCCATGTCTCAAGGAGGCTCACGACATGCTCGTCAAGTGGGAGCAGGGCGACAAGGAAGTGCGCCAGCTCTGGGAGATGATGAACTCATGGGTGTTCGCAGGCTTCGACGAGACCTACAAGAGTCTCGGCATCAGTTTCGACAAGACATATTACGAGTCACAGACCTACCTTCTCGGCAAGGAACTCGTCAACAAGGGACTCGACATGGGCGTGCTCGTACGCGATCCTGACGGATCTGTTTGGTGCGACCTTACCGCAGACGGACTGGACCGCAAGCTCCTTCTCCGCTCTGACGGCACATCGGTCTACATGACCCAGGACCTCGGAACAGCAGAGCGCCGTTTCGCCGAGCATAACCTCGATTCACACGTATACGTCGTAGGTGACGAGCAGAACTACCATTTCCAGGTGCTCAAGCTCGTGCTCAAGAAGCTCGGATTCGAGTGGTCAGACCAGATCTTCCACCTCTCATACGGCATGGTGGAGCTCCCTGAGGGCAAGATGAAGTCCCGCGAGGGAACAGTCGTCGACGCAGACGACCTCATCGAGAAGATGTACCAGGAGGCAAAGGCTACCTCGGAGGAATCAGGCAAGCTCGACGGCATCAGCGCAGAGGAGCAGGACAAGCTCTTCCGCATGATCGGCCTCGGTGCACTGAAATACTTCATCCTCAAGGTCGACCCTAAGAAGAAGATGCTCTTCAATCCAAAGGAGTCCATCGACTTCAACGGCAATACCGGTCCGTTCATCCAGTACACCCACGCAAGAATCTGCTCTATCCTCCGCAAGGCGGCAGAAAAGGGTGTAGAGTACGGTACGGCATCTCTCGCAGGCGCAGCCGAACTCAGCCCTAAGGAGATCCGACTCGTAAAGATTCTCAACAGCTATCCACAGAGAATCGCAGAGGCAGCGGAGATCTTCTCTCCAGCCGTTATCGCAAACTACGCTTACGATCTTGCAAAGGAGTTCAACCAGTACTATCACGAGACTCCTATCCTCAAGGAGGAGAATCTCGATGTGCTCAAGACCAGACTCCTTCTTATCGATACTCTTGCATCCGTTCTTCGCAAGGCGATGGCCATCCTTGGCATCGAGCTTCCTGAGCGCATGTAATCCATACCCGCATGGAGGAGAACGCATACATGTTCCCAACCTCCATCAAGGAGGTCCAGAAGCTGGGATGGGACTACATAGACGTCATTCTGTTCACAGGAGACGCCTTTGTGGACCATCCCAGCTTCGGCACTGCGTGCATAGCCAGATTCCTCCAGAAACATGGCTATCGTGTCGCTGTCGTGCCGCAGCCGAACTGGCGTGACGATCTCCGTGACTTCAAGAAGCTGGGCGCTCCACGCCTGTACTTTGGCGTCAATGCCGGAGCCATGGACTCCATGGTCAACCACTATACAGCAGCGAGACGTCTGCGCCATGACGATGCCTACACACCTGAAGGCAAGGCCGGCCAGCGTCCCGACTATGCGGTAAGCGTCTATGCGACCATACTGAAGCGTCTCTATCCTGACGTTCCGGTTGTGATAGGCGGCGTTGAGGCTTCACTGCGTCGACTGACCCATTACGACTACTGGCAGGACAGGCTGCTGCCGTCCATACTTGTCAGCAGCGGCGCCGACTGGCTCTGCTACGGCATGGGTGAGCGTCCTATGCTTGAACTTACCCGCGCCATCGAACAGCGCCGCAATGTGTCCGACATCCGCAAGATACCGCAGCTGGCCTTTCTCATGACCGGTACCTGCAAGCTCCCTGACGTGCTCAGGCTCCATTCTTTCGAGGAGTGCTGCCGCGACAGGAAGGCACTCGCGGAGAATTTCCATGAGATCGAGACCCACGCCAACATGATGCACCCTTCGGTCATCATCGAGCCAGTCAGCAACGGATATGTCCAGATCAATCCTCCTTATCCGCCGGCAACGGAGCAGGAGATGGACCAGTGCTGGGATCTTCCTTTCACAAAGCTGCCGCATCCGCGCTACAAGGACAAGCGCATCCCGGCCTATGACATGATCAAGTATTCGATCATAACCCATCGAGGTTGCTTCGGAGGCTGCAACTTCTGTACTATCGCCGCGCACCAGGGCAAGTTCATCCAGTCCCGTTCCGAGAAATCGATTGTCGACGAGGTACGCAAGCTGACCAAGCTAGAGGGCTTCGCTGGCAACATTTCCGACCTTGGCGCACCTACCGCGAACATGTACGGCATGGGCGGAAGGGACAAGAGTCTCTGTGAGAAATGCCGCAGGAAATCCTGTCTGTTCCCGTCTCCGTGCAAGAACCTGGACCGCTCGCATGCGCGCATCCTTAAGATGTACGACATGGTCATGTCCCAGAAGGGCATACGTCATGCCTACATCGGCAGCGGCATACGCTACGACCTGTTTCTGGACGAGAACGGCTTCATCGACGAGACCTCGTGCCCATATCTCAAGGAAGTTGTGCTGCACCATACATCGGGACGAATGAAGGTCGCTCCCGAGCATACGGAGGACAGCGTTCTCTACTATATGGCCAAGCCTTCGTTCAAGCTTTTCGAGCGTCTCAGGAAGGAATTCGACAAGATCAACCGCGAGGCAGGCACACACACCGGACTTGTGCCATACTTCATCTCGTCGCATCCGGGCTGTACTATGAAGGATATGGAAAGACTCGCGCACCATCCAAGCCTGAAGGGCATCTGGATGGACCAGGTCCAGGATTTCACACCAACTCCAATGACCACCTCGTCGGTTATGTTCTACAGCGGCTACGACCCTAGAACGATGAAAAAAGTGTTCACTGAGCATGATCCTGAAAGGAAAAAGGCGCAGAAATCATTATTTTTCAAAAAAAAGTAGGGAAACCCTATCGCGATTGTAATTTTTGTCCTATTATTGCATCCGGTAATACACAAATGCAATGACCATCAACACACAGAAGAAAAAGCATATCATCAGCTACGAAAACCTCTCAGAGGAAGTTAAGGCTGTGTTCAAAGAGAAATATCCAAGAGGTTTCAATGACTACCTTCCAGACATAAAGGATTATACCAAGCCGGACGGCACCAAGTTCTATGCAGTGACTTTGGAGCTCCCTGAGGATATCTGGCTCATCAAGTTCCAGATCAAGACCGAGTCGCTCGAGGATCTCGAGAATTGGCTCAATACTGAACCAGATACCGATCAGGAGAGCGGAGCTGAGGGCGATGGTGTAGATGGAACCCTTCCAGATGCAGACATCACCCAGTACAGCGACGATTCTTCTGACGGTGACATGTAATTCTTTATCGGTAATAAAGATTCTTGAAAAGGTCGCGTAAGCGGCCTTTGTTTCGTTTATGGAACCGACGAAAGTGGTGAAGAGAGCCCTCTATCTGGGGCGCAAGATGTTCAAGGAAATCCCGGAGAGGGAGAAGCTTCTGGTTCTTTCCCTCCTTGTTGGCATTTGCTCGGGACTGGCGGCCGTGCTGCTGCAGTCTCTCGTGCATTTCATCCAGCATACTCTCACAGCTCATACCGATTCCCGTATCGGAAGCCTCCTGTACCTTGTGCTTCCGGGAGTCGGCATGCTCATATCACTCATCTTCATCAAGTACTTCATAAAGGACAATGTCGGCCATGGTGTGACCAAGGTGCTTCTCGCCGTATCGCGAAACGAGTCCCGCATCAGGCCGCACAACATGTATTCGTCGGTCCTTGCCAGCTCCGTCACCATCGGATTCGGTGGATCGGTCGGAGCCGAGGCGCCTATCGTCTATACCGGAGCCGCGATCGGATCCAACTTTGCACGCTATGCGGGCATGTCCTACAGGAACGTTACAGTTCTCCTTGGCTGCGGTGCGGCTGCGGCCGTTGCCGGCATCTTCAAGGCTCCGCTTGCCGGAGTCCTGTTCACCCTGGAAATCCTCCTGTTCAACATATCGATGACATCCATGATGCCGCTGCTGCTGTCGGCTGTGTCCGCGACCATGGTGGCGTCGATCATTCTTGGACATGACCATCCGTTCGAATGCACCCTTACCGAGTTCTCGATGGTGAACATCCCGTTCTACATCATCCTCGGACTGGTCTGCGGCCTCTGTGCCCTGTACTTCCTGCGCACGACCATGTGGATGGAAGACAAGATTGCGCACAGCCGCCGCAACACATACTTCAAGTGGCTGTCCTGCGCCATCGGCCTTGGCCTTCTAATCTGGCTGTTCCCGCCGCTCTACGGTGAGGGCTACGGCGTGCTCAGCGTCCTGCTCAACGGCGGGGAACTGAACCTTGACCGAAGCAGCATCCTTTCATTCCTGCTGCATTCTCCGTGGGGACTCGTGGTATTCTTCCTGCTCATCCTTTTGCTGAAGGTCTTCTCGATGACCCTTACCAATGCGGGAGGCGGTGTCGGAGGAACTTTCGGTCCGACCCTGTTCATCGGCGGAATCGCAGGCTTCGTGGTTTCCCGCAGCCTCAATCTCATACTTGCATCATCTCCGCTGGTTGTCCCGGAACAGAACTTCGTGCTTGTCGGCATGGCCGGACTTATGGCGGGCGTTATGCAGGCTCCGATGACCGCGATCTTCCTTATCGCCGAGATTTCCGGCGGCTACGAACTCTATATCCCGCTTATCGTGACGGCAGCCATCTCGTTCGGAACGACACGTCTGTTCGAGAAATACTCCATCTATACCAAGCGTATTGCCCAGTCCGGCGACCTTATCACCCATGACAATGACCAGTCGGCGCTGACCATGATGAACATCAAGGACCTTGTCCGCGACAAGTATCCTAGGGTTCATCTCGACGACACACTCGGCAAGCTCGCCGAAATATATGCTGAATCTACAGCCTCCGTGATTGCTGTCGTCGATGACGAAGGCATTTTCCAGGGCCTTGTGAACGTCGACATAAAGAAGATCCGCAACATGCTGTTCCAGTCCGATCTCTACGACAGCATTCATGTCTATAACATCATGGAGATGCCTCCTGCTGTCGTTTCCGCGGACGAGAAGATGGACAGTGTCATGATGAAGTTCGACAAGACCGAGGCATGGCGTCTGCCTGTGCTGGACAGCAGCAGGAAGTATATTGGATTCGTGTCCAAGTCCCGCATCCTCGTCGCCTATCGAGAGGAGATCAGGGAACTCTCCCAGGACTAGCCGATCCGCAACACTGAAACCGACCAATGAAAGAAATCTACACCAAGTACATAGCCTCCGTCCTCAATGTCAGAGACTGGCAGGTGGAGAACTGTGCGCTGATGTTCGAAGAGGGCAACACCATCCCTTTCATCAGCCGTTACCGCAAGGAAAAGACTGGCGGCCTTGATGACGCCTCGGTAGCCGAGATCAAACACTGGGTGGACATGTTCGCCGAGATGGAAAAGCGCAAGGCGACAGTGCTTCAGAACATCGAGGGGCAGGGCAAGCTCACCGACGAGCTGCGCAGCACGGTCGAGAATTGCGTCTCTGCCACTGAGCTTGAGGATTTATACCTTCCATACCGTCCAAAGCGCCGTACGCGCGCTACAGCGGCCCGCGAGGCTGGTTTGGAGCCGCTTGCGGACAGTCTCATGAACACCAAGGTTCCGGATCCCGAGCGCGAGGCAGGGAAGTACGTCGGTGAAAAGGTCTTGGACGTAGAGGCTGCGCTTGCTGGAGCGAGGGACATCATAGCCGAGCGTATCAGCGAGTCGGCTCCGGTCAGGGAAACCCTGCGCGGCATGTTCCGCAGCCGCCGATTCGTTTCGCGCCAGACCCGTCAGGCAAAGGATAATCCCGAGGCATCACGCTACCGGACATATTTCGACTTCTCGATGCCTGTAAAAAATATCCCTTCGCACAACATGCTGGGCATGCTCAGGGCCGAGAATGAAGGCTTCGTGAGCATATCGGTCGACGCGCTTCCGGAGAAATGCACGAACAAACTCTATTACGACTGGTGTCAGGACCATGGCTACCCGCCTGCACGCCAGGCTGACCAGATCCGCAGCTCGATGGACGATGCATACAAGCGCCTGCTCGAGCCGTCCATTCTCAATGAGATTGTAAAGGAGGCGAAGCAGAAGGCGGACGAAGACTCAGTGAAGGTGTTTGAGGAAAACCTGCGCCAGCTGCTGCTGTCCGCTCCGCTTGGTCAGAAACGCATAATGGCCGTCGATCCTGGATTCAGGAATGGCTGCAAGATCGCCTGCCTGGATGCCCAGGGTCAGCTGCTTCATCATGAGATAATCTTCCCGCATCCGCCGCAGAACCAGAAGGTGAAGGCGATGATGTCGGTAGGGGAGATGATAGAGAAATACGGAATCGAGGCCATCGCCATCGGCAATGGAACGGCAAGCCGCGAGACCGAGGAATTCTTCAAGAAGGTCCATCTCCCGGAGGGCTGCCGCGCATGGGTGGTCAGCGAGGATGGCGCTTCGATCTATTCGGCCTCAGAGGTCGCCAGAAAGGAATTTCCGGACGAGGACGTGACCGTACGCGGAGCTGTGTCCATTGGCCGCCGTCTCATGGATCCGCTTTCCGAACTCGTGAAGATCGATCCGAAGTCGCTTGGTGTCGGCCAGTATCAGCATGACGTCGACCAGAACCTCCTCAAGGAAAAACTGGACAACACAGTCGAATTCTGTGTGAACAGTGTCGGCGTCGACCTGAACACAGCCAGTCCTTATCTGTTGAGCTATGTCGCCGGCATCGGCCCTGCTCTGGCGGAGAATATCGTGAAGTATCGCTCGGAGAACGGTGTGTTCGCGTCGCGTGCCGAGCTGAAGAAGGTTCCGAGACTTGGTGCCAAGGCTTTCGAGCAGTGCGCGGGCTTCCTTCGTATCCGTGACGGCCGCAATCCTCTGGACAATTCAGCAGTTCATCCCGAGGCCTATCATATTGTGGACCGCATGGCTGCTTCGCTCGGTGTCAAGACTGATGCGCTTGTCGGCAATGCTGAACTGTGCGCAAAGCTCAATGCTGCAGATTTCGTCGAGGATTCCTTCGGTCTTCCGACCATCAACGATATCCTTAAGGAGCTTGTGAAGCCAGGACGCGACCCGCGCGAGGCGGCCCAGGAGTTCGAGTTCTCGTCAGATGTCCATACTCTCGAGGATCTGTTTCCGGGAATGGAGCTGCCGGGCATCGTGACCAACATCACCAATTTCGGCGCATTCGTGGATATCGGTCTTCATGAAAACGGCCTTATCCACGTTTCCCAGATGGGCGTACGCGGCCTTGCAGACCCGACCAAGGTCCTCAAGCTTCACCAGCAGATACGCGTCAGCGTTCTTCAGGTCGACCTTGACCGAAAGAGGATTTCTTTGCGTCTTGTGAAATAGTTTAAAACGGCCCGTCGATTGACGAGCCGTTTTTCTTATGCCTTTGCTTTGAGTTTTCGGAAGCGGAGTGCGATGACGCCCCAGAAGGCTTCGCCGAAGATACCGCTGGACATCTTTGATGTGCCGAGCTTGCGGTTGACGAAGATGACAGGAACCTCCTTGATCTTGAATCCGAGCTTGTATGTCGTGTACTTCATCTCGATCTGGAAACCGTAGCCCTTCATCTTGACTGCGTCCAGGTCTATTGTCTCGAGGACCTTGCGGCTGTAGCACTTGAAGCCGGCGGTGGTGTCGTAGATCTTGATGCCGAGGACTGTGCGGACGTATGCCGATGCGTAGTAGGACATAACGATGCGGCCGATCGGCCAGTTGATGACGCTAACGCCGTCGCAGTAGCGTGAGCCGATGCTGAGATCCGCGCCACCCTCTGCGCATGCTGCGTGAAGGCGGGGGAGGTCGTCAGGGTCGTGCGAGAAGTCGGCGTCCATCTCGAAAACATAGTCATAGCCACGCTCGAGAGCCCATTTGAAGCCGGCGATATAGGCTGTTCCGAGTCCGAGCTTGCCGCTGCGCTCGATGAGATGCAGCCTCTCGGGGAATTCCTTGATGAGCTCCTTCACGATTGCGGCCGTGCCGTCAGGCGATCCGTCGTCGATCACAAGTATCTCATAGCCGCCCTCAAGACCGAACACCCTTCGGGTGATCGCCTCGATATTCTCCTTCTCGTTATATGTCGGGATGATTACTATCTTTCTGTCCATCACAATCAGTTTAGTCATTCCATTCCTTATTTGCAAAAGTAGCAAATACTTTGGCGAAAACGAGTCGTTGTGTCTGATAATATCCTGTTAGTCTGCGTAGACACAGCGGACGCGGTGTACTTCGTCACGGGAGCAGTTGCCTTCGTCGAATATATGATTCTCCTCTGCCGGTATGAAAGATGAATCAAATACCTCGTTTCTGGTGGTACTTCCAAACACATACCATACTACCTCAAGACTATGTGTAAATGCAGTGGTACCCCAAATGTACTCATTCCCGTTTACGTTTGTAGCGCTTGTGACGTTTTCTCGGATATCACCATTTATCTTCGTTTTCGTCGCTCTTGCCCTTTGGACATTATCCTCATAGTAGGACCCAGACGCAGTCGCAAAACCTTGAGTTGTATTTAAAGCGGACTTGTAACTTCCGCTAAAGGTAACGGAATATTTTTTGTAAGACGGTTGAGATGACCAATACAATTTATCTTGGAAGACCTCAAATTCGCCATATCCCCCCGTTGTAATATCCTCAATTTCATCAATTGCCGGTAAATACCATTTAACTTCACTAATCGTACCGTTGGAATTACGCTTATTTTTATTAAGGCAGTACTCAATGGCACTTTCAGGTTGTTTATTCGTTGGTAAACTGGCAATATCAATTGCAGTACTTGAAATTTTTTTCGTAAAATCGAGTCCTTTCCTGTCATAGGATGTCAATTCAGATCCATTTTGAATAGTATTGACATCTCTAGGAAGATAGAAATCGTATTTCTTTGAATTTTTCAGTTGGTTTTTTACCTCTGTATTCCACTTGTTTCTAACATTTGTCTCAACAGTTCCAGAGACGATACCTTGAGCGTCAATGGAAATATCACCCATGGCCACAGCTCCATTCGTATCCGAAATAGAGTCCCCCATTAATCCCCACTTCATGCCGTCGGTGGTGTTGCCGTAGTCTTCCTTTGTGTCGAAATTGTAGAGGTACTCCTCATAGTATTCGATCAGATAGTCATGACCGTTGTTTGAGACAGGGAAAAGGTTATTCTGGCGGAAAATATACTCCTCTGTCACCGTCGGCTCGCCTGCACCATTGTTGTATGTATCGGCGTCTTTATAGTATTCGCAGGTCATGGTGGCATAGCGATAACCCTTCGTCTTTGCAGGATTCTCATCTATATACACCCAGATTGTATGTGCATCATAGCCATCAAGCCTGGCAATATTATGGTCAGAGGTTTCATTCCTACGGATTACAAGGCTCTTTGTTCCACTGAGGGAAGAAAGCAAATCAGTCGTAAAATATTTTCTTTTTCCATAGGCTACATCTGTATTGGGCACCACACAGTATAAGCCTGCATTATCATCGATTGTTGTGGCAGATGGACTCTCGATAGCAATCCAATTACAATCATTTGGAATGGTAACCACAGCCACGGCTTTGCTGCCCGCAGCCTTGTTGAAGTCAATACGGATAGGACGTATCTCCCAATGGCTGTCGAGCAGTGTCTCACGCTGGAGACCGAACGAGAAGTCATCTTCCTCAACAAATACTCGGTGGTCGTATGTAACCCAGTCACCGTGAGAATTTACGCTGTTCTTCACACCCTTGATGGTGATATTATTATTGTACTGATGATTTCTCAGAATATAGAAATCATCGATAGGATTCGCACCAAGGTAGATTGTATATGTCACATCATGGGACTTGGTGTTATGGTCTACGTAGCTTCCCTTGATATCAACATACATTGCTTTCCGGTCACCTGGAGCCGGATGGGTTGGTGAATTGTCTTGGACAAGCGTAGGCTTGAGATACTGCCTGTAATCACGATACTGATAGTATTTGCCTTCTACACCGGATGAATTCTTCTCATAGTCCTGGGGATTATAATCCTCTGAAGTCCATGGATAATCAGCCTTCAATCCAGGATTGATCTTATGCTCCGGTACGTAGAAGATAAATGTCATCGGTTTGGTGGCATCTTCTGAGACTACCGAAGTAGAGGCTGATGTCTTGATTGGTGAATTCAAAACAGCAGCATTGGCATAACGTGTCTCAGCATTGACATCAGGCTCTCCAAGCTCAAGCTTGGTAGGTACATTGAAAACCTGCCAGCTGGTTAGCGTGAAGCTTTGTTTTTCACCTGTGACAGCAGATGCAGACTGAAGAGGATTCACCCTGATGTTGAATACAACCTTGGCGAAAAGACATTCCAGGCTGATGTTGAGGACACGTCCCTTGAGTGGGTCGTTTTGTCCAAGCTCTACAGGTTCCAGATTCAAATTATAGTTTCCATTGTCATTGTAGAATCCAGACATAGGAAGACCGGGGGAGTTCTTAGCCCTGAGGTCATCTGCCGTCAATATCTTGGCTATTTCGAACACGTATGAGTTAATGTGATCCAATTCAGTCACGCTGGAAGTATTCAGAAGAGCATTGTTCCAAAGATCCTTGACATTGGCCACAATCATCATCTTGCATGCTGTCAGGTCAGCACCTGGATTGTTCTCCCTCAAGCTGGGCCTATCAAGCACGAATACGGGCTTGTCACCCTCCTCAGCCTTTCGATAAATGATATTGTCGTCTTTGTCCAGCACGAAAAATATCATGTTAGAGACCTCGGCCTCCAGCTCGTCCTTGGCGCCTTTGGTGTCAACATTTACATTGTCAAACGCAATGGGGGTACCGATGATCTTGACAAGATCGCCTTTTGAGTCTTGGCCTCGGAGCAGTTCATTTTCCTTCTGACAGGATGCAAACGCCACCAATGCGAATATGCAGAATAGCAATTTCTTCATAACCTACTGAAAAATGATTTCCTGGTTCACATCTATCCATTCATCGTTCTGGATGATGGCGATGCTGATTACACCATTTGTGAAGTTTATCATCAATGAGTACCTCTTGCCCGGCTCAAAGCTCTTTTCGGAAGAAAATCTAAGACTTGAGTCGTAATTAGGGTCGCTTTCCAAACCCGTTCTAAGCTTGCCTGACTTATCAATGAATGAAATATAGCCTTCGAATCTGTCCATCCTGTCAAACTCCTGGGGTACGATGAAGATGTTCTTGTCCTCGTTGATAATTACAGGCAGCACTGTCTTTCCATCCTTGGCCGGTACCGTCTTGGTTTCAGCCGCTCCCTGAATTACGAATTGGCGAGTTGATTTGCCAAAACTGTCGGTGTCAATGCTGGGATATATGGATACCAACGGATCCGGCTGCTCCAAAGAAAAGTCCATACCATCATAAGTTGGAGTAGTAAAGTACACCTTAAGGTTCTTGATGGTCTCATCCTGACCGCCTTCACTCTTATCATCGAAGTTTCTTGCTTCCACGGTAAGGCAGCTCATCACATGGTCGAACTGGAATCTTACAGTGCCGGACTGGACTGAACTGGTAATATCCTTGACGCTGGCATGCATGACATCGCACATGGACGAGATGTCCGTGAAACCGTCTCCACCGGGAGATGGGGCTGTGTATGTGGCCCATGGAGCATTGGCTGTGTTTGCATCTGTCATCATGGTTATAACTCCATCATCTACCTTGGGATACACTGCGAAAAAGGCATACTTGCTGTCCGATGCCCATGCAACAGGATTGCTGCTTCCAAATCCATTGGAACGGGTCCTGTCATACTGCCACATTCCGGCATTGTACTTTACGAGGGTTGGAAACATGAACGAATTGTCCACTCCATTCTCAGGCTTGCCGGTACTGCGGAAAACATTCCAATCAGATGTCTTGGAGTATTTGTATGCAATGACGTCGAAATCCAAGCCATCCATAACCTCCACAAGATTGGACTTGGTGGGAGTGCCACAGCTGAATGAGATGTAGCCATCCTTGCCAAGTTCCACTATATCCTCTGGCATTTCACCACAGGATCCAAGGCACAGCAGAGAAAGTAGGAGTGCCTTGGGAATATTTCTTATGATGAATTTTCTTTTCATAGTATTATTTGATAACTATGGCGCCACTGGTCTGAGTGGAGCCCCAAGAGGTTACCTCAGGTTTTCCAAAGATGATGTTCGTATTCTCATCAATCGTGATGCGGTAAATGATTCTCTTCCCCGCAAGCCACTCACCACCATGCTGTCCATACTGTGGCAATGTAGCAGGAATCGCTTTCCTCTCCCTCTCATGCGTTGTATTGTTTTCTATCATCACGGACACTACCAGTCGAGTGGTCGAAGATGATTCGTTGACCTTCTGCGGAATGACGATGAAACCATCTTCCGGTATGGTCTTGAATGAACCGCCAGACTGTTCCAACTCCACGGAAACACTTCCTGAGGACAGATCCACCATGGATGAGGTTAAATCCCAGGAGTCAGTCCAGGAACTTCCATCTGGACTTTCCATAGTAAGAGTGCCAACATTACGGACATCCTCCAAAGAAATGTCTGTCACTGTAATGCTTTTTCCTGGAGCGTTCATATCCAGTTCAAACCTGATGTTTGAGAGAAGATGGCGGAAGTCGAACGTTACACTGCCAGAGGATGCGGATACCGGATTTGCAAACAGCAAATCTTTCTGTTCAGAATAATTCGCTGCCTGGGTAAATGTACTCATCTTTACCTTGGTCTCAAGATCTCCATCAAGCGAAAGACCGAGGTTTCCTGGCCAAACAGAAGCGAAACGAATGGTCTGTCCTGGAATCCAGTAACGAGTTGGAGAATAAGTCCAGCCACTGCCGGTACTTGTAACAGTCTGGTCATCGAATAGGATGATAAGGTCGGATGAACTTCCTTCATACACGCCGCGCACTGTCATCCTGCTGTTGTTTGACTTGATATCATCCGCCGTGGCCAATGATTTTGTCTCAACCACATCGAAGCGGATCGGCTGGCCCTCCATCTCCTGCCCATGCTTGTCGCATGACATGACCAGAACCGATGCGAGCATAATCGCCAAAACAAAGTTTCTCATATTATTCATCATTGGTTAGGAGTCAACGTAATCTTATCCTCGTCAGTGATATTTCCGTCATTGTTATAATCCATATCGCCCCAGTCGTTCAAAGTGACGTTGATGTCGAACCCAATCGGATCTGTAGGTGCATTGTTGACTGACAACCGATATTTGTAGTAGTAGGACGCTTTCCATTCCTTATGGTCGGTCGACGAGCCCGTCCAAGAATTGGAGAAGATGACACGTACCGCATAGGCATCCTTGCCGTCCGGCTGCAATGTTAATTCCAGACCTGTCACGCCTTCCACTATTTTCTGAGGCACTACATAGAAATTGATGCCGGTTGCCGATGGTCCCAAAGATTCTTCCACTCTTTGGACCGGTCTTGAATCCACGAGCTCGGCATCCCAAATAAAACGGGTGTCTATGGAGCCGGCATCGCCATGCATGTCAAATGCTCCCTCTGTCTTGAGGCCGATGGCCGCCACTTTTGTCAACGTGACACCAGAAGGAACGCTAAACTCAAACTGAAGGCTGGTTAGTGGATGATAGAACGTAAGGTCAATCTCATCCCCGCTTCCCTCATCCCAAGTCTTCGAGGCATAGCACATCACGATATCGCGTCGCTTATTTGGATCAGAGGGCATCGCATAGAGAAAACCTCGGGTTGACTCAGAGTAATCATATAACTTCATGGAAAGTCCTGAATCTTCCGCATTCCTGTCCCAACACCAAAAACGAAGCGGCACTTCATTGATCCAATACTGTTCATGCTCCATCGCCCAGTTTCCAGAGTAATTTACGCTCTCGGTAAAATACCGTCCGGCGTACTTTTGGGGAGTGTTTGATGTGTGGTCGATGTAATTCTCAGTTGCGTATGCGTCCATGACGAAACCGATGCTCTTTATGCTTTCAGTTGTGGTCACCGGGCCGCTCTTGGTGGCTCCTTCGCTTACGCCTTTAACGACTGGAACGATAGTTCCATTGCCGGTATGAATCTTTTCGCAACTTGTGAGGGATCCAAATCCGGCGAGGCTGAGAAGAATTAACGCTATGTTCTTGAATAATTTCATTCGTGTGATACAATAATATTATTCCTTAATATACAAAAATAGTGCTTTTCAGACAGATACCCATCAAATTTTTTCCAAAAAACAAACAGAAATGACCAAACCACCGGACGTAAAAATAACAAAAAAGACGTTTTTGAAGAATCTGTTACGAATTCATGGCATTATTCACTATATTTGTGAATGGGCGTTATTGCGCGCCCACGCTTCTTGCCCCTTTTTCTTGCAGGGGCAACGGCGAAGCCGTGCTCGAAGATTAGAAATCAGAACAATCCATAATATTTAGATGGAAGGAAATTGGGATACAGTCATCAAGCCGAAAGAGAAACTTCTTTCGGTGGACTTCAAGGAACTCTGGCACTACCGCGACCTGTGCCTGCTGTTCGTAAAGAGAAATATCGTAGTTCAGTATAAGCAGACCATCCTGGGACCTCTGTGGTACCTGATCCAGCCGCTGCTGACTGTCGTCATGTACATGGTCGTCTTCGGCGGAATCGCAGGCATTTCGACTGACGGCGTGCCGCAGCCGCTCTTCTACCTCGGCGGTATCTGTATGTGGCAGTACTTCGCGGACTGTCTGAACTCGACGGGAAACACCTTCGTGACCAACGCCAACATCTTCGGCAAGGTCTATTTCCCTAGGCTGGTCATGCCGATCGCGGACGTCATCAGCAACCTCCTGCGCTTCAGCATCCAGTTCAGCCTGTTCGTGGCAGTCTATGTGGTTTACGCCATCGTCGGCACAGTCGCCTGTCCGAACATCTACGCGCTGCTGACCCCTGTGCTCATCGTCCTCATCGCCGGCCTGGCCCTCGGCTTCGGCATCCTGATCAGCTCGATGACCACCAAGTACCGCGACCTCCAGATCCTCTTCACCTTCATCGTGCAGCTCTGGATGTACGCGACCCCTATCGTCTATCCGCTCTCGACCGTGGTCGGCAAGACTGTTGCGGGCTTCGACCTCTATACCATCATGTCGCTCAACCCTGTGACGCCGGTCATCGAGACCTTCAAGTTCGCGCTCCTTGGTGCTGGCGAGTTCATCGGCTGGGGCTGGCTCGCCTACAGCGCAATCTTCATGATTGTTCTCCTCAGCCTCGGCATCGTCGTCTTCAACAAGGTCCAGAAGAGTTTCATGGATACAGTTTAGGAAGATGGGTATCAATTTTGACATAGAATCAAAGGCATTCAGCTTCAATTTCCTGGGTGACGGGGAAGGAGATGTCATCAGATTGACTGAGCATATCCATCAGGTAGAGGCGTTCGGTAAATGTTTCTATTTCGGATATGAATTCGGGGATGACGTTGATGGTTCTATAAGAAGCCAGTTCATCAAATATCTTAAGTTTGATGCAGATATACAGCATGATCCCGATTGCAGCCGCTTTGTCCAGAAAGCTATCAACCAGCTGAACGAGGAGGTTGACCTTTATGAATATGATCTTGTTGTGATTCCGGAATCCTCAAGCAGCCTTAATGAGTACATGGTGAGATACATCTATCGTTTCGCGCAGCCTATGCTGAGGAAGATAGAACTTATCAAGTCGCTGCCATCGAGGATCAGTTTCGATATGGATGGCTATGAGCAGCAGTATCTGGATGCAAAGTTGGAAAATGGCCGTCCAAGATATACTGAGGCTCAAAAACAGCAGGTGAAGCAGAATATAGAGCAGATGATGGAGCTCATCAACAAGAAGGACTACTTCACAATTGCAAAGGATGTGAAGAAAAGCAGGATGAGAGCATTTGTTACTGACTTTCTCAATTTCGCTGATGAGAAGGATCAGGAAACATGCAGCCGCATTCGAAGCGGCAATGTGTTGGTGGTTGATGATATCACGACCAGCGGTTCAACACTGAATGAGATTCTTCGAACCTTGAGAGTCCTTAATCCGGATAACAAGATTACCATCTTCAGCCTCCTCGGCCGAAAGGATCTCATGGTCGAGACAGGAAACTAGTCAAGGTCCAGAAGAGTTTCATGGATACAGTTTAGGAAATATGGCAACAGCAATAGAATTTGAAAATATCAGCAAGCAGTACAGGTTGGGACTTGTGAGCACAAGGACGCTCAGCCACGACCTGAACCGCTGGTGGACAGTCAACGTCCGCGGCAAGGAAGACCCTTACCTCCGCATCGGCGAAACCAACGACCGCAGCGTCAAGGGCAGCAGCGACTATGTCTGGGCCCTCAAGGACATCGACTTCAAGGTTGAACAGGGTGACGTCGTCGGCATCATCGGCCGCAACGGAGCCGGCAAGAGCACCCTTTTGAAGCTTCTCTCCAGGGTCACAGCCCCAACAACCGGCCAGATCCGCGCCCGCGGCCGCATCGGTTCGCTGCTCGAGGTCGGCACAGGTTTCCATCCCGAGATGACAGGCCGCGAGAACATCTACATGAACGGCGCCATCCTCGGCATGACCCGCGCCGAAGTCAGCCGCAAGCTCGACGAGATCGTCGACTTCAGCGGCTGCGAACGCTACCTCGACACCCCTGTCAAGCGCTACTCATCCGGCATGATGGTCCGCCTCGGCTTCGCTGTCGCCGCCCACCTCGACCCCGAAATCCTCGTGGTAGACGAAGTCCTCGCCGTCGGCGACGCCGAATTCCAGAAAAAAGCCATCGGCAAGATGAAGGACGTCTCCCAGGGCGAGGGCAGGACTGTGCTTTTTGTGAGTCATAATATGGCTAGTATCAAGAATCTTTGCCAGAGGGGAATTGTGCTGAACCAGGGCTCGGTGATTTATGATGGAGGTGTAAATGATGCTGTAGATTTCTATACAAATAGCGCTTTCGCTGAGTCGGGAAACTTATACTTTGAGGATTTGAGCCAAGCCCCTGGAAATGATAGTATCCGTATCCGATCCATTTCAATAGAGGCTTCAGATGGGAAGGCCATTGACATGAATTCCGACATAGAGGTTTCGCTTCAGTTCATGAACTATAAGGTCGGTTCGATGGTAGACGCCACTTTTGAACTTCGGACTGTTGAGGATGTCATCGTTTTTCATCAGGGAAAAATTATTAGTCCGAATAGAGATTCTGTTCAGGGGGAGTATCGAGTCTCATTTACAATTCCAGCTCACTTATTGAATGATGGACGATACATGATGCGAATCTGGTTCGGTGAGAATTGCAGATATCTTCTTTGGGGAACATTGGAGCATGCATTTGAGATTGCCCATGCTGCTGAACCAGGACAACAGGATAATGGACATCGTCCAGGTGTTCTTCATTATGGTTTTGATTTCAAATCAGAGTTAATTCGATAACTCATGGATGGAGTTCAAATAATACAGTTGCAGAAGTATCTTGATGCGAGAGGCAACCTTTCGGTTATAGAACAATTCAAGGACATCCCGTTCAAGATAGAACGCTCATATTGGATATATGATGTTCCTGGAGGCGAAAAGAGGGGAGGACATGCATACAGGGAGAATCAAGAATTCATAGTTGCCCTCTCAGGCAGTTTTGATGTAATTCTTGACAACGGAAAAGAAAAGGAAACCTTCCACCTCAATCGTTCGTACTACGGATTGCTTGTCCCAAAGGGAATCTGGAGAGAAATGGATAATTTTTCCACCAATTCATTGGCTTTGATTCTTGCATCTACCAAGTATGATGAGAATGATTATATAAGGGATTATCAGGAGTATTTGCGCTTTATTTAGCCTATGAGAAAGTATACAGTAGATGACTGTGTAGTCATAGAATTGAACAAGCATCATAGCGATAGAAAGGGAAACCTATCTGTGGCTCAAAACATGGATGACATCCCTTTTGAAGTTAAAAGAGTCTATTATCTCTATGATGTACCGGGAGGAGAGTCAAGAGGTGCTCATGCACATAAAAATCTTAGCCAGTTTATCATTGCGGCAAGTGGTTCCTTTCGCGTTACGCTGGATGATGGGACGAACAAGAAATCTTTTTTTCTAAACAGACCATACCAAGGATTGCTTGTAAAACCTGGTATTTGGAGAGACTTGGATGATTTCTCGTCAGGGGCTGTCTGTATGGTCCTGGCAAGTGAATGTTATAGCAATGAAGATTATATAAGGAGTTATACCGGCTTTATTGATTACAGGAATACCCTTTTATATTAATTCTTATGGAAATACTTAAGGTTTCTTCGCAAGAGTATAAACAAACATTTCCCAACCCTTTTAGTTTGTTTAATAGTGTTGAGTTCTCTGAACTGAACAGATATAAATGCATGTCGTTGCATTATTTGATTTTTTCGGACACAAAAAAACGTCTAGGGGTAATTCTAGGTGAAACTGATGAATCTCTGATGATGCCATTTTCAGCGTCTTATGGTGGTTTTAGTTTCAATTCAAATGTACCTGTTCAGTATTATGATGATGCTTGCAAGGAGTTAAAAAAGTATGGAGAGTCAGTAGGAAAACAAATAAGAATTACGTTATCACCATCATTATATAATACGATGGATAATGCTAAATCTTTTGGAGCGTTAATGCGTGCAGGAGCAACAATTATCAGCGTGGAGTATAATCATTATTTCGATTTGTCCCGTTTTGACAATTATGATAGATGCATTGATAGTAAAGCAAAGAACAAACTTCATAAGGCAATTGCGCTCGGATTACGTTTTCAAAAATTGAGTAGCAATAAGATTGAGGATATAGAAAGAGTATATAGAATTATTCAGATCAATCACAGCGAAAAAGGACGTCCTTTAAGAATGTCATTGCAGAATGTGTTAGATACAATTAAGATTATTCCTGCGGATTTTTTTATTGTGACTAGTAACGATGGTGTGGATATCGCAGCTGCTCAGGTTTTTTGCACTTCTTTGTCCACTGTTCAAGTAGTGTACTGGGGCGATAACCCGAAATATTCTTCATTGAAGTCTATGAATTTTCTTTCTTACAAAATATTCGAGTATTATCGTTCAACCGATTATAAAATAGTAGATGTTGGTATCTCAACTGAGGATGGAAAACCAAATTATGGATTATGTGAGTTTAAAGAGAATATCGGGTGTCTATCTACCTCAAGGTTTACTCTAGTATTGTAGTAGTCATGTTGAATGCTATTTTCAATAATATTGTAATTGGTGCAGCAGAAGAATTGACACCCTTCATTAGCATTTCTCCAATTGACAAAAACCAGTTATTTACGAACTTGAGTAAGGAGACTCCTAATGCTGATAAGTATTTGAGAAACAGATTTGGTGACAAGTATCTTATATGCACAAAAGCCCGTGAGGGGTTATATATAGCTTTGAAAGAACTAAAACTCAGTTCAGATGATGTTGTTACAATCTTGACTACTTCTAGTAACTATTATATCAGTAGTTGCGTAACAAATACAATTGAAAGTGTGTGTAAATGGTCTCGTGAACTGACATCGAGGACAAAAGTTATTTTGGTTAATCATGAGTTTGGATATGCGTACTCTAATTTGTCAAGAGTTAGGGAATATGGTCTACCCATAATAGAGGATTGTGCTCATAGTTTCTATACCCAATCCGAGGATATTGGCAAGGTTGGTGATTATGTAATATATAGCTTACCAAAGGCTTTCTCAATGCAACTTGGTGCGGTCTTGGTATATCGTGACAAAGTCAATCACGAGCCGTTAGATAATGTTGATCAATATGTCCGTTCTTTATTGGATGTACAAGTTTGTCATATTTCTGAATATGTCACGAAAAGAATGGCAAACTATCGTTATTTCCTTGATGAATTGGGGAATATAGGAATCAGCCCTGTTTTTGAATTAAAAAAAGGTGATGTTCCGGGTGTGTTTATGTTCCAATTTGATCAACCTGTAGATTATCAACAGTTGAAGTTTTTTATGCGTTCAAACGGTGTTGATTCAAGTGTTTTTTATGGAAAGGATGCATTCTTTGTTCCAATTCATCAAAACCTTAGTTGTAGCGAACTGTCATATATATGTAGTCTCATAAGGTATTTCGCAAAAGAACAGTATGGTAGAGTATAAGTTATCTGTATCTATTTGGGGATTTGGTAAACCTGTGCTTGATGCAATTCTTGTTCTTAGACAAGCAGGAATCAGGGTGCCTTATGTCAAAATTGACTATAAGAGAAAAGATCTTCATTCTTTTATAGATGAATTGTCGCAGATAGGAATCACTGAAGTATATGTTGAAGATGTTCCTGATGTTCCAGTAGATATGATTATTACGATAAATTATAATCGAATCATATCAGAAGAATTATTGGCGAACAATACAATAATTAATTATCATGTAGGTCTTCTTCCTAAATGGCGAGGCAACAGTGCAAATGGCTGGGGAATAATCAACGGAGAAGATGGTGTTGGATATACAATACATAAAATGCTTCCAATGCTAGATTCCGGCCCAATCTATTATCAATACAGATATCCGTATAAAGAGGGAGAGACTTATTATGTAGCACGTAGAGCAATACAGAAAGATTTTTCATCTCATTTGCCTGAGATACTCTATGGAATACAAAATGGTGAAATAGTAGGAACAAAACAAGAAGGCGATTTTGTATATTGTGCTTCTTTCAGGCCGCGTGATGGGTATGTTGATTGGAAAGATACAACTGATACTATTCTTAGAAAGTATTACGTGTTTGGGCCCCCTCTAGGTACTGGGCTGAAGTTTATATTCAGGGGTAAAGAGTATTTGATTTCAAGAATTTCCAGAGTTTATTCATTTGCTCCATCTGTAGGTATTCCGGGAAGTATTGTATTCCGTATGGGAAAGAGTTTGTGGGTTAAAACTGGTGATACAGCAGTCTCATTGGACGAGATTAAGTCAGAAAATGAAGTTGTAGATATTGACTCTGTTTTCATGATAGGACAGAGATTTGAGTAAGCTAATGATACCATTTCTTTCATTAAAAGATGTAACTGCTCTTCATGGTGAAGAGATTAACGAGGCGGTGAGCCGTGTCGTGAACAGCGGCTGGTATCTTCAGGGAGAAGAGAACGCCCGTTTTGAACAGCATTATGCTGAGTATATTGGAACCAAGTATACTATTGGTTGTGCCAATGGTCTGGATGCTTTGATCTGGATCTTCAGGGCGTACATTGAACTTGGTTTCATGAAGCCGGGAGACGAGGTGATTGTCCCTGCGAACACATATATCGCGACTATTCTGGCAATTACTGAGAATGGACTTGTTCCGGTGCTTGTTGAACCGAAGTATAATACTCTTGTGATTGATGATCAACAGATTGAGAGTCGTATAACCGATAGAACTAAGGCTATCTGCATTGTTCATCTTTATGGAAGGATTTCATGCACCCCAAAGATTCTTGACCTTTGCAAGAAATACAATCTCAAGCTGGTTGAGGATAATGCTCAGGCACACGGCTGTATCTATGCACCAACAGGACAGAGGACAGGATCCATTGGAGATGCAGCAGGCCATTCTTTCTATCCTGGAAAGAATCTTGGAGCGTTGGGTGATGGCGGAGCGGTCACTACAAATGACCCAGAGTTGGCTGCAGCCGTCCGAGCATTGGCTAACTATGGTTCACAGAAGAAGTACGTGTTCAAGTATGCTGGGAGAAACAGCCGCCTTGATGAGATACAGGCTGCCGTACTGGACGTGAAACTTAAGTACTTGGATGCAGACAATGCTCACAGAAAAGAGGTCGCCCGCTATTACTACGAGAATATCAATAATCCTCTGATAGAATTGCCGGATCGTCTACCGGACGGTCAAAATGTCTATCATCTTTTTCCGATTCTTGTAAAGGATGGAAAGCGAGATGCTTTGCGTGATTATCTTGCTGCCAATGGTGTCGGTACGGTGATTCATTATCCTATCCCTCCTCATAAGCAGGAGTGCTATGCTTCCGCTGAATGGAATACACCGACCCTTTCTTTGCCAATCACGGAGGCAAATGCAAATGAGGAACTTAGTTTGCCAATAGGACCGAGTATATCAATTGAAGAAGTTGAAACTATCGTATCCTTGATTAATCGTTATTGAGCATGAGCAGTGAACCGTTGGTTTCAGTACCAGTCATTACATATAACTCATCTAAGTTTGTATTGGAAACTCTGGAGTCGATAAAGGCACAGACATATCAGAATATCGAACTGATTATCAGTGATGATTGTTCAACAGATAATACGGTTGAGGTATGTAAGAACTGGATTGAGGAAAATAAGTCGAGATTTGTAAGGACTTTATTGATAGAGTCGCCTGTGAATACAGGAGTTTCTGCTAATATGAATCGAGCAGAGGATGCGTGCAGAGGAGAATGGGTTAAGCCTATTGCTGGTGACGATTTGTTGCTCTCCGAGTGTGTTGAATCATATATGAGGTATGTGACGGATCATCCTAAAGCAAAAGTTCTCTTTGGCCGTATTAGAGCTTTTGGGGCAAGTGATGACGTTAATGAGAGGTTTAACAAGACTGTATTTGATTATGATTATCTAAATAGACCTCGCCAAGAACAATTGTCTCGACTACTATTTAGGGGAAACTATATCCCAGCTGCTTCGTACTTCTTCAATCTGCCATACCTTCGATCCCTAGGGATACAAAATGATGAGCGAATTCCACTTCTTGAGGACTGGCCAAAATGGATAAATATACTCAAGAAAGGTATCGTGTTTCACCTTATAGACAAAGAAATGGTGAAATACAGAATAAGTGAAAACTCGTTATCAACATCTTCAAAACCTTCTCTTGCTTTTAGAAAATCCAATGCTTTATTCTATCGCTATTATCAATTTTGGCCACTTATAAAGGAAGGCCACGTTTCGTATGCGATAATAATGAGAATGGATGCCGAAAAGATGATTGGAGGGACAAATATCTTCTGGGGAGGTCTTTATGGGCTGTATTTACTGTATCGCAGACTTAAGCATGTAGAGGAACCAGCACCGGTGTATTTTTGAGAGTAATGACTGCCACAAATGTCGTCTGACAATAAATATAGTGATTCAGTTTCCATTTGTAAGGGCATCGGCATTATTTTGATGGTCCTTGGCCATTCTGGCTTTTCGGCGTATGGATCGAAGATTATATATTTGTTCCACATGCCTTTGTTTATGATTTTGTCCGGGTATTGCTTAAGTGATAAATACTTTGATAACGTAATTGGATTCTTAAAGTCTAGGGTTAAAAGGCTCTATCTTCCTTTTGTGTATTGGTCGTTGATCTTTCTGCTGTTGCATAATGTGTTTCTATATCTTCATGTATATGATCCCAATTTTGGGTATCTAGGAGTAGGAACGAACTCTTATTCTTTGAAAGAAACAGCATATTGGGCAAGTTCAATTCTTTTCAGGATGAACGGGGATGAACCTCTATTGGGTGCATACTGGTTCCTTCGTACACTGTTTGTGGGATCAATATTATCATTCTTTCTATTATTGTTGTGTAAAAGAAGAGTTGGTTTGGCTATTCTGACAGCAGTTGTGCTTTCGATTATATTCTCTTTTTTTGGATGGAAAGTCCCAAGGTATTTTCGAATCGGTATTATGGAGGTATACTGTTCTGTCTTTTACCTGATTGGCTATTGGTATCGCAGGGCAAATCTTCATTTTGAGAATAATTATGGAATTCTGTTAATCTCAGCTGTTCTATTGATATTATCATCTATATATCTGCCATTATCATACCCAGATGTGACAGCTTCTACATTGATTCCATATGTGATTATAGCTTCCGCGGGAACATTGATTGTGGCTTTCATTAGTGATATAGTCAAAAGGAGCAAATATTTCTCGAAAGTCTTGTCCTATGTTGGCAACAATACGTTTATAATTCTAACTCTACATTTTCTTGCATTCAAACTTATCAGTTTGCTATATATTATGTCGCATGGAATTGGATTTGAACATTTGGCGGAGTTTCCAATAATAGACGAAACGAAGGGGTCATTTTGGTGGATTGCGTATGTTTTCGCAGGTGTTTGTATTCCCTTGATTTTTCAGGGAATCTATAACTATCTGAAAAGACATGTGGGCTGCGGTCGACAAATTTCGGTGTCATGAAGCAATATTCCTGCTGATACGTCCGAGTAGGTGTATATGTGCGTGGAATCTTTGATTTGATAATTAGGCCAATTTATTAGGGTGAAAGCTAATTTGCGTAAGTGTGCTAAGATCGATAGCCACACTTGTGGAATATATACTGTCTGGATTGGAGAAGGCGTGAGCATAATGCCAGGTGTAACCCTTGGGGATAACGTGATTGTGGGCGCCAATGCTGTAGTGACTCATAGTTTTCCCGCCAATTCGGTGATTGCGGGTTGCCCGGCGAGGGTGATAAGAGCTTTGTGATTCAAAATCATATTATAGGTAGAAACTACGCGGACGGTTCTCATTTGTCATTGTATAATCAAACCCTTTTGACTCAATAATGGAATACAGATTCATAACCAGAAGATTCAACTCGTTATCAGATGACGAATTGAGAAAATGCTCTGACTTATATTCCAAAAATTATGGAAAGTATAGCGGTAAAGACCATCGCTTTCCGAAGGGTCAGCGCATCTCAATGGGCGTTGGATTGTATAAGAGGCTGTATGCTGCTAATGGAAATATATTGATATCTATGTGTTTCAAGGGAGATAGATTGCTTGGTCAGGCTATCTTTCTTCACAAGGATATAGAGAATGTTGGAAAATGCTCATGGGTGCTGCAGCTTGTGGTTGACAGTCATTATCGTGGCCGCCATATCGGCTCAAAGCTTCTTCAGTCAGCATGGGGTTTTTCAGATTACCATGCATGGGGATTAGCTACAGCAAATGCCATAACAATCAAGACGCTTGAGTCCGTTACATGGAGAAAAGTGTCTATTGATGACATCAGCAGAAATATCTCAACGATAGAGAGACTGATAGAGGAAGTCCCTTTTGTTGATAAGAACAGGATATCTATCAGTCCTGAACGTTGCCAGGTTTTTTCTGACTTCTATCCAGAGCTGGAGAATAGTAATGACAATGAAGATCTAAAGGTTTATGCGTCAAAACTCGGAGAGATAGAACCGGGATACGAGTGGCTTGCATTTACATTCGCATCTCAAGAAATGTCCTATTCTCAGGAAAAGCTTGAAAGATTTCTTGAATTCTCAGAGTCCCAATTGCAGGATGCTTATTCCAGGATGGATATGCCGGTACAGAAGTGGACGAAAGGTACAGGAAACGAGATTGATTTCATCCTCTCACATGTGTGTATTAAGGAACAGGATAGTGTGTTGGACTTTGGATGTGGGCAAGGAAGGCATAGTCTTGAGCTCGCCAAGAGAGGCTTTACCAATATTACAGGAATAGATTTCTCTGATTCAAATGTTTCGAAAGCCCGTCATAGTGCTCATGAACAAAACCGATCAGTTAGTTTCGTGTCTGCGGATGTCAGGAAGATCAGACTGGGAAAGAAATCGAAACTGATACTCTGTCTGTATGATGTCATAGGTTCATTCCGTGATCAGGCTGACAATGCGAGAATAGTAGCGAGCATTAAGCATAATCTTGACAAGGATGGCTATGCGGTGGTTTCTGTGATGAATATGGAACTGACAGAATCCATAGCTTCGAACAAGGATAGTATCCGCAATAATCCACATTCATTGTTGGCTCTCCCTCCGTCAAACACAATGGCATCGAGCGGAGATGTATTCAAACCGGAGCTCTTTCTTATCAATACAGATGACGGATTGGTCTATCGCAAGGAGCAGTTTGCGGACGACCAGGAGATTTTCGCAGAGTATGTAGTTGCTGATAAGAGGTATGCGAAGAGAGAAATCGAGACTATGTTTGTCAAGGAAGGCTTTACCATTGTAGAAAGCCGCTATGTCCAGGCCGGGCACTGGGATATCCCTTTGGATGCTACGGATTTCCGTGCCAAGGAAATTCTACTTGTGGTGAAGAGATAGCTAGGCTAACATAATCATTGCTGATCAGTTTCAATACTATTTGGTGATATGGAGATGTGATAGTTTCGGTATGATTGATATCCGGATAAAGAATAGGATACTATCCTTGTATCATGAGGGAGATGATGCGTATCGGCATGTGACCTTTGAAGAGTATAAACAACTGTTTTATGCTATTCGAATGCACATATTTGGAAGTCAGGAGTGGATTAATGCAGTTAGTATGTTCCTGATTCATGGAGCCATGACATATGATCGTTTCATTGAACTTCGCCCGAAGTATGTGGATAATGAAATGTATGAAATGTTCTGTGCTTTCCTTTCAACATTGCAACGACTGGATGGTCAATCTTATGGTCGTACATGTTTATTTCACCTTGACAATATCCAGTGGATGATATTCAGGGATTGTAGTCTGAAGCCACGAGATGAAGAGTTAAAGGAGATTCTGAACAAGCATGAGAATAGTTTGATAGGAATTGAAATACCCAAAGGAAATGATCGAATTGCTGAAAATTTAAAAAGAAAAAAAGAGTATATTCATGGGTTGATTAACGATGTCAGTTTGGGAAATATTCGCACAAAGATTCATACTTCTTTACCGTTCATCTTTTCTGATACAGATGCCATTGTTTCGCTACAGGTTGATGGTGTGAATGTTGAAGTGAAGATTATTAATCGTTCGCAAGGTAGTTCTCTACCAGGAATGATGATTGCAGAGGGAACATCTTTGACAACTTCAGCTCCGTCGGGATGGATGACTACTTGTTGCGATTTGGACATTCAGGCAGACTGCCTGATGGATGGTTTGGCGAAGAGGCCAAGTGTTACACTTCAGAAAGAGGAAGATGGACGCTTTTGGATAGTAGCTTTCGACTTTACCTATCATGTGGTGACTGCGCTGTGGATGTTCTTTCAGCAAAAAGAGAATCGGATGCCTTTTTGGCCACCACTCCCTAACGACATTCAATAAATAAGTTATAGTGTGGCAACAGATACTCAGAAATATGATGGAGAATACACCACGAATCCAGCGTTGGTATATTACGTTAGACCATTGAATAAAGGACAGCAGCAATATGCTATTACAAATGAAGACTGCAAATGGTCAGCATATACTTATTATTTTGCCATAGTTTATGCGGAATCAGGTCAACTTAAGGAAGCATTGTTTTGGCTGAACGTATCTGTTGAGGCGTTAGTAGAAGAGTTTGTTCGTAGTATTGCATCTACTGAGGGAATGAGGATATCAATAGAATGTGAGGAACATAAGTTTGATACATCTGAGGAGATTCTTATTGCGCAGTTCCCTGAGATGAAGGGTAAGGTGAAGTGGCCTAATACCGTTATTCACGCCAGCGTCTTCACTAAATTGAGGCGAGCTGTACAAATGAGTGACAAAAAGGCAATTCAAAAAGACATCATGAAGAAATACTCCCATGTTAACGCCAAACGCAATTCCCTTTTCCATGGCGATAGTGTCACACTCACGATGGAAGATATAGATAGGGCTTTCAAAGCTTACGCATGGCTGAAAGATAATCTTAAATAATGAGAATAATAGCCGGCATAGTATTATACAACCCTGAAGTCGAAAGACTGAATGAGAATGTGGCCGCGATTCTGCCGCAGGTCAATGAACTTTTGATTTTGGCGGCTTCAGTCGCAGTACAGATTGATTTTGGGGTGTAGAAATCACTCGTAAGATCACAGTTCCACATATACATCATAACCACATCAGTAGCAAAGTGCTCCTATAATGGTGCGAAATATATAGAAGAGCAGTTGATGTCTATTCTAAATCAGAATTAGTTGGTAGAAGAAATGTTTAGATGTTGTAATGCATAGATGGTCATGTCCAAGTCATTAATAGATTTAGCAAAGTCGACACTTTCAGAGTTTGAGAAGATAGAAGTCGATAGGAATAATATCGTTATTCGCGGCTGCACTTTCGTTGATTTTGACGTAGAAGCAGATAGAGCGGATATTGAATCCATGTTGCGAGAGTTTCATGTAGCATTAAGAAAGGAGAATCATGCGGTAGCTCTTGTATTAGACGAATTATTGCGTGATTATAATCGTGCTGAGGCGGCTCAAATTCTTGCTTCTATTAAGACTCTTTTAAAAACGGAGATTGCCTTGACCCAAGGAGGAACTGCAAACAAGCGTATTTTCATCAGCCATAGTTCAAAGGACAAATCAATCGTTAAGGCTTTTGTTGACCAAGTCCTTCAGTTGGGTGTTGGCCTTAGAAATGAGGATGTCTTCTGCACTTCAATTGAAGACATGACGATGAAGAATGGGGAAGATATTCGAGACCATATCCGCAAGAACATAAGAACTGCCGATTATTCGTTGCTCTTTATCTCCGATAACTATAAGAGCAGTGAAATCTGCTTAAATGAGATGGGTGCAGTATGGGCGACTGATAATGAAGTCAGATATTGCCTTTTGCCCAATACCAGTTTTGAATCTATTGGTTGGCTATGTTCACCAAAGAAGGCAGATATGATAACAGATCGTACTTTCTTGGATGCTTTGAGTGAAGAATTGACGTCAAGGTATTCCTTGAACAAAGATAGTCTATGTTGGAGCCGACATAGGGAGGCGTTTGTGAAGATGTGCGGTGAATTTCAAAATGATTAGCACAGTTTATGGCATCTATAGTTACATATCCATTATATCTTGCGATTGTAAATGTAATTGTCCTGGGTCTTTTATGTTGTGTCATTTATAAATTGTTCATTCCAAAACTGTTAGAAGAATTAGCAAAGACCCTTGTTGCAAGAACTCAGAGTTATCAAGAGGAGAAGGGAAGAAATCAAGCAACGAAGGAAGATATCTCAGAGATTACAAAGATGATAGAGGATGTCAAAGCTTCTATAGAGACAACAAAAGAAATACAGCATGAGTAAATTGAAAACAGAACTAATCATTTATTCGTGTTACTTCAGAAGTTGAAAGAGTTTTATGTTATCAATGGCTCAGTCGATATGGCACTATTTACGCGGTGTGACTCGGGATTTTTAATAGAATTAGGTGAGCGGGTGATGACATTATACTATGAAATAGAATACGAATATGATATTATCTACATCCATTGCAAAGGTGAAAGACCAAATAAACTGGAAAAAGTTATTTTAGAAATGAGGTCGCTGTTTGATGAGTATATGTACTTGATTATTCATTCAGCCGCTGCCTATAAGAATATTGAACAGTATAATGAAACAAATGGTAATTCGCATGACT
Organism: Bacteroidales bacterium; assembly: GCA_024398125.1. GTDB lineage: Bacteria > Bacteroidota > Bacteroidia > Bacteroidales > UBA932 > Cryptobacteroides. Next base: position 103,377 of record JAKSJO010000002.1, read on the forward strand.
CAATAGATTCGTATGTCAAAGAGTTAGAAGAATTGCAAAGAAATCCTACACCGAAGCATTACGATTCTTTTGGACTGGCTTTGGGAGAGTATGTAGATTATATGATGACGTACTACAAGGAGGAGAGTTTTCTTAAGTATGATGCATAGAGCATTAATAGAAGAAATTGAAATTTACTCATATAGAAAACAATGTGCAGCAAAAGGAAATGATTTCATCTAGGATTGACTCATTTTTGTTTAATGCGAGTTTCATAGAGCAAGCCATTATTAAAGACAAGATAGAGGCATTGAAGCAAAAAAGCTTGTCGGTCAATCCTACTTACAAATCATACTATACCAAGCTCACTGTTGATAAACTGCTAGGCGACGTTACCTCTATAGTGGACGATCTCGGCCTGTGTTTGCAAAAGATAGCAAAGGCTGTAGATAAAGCTGAAAAGTGGAATCAGATCCGCAAAGACTTTACATATTTAGAGGAAGGATCTGTATCTCTAAGTTTGGAGAAGTTTTTGGGACTGTAATAAGAAAGAGATGATAAATACATCAAATAATCCGAAATACACATTCCTTCTTCCTGCATATAAAGGCCGGTTCTTGAAGGAGATGCTGGATAGCATTCAGGGGCAGACATATACCAATTTCAAGGTGTTGATTAGCGATGATTGCTCACCGGAGGACTTGTATTCGATATGCGAGCCATATCTAGATGACCCTAGGTTTGAGTATCGGCGTAATGTGGTAAATACTGGAGCAGAACATCTTGTATCTCATTGGAATCAGTTATTAGATTTGTGTGACTCAGAGTATTGTATCATGGCCAGTGATGATGATTTGTATGATGCAAAGTTTTTGGCCCACATTGATCGAATGACTGAATTGGATGATTCAGTTAATGTTTTTCGTCCATTGATACAACATATAGATGACAATAATTGTCCTTCTTCTTCTGAGTCTATAGTTGGTGACCATTATCAGATAATATCGGCCGAAGGCTTCTTGGATTTGTTTGCAAAAGGTAAGATACTATCAGGTATTTCACAATTCGTGTTTCGAACTGGACACTTGAAATCATCTGGTGGATTTGTTGATTTTCCGTATGCATGGTATAGTGATGATGCGACGGTTTCTAAAGAAATGGGTAAGTCTGGAATAGCTATCTGTAATGAGGTCCTTTTCTCTTCAAGGGTTTGGGGGCAGAGTATAACGGGAACAAAAGACTCAGAATTTGTTATGCATGGAAAGATAAAGGCAGCAGTTTATTACTCAGCTTTTATATCAGGGTTGGACTGTATTCCGGTTTATTCCAAGACAATCTTGATTAACCGTGCAAGGAATCTGTCTATCAGACTGTATGATCAAGGTTCTTTTTCTCTTTACCTAAATGGAATTAAGACATTGAAAAGGGTGGGACCAGAGTTGTTCCCTATAAACTGGCGAATTAGAAGAGTTTTAGGATTTCTTAAAAGAAAATTCATCTCTGCATATATGAATATTTAGTTTGGACAATGTTTATTAAACAAAATAGTATTGTCAAAGGAAGAGTCTCTGTCATAACCCCATTCTTCAATGATGGAGAATACATTATGGACTGTATTTCTTCTGTACAGAATTCCACGTATCCTGATATTGAGCATATTATTATAGATGATGGATCAACACCAGAGCATTCAAAAGTATTAGATGTCATAGACTTTCCGAATATTATTATTATACATAAGCCCAATGAAGGAGTATGTATAACAAGAAATATGGGATTAGAAATAGCGACAGGAGAGTTTATTCTCCCATTGGATGCGGATGATAAAATATCTGAAAATTACGTATCCGATGCGGTCGAAGTGCTTCAGAAAGATCCGAATGTTAGGGTTGTAACATCGGAGATATCGCAAAGATTTGGTAAATCAGATTATAGGATCATCTTCGATGAGCCCTTTAATATGGGGACTCTACTTTCTAGAAACCTATTTCATATTACAACAATGTTCCGAGCTTGTGATGCTATTAGGGTAGGAGGGTTCGATACGGATTTTAATAAAGGCCTTGAAGATTGGAATTTTTGGATTTCAATGATGGCTTTGGGTGGCTCTGTTGGGATAATACCTGGAACAAATTTTTATTATAGAATAAAAAATATCCGTAGAAATACATCTTTTGGAGGAGAGATTGGGCATAGGGAATTGCAGAAGTTGATTTGGAAAAAGCATAGAGATTTATATTCAGTTTACTATGCAGACCCTTATGAAACTTATGCATATCGTGCTTTAAAACAAGATAGTTTAAAGTCTTTGCCAGAAAGAATCAGAGATGCTTTTTTCAATTTTAGTAAATCGTTGATTTCAAAAAGGAAATGACTATTGTATTAGCCGTTGCACTATTTCGTACGTTGAGAGTTCTCTATTGAACAGGTATTTATGTTAAATGCTATTTGGATCGATGAAAATTGGTATTATTATTCAGGCTAGATTAGGCTCTTCAAGGTTGCCTGGCAAGATTCTTTTACCTTTTTTTGATGGGAAATGTATTCTTGATATAATCATAGACAAGGCAAAGTCATGCCGAGAAACCTCAGTAATTGTTGCAACATCGGTGGACCCAAGCAATGATGAGTTGGTAAGGCATTTGGAGGGTCAAGATGTTTGCATTTATAGGGGTTCTGAAAAAGATGTATTGAGCAGATTTGTAATTGCTGCAGAAGAGAATAATCTTGATGGCGTAATCAGGATTTGCTCGGATAATCCATTTCTGGATTTGGAGTCTTTATGTAAATTGTGTGACGAGGCAATGAAGCAAAAAGCCGACTATATAGGTTTTATGGTTAATGAAACTCCATCCATAAAAACCCATTTCGGCTTTTGGGCAGAATATGCGTCTTGTTCAGCTTTAAAGAGAGTTGCGGAACTTACGCCTCCTAATAGTCTTGCGCACGAGCATGTTACTTGGTATTTGTATAACCATCCTGATGAATTTGTATGTAAATGGCTGGAGACCAATCCCCTCCTGCAAGGAAGAAGTGACATTCGCTTAACCGTTGATACCAGAGAAGATTTTGAAAATATCAAAGTTTTGTTCTCTTTAACCTCAGAGCTTTATGACAGTTGTTCAATTGATGATATTGTTCATTTCCTTGATGAACATCCATCCTTCTTACAGACAATGAAGTCAGAGATTAAAAAAAACGAAAAGTAAAATATGGAAAGTACATATATAATCGGTGAAATAGGTCAGAACCATAATGGGTCTGTAGATATCGCTAAACTTCTCGTTGACCTGGTTGCAAGACCTGTACATGAGGATCTCTTCAATCTTGATCTTAAGCCTATGGACGCAGTCAAAATGACAAAAAGAGACCTTAATGAGGAACTTTCAGCGTCACAGATGGCCAGGCCATATAACAATGCAAATTCATTTGGTGCGACATATGGTGAGCATCGTGCTTTTCTCGAGTTGTCTGACGAAGATCATTTTGAGGTATATAAGCACGCAAAGTGTTTGGGACTCGACTTCGTAGAGACCCTTTGTGCCAAGGGCTGCCTCTCATTGTTGAAGCTTTTTACTCCAGATAAGCTTAAAGTGGCAAGCAGGGATCTGACTAATCTCCCTCTCCTTGCGGTCCTTGCTGAAACTAAAATACCTATCATTCTTTCTACTGGAATGGCAGGGAAAAAGGAACTTGATGAAGCGCTTGAGGTGATTAATAGATACCATTCCAACATCTCTATCCTTCATTGTGTATCGCAGTATCCAACCGAACCGGACAATTTGAATCTGAGAACCATATCATATCTAAAGAAGAACTATGGCCAGTACAAGATTGGATTTTCTGACCACACTATAGGAATTGCAGCTCCAATTGTGGCAATCGGTATGGGCGCAGAAATCATCGAGAAGCATATTACCATCGATCGTAGGATGAAAGGAACAGATCAACCTGGCTCACTAGGCCCAGATGGAGTTAACAGGATGATACGCGATATCAGAATTGCAGAACGTTGGCTTGGAGAAGATAACCTTTATATCGACAAAGCTGTTATATCAGCGAAAAATAAGCTTGAAAGATCAATCGCAACACTCAGAGATATGAAAGCAGGAGAAGTAATAAAAGAATCAGACCTGCACCTTTTGAGCCCTGGAGATGGATACAAATGGAGTCAATTGTCAAAAGTAGTAGGCAAGATTCTCACCAGGAACATCCCTGCGAATGAGGTTATTTATCCAGAAGATTTAGAATAGGCAGATAATAATGATGCAACGAAACCGAATAGTTTGGGTTGATAACTTGAAGTTGTTTTCCATTTTTCTCGTAGTATATGGACATTCAATTTTCGAGTTTTGCCGAACGTCTAATGTGTTGAGTGATCTGATATATTCTTTTCATATGCCGTTGTTTATGACGTTGAGCGGATTTGTTTCTTCCAAAATCATGAATGGCATATTCTCAATAAAAAAGAAGTTCATTTCTTTTATTCTTCCATGTATTAGCTTTGGACTCATTTATTGGATATGTGGAATACATTCGCATAACTTTTGGTTCCTTAAATGTTTGTTCGTGTGTCAACTCTGCTATTATTTAGTATTTAGAATTTATTCTCTGATAAAGCCAAATGTTTGTAGGGTTTTGTTTGTGTATGTAGTTGTCACTTTGGTTTTTGCCAGTTTTCCTTTTATTCGATACCTGCCAGATAACATGAAATTAGATTATATGATTCCTTTTTTCGGCATAGGACTAATTCTGAAAACAAAATTTGATATAATAAGGGATAACCTCCTGATGATCACTATAGGTTCATTAATCGGCTTTATCACACTTTTCTATTTTTGGTCCCCTGAGTTTTTATATGCTAATTCTCCTTCTAATTGGCTAAATGCGAAATTATTGCTTACACGAGGTATATTTGAATGGGACTGGCATTCTCTTTATTGTTATTTATATAGATTATCAATAGGCTGCGTTGGAACACTTTTAATGGTTACATTATTTGTAAATCTAGATAATCTCTTCAGTACTAATCGTTTTTGGCTGTCTACAGCGAAGTATGGTACGATGACGCTAGAAGTATATATGCTACAGCATTTCGTTGTGCAAGATAATATCTTTAAGATTGATATAAGTGGCCTCAATGAAGTACTCGAGATTCCATTATGCTTGGCTATTGCTATTATCTGTACTATTATCTGCCTTATTATTGCCAAGTTGATTCGGTATAATAAATACATTAATTTCATATTATTCGGAAAAACGTTTACGAATTGATGATTAAACTCATATTGACGGATATTGATGGTGTTTGGACGGACGGTGGCATGTACTATGACCAGACCGGAAACGAATGGAAAAAATTCAACACTTACGACAGCGCCGGTGTCTTGTTCGCTCATCAGAACAACATCCCTGTCGGAATCATCACAGGAGAAGATACAAATATAGTCAAGAGACGTGCTGAAAAGCTGAAAGTTGATTTCCTGTATCAGAATGCCAAGGATAAACTGTCCATTGCAAAGACTTTGTGTACAGACTTAGGAATCACACTAGAAGAGGTAGCTTACATAGGTGATGATCTGGGAGACATCGAGCTCCTTGATGCTGCTGGTATCGCAGCATGTCCTTATTCAGCACCATCAAGTACAAAGAAGCACGTCGACTTCATTACTGAGAAAAAAGGTGGCGAAGGAGCCTTTCGTGAGTTTGTAGAAACTATATTGGAATCGCTATGACAACAATTGTCTGTTTATCTCATGGACCTTTGGTAGCCAGGTCTGTGTGGAATAAGTATAAAGAAGAGATTGAAGCTAGTGGATGCTTGTTTGAATCGTGGAATATGCAGGGAGTTTTTGGTATTGCTCCAGATATAAAAAAAGAGAAAGACATTCCATGCGAAAGAAGCATCCCTTCATTGCATGCTTTTGAGGATGAACTTGAGAAAACAGATTTATGTCACACAGTCTTTTTTGTCGGAATACCGGAAACATGGAGAAACAGGCATGTGTTTAGTTTATTAGCAAAAAAAGACTGCATTTTTTGCAAATATGATTTTTGCGCCAATACGATACCAATAAAGAAGCAATATAGAGATATCGTAAGATTTCTTGGAAATCCAATGAAAATGTGGCTATTCATGCAAAGGAAGATCAATAAGTTGTATTGGAGAGCGAATGGTATTCGATATGCGGCATTCTTTTCGTCTTCCAGCAGTGCTACCGGAAGAATTCCTATAAATCATCCTGATTTCGAAAAGTATCTTTTTTGTAAAGGCATTACTAAAGAGAATCTGGGTTTGGATCCAAAGATGAGGTATGCTGTTTTTTATGACTCATATTATCCGCTACATCCTGATTTTAAGACAATACATAGAATCTCTATTGATGTTGATTATGATAGATATTTATCCTCTCTGAATAGTTTCTTTGAATGGTTTGAAAGGAAATATGGGGTCCAGTTGATAATTGCAGCTCATCCACGCTCGAACTATAACAGTCTTGTTTTCAATGGACGCCCCATTATCAAGAACAAGACATGCGAGTTGACCGTATGTTCAGAATATGTAATCAATCATTCAAGCAACAGTACCTCGTTTGCCATGCTGGCAGGAAAACCAATAGTGTTTATAACCAATAACCAGATGGAAAAGTGTTCGTATATGAGTAGGTATATTTCAGAACTGAGTTCATATTTAGGGAAAGAAAAATTCAATATAGACGAGCAGGATCTGAATGATATGGAAGTATCTGTAGTTGACGAGTGTAAGCGTAAGAAGTATATTGAATCTTTCATTATATCTACTGATTCATGTAAGAAACGAAATGGCCATATTTTCTCTGAGTACGCAATAAACAAGACATTGGATTGAGACAAAAAGTGAAGAGATTGACTATAGTCTGTAAGAGATCCGATTATCTCGACTTTATTCTGTCTGGGTTGAAGTCAGATATGGATATTGTTCCGATAGAGTCTCTTGAGAATTGGTTCTGGAGGTTTCTGCATCTTGTCTTAAATGGCAAGTCCAAGACTCCCACTCGTGGCTTAAATACATATATTTCCTCGAAGACCATAAAGCGTCTGAAGGCTATTAATTCTGACGCTGTTCTTATGCTTGGTGCAATTGATTTCCGTATGGCCCATGTAATCAGTCACTGCATACCTCGGGGTGTGGATAAAGCGATCTGGGTATGGAATGAAGTCGGGAAAGACAATTATGAAGATCATAAATGGGCATTCACCCATTATAAAGAGCTGGGTATTCGTACGTTTTCATATAATCCTGCAGATGTGGATACTTATGGACTGGAATACATCCCTCAGGTTTATAGATATGTAGATGGGTTGTTTAAGGGCATTGCCATAGAACAGGATTGCTATTGGGTTGGTCGTCCCAAAGGTAGAACTGAACACCTCTTGGATATCTCTGCTGAGTTGGATATGGCAGGCTTGTCATATAAGTTCATGGTGATTGAGAGATCGGAGGATGCAATAAGCTATCTAGATAACCTCAAGGAGATTTCGGCATCTAGATGTCTTGTCGACTTTTATAATGCGACGAATGAAGGTGTTTCACTTCGTGTTATGGAGGCACTTTTTTTAAAAAAGAAACTGATTACAACAAATAGATTTGTGACTAAATACGATTTCTATAACCCTCAGAATATCTTTATATGGGGGGTAGATAATCCAGAAAAATTGGGAGAGTTTGTCAGAAGCACTTTTGTACCAGTTGCCAAGGAGATAGTAAGCCGATATGATATTAATAATTGGATAAAGAATTTTCAATGAAAATTTCAGTTATTACGCCGGTTTACAATGTGCGACCTTTCATCAGGAAGTGCGTAGAGTCATTGATGGCCCAGACATTTACAGATATTGAATATATCTTTGTAAATGACGCTTCTTCCGATGGAAGTATAGATATCTTGAAAGAAGCCGTTTCAAACTATCCCCACAAGAATATTACTATACTGACGCATGAAGTTAACAGTGGACTTCCAGCATCCAGAAAAACCGGATTTGAGTATGCCTCAGGGGAATATATCTTCAACTGTGATGGAGATGATTTCGTAGAACCGACTATGCTTCAGAAACTGCATGATGCAGTCATTGAGAATGGTGCTGATTATGCTTATTGTGATTTTTATTTGACCTATGATAAGGGTGAGCGTTATATGGCTTGCCCTTCTTTTACAAGTGCCGATGAGGCTTTGCGGAAAGGTTATCTGAGGGGGACAATGAAGTATAATGTGTGGAATAAGCTCATAAAGAGAGAATTATACAATGACGTTGTATTCCCTGTGAAGCATAAGAAAGGTGGGGAGGATATGATAATGCTAGGTATTCTATCCAAGGCAAAGAGAGTCGTTCATATCCCTGAGGCCTTATATCACTATGTCAAGACAAATTCAACGGCTATTTCAGAATCGTTCTCAGAACAAAGACTTATCGATATAAAGTATAATGCAGACACCGCGATTGCGGTTTTGGAACGTGATTACCCTGCAGATCTAACTGAAGATATAATGTTCTTTAAGTTGAATGTCAAGCTTCCGTTCTTGATTACAGATGAGAAACGGAGGCACGAGGTATGGAAACAGTGGTATCCCGAGGCCAATAGATACGCTATGACAAACAAGGTATTGCCTTTACGGACCAGATTCCTTCAAAAGTCTGCGGCATTAAACCAGTGGTGGCTGGTGTCATTGTATTATAAGATTGTGTATGGGTTTATATATAAATTGAGATATCTATGACGATAGTGCGTTTCTTTTCAATGATAATCATAGGTATTCTTACGAGTTTCTTTATCTTCCCGGTAGGGTTTGTCGGGCTGCCGGAGTCTTTGAATACGAAACAGATAATGGCTGTCCTCGGTATCGTGTTCTTTGTTTTCAACTCAGTGGCAGATCGAAGTTTTGGACTAAAGAGGTCAACTCTTTTATCTGCGGCTCTTGCAATAATCTTTTCTCTGTGGTGTTTCTTCTGTGTGACAATCAATCATACAAATGATTATGCCTACGCCACATACATAAGGTCGTTCATAATATGGCTTTCATCGGCATATTGTCTTGTATGTGTCATGAAGGCTGAGCACGGTCGTGTTTCGATTAGTTTGCTTATAAGGTACCTACTTTTTGTTTCTGTCGTACAGTGCCTATTGGCTGTATTGATAGATAATATCTCTGCTATACGTCTATTGGTATGGAATGTATTTACTCTAAGTCAAAGAGCTGTTGAGGGTGGTCGTTTGTATGGAATCGGTGCATCTCTTGATTCTGGAGGAATTCGTTTTGCAACGACGCTTCTTTTGACGTCCCATTTCATTGTAAATGATACTTCTGTCAAAGATAGTAAGGTAAAACTTGCTTCTTATTTGTTATGTTTTCTGTTTGTCTCGGTTATTGGCTCCACTATATCTAGGACAACTCTTATTGGAATGGCATTGGGATTGGTCTATATTGCTGGCAATTATGGATACACTAAATACATGCTTTTGACAAAAACTCAGATACGTTTCTGGGGTATTTTGTTACTCATCCTTGCTATTGTTTCAGTTTATTCTATTCATTTTTACTCTTCGTCTGCTGTATTTAGGGAATATGTGAGGTTCGCATTCGAATCTTTCTTTAATTATTTTGAAAAAGGAACCTTTTCATCCAATTCTACAGATATTTTAATGAATATGTGGATTTGGCCTTCTGATTCAGATGGATGGATATATGGATATGGTAATTTTGATAACTGGTATTATCATACCGATATCGGTTACTGTCGTTTTACCATGTATTGTGGTTTGGTTGGCGTATTCCTTTTCTCTATCTTCTTTATATATAATGCATATGCTATTAAAGATAAGTACATAGGAGGCAAGGTATTGTCATTGATGCTCTTAGTGGTCGTATTTGTTATTTGGATTAAAGTGTCAACTGATATTTTCCAGTTCTTTGCACTGCTTTTTCTTATAAATGGGGATTTTGAACAGGAAGATGATTCAGAAGAAGATCATGTTACCATGATATTTGAGTGATGTTATTTTTGAACGATAATAACGTGTATTATGGAAATAAATGTAATTATTCAAGAAATCGCTGAGACGATTCGAGTCGTACTAGATGATGATTCTATTGTTGTTGATGGGCAAAGTGCTCCAGATGAGATAAACGGTTGGGATTCGGTAACACATGTATCACTTATCTCAGCTATTGAAGCAAAGTATGGCGTAAAACTATCTTTGAGAGAGTCAATGTCTTGGGAAACTTTGGGAGAATTGGCAGAAACAATAGCGGGGAAAATAGATGCATAAAAGTTTTTTCAAGTGGTTCTTGCCAACCATCTACTTCAATATTAAGTACTTCCCTTTCAAGGATGCTCTTAAGCTTCCGGTTTATATTTATGATACGAGGTTCCTCAGACTGAAAGGGACGGTTGAAATCAAAGCCACACAGCTTACGCGGGGAATGATAAAGATTGGATATCCCGAGACGAGCCTTCATCATGATAATAAATATACTATAGAGATTTCAGGGAAGGTGAGGTTTCATGGCCCATGCCGTCTTGGCAGAGGTGGAGTCTTGTCTGTTGGCCCTAAAGGATTACTAGATATGGGGGATAGGACAATTGTCAGTGATGGATCAAGAATCATATGTTTCCACTACATCTCAATAGGGAATAGATCCACCGCTGGTTGGGACTGCTCTTTTTGTGATACAGATTTCCATGCAATGAAAAATGCATTCACAGAAAAAAAGTTAAGGGCTTATGCTCCAATTTTGATTGGTAGTAGTAATTGGATAGGTTCTTCCTGCAATTTCTTAAAAGGGACAGTTACACCTGGCTATACCGCGGTGTCTTCTAGTAGCGTCCTCTCAAGGAAGTATAAATGTGAAGAAAAATCAATTATTGCGGGAAACCCTGCATCAGTCGTTTCTGAAGGTTGTTTCTATAGAGACATGGATGATGATAGAGTTGAATACCAGTATTATGAAGTATAATTTCGTACAGCATATATTGTTATCGATTTTTGATGATAAAAAGTATGACAGTAAAGCTTTTTATATAAACAAGCGTTATTATACATATAGGGACTTGGCATCACTCACCAGCCAGATTATCCCTATCGTTAATAAGCTTGATACGGACTTAATTTGTCTTTACGCCACAGATGATATTCGGACCTATGCATCTATTTTGGCAGTTTGGGCATGTGGAAAGGCCTATGTCCCATTAAATCCTCAACAGCCGGTTGAAAGGCATAGGGAAGTAGTACGGAGTGTGTCTTCGGGTTATATATTGTCTTCTGCAAGTGGATATGATATTGGTTTGGAGGGTACATGTGTTCTGGATATTTCCGGGATAAAGATAATCGAAGACTTTTTACCAATCGAAATAATAAATGTTGAAGAGGACTCGCTTGCATATATCATCTTTACATCTGGAAGTACAGGAAATCCAAAAGGCGTTCCTATCTCTAGGTACAATCTGGTGGCATTTGTTGATTCCATGGATTGTATAGGCCTTGAGATATCCTCTGCCGACAAATGCCTTCAACCATTTGACTTGACATTTGACTTTTCTGTATCTTCCTATTTGATTCCTTTGGTTAAAGGAGCCTGTGTGTACACTATTCCAGCTAAATCAATAAAGTTCCTATATATTGCAAAGTTGATAGAGGATCATAGACTATCTGTTCTTCAGATGGTCCCGTCTATGATGAGAAATCTTCTTCCGTATATTACAGAACTTGATTTGTCATCTGTCAAATATAATATTTTCTGTGGGGAGTCCCTCTCTTTATCTGCAATCGAAAAATGGCATGAAGCTAATCCTGACATGGTGACATACAACATGTATGGACCGACTGAGGATACTGTTTTTTGCTCATATTATGTAGTAAATAAGGAAAATGTAAATAAAATAGACGCCTCAAATGATATAGTGTCCATTGGTATTCCGTTTAAGAATTCAAATATTCTTATTGTTGACGATTCTGGTAATATCGTGACAGATTATTTCAAGGAGGGTGAACTTTGCATATCTGGAAAGCAATTGACATCAGGATATTGGAAAAATGAGGCTGAGAATAATAGTAGATTTTTCATGATCGCTGACACTAGGTATTATAGAACCGGTGATATATGCTTTTGGGGAAATGATTCCAATCTGATGTTTGTAGGGCGAAAAGACTTCCAAGTAAAGATCAATGGTTATAGAGTCGAACTTGGAGAAATTGAAAAAGCTTTTTCTGATGCCTCAAATGGTAGGTTTTGTGTGGCTGTCCCATTTGTCAATATTCAAGGAAATACTGAAGTAGCTTTGGTTATAGAAGGAACTGAATATGAATACTCCAAAGAAAAGCAGGTTATGATATCTCGTCTTCCGAAGTATGAGATACCTTCATTATGGAGATTCATAAAATCGATTCCTCTTAATCAAAATGGAAAGGTTGACAGGAATGCTCTGAAAGCCATGCTTTAAAAGATTGAACTCCCAATGACCATCCTATACCTCATCCCCGCCACATATCGCCCTGCCGGAATGGAGAGGGTGCTGGCGAACAAGGCTAACTGGCTGGCGAGGCAAGTCGATGCTCAGGGCCAGCCGGAATATGATATCATTATTGCCACTTCGGACCAAAAGGGGAGACCGAGCGCATTCCAGCTTGACCAGAGAATCAGAACGGTTGATCTCGGGATTAACTATGAGGAAAACAACGGTCAGTCTTTCCTAAACAAGTTGATTCATTATCCCGGTAAGCAGTTGAGGCATCGCTCCAGACTTAAGGCGTTGATCCGAAAGGAAAAACCCGATATTGTGGTGTCGATGTTTTGTAACGATGAGGGTTTCGTTCCATCCATTGCAAATGGTGCAAAGACTGTATTGGAAATTCATTTCTCAAGGTTCAAGCGCCTTCAGTACGGACGAAAGGGATTCTGGGCGCTCGCGGACAGGCTTAGGAGCAAGATGGATCTAAGAACGGCCAGCCGCTTCGACCGCTTTGTTGTACTCACAGAAGAAGATGCGGGCTACTGGGGCAATCTTCCAAATCTCACGGTCATCCCCAACGCCCGTACATTCACTGTCGACAATCCGGCAACCCTCGACAGCAAGACCGTTATTGCGGTAGGACGATACAATTTCCAGAAACAGTTCGAAGTTCTCATAGACGCATGGAAACTGCTCGCGAAAGAGTTCTCCGACTGGACCCTCAGGATTGCCGGAGATGGCGAGGAAAGAGCCTTTCTGGAGCGCAGAATAGCCGATTATGGCTTACAGGGCAGCGTCATTTTAGGCCCGGAAACCGACATGAAATCAGCATACCTCAACTCGTCGATATTGGCGATGTCATCACGCTATGAAGGCCTCCCGATGGTACTTCTTGAGGCTCAGGCATGCGGTCTTCCGATAGTAAGTTTCGCTTGCAAGTGCGGCCCGAAGGATGTCATTACTGACGGTGTCGACGGCTTCCTGGTTGAGGAAGGAAATACGACTGACCTGGCCGACAAGCTGTTCACCATCATGGCTGACAAGGACCTCCGCAAGAGTATGGGCGCAGCCGCATATAAAGCCTCGGAGCGATATGACGAGAATGAGATCATGGCCCGTTGGGAAGCCCTGTTCAACGAGTTGACCACCGAGTAATACAAGAGCCCATATCATAGATACCCCAAGAATGGACAGCCCAAAAGGAAAGACCACCGTCGTTGTAAGCGCGGTTAACATACGAAAGGGAGGAACGCTCACGATACTGCGCTCCTGCCTCCGGTATCTCTCCGAAAACGAGGCTCAGAACCACCGCATAGTGGCTCTGGTGCACGACAGAAGCCTTTGCGACTATCCCGGAATCGAGTACATCGAGTTCCCGGACACAATCAAGAGCTGGGGACGACGCCTCTGGTGCGAGTATGTGACGATGCACAAAGTAAGCAAACAAATTGCAGCGGAGGATGGCCGAAAGGTATGGATGTGGCTGTCGCTCCATGACACCACCCCTCGCGTCATTGCCGAGCACCGCCAGGTCTACTGCCACACCTCGTTCCCGTTCATGAAGATCAAGATGCGCGACTTCCTCATGGACCCGAAGATACCTCTCTTCGCCATGTTTACACGCTTCGCGTACAGGATCAATGTCCATAAGAACGACCACCTCATCGTCCAGCAGGAGTGGTTCCGCAAGGGACTCAGCCGGTTGGTTGGCTATCCACAGGCGAAAATACGGGTCATTCCACCGGAAACCGGCAGTACAGATATCACTCCTGCAGCAGTCAGTTATAATGTCCCGATGTTCTTCTATGCGTCAACAGCTGACTGTCACAAGAACTTCGAGACTCTTTGTAGAGCAGCGCAGCTGCTGGAGAGCAAGGTTGGAAAGGATAAGTTCAAGTTGGTCCTTACCATAAGCGGCAGGGAAAACCGATATTCCAGATGGCTGTACAAGAAATGGGGAAGTGTCAGCTCTATCGATTTTCACGGTTTCATGAGCAAGGAAGAACTGTACGGCCACTATAAGGCCGCGACCGCGTTTGTATTCCCTTCTCGCGTTGAGACCTGGGGACTGCCTATCACGGAGTTCATGGCTACCGGCAGCGGCAAGCTTCTTCTAGCCGATCTCCCGTATGCTCATGAAAGCTCAAAGGGAGCAAGGGATGCCGATTTCTTTCCTGCATCAGATTATATGACTTTAGCCGACAAATTATATGAAAGTCTTACAGTTAGGTAAGTTCTACCCGATCAGGGGTGGCGTAGAGAAGGTCATGTGGGACCTTACATTGGGCCTTGGCGCCGATGGATGCAAGTGTGATATGCTCTGTGCATGCCTGAGAGAGGATGTCGTTGATTTCAAGGACCGCGAAATGGCAGTGACTGATTGCGGAGCGGATGTCCCAAAGAATGCGAAGTATGTCCTTCAGCTCAGCGAGGACGGACGGCTCATCTGCGTCCCTGCTTTGAAGAAAGTCGCAGCGACCATGATCTCGCCCGCGATGGTTTCAGCGTTAAGACACATGCTCCGCCACGCGAAGAAGATGGGCGAGCCTTACGATATCGTGCATGTCCACCATCCGGACCCTATGGCTGCTCTTGCACTATTCCTTTCTGGCTACAAGGGCAAGGTTGTGCTTCATTGGCACAGCGACATCGTCAAGCAGAAAGGGCTCCTCAAGTTCTACCTCCCTTTGCAGAGATGGCTTGTCCGTCGTGCCTGCAAGGTAGTCGGAACGACTCCGGTCTATGTCAAAGAATCGCCATACCTTAAGAATGCCCAGAACAAGGTGACATATCTTCCAATCGGAGTCGAGGGTTTCACACCAACCGTCAAAGGCGTTGAGGAAATCAAGAACCGCTATCCGGGAAAGCATATCGTCTTCGGCCTTGGACGTCTGGTTCCTTATAAAGGCTTTTCATATCTTGTCGAGGCGGCTCAGTACCTGCCGGATGACTACAAGGTTGTCATCGGCGGACAGGGACCATTGAAGGGCAGTCTTGAGAATCTTGCTATGGGCCGAGGTGTCCAGGGTAAGGTTGAGTTCCTTGGATGGGTGGATGATGCCAGAACGGCTGATTGGTTCGGTGCCAGCGATGTCTTTGCTCTTTCAAGTGTGATGAAGACCGAGGCCTTTGCCATTGTCCAGATTGAGGCGATGAGTTGTGGAACGCCTGTCGTTGCTACGAAGATTCCTGGATCAGGCGTCTCTTGGGTCAATGAGCACGGAACCTCAGGTTTGAATGTTCCGATCTGTGATGCCAAGGCGCTCGCTGAAGCTATTGTTGCGGTTTGCGAGAATCGTGAAAAGTATGGTGCGGCGGCACGTGACCGATTTGAGAAGAACTTCACCCTCGAGCGTATGATCGAGAGGTGCAAGATGATATATGAAAGTCTATAACGCTCTTACGGCCCTTATCCGTGCGGCTCTTTGGGGAACTGATCCATCAGAAGCCCTGGCTGTTCTTTCGGAAGGGGATTGGCAGGAATTGTTGCGCCACGCGCAGCGCCAGGCAGTCGTAGGCATCGCATATGACGGGCTATCCGAGAGCCATCCGGGTGCATCAGGCAATCATGTGAAGTTACCGATGGCGCTCTTCGCCGAATGGACTTCATTGGTCCGTGAGATCGAAATCAGCGGCAGCAGGATACGAGCCGTATGTGAAAAGCAGGCCGAAGTCTGGGAAAAGCACGGTATAGCCCCATATATCCTTAAAGGAACCGTCTGTGCGGCTTATTATCCAAAGCCTTCACATAGGCAGATGGGAGATATAGACTGGTGTTTTACGGACCCTGGAGAGTGGGAAAAAGGACTTGAGATTGTCCGCTCAAACGGACTTGACATCAAACTTGACAGTGATGGCGATATATCCTACACTTTGGCGGGAGTGGTGGTTGAGCATCACAGGAAAGGTCTTCCTGCACGAAGTGATGCCGGACTGATCTGCTCCCTGACTGATCATATCTTCCATCATTTCTCTACGAGCGGCATCGGCCTCAGGCAACTGTGCGATCTGGCTCTTGTGATAGCCAGGACTGATGTCGACAAGACTGAACTTCTCAGCCTTTTGAAGAAGGAAGGACTGAAAAAGTTTTACGGGCTCGTCGTGGCATTTCTAAAAGAGGACCTGGGACTGGATGTCGCAGAAGACGCGGCAGTAGGAATTCCAGGGAGGGACGTCAGCCGTTTTCGCGAAATTGTCTGGAAGGATGGCAATTTCGGACTGGACAAGGCTTACCGTTTCTCGGACATGTCTCCAAGAATCAGGATTTGTTTCAAATATGCATTTTTTGCATTTTTTCAGCGTTGGATTGGCCTATTTGTCGGTCGTATCAAGCGTTTGAGGTTGCAGTAAGAACGTTTTTATGTTATATTTGAAAGTTAATTGAAATCGATTATGAGAAATACAGTAGTACTTTTTATTTGTGCACTCATGCTCTGCTCTTGTGGCGCCTATAAACGTCAGGCTTATCTGCAGGATATGGAACCCGGAGTTCAGTATAAGGCAGAAGCTGCTCCGGATGCAAGGATAGCCAAGGGCGACAAGTTGAAGATCATCGTAACAGCCAGCGAACCTGTGCTTGCCCAGCCTTTCAATCTTGTGACCGGTGGTGCCGAGTACGGCAGTGTCTCAAGTGAAGAGGGTATTGCTGCGGAGAGCCGTGTAGACAGGTCTTACACTGTTGACCGAAACGGCAACATTAATTTTCCGGTTCTTGGAAGAGTGCATGTGGAAGGCATGACTCTTGAGGAACTTTCTACTTCAATTGAGAATAAGATTGTTGCGACAGGAATGTTGAAGGAGCCTATCGTTCTTACCGAGTTTACCAATTATACGTTCACAATTCTTGGTGAGGCTGGAAATGGTAATTTCACCATTCCGGATGGATCGATCAATATATTCCAGGCGCTTGCCATGGCTGGCGATATCGGCGGTTATGGTGTCAAGAATGATGTATGGGTAATCCGTACCGAAGGGGGAATTCGTCAGGTATACAGTCTTAATCTTAAGAGCAAGGATGTGTTTGATTCACCTGCATTCTACCTCCAGCAGAACGATATGGTTTATGTCAAGCCTAGGAAGTTCAAGATGGATGAACCTGCGAGTGGTGTGATGAGTATCTTCTCGACAATCTTCTCAACAGTGACTTCGTTTATTAGCACCTTCCTGTGGTACTCAGTTTATACAAAGTAATTTATGGCCAACAAGTCTAAATACAAGAATCTCAAGAAAGATGAAGAAAGCGTCAACCTGGTTGACCTCTTCTTCTACCTGCTTAGCTATTGGTATCTTTTTGTACTTGGCGTACTCATCTGTGGCGGCTATGCCGCTTACAGGTATGCGAAGTCGACCTTCATCTATAGGGCTGATGCCACCATCATCATCAAGGACCCTTCAAATGAAAGGAGTGGTGCAAGGCTTGATACCTACAACAACTTGATCAACAAGACCAATGTTGCCAATGAGATCCTTCAGTTCAAGTCCAAGGACCTGATGACTGAAGTTGTCCGCAGGCTTAATGCTGATGTTAATTATCAGTATGGTGTCAAGCTCCGCAAGATTGAGCTGTACACCGACACCCCTGTCCAGGTCAGGTTTTCAAGGGATTTGGAGGCAATTGGAGCTTATTTGAAGATCCGTCCTATTGACGATACCAAGATTGAAGTTGATGTTGACGGCCAGGAGCTGATCATGTCCATAAACGATTCTCTTGCGTTTGGCGGTGGTATGCTCCGTTTCCATCCAACCAGAACTTATGGACCGGAGTACTTCGGCGAGACCATCGAGGTCATCAAGCAGCCGGTAGGCAACGTAGCCCGCGGATTCCTCTCGAGACTTTCCATCCGTCAGACCGAGGATAACGCATCCGTACTCTCATTCTCGCTCCAGGACTTCTCGGCTCGTCGCGCGTGCGACGTCCTCAATATGCTCTTCGTTGTTTATAACGAGGATGCCATCAATGCCAAGAACCAGATCTCGGTCAACACCGCCGAGTTCATCAATGACCGTCTTCTTGTCATCGGAGAAGAACTCGGAGGAGTCGAGGATGAACTCATGGCCTTCAAGACAAGGAACAGGATAATGAGCGCGGACGAGGCTTCCAGCACATATCTCCAGGAGTCTCGCCAGTATGGAGCCGTGATTGTGGACCTTGAGACTCGTGCCAGGATTGCGCAGTACATGAAGGACTACGTCCTTGACGATGCAAACCATGACTCAATGATTCCTGCGAACCTCGGTCTCGATGACCTCAGGGTCGAGAACTACATTTCGCAGTATAACAGCACCAAGATAAAGAGAGACAGACTTCTCGAAAACAGTAACTCCGAGAACCCTGTCATCAAGGGCTTGGACAACGAGATGGCTGCGCTCAAGGAGAATATCGTCATTACAATCGACAACCTCCTCATGAGCAATCAGCTCAAGATTGAAGATGCCCGCCGCCAGGAGAATGCCTCATTCGCGAAGTTCACCTCAATGCCTTCTACCGCCCGCCAGATGATCAACATCGAGCGCCAGCAGAGCATCAAGGAGAGCCTTTATCTCTACCTCCTGAACAGGCGTGAAGAGAATGCTCTCTCCCAGGCCATGGTTGACAACAATGCCCGTGTGCTCGACCAGGCCGAGAGCTCAGGCATCCATATTGCGCCTAGCAGGAACAAGAGCCTTCTTCTCGGTATCCTCATAGGTCTTCTTATTCCGGCTATTTTCCTTCTCGGCCGCCTCTTCCTTGACAACAAGGTCCACACCAGAAAGGAAATCGAGGATGCCACCGATATCCCGTTCCTCGGCGAGATTCCGGATATGTCCCACAGACGTATGCGCAAGAAGATCAAGCCTAGTGCCCTCACGGAAAAGGGTGTGTACTACGATAAGAACAGCAAGACCGTCATGACGGAGTCACTCCGTATCCTCTGCACGAATATTGACCTTGTAAAGCCTGAAGAGTCCAAGTCACACGTCGTGACAGTTTCCTCTTTCGGAACAGGCTCGGGAAAGACCTTTGTCACCCTTAACCTCGCTGCCTGCTATGCAGACTCCCAGCGCAAGGTCATCCTCGTCGACCTTGACCTCCGCAAGCGTTCACTTTCCCGTGCACTCGGAGTCGGTCATAAGACAAAGGGCGTGTCGCATTATCTTTACTACTCGACATTGCCTCTTGATGACTTCATAAAGAAAGACATCATCCCAGGAGTGGATATCCTTCCTGCCGGAATGATTCCGCCAAACCCAGTCAGCCTTCTCCGCAAGCCAAAGCTCGAAGAGCTTATCGAGGACCTTCGTGAGATGTACGATGTAATTCTCATTGATAACGTGCCTACAGACATTGTAGCGGATTCTACCATCATCAACAAGTATGTCGATACAACATTGTTCATTGTACGTGCCGGAAAGATGGATCGCCGTATGCTTGAGCTTTTGGACAAGATGTATGTCGACCACAAGTACAACAACATGTGCGTTGCACTTAATTCATCGGTGGGAAGCAGCCAGTATGGCCGTAATTACGGCTATGGATACGGTTACGGATATGGCTATGGCTACGGTTATGGATATGGTTACGGATACGGCTATGGCTACGGTTATGGCGAAGATGTAAAGGAGGATAACGAATAATGACGATTGCAGTTGACTTTGACGGCACCATTGTCCATCATCGCTATCCTGCGATAGGAAAGCCTATACCGTTCGCTATCGAGACCCTCAAGCAGCTTTCCGCTGACGGTCATCGCCTTATCTTGTGGACTGTCCGCGAGGGAAAGCTTCTTGAAGATGCAGTGGAATACTGTCGCCAGAATGGTCTGGAATTCTATGCGGTCAACTCCGAGATTCCGGATTCAGGATGGACCAACAACTGGGCTTCGCGAAAGATTCGTGCAGACGTATATATCGATGACCGCAACTACGGCGGTCTTCCCGACTGGGGCGAGATCTACGAGGGCATAAGTGGCGGACGAGGTGTATTCACCGGCAGGACCATTGACGAATCGCCAAATACCGTTTTTACGAAGAAAAAGAAAGAAACATGGTTTAAACGCATTCGCCGCCGCATGCGCGAGGCGCGAGGACGTTTCGAAAGATAAAGACGCGAGGACCGAGTCCTCGCGTCTTTTATTTGAACTATATAATCGTTTCCGAAGAGAGTATCATATCTTTTTACAAGTTGTTCGGGTGGACGTACTCGACGGTGCAGTCCCAAACCTGCCAGAATTCGCGTTCGGTGTAGGAAACACCTACATGTGCGTTGATTTGGAATCCATTACCATTATCCCTTGATACGAATATGTAGTTTGAGTCTTTTTGCATAATACGGAATCCAACATTGGTACTACTCTGGTTCCTATATTCAATCTGAACTGTGTTTGGGTTGAAGTATGCACTGCCAAATGATTTTTCTTGTTGAATCTGAAAAATAATAAGGACGGTGTTGACATCCAGATACATGCCACGAATGGACCTAAGGTAATTCTGACTTAATTGGAAGCAAAATGTAACATCGTTGTCTTGCCATGAGGCAAGCTCAAATTGGTCATCATGACCAGGGTCATTCATATAAAGACTGGCCCTGCTGTTTTTATCCGCTTTATTCTTAAAGACCACTCCGGACCAGATTTTCTTGCTGGTATCGCCGATAGGGTAGTGCCAGTCCTGATCTCTGCCTTCCTGAGTAAGTCCTTCCACAGACGTAAGTTGTGTGCCTACCGTCACTTTAGCCTTCCAAACCTGAATCTTAAAATTCTGAGGACTGCTTCCTGTAGGCTTGACGGTTACATCCATATTGATGCCGTCAGAACCTGCAGTGATGTTGGTGGCTTCGTAAGTATAATATGCGTAGGTATCGTCCTCTTTATACTTCTCAGCGGTCACATCTGCTCCTCCGTTAATGGACAGGTTGACTCCTGTTACGCTTTTCTGTACTCTTACAGTGAGAATGGTACGGCCATCCTTGATAAGCCACTGGCTGTTTTCGGTTCTATCACTGCCGACCCATGAGAGCGTTATGCCATTATTCGTAGCGTTTAGTCCAGGGTTTTTAAGCTCTGTGACAGCAGGTACGAAATAACGGTTTGAGACATGAATGAATGTATCGCTTATGTCCTCATTTGTCTTGAAAGGAATGTCAATGATGTGGTTGTCATCATTAATATCAGCTCCAGTATAATCCGACCAGTTGACAGTCTTCAGGTAGGCCACGGTTGGTTTTCCTTCTATAAATTCGGATTCCTTCGATGCTACAGGAAGAGCCACGCTTGAGATTGTATTCATGTTTGATTCTATCTCAAGTATGAGTGGGAAGACATAAGATGGAAGACCTGCAGGTATGCCGACACGAAGGTAAAAGTCTGTCCCTTCTTCCGCCTTGATTGCAGTTTCCGCCTTCGTGCTGTTAAGGACCTTAGCTGAAAGAACCGGCTTCTCACGCAGTGTGAAAACGATGGTTCTTGAGATTGTGGTTGGATTACCAGAATTAGGATCCGTATATGTACCGGTTATAGTGACAGACTGAGTTTTCGGAAACTCCTCGGGTTCCACAGGTGTGAACTTCAGTGTCCTGTAATCATTGACATCACTTGCCGATCTCTGGATAATTGTTGAATTTGCCACATCCACAACTCCCGTAGTCTCGTTAAACACTTTTCCTGTAAGACCTGGCTCGCCAAGAGTAACTGTGACATTGGTGACATTGTCGATAACAGGAGGTTTCTGGGTCTCATCAATAAACTGGTATTTTATGTAAACAGGATCAGTCGATACCATCATGATCTCAGTGCTTGGAGATACACTCATACGGGCTTCACCGTTTGAGATGTTGGTAAGCTGGCTGAATCGAACGTCTGTGGAAATATCTCCTGAACCAGGGCTCTTGGCTGCGTCTGCAGCAGAGGCTGAACCTTCCTGCTTGACAAGACCGATATTGATCTGATAGTTGAAGTTTCTGAGAAGGGGATAGTACTGGTCGTTCACGTCACGGAGGTTGATCTTGTACCATGTATCGATGGCACTATCCCTGGTCGCTTCATCAGCACCAAATTTGCCTCTGAGGAGAATATATGGAGCGTCGGCTAGTGGAGTCTCTCTTTCGTATGAGAAAAGGACTACGGAGCCGTCGCCGGCTGTTATATCTGTAGATGCGTTGAAAGATGCCTCATGGAATTCCTTGAGACTTAAACCGGGATCATGAGGAATGGATGCTTTGTATCCATCGGCTATAAGATTCTCCGGAAGCGTGTAGTTCTCGTACTGGGTTACGAAGTGATTGCCTCCTACGAAAGAGCTGTTGTCTGATGAATAAGGTGCCACTGTTCCCATATTTGGAACATTGTAGATTGCAGCACCGGTAATCGTAAGATGGCTGACATCGGGGTCGGAGGTAATGGTGAACGCACAGAAGTTTCTGATTAGAGTAACTCCTTTATTCCTGTTTTCTGGTGCCAGTTCGGAATCTCTTTTTCCTCCATTCCTGAGAATCTCCTGGATAGCAGGTGCGAGATGCATGTCATCTGCGGTTCCTTCAGCCGTGATGTAAGGGAGTTCGATTCTCTGCCAGTAAGCGTCAGCATTTCCCGTAGTGATCAGTTTCGACACGACTTCGAGTTCGGTACCGAATTCGATTTTCTGATTATAGTTTGCTATGAAGTGTACGATTCGCGCTTCGTCTTCGTTGTCATTGATTGGGAAGTATGCCTGGTATGTTCCAGTGGCCTTATTATCGCTTTCGACCTTGTTACTGAGAGTTGCTTCACTTTGGGAAAGGAACATTCCATTTTGATCGAACACCACTACCTTAAGGTTGTTGATGTGCGGCTGCATGCCCATAGCCTTGGTCGAATGTCCGAAAGATGCGTCATTGACTTTAAAGTCAACCAACAGCATTCCATTCTCTATGGGTCTTCCTGTTGTATGCTCAGGCTCGAAGTTTTCCAGCTTGTTGCATGACAATGTCAGGAGGACGGCGGCCAATATATATAGTGCTTTTTTCATAATCATCATTATTTGGGATTATCTTGGCATGTCACCCCAGGTGAAAGTATTAGGATCACATGTACGGTACTGCTCTTCTACCTGAGTCCAGTACCATTCGTCATAAACCAAACGTACAGAACCTTCAGTGTTGAAACGGGCGTAGTTGGTTTCACCGTTTTTTATATAGCCTCTTGCAAACAAGAAATTATTTGAGTTGCTGAAAAGGTCTGGAATCTTTCCTGTACTATTCAACTTGGCCACAATTTCAGCTTCGGCCTTGGTCATGAGTCTCCATCTGCCGGCAGGACGTCCGTTCTCCTGGTATACGGCAGCGCGCTTTCTCACCACTTCCATGCTGTTGTCGTAGCTGCTGCATCTGCTCCATGCTGAAGCTGTTATGAAACTTGGAGCAATCACGTTGTCCGCACTTCCATCTTCACGTGTCTTGTAGTAGAAATCAAGGGTATTCTTTGTTCCGCTGCCAGCCCAGAGGTTGTTTCCAGCGGCTAGGGTAACACTATTACCTAATGATTCCCACGAACTTGTTGTGTACTCTCTTGGGTCGCCGATTACATAAGGACTATCTTCTGGAAGGGCGGAAATTGAGATTATGAACATATTTGTAGTCTGATCTCCGACTCCATATGCACCGCCCAGTGTTGTAGGAACTCCGTTTGCTCCCGTAGTGCCGGTTCCAATCTTTGCATTGATGAATCTGTTATTATTGGTACCTCCTTGAGCATTATCAACCGCTCTGATAGTAATCGCCGGATTCTGGACGATAGTGATGGTTTCACTGTAGTTATCGTCATTCTTATGTTTGAGTTTCACCTTGAAGGTAATAGGACTTACATCAAAGTTGTTATGCTTTGTGTAGTCGTTGATCAGCTCATGACTCACAGTGAAATATGTTCCATCATCGGACATGGTCGCATTCCAAGTCTTGTTTGATGGAATGGTGCTGATATCTTTTGTGCTAGATGATGCTGCACTGTAGTCTATCCATTCAGCAGAGACCTTTACTACCTCGCATGGATGGCTTGTCGTGAACGGAATGTCGATGCTGTTGACATTCTCCATGACATATTGATTCTGGTTGTATGTTACCAGATATCTGACTTCCTTGATGACTGCGTCGGTCTGGAATTCTCCGTTAGACTCCACAAATCCGCTCTGCCATTCAGAGATTTTGTATCCGAAGTTGTCCTTCTTGACCTCTATCGGCTTAGGCTCTTCAGTACTTCCCGCAAGTGTGATGTCAAGATCAAACCTGTAATACATATTTGCATCGAACTGCTCATTGTTGCAAAGGACTTTATAGTATGTATCGGTTGACGTTGCACCTCCGTCCTTGCTCCAGGGGAGAGTCAGGACGAAATACGGCTGCTGTTCCAAAGTAACCTTCGTAGGATATGTGTAATATGGTATCTCGAAGCTTGTGAGCTTATATCCATCAACTGTTCCAGTACGCTCGGTAGTGAAGTCGGAATCCTGGTCCATATATGCACCTCCCAGTTTACCGGTTGTTGCTGCTCCGTAGAACTTGACCTTCATCTGATCCCTCAAAGGAGTCCATGTGCCATCAACGCCTCCGATCTTGCCTTCATAGCTGTCTTCGACCTTGACCACAAGACCGATCTTTGAGACTATGCGCTTGAGGTCAACGCTTGATGTGAAGCCGTTCATGCCGGAACCGCCTGTGGCGCTGCCGTGGCCCGCCATGACGAACATGTCCTGCTTTTGGTTCGCATCCTGATTGGACAGGAAACTACCGGCAGGAATCGCCATCGCTTTGAGGCCGGAGATGCTTTCATTGCCGTTTATGGCAACCTCCGAAGGGAGATTGGCAATGACAAATACACCATAAGTGGCCGCGCTTCCATTAGAATAGCCCAACCCTGTGAGTTCGCTTTGATTAAGTTGTACGATGACCTGATTCTGACTTCCGTCAAGGTTGAGACGTCTATGAACCTTCGCAGTCTCGGTCTCGGAACTTGTCGACTGATAGAGGAAGATATCCGCGCTATTGAGAAGATTCTCATTGAGATTATCTACTCCGGGTTCGGTGGCCTTTGTTGCCATTTCACCGACGTTAAGGCTCAATGTCAGAGCGTTGCTCTCGGAGAACTCAAGCTCCTTGTTGCAGGAGCAGAGAACAGTCAGCGCAGTGAGTGTGAGTGTCAATATCCTTTTCATGATTCTATTGTCTTGGAAGTACGATTGTGTAGTGGGTGTAAACGTCTCCGCCATGGTTCTCTTTCATGACATCCTTATCGATGTTGATGACCTTTCCGTCCGCCTTGATGAGATAAATATGAAGACGAGTCTGGTAATCTATCTTAGGGTCGTCTACGAGTGGAGTGATTGTAAACTCAACGTCGCTGGTGCCGTCGATAAGGACACTTTTTGGCTCAACCTTGAACTCGTTGAGATTTCCATCGAGTGAGAGGTGAATCTTGGCTCCCTTTGGCTCGATAACTTTGAATGAACCCCTTACCGGCTGTCCATTCTTCACGAAAATCTGACCAACCCAGTTGTTCTCTTCACTGTCAAAATATGGAGTCTGGATGTATGCGTGATCTCCGTCGTAACTAAGGAACTTGGTTACGTTCTGAGGCTTGAACTGAATATCCCTGGCGTCAAGGCCCCAGTCGAGCACGTTCATGGTAAGAGTAAGCTGTCGGCCTTCCGTAACTTTGATTCTATAAATGTATTTTTTCCCGGATTGCATTGTATAGCCTCCAAGGCCGGCACTAAGAAAGATTGGTGCCTCACCGTCCTTTTCGAGCTTTATCTCCATGTCTCCTGTCAAGCTTTGAGGGATAACAATGAAATCTCCTCCGCGAGCATCCGTAGGGCTGGAGTATGAGAAGTTGGAAGATCCACTGAGGTTGCTCCATGTCGTGAAGGTTCCGTCATTCTTGAAGTCCGCCTCACCACTGGTTTTAAGACCATTGATGCTGATGACTGTTATCTTGTAACCATCTGGAAGTCCAGCTACTGGATCTGTGTCAAAGCATATCTTTGACATTGCATGCTTGAAGTTCAGCTCTATATTGTCTTCTCCAACGGTTCCGCTTGCATGGTCGTTGCTGCCGTCGTGGGTCCTATTAGCAAAGGCGAAGAGAAGGTCTGTACGGCCGTCAGCTGTCGAACTGCCCTTTGGATAGGAAAAATGAATCTGGGTAGCTCCTGCAGCCGGTGTGCTGAAGTCGCAGAAGTTTACTACATCATTATTGTATGCCCAGAAACTCATCGGAATGAGATTTATCCACTTCGGATTGCCGGATATGCTCCACTGGCCGCCACTGTATGTCACCGTGCGTCGTACTCCTTCGAAAAGGCCTTTTGACCCTCCAGTGTAGTCCTGGTCTGCAATGATGTCCATTTTGAAGCCCTCAGGACCCTGAAGGTTTGCTACAGTCTGCTCTCCTTCGCCGGCTTTTGTCATCTCAGATCCGCTTACGATAGGCACTATGCTTCTATCCAGCACCGTTCCCGGAAGAATGTCCTTTCCACAACCTGCAAGGATTTCTGCTCCTGCAAGAAGCAGAAAGATTCTCGAAATCTTAAATATGCTTTTCATGATTGACTCGTATTGTGTACTGAATATCTCTTGTGTTAGAAAGAAATATCCCAGATTCCATCACCATTACTTCCAAAACTGCTGTCTATGGTGTACTCTTCAACAGTGACATTGCTGACAGTGACAGGATGGTCTGTGACCGAATTGGCAAGTATCATGTGGCTTACCTTAAGCGTTATGGTTTCGACTGATGGGGAAATATAAACCGATTTTTTCATCTTAATAAAACTGCATCTGGAGAATAACTCCTATGGGATAATATCTGTCGTTGCTTTGCTGTTATCAAATCATTGTTTAAATTCGTCCAATGAACTATCATTGAATTCAAACAGTTCCCGCAGAATCTCAATGGGTTGGAAGAATTGAATTCGTTTTGATGTGTCTCGAACGTACTGTTTTCTTAGTACAAATTTAAACATACGAGTCAAGTGCTATACATAATATATGCAATTAATGATTTGTCCTGCTTAGAATGTCCGTTATTTCATATTTTTCGAC
This sequence comes from Bacteroidales bacterium, assembly GCA_024398125.1. Lineage (GTDB taxonomy): Bacteria > Bacteroidota > Bacteroidia > Bacteroidales > UBA932 > Cryptobacteroides. The sequence continues at coordinate 130,888 of JAKSJO010000002.1, forward strand.
CAATAATTCATGATAAATTTATTCAAATGTCTAAATATTTTTACAGCTATTTAAGACTTTAAAGCGCTTTCCCAACAATTGGAAATCTTGCAATTCTAAGGGCAAAAACGTTCAAATACCTTATTATTGATAAGTTTCCTTCAATAGAATACTTTGTAGTTATCAATTGTTTTGTAATTTTGCCATTGAGAAAACATTATGATCATAGATGGAAAAGAGAACAGACAGTAATTATATCAGACCCTGGCTTGTATTGGTCCAGGATTGTGCCTTGTCAATCTTAGCTTCGCTTTTTTCCATCCTGCTGTGCAGATGGCTATCCGAAGCGACGCCTGGATTCACTTCCATGGTCTTCATGTGGCTTGAACTGTCCGCTGCCGCGTCTCTGATAAGCATCTTCTTCACCGGTACGCATAAGGTTGTAAGACGTTGGAGCACTGTCAAGACCTCCAGCCGTCTCCTCCTCATGATTCTTCTCAAGGCTCTCTTTCTTTCCGTTGCGGTCGTTTTCGGCCTGATCAAGATGGGGGAGCCTGCGCTCAATGTTCTCCTCATCCTTTCGGATTTCCTCTTTACGGCTTTCTGTCTTTTCTATGCCAGATTCGCTGCGACGGTCTTCGGCAAGACTGAGGTCGGAGACATCACTTCGGTCGTTTCGAGAAAGAATGCTCTCGTTTATGGTACAGGTGAAGATTCCATAAGGCTTGCAAATGCCATCACTTCAAAGAGGGAATACAATGTCGTCGGCTTTCTTACGTTCGACAAGACACTCGCCGGCCGTGTCATCGGAAACAGAACCGTTTATTATTGCACCTCGCATAATGATATCCAGGCTCTCGAGTGGAAACTTGGCGGCGTTGACTGCGTCTTTTTCGCAAACGCCCAGTATGACCTCGGTGACCTTGGCGAAGACGAGATGGAAATGGCTCATTCGACTGTTTCCAAGCTTGATTTTAGAAGCCGGATTGACCAGATAACCAAGAGAAGTTTTGATGTAGTTTTGTCTAGCATTCTGCTTGTTGTCTTCTCTCCCTTGGCTGCCATAATCGCATTGGCCATCTATATTGAGGACGGCCAGTCAGTGCTGTACAAGCAGGAAAGGGTCGGTCTTTACGGCGAGTCTTTCAATATCCTCAAGTTCCGCTCCATGAAGATGGATGCGGAGGCGTACGGAGCTCAGCTTTTCTCCGGTGACAGCGATCCTCGTCTTACCAAGGTCGGCCGCTTCATAAGGGCGCATCACCTGGATGAACTTCCCCAGATCTATAATGTCTTCCGTGGAGACATGTCCTTTGTCGGCTACAGACCGGAGAGACCTTTTTATATCAGCAAGATCATGCGTGAGAATCCACGTTACAGATATCTTTACCAGATACGTCCGGGTGTGACTTCTTACGCTACCTTATATAATGGCTATACAGACACCATGGAAAAGATGCTCAAGCGTCTGGACCTTGACCTTTATTATCTCAGGCACCATTCGGTGGCGTTCGATATGAAGGTGCTCGGACTGACGTTCCTCAGCATCGTGTCTGGAAAAAAGTTCTAGTCGGATGGGTGCTGATGTTGCAGAAACATTGAAATGGTATGCAGCCAGGACACGATTCGGCCAGGAACTTGGAATAAAGAAAACTTTGGAATCGCTCGGAGTTGAATGTTTCATTCCGACTGATTTCGTGAGAAACAGCCGAGGCAAGCTTGTCCAGAAGGCTCTGGTCAACAATCTTGTGTTTCTCAGGACTACAAAGAAACAGGGGCTTGACCTTGTCAATTACAAGGGACTGCCTATGAACTACATAATTGATTGCGCGACCCACACCCTCATGGTCGTGCCCGATAAGCAGATGGAGGATTTCATCCGGGTGTTCGATGTTTCGAGGGATGATGATGATGATGGCATGATTATGGAAACAATTGCACCTGGCAGCCGGGTGACTGTTACAAAAGGACCACTGAAGGGCGTTGAGGGTATTGTGATTGAGGACGAGGGCAAAACGTACGTCGCTGTCGGACTTGACGGTTTGGTTTATGCCAGAGCAAGGGTGCCAAAGGCTTGGATAAGTTTTGTATCGTAATAACAATATGACTATGAAGAAGGTTTACATATCGCCTGATATGGAGATTCATTGTTATGGTGTTCCATACAGCATTCTTGATGGTTCGAAGACAGACAAGGCCATCAAGGTGCAGAATGTCGAGGTGCATGACTATCAGCAAGGCTTCGGCACACCCGGTGGAGATGACTTCGTAGGCATTGATTTCGATTAATAATAATAAAGTATTGTGAAAAGGATTGATTGTTTTATCCCATTTCAGAGCGAGGAGCAGGTAAAGGCTACTCTCGCAAGCTTGAAGAAAGAAGAAGAAGTTAATGAAATATATCTCCTCAGGACACCGGACGCGGAGAATGCTGATCTCGATGGCTGCAAGGTCATCGAGATTCCGTCTCTTAAGTCGACTGCCGCAATAAAGGCTATCGCCGCAGCTTCTGAGGCAGACTTTACATTGATATATACCAAGACCACTGAGCTCAGCTTCGTTCTCTTCGGTGTTGAGCGCATGCTCGCCATCGCAGACGACTCGAAGGCAGACCTGATCTACGCCGACCATTTCAACGAGGTCGGGGGAGTGCGCTCAGAGGCTCCGGTAATCGACTGCCAGTTCGGTGCGCTTCGCGACGATTTCGATTTCGGCGGTCTTCTTCTTTACCGCACATCGGCAGTCAAGGATGCCGCAGCCCGCATGGACGTCGACTACGCCTTCGCCGGTCTGTATGATCTCCGCCTCAAGGTTTCCCAGAAGGGCAAGCTCGAACATATCAACGAGTACCTCTATTATGAGGTGGAAACAGATACCCGCAAGTCGGGCGAGAAGATTTTCGACTACGTCGATCCTAAAAACCGCCAGGTCCAGATCGAAATGGAAAAGGCCTGCACCGCCCACCTCAAGGAAATCGGCGGCTATCTCGAGCCAAAGTTCAAGCACATAGAGTTCAATGATGACAGTTTCGAGTACGAGGCTTCAGTCGTCATTCCTTGCAAGAACCGCGTAAAGACCATCGGCGACGCGATCGCATCGGCTCTCTCCCAGAAGACCAGCTTCAAGTACAACGTCATCGTCGTTGACGACAACTCCGAGGACGGTACAGTTGACGTCATCAAGCAGTTCGTAGGCGACCCTAAGCTCATCTACATCGCCCAGGACAAGAGCTACCATGCCATCGGCGGCAACTGGAACGTGGCGCTGCACCATCCAAAGTGCGGAAAGTTCGCCATCCAGCTCGACTCGGATGACTGTTATTTTGACGAGACCACAGTCCAGAAGTTCGTCGACGCTTTCTATGAGCAGAACTGCGCCATGGTTGTAGGTACATACCGCATGACCAACTTCAAGATGGAGACCATTCCTCCGGGAATCATCGACCATCGCGAGTGGACTCCTGATAACGGCCGCAACAATGCGCTCCGCATCAACGGCCTCGGTGCGCCGAGAGGATTCTATGTTCCGATGCTCCGTACCATCAACTTCCCGACCACCAAGTACGGCGAGGACTATGCTGTCGGCCTTCGCGTTTCGCGCGAGTACCAGATCGGACGTATATATGATGTAGTATATAACTGCCGCCGCTGGGATGACAACTCTGATGCGAACTGCGATGTGGTAAAGATGAATGCAAATAACCTTTACAAGGACAGAATCCGCACCTGGGAGCTAAATGCCCGTATCTCAATGAATAAGGCAAAATAGCCTTTCCGGGCGTTTCTGGAGCAGGTTCTATTTAAACGATTTTTATCAAAAAAATTTTGCGACAGGTATTGCAGGAAAGAAAAAGATGCGTACCTTTGCAATCCCGTTCGACGAACGGACGGGAACAACACTGAAAGAGACCCCACGGGGACGCGAGTAGGTGACATTTCTTTGACAATATTGAGAGATAAGTACAAGCAAGTACCGAGAACGAAAAAAATAGATCGAGAGCGTTGATTTCTTTGGAAATTGAGAAGCGTCAGGACAAG
>JAKSJO010000020.1 GCA_024398125.1 Bacteroidales bacterium
CATAACGGAAACAAGTTTATTCCGGTTTATGTAACTGAGCAGATGGTAGGTCACAAGCTTGGTGAGTTCGCACCAACCAGAAACTTTAGAGGTCATTCAGGTAACAATAAGAAGTAATTATGGGAAAGCGTAAGAAAGAAATGGCCGAGAGGCTCAAGGCAGCCAAGAAGGTCACAGCTGTTGCCAAGCTGAATGATGTTCCTACTTCACCACGCAAGATGCGTCTCGTTGCAGACACTGTTCGTGGAGTTGAGGTTAACCGCGCACTTGACCTTTTGAAGTTCTCTAAGAGAGAGGCTTCAATCCGTCTGGAGAAGCTCCTCCGCAGCGCGATCGCTAACTGGGAGGCTAAGAACCCTGAGAAGAGCAAGGAGCTCGACAACGGAAATGTATACGTTAAGACCATCATGGTTGATGGCGGTCGTACTCTCAAGAGAATCCGCCCTTGCCCACAGGGTCGTGCAGGACGTATCCGCAAGCGTTCTAACCACGTTACCGTTGTTCTTGATGTTAAACCAGCAGCAGCAGAGTAATCAATTATGGGACAGAAAACAAATCCTATCAGCAATAGAATCGGTATCACCCGTGGTTGGGACTCTAACTGGTGTGGTGGTAACTATGCGGAGAAGATCGCAGAGGATTACGAGATCCGCAAATACCTGACTAGCCGTTGTGCAAAGGCTAGCCTTTCAAAGATCGTCATCGAGAGAACTCTCAAGCTCATTACCGTGACTATCCACGCTGCACGCGTTGGTGTCATCATCGGTAAGGGTGGAAATGACATCGACAAGCTCAAGGACGAGCTCAAGAACGTAACCAAGAAGGACGTTCAGATCAACGTCATGGAGGTTAAGCGTCCTGAGATCGACGCACACATCGTAGCTGACAGCATCGCTCGTCAGATCGAGGGTCGTGTTTCTTACAGAAGAGCTGTCAAGATGGCTGTTGCCAACGCTATCCGTGTTGGTGCAGAGGGTATCAAGATCCAGATCAGCGGTCGTATCGGTGGCGCCGAGATGGCACGCAGCGAGATGTACAAGGAGGGTCGTACCCCTCTTCACACCTTCCGCGCAGACATCGACTACGCTCTCGCAGTAGCAAACACAAAGGTAGGTTGCCTTGGTATCAAGGTTTGGATCTGCAACGGTGAACGCTACGGAAAGCAGGATCTCTCTCCTAACTCAGGAAACGCTGCAAACGCACAGGCTCCTGCACAGAATGGACGTGGTGGTCGTGATCGTGGCCCACGCCGCGGTGGTGACCGTCGTCCTCGCAGAGACAACCAGAAGTAATTCCTCAAAGAGTTACAAGTCTATAAAGGCCGGTTCCGGATACGGGATCGGCTTTATAAGTTAAAAGGGAACTAAAAAATGAAGAAGTTTTTTCTTTTCAGCGCAATTGCGCTTTTTGCAGCGGTAAGCTGCTCAAATGCGAAGCCTAGCCAGGCAGAACTTCTTGAGGCGTACCAGACCGAAACGGAGACCCTCATCACTGCATACCAGGATAACATGATGGCTACCCAGGCAGATTCGACCCTCACTGACGAGGAAAAGGCAGCGAAGATGCAGATCTTCAGCGACCAGATCGAGAATGACCTTGTCGGCCTTGCTGTCCTCACCATCACCAAGCATGGCTCGGATTCAGTTGCTCTCAACGCGCTCAAGGATGTCTACTACATGGTAGACGCAGATAAGCTTGAGCAGCTCCTCGACAACATCAAGGGTGACATCAAGAACGATGCTTTCGTACAGCAGGTATCAGGCAGCCTCCAGGCAAAGAAGTCTACCAAGGAAGGCCAGATGTTCACTGATTTCACCATCGAGCAGTATCCTGAGAACGAGAACAAGGGTGTAGTCAAGTTCTCTGACTATATCGGCAAGGGCAAGTATGTCCTCGTTGACTTTTGGGCTTCATGGTGCGGCCCATGCAAGGCTGAGCTTCCTAACATCAAGCATGTGTATGACACATATAAGGGTGAGAAGTTCAATGTCCTCAGCGTGGCTGTATGGGATGACCCTAAGGACACCGAGAGAGCGGCATACGAGCTCGGTATCGACTGGAGCCAGATTGTGAACGCCCAGAATATACCTACCGATATCTACGGTATCGATGGTATTCCTCACATCATTCTTTTCGGTCCTGACGGAACCATCGTGAAGAGAGAGCTTCGCGGTGCTGCCATCGAGGCTGCAGTAAAGGAGGCACTTGGCCTCTAGCCCGTGGACATCCGCGAAAAGATAAGTCTATTACCACATTCCCCCGGGGTCTATCGCTATTATGACTCCGCGGGGAATGTTATCTATGTAGGTAAGGCAAAGGACCTGAACAAGCGTGTCGCGCAGTATTTCGTGTCCGAAGACCGCCTCAACCTCAAGACAAGGATACTTGTCTCCAAGATTGCTGACGTCCAGTATGCTGTCGTCGACAGCGAGGCTGACGCCCTGCTTCTGGAGAACAACCTGATCAAGCAGTACAAGCCGCGCTACAACATACTGCTTAAGGATTCCAAGACCTATCCTTGGATATGCGTAACCGGTGAAACCTTCCCTCGCGTCTTTTTGACCAGGAAAGTGGTTCATAATGGTTCACGCTATTTCGGACCATACAGTTCGGTCAAGCATGCACGTCATCTCCTGGACTTCATAAATGAGAACTATATGCTCCGTTCCTGCCGTCACAAGATTGACTCGGAGACAATCCTGCGCGGCAAGATAAGACCTTGCATCGACTACCAGATCCATCGCTGCTCAGGCTGTTGTGCCGGGGCGATATCCGTGAAGGAGTATAACGAGGGCATCGAGGAAATCGTTGCGATACTCAAAGGTGGTACTGGAGAGATTATCCGTGGGTACAAGGCTCGAATGATAGAGGCTGCCGAGGCGCTAGCCTTTGAGCAGGCCCAGATGTACAAGGAGAAGATTGAGTCTCTCCAGAATCATTATGCCCGAACCATCATTTCTACCGACAGGCATGTCGACTGCGACGTCTTCTCGCTGGATTTCGACGGGAACGAAGCTTTTGGAAACTTCCTCAGGGTACGTTCGGGGGCCATCGTCCAGTCTCTCAACCTCGGTTTCAGGATGAACATCGAAGAGGATCGTGAAACCGTTCTCAGTACATTCATCGGCGAGATTGAATCCAAGTTCGGCAGACTGTCTCATGAGATAGTTGTTCCCTTCCTGCCGGATGTCGAGCTGCCGAACATCGAATTCATAATTCCTGTCCGTGGAGACAAGCTCCAGATGCTCGGTCTCAGCCTCAAGAATGCGAAGGAGTTTCACCTCAATTCCCTCCTTCAGCGCGAGCATACTGATCCGGAGGCCTTCCACCAGAAGGTAATGGAGGACCTGAGGGACGCTCTCGGCATGAAGGTCCTGCCGGTGCATATGGAGTGTTTCGATAACTCGAATACCCAGGGTACGGATCCGGTTGCGTCATGTGTGGTATTCCGCAACGTAGAGCCTTGCAAGAAGGATTATCGCAAGTTCAAGATTAAGACCGTCATAGGCGCGAACGACTTTGCTTCCATGAAGGAAGTGGTCAACAGGCGCTATTCAAGAATGCTGGAAGAGGCTCCGGACGATCTGCCCCAGCTCGTCGTCATCGATGGCGGCAAGGGTCAGCTTGATTTCGCCTTCCAGGCTCTGGCCGAGCTTGGCCTGACCGACAGGATAACTGTGATCGGCCTCGCAAAGCGTATGGAGGAGGTGATCCGCGTAGGGGATCCTTATCCTCTGTTCATCGACAGGAATTCGCAGGCCCTGAAAGTTCTGCAGCATATCCGTGACGAGGCGCACCGCTTCGGTATCACGTTCCATCGCAGCCTGCGTGACAAGTCCGGCATGAGGTCAGCCCTCAGGGAGATAAAGGGCGTGGGCGAGAAGACTGAACAGCGTCTGTTGATGCATTTCGGCAGCGTAGCCCGCATCAGCGCGGCTCCGGTCGAAGACATTGCAAGGCTGGTAGGCCCTGCATTGGCTGATACGATAAAGAAAACACTTAACGAACAGTAGACAAATGGCATTCAACGAAAAGAAGTTCAACAAGATCTTCAATGTCTGCATCCTTGCCGGGATGACGATTATGACTGTGCTGCTTACAGCATTCAAGCTCGTATCTGCCGATACAGGCAGGCTCTTGCTTCTTATTTCTGCTTTTGGTTCCATCATGGGCGTCTGCAGTACAGTTGCTTCGGCAAATGGTAAGATATGGACGTTCTTCTTCGGCTTTTTTGATGTATCCATATATGCCGTTGCCTGCTTCATCGGGGCCAAGTATGGAAATGCCATCCTGCACGCGGTCTATTTTGTCCCTATGCAGTTCATCGGCTGGTACCAGTGGAACAAACGCGGCAATTCCGAGGAGAATCAGGTGAAGGCTCGCCGCTTCAGCCGCAGCCAGTGGCTGTTCTATTCACTCATCTTCCTGGTTGGCTCCATCATTTCCTACTTTATCCTTGCCCGTTTTGACAGGGAGTCGGCAGATGCTTTCATCAAGTGGGCGGTTGTCCTTGATGTAGTCCCTATGATGTGCAACATACTCGGACAGCTGCTTATGTCCATGGCTTATATGGAGCAGTGGGTGTTCTGGATCGGAGTGAACATTTTCTCCATCCTCATGTGGATCACAACATACAGCAAGACCCAGGATTCGTATGCTTTGATCTATGTGGTAAAGTATTCTTTCTATCTCATCAATTCCCTTAATGGTCTTCGCATCTGGCTTAACCTCAGCCGCCCGGAAACCGCTAAGTAACTGAAAAGCCCCAAGTTTTTGGTTATTCCAGCTTTTTTGCTAAATTTGTGGCGAAAACGTGACAGTGTATATTAAAACATAAACTTAATTTTTTACTATTATGCAGCACGAGGAAATCGTAAAGAAGGTAAAGGACATCATCGTTGACAAGCTCGCTGTTGAGGCACAGCAGGTTACCGAGGAGGCAAACTTCACCAATGATCTTGGCGCAGACTCACTTGACACCGTAGAGCTTCTTATGGAGTTCGAGCGCGTGTTCGACATCAAGATTCCTGATGAGGAGGCTAGCAACATCGCTACCGTTAAGGACGCTGTTGACAGAGTTGAGGCTAAGCTCGTAGAGCTCGGAAAGTAATTCCGGACTTCAATTGAATTGAAACATCAAAGAACCCGACTGGAAACAGCCGGGTTCTTCTTTTTTGTATCTGTTTTGTATCTAGTTCTTGCGAGGGATAGAGTAGACGAAGTGGAACATTGGCTTCCTCTCGCTATCCGATTCTGGGCCTATGAGCTTTCCTCTGTAGAAGCGGTCTCTGTCAAGCTCGATAGACGAGAATGTTGAGTTGCCTGACATCATGGCTGCCATCATCGCCATGTTGTAGTAGTTGCTGCCGTAGCCATATCCGTAGCCACCGTAACCATAACCGCCGTATCCCATTCCGTATCCGCCATAGCCCATGCCATAGCCGCCGTATCCCATACCGTATCCACCATAACCGCCATAGCCGCCGTATCCGTACATGTTGTTATAGTAGTTGGCCATGCTCATGGCACTCATGTAGTTCATCATTTCCGAACCGTCATCTTCGTTCTCGGTGATTTCCTTCTTCATGATCATGAACCAGATGTCGTAGTTGCTGAGTTTTGCGCTTTCGCTGGCCTTCAGGACATGCTGGAGGTGGTATGTGGCGTCAGCCCTGTACTCAAGGAGTGATCGGTTGATCTTTCCCGGCTCCTCACTGGTCGATGTCGCATCGGTAAGGCTGCCGTAGCTTACGCCTTCCTTGAAGGAGATTCTTGCGGTAGGATTGAGGTACTCAGGATAGAAGTTGAGATCGGTCCACTCCTCGGGCATCTCGAATGGGAAGATGATTGAAGCCCTGTTGACAATGACCTCCTCGGGCTTGTCTGTATGCTTTGATACCTCTTCCTTCATGATTTTCTGGAGGTATTCTGCAGGAATGACAGGCTTGAGACCGCCGCCGCCCTCGATGGTGATAGTCTCTCCGGCCTTCATTGCGCGGTCACGGGTCTCGTGGGTCGCAACGTTGTATGCGTAGAGTGGGAAGGTCTCTCCGTTATTGGTATTTACGCTGGAGAGAAGGGAATCCACTCTGTATACTTTCTGTGGGCAGAGATAGAAAAGGAATGTGGTGTCTTTGCGCTTTCCTTCGTATTCCGAATTGAAATCCAGTCTTGCGTACTGGCCGCTTACGGTGTTGTATGAGCTGCTGTAGCTGAGCTGGAGCTTGAAGATGTTGATTCTTCCGCCTATTGCCTTTGGTGCGTCCGAGGTAAGATAGATGCCCGGGAACTTCTTGAGGTATGTATTGAGGTCCTTGAGGTCTTCCTGCTTGATGTTCATGTACCTCTTGCCATATTCCTCCGTGAAGTTGAATGAGAGCGAATCGGTGGTGCCGGAAACCATAGGGATGCCTTTTGATATTCTTTTGTTTCCGTGTGCGAGGCTGGCGTTGATGTCGTTCTTGGTGAAGTCCAGGACCTCCTCGAGCTCATATACGTTGATGTTCTGGAGCAGGTGCTCCTGATTCTCCTGGAATACGGAGGTGGTATCACGGGCTACGCTGAAGTAGAATCTCTTGTAAACAGGATTCTTTCCGTAGTCGAGGGTGTCGAGCAGCGGGAGAAGGGTTACGGCGCTTGACCTGGTGGTCAGTCCGAACTCTTTGTCACGGATGGCTCCGACTGTGATCTTGGTGTTGGAATAGCCTGAAAGGCTGTCCGCCATCCTCAGCTCGATGTTCTCGATAGGGATGTCGGCATAGTAGGTATCGAACAGCTGGTCTGTAGGAACAGTGTTTGTTCCGAGCCTGTAGTCCGTTTCTATGCAGGAACTGACACCGAAGCACGCAGCGACTGCGAGAGCTGCGAATCCGGCTTTGTTGAAGATGTTCATCTTAAAGACTGTCATAAAAATTATCGTAGTCCTCCACGTACTTTCCGCTTTCGATGGCGGCTGCGTCGAATGGGAGAACAGGGATCTTCAGCTCGCTGCAGAAATCTCCGAGTCCGGCAGGGATGCCTTCCGAACCCATGATGACTCCGTCAGAGTAGCTGATGGCTGTTTTCGCAAGATTTATGCCATCGGCTTTCTCTGTGAGCCAAGGGATGTCGGCTGCGGTGATGTTGCCGAACAGGGCGGATTCGCCGGTGTTGGCTGCGAACTTTTCCGATGGGATGTCGTCATAGAGGGAAAGGACAACCTTGCTGTTGCTGAAGATAGGATCGTCCTTGTACGCTTTCTTGAGATAGAGAGGGAGAAGGTGCGAGATCCAGCCCTGGCAGTGGATGACGTCCGGAGCCCAGCGGAGCTTCTTGACTGTCTCGAGCACACCGCGGGCGAAGAAGATGGCTCTTTCCCCGTTGTCTTCAAAGAAGGTTCCGTTGTCATCGCGGAAGACCTGCTTGCGGCGGAAGTAGTCTTCGTTGTCGATGAAGTACACCTGGATCCTTGCTGAGGAGATGGATGCGACCTTGATGATCAGCGGTCTGTCGACGTCGCTGATGATTATGTTCATTCCGGAGAGGCGGATCACCTCATGAAGCTGGTTCCTTCTCTCGTTGATACAGCCATATCGCGGCATGAAAGAACGGATTTCCTTGTGACGTTCCTGGATGCCCTGGGGAAGATAACGACCAATCTTTGAAATCTCTGTTTCAGGCAGGTAGGGATAGATTTCCGAGTTTACGAAAAGTATTCTTTTTACTGAGCCTTCAGCCATCTTTGAAGCATTTTGGTTATTCATGCAAAGATAACATTTTTTTTCCAAATCTACATATTTCACTATCTTTGGCGGTTGATATACTTTATCTTATATGTCTCGACAGGAAAACAGAATGATGCGCAGAAGGCTGCGCAACGCATATCTTTCGACTGTGGTCAGCATCAGTCTGGTGCTGCTTCTGGTCGGCGTTGCCGCCATGCTGCTTGTCAATGCGAAGAGCGTTTCCAACTATTTCAAGGAAAACATGCGCATTTCCGTTATGATGAAGACGGATGTTTCCGATGCCGAGACCATGGAGTATCAGGAGACCCTGGACGCAATGCATTTCGTCCGCAGCACGGAGTTCATCTCCAAGGCTCAGGGAACGGCCGAGCTGGAACAGATGCTTGGCGAGGACTTCCTCAGCGTCTTCGAGACCTCTCCGGTGCCAGCCTCCATTGACGTAACCCTCCAGGCGGACTATGTCTCTTCGGACAGTCTTGCCATCGTCAAGGCCGCAATCGCGGAGTCGCCTCTTGTCGAGGAGGTCGAGTATCAGCAGTCGCTCATTGAGGCTCTCAATGCCAACCTGCGCAAGATCTCGATAGTCCTGGCGGTCTTCATCGGACTGCTCCTGTTCATTTCCTATGTATTGATAAACAACACCGTGCGCCTCAGCATATTCTCCCGCCGCTTTACCATCCATACCATGAAGCTTGTGGGAGCGACTCGCTCGTTCATACGCGCACCTTTCCTTGTAAGGGCTGTGTTCCAGGGAATCTTCTCGGCGTGCATCGCGGCACTGTGCCTTATTGGAATTCTTTTCTATCTCCGCGGCCAGTTCCAGCAGCTTTTCGAGATATTCTCCGCCCAGATGCTTCTGGCGGTGATCGGCATCGTACTGGCAAGCGGCATGCTCATCTGCGTCGTCAGCACCTGGTTTGCAGTCAACAGGCTCGTCAGCCTGAGCAAGGACGACCTTTACTATTGATCGACTATGGATAACAGAATGGCAATGACTCCGAAGGAGCTGAGGCTCCTTCTCGCCGGACTTCTGGTCATCGTGGCCGGCCTCATTCTTCTTGCGGGTGGAGGCAGCGATGATCCGAATGTCTTTAACTATGCAATGTTTGACTTCCGCCGTCTTGTTGCGGCTCCTCTCGTGATCGTCTGCGGACTGGTCATCGAGGTGTGCGCCATCATGGGCTCTAAAAGCAAGGAGGAATAGCAATGGGATGGTGGCAAGCTATACTGCTCGGTATCGTCCAGGGTCTTACCGAGTTCCTTCCGGTCAGCAGCAGCGGTCATCTGATGATCGCGCGCGAGCTGTTTGGTGTAGAGGCTGAGGGTTTCCTTGATTTTACTGTCATGGTGCATTTCGGCACTGTGCTGAGTACCGTCGTGGTGTTCTGGGGCGTGATTTCAAGCCTCCTTAAAGGATTTTTCAAGTTCAGATACAATGACGAGACAGACTATGTCTGCAAGATAATCGTTTCGATGATCCCTGTCTTCGTTGTGGGAATGTTCCTGAAAGACAAGGTCGAGGCTCTCTTCGGCGACTCGCTGACGACTGTGGCGATCTGCCTGGTCGTGACCGCGGTTCTGCTCATGCTTTCCGACATGGATATCCCTGGTCAGATACGCCGCAAGAGCGGCAGGGTGGCAGAGTCAAGCCACAGGAACGGCATTTCGTATCTCCAGGCACTTGTTGTCGGCCTTGGCCAGGCAATCGCGGTAGCTCCTGGACTGTCCCGTTCGGGAACCACCATCGCAACCGGTCTTATAACTGGCGTGAAGCGCAGCGTGATGGCTGAGTTCTCCTTCCTCATGGTGCTTGTGCCTATTCTCGGCGAACAGCTTCTGGATATGCTGAAGCATGCCATTTCCGGCGAGGCTGGCATGGCTACCGGTGTCGGTGTGCTCCCTCTTGCGCTTGGCTTCATTTCCGCTTTCATCTCGGGTCTCTTTGCCTGCAAGGTGATGGTCGCTCTCGTGAAAAAGTCGAAGCTCCGCTGGTTCGCTGTCTACTGTGCCGTGGTGGCAGCCGCAATATTCATTTTTGCATAAACAACTGTGCGCAAGCGCGTATACTTCCTTTCGGATGTCCATCTGGGACTCAACGTGTGCGACCCTCGTGCACGGGAGGACAGGCTTGTGCGCTTTCTCGAATCTATTCCTGAAGAGGAAACCGAGGCTCTTTACATGCTTGGCGATGTCTGGGATTTCTGGTATGAATACCGTGACGTCGTTCCTGCCGGCTATGCCCGCGTGTTCGCTGCGCTTCAGTCGCTGATCGCGCAGGGGGTCGAGGTGCATTTCTTCAGCGGCAACCATGACATATGGTGCTATCATTATTTCCAGAGCATGGGCATCAAGGTGCATCATGGCCCGGAGCGTGCCGTTCATTCCGGAAAGACGTTCGTGCTTGCCCATGGTGACGGCCTCGGCCCTGGGATGCGTCTGTATAAATGCATGAAGGCTGTTTTCCGCAGCCGCGTGACCCAGTGGCTCTTCAGTACCTTTGTCCCTGTTCGTCTTGCTTTTGCGCTGGGAAACGGCTGGTCTCTGCATACCAGGCTTGCACATGGCGAGAGGTATGAGTTCAAGGGAGAACCGGAACCGCTGTATAAGTGGGCTGCCGCGATGGATCCGCAGCCTGATTTCTTCGTCTTCGGCCATCTGCACTGCGAGGTGGATATGAAAATGCCGTCCGGAGCGCGTCTCTTTGTGCTTCGAGACTGGCTGGACGGCAGCGATGTCATCTGTTTCGATGGCGAGACCATCGGTCGTATCTAGTCCCTGTATCTGTCGGGAATCGTGACCTTTTCCGGCATCTTTCCGAAGATGGAATAGTACAGCGTGTCGAATTCTCCGCGTTCCCACATCTTTATGAGTTCTTCGGTCGGGCGGTCTTCTCCGTCCGGATCGTAATGTGCCTTGAGGTCTCCGCTGAACAGTTTGGCAACGCCCTGCCACACCGATGCCGCCAGGCCGCTCTTGTAGTCTTTCACGATGTCATAAGAGGACTTGCCGATCTCGCGGTCTATGAGGCGGCATAGGAGCTTGCCCTGGGATATGGTCATCTGGCGGATTATCGGCTCGAAATCGGCCAGCAGGCGTTTCTGCCACTGATTGATGTATTTTTCTTTCTGGATGCGGCCGAATCCCTTCGTCTCCAGGTCGTGGTCGACTTCCTTTACTATGCGTGAGCACATCTCGGCGTAAGGCCAGGCCTTGTTGAAATTGTATACCAGCCTGTAGTACTGTTTCCAGTCGCTTTTCTTCAGCATCGATTTCCCGAATATCCATACGGCCGGTACGGCGTCATAGTAGACTGTGTCTCCTCCTTCGATGAAGTATGGCATGAGGCCCCCGCTCGGTTTTTCGGCCTGGGTCTGCTGGATGTATTTCTGGTCGCGCTTGTTCAGTCTCTTTGCCTCCTTGGCGGCCGCCTTTGCCGCCTTTTCGGCTGCCTTTGCTTCCTTGCGGCTCATGGACTGTGCCCCGGCGGTCTGGCCGAGAGCCAGGACCGTCAGTAGGAAAAAGGTCAGGATTTTGGTTGCGCGTTTCATTTTCATCTTTGCAAAAGTAGTCAAAAAACCGTTAAAGCATCAACTGTGCCGAGGCGATTTTTCCGGGTTTTCGACCATTGTCCAAAATGTGCGGGAATAATTTTTCTTCACTTTTGTAAGTCGTTGAAAAGGCAAGATTTAGGCTTCGAATTTTTGTGTCGAAAATGTGTGATTTTTAATGAAAATAATTCCGTTTTCGAAAATTTTTACTATCTTTGCAATCCAAAAAATTGGCCAAGTTTTGCCCAACCAGCTGAGGGTCAATGGATTAGGAATTGAATAGTTATTTTTAAAGTTATACAGAAATGTTAGCACCTAAGAGAACAAAATTTAGAAGGGAGCAGAAAAACCGCATGAAGGGCATGGCCCAGAGAGGAAACCAGCTCGCATTTGGTTCTTTCGGAATCAAGACCCTTGAAAATTGTTGGCTTACTGCGCAGCAGATCGAGGCTGCACGTCAGGCTATCTCACGTTACATGAACCGTGAGGGCCAGATCTGGATCCGCGTCTTCCCTGTGAAGCCTGTAACCAAGAAGCCTCTTTCAACCCGTATGGGTAAGGGTAAGGGTGATCCTTACGGATACGTTGCTCCTATCACTCCGGGCCGCATCCTTTTCGAGGCTGAGGGCGTTTCGCTTGCAGTTGCTAAGGAGGCTATGCGCCTCGCTGCAAACAAGCTTCCTGTTGACACCAAGTTCGTTGTCCGCAGAGATTATGTTGAATAATTAATGGAGAAAAAGAGAAAATGAAAATTTCTGAAGTACGCGAAATGTCTGTAGCAGATCTGCGCGACCGTATCGAGGCTGAGAAGGCTAATCTTGATACAATGAAGATCAATCACGCTATCTCTCCATTAGAGGATACGTCAAAGTTTAAGAAAACCCGCCAGGATATCGCTCGCATGATCACTATCCTTGCCCAGAAAGAAAACCAGAACTAAAGAGTTATTGACTTATGGAAAGAAATCTTCGTAAGGAAAGAATAGGAATCGTGGTCAGCAACAAGATGGAGAAGACCATCGTCGTTGCAGTCGAGAGAAAGGAGAAGCATCCTCTCTATGGTAAGTTCGTAAAGAAGACCACCAAGTTTGTCGCTCAGGACGAGAAGAACGAGTGTGGTATCGGTGATACCGTCCGCATCATGGAGACCCGTCCTCTCAGCAAGACAAAGAACTGGAGATTAGTTGAAATTGTAGAAAAAGCTAAGTAATTATGATACAGCAGGAAACACGTTTACAGGTGGCTGACAACAGCGGTGCAAAGGAAGTACTCTGCATCCGCGTGCTTGGCGGTACCCACCATCGTTACGCTTCTGTTGGCGACAAGATTGTCGTAGCAGTGAAGAGTGCTATCCCTGGCACCGATACCAAGAAGGGAACCGTATCCAAGGCTGTGGTTGTCCGCACCAAGAAGGAGATCCGTCGCGCTGATGGTTCATACATCCGTTTCGATGACAACGCATGCGTTCTTCTCAACAACGCAGGTGAGCTTCGCGGAACACGTATCTTCGGCCCTGTTGCACGAGAGCTGCGTGATGAGTATATGAAGATCGTTTCACTGGCACCAGAGGTCCTCTAATAACTGAAGAATCATGAAAAAACTGAAGATTAAGAAGGGTGACACCGTGTATGTAAATGCCGGTAACGACAAGGGAAAGACCGGTAAGGTCCTCTCAGTAGACTACACCACCGATCGCGTAGTTGTAGAAGGTGTGAACATCATCAAGAAGCACACCAAGCCAAACGCACAGCAGCCTCAGGGCGGCATCGTAGAGCACGAGGCTGGTATTCATATTTCAAACCTCAACCTTATTGACCCTGTTTCAGGCAAGGCAACAAGAGTCGGCTACAAGATGGTTGACGACAAGAAGGTTCGTTACGCTAAGAAATCAGGAGAGGAGATCAAATAATTATGGCAAAGAACGCAAACAACGCTGCAGTAGCTAACGCATTGCCTGCAGGATATGTACCTACTCTCAAGAAGGTATACAAGGAGGAGATCGTTGACCGCCTGATGAAGCAGTTCTCTTATTCTACTGTCATGCAGGTTCCAAAGCTCGTCAAGATTACTCTCAATGAGGGTGTCGGCGACGCTACCCAGGACAAGAAGATTGTAGAGGAGTCTGCAAAGGAGCTTACCGCAATCACCGGTCAGAAGGCTATCATCACCAACTCAACCAAGGACGTTTCTAACTTCAAGCTCCGTAAGGGCATGCCTATCGGTTGCAAGGTTACTCTCCGCGACGTCAAGATGTACGAGTTCCTCGAGAGACTCATCCGTGTGACTCTCCCTCGTATCCGTGACTTCAACGGTATCTCAGAGAAGCTTGATGGTCAGGGTAACTACACCCTCGGTCTCAAGGAGCAGATCATCTTCCCAGAGATCGATATCGACAAGAACCCACGCATCCACGGTCTCGAGATCACTTTCGTGACCTCAGCAAAGACTGACGAGGAGGCTTATGCACTTCTCAAGGAGTTCGGTCTTCCTTTCAAGAAACATAATAAATAAAGATACCTATGGCAAAAGAATCAATGAAGGCCCGCGAGGTAAAGCGCGCTAAGTTAGTTGCTAAGTACGCTGAGAAGAGGAAGGCTCTCAAGGAGGCTGGTGACTGGGTAGCTCTCGATAAGCTCCCTAAGAACTCTTCATCAGTACGTCTTCACAACCGTTGCTCCCTCACCGGACGTCCAAAGGGATATATCCGTGAGTTCGGAATCAGCCGTATCCAGTTCCGTGAGATGGCTTCCAACGGTCTCATCCCAGGCGTTAAGAAGGCTAGCTGGTAATAGATTTATAACATATATTATTAATAACAATCGGATATCGGGCGCGTAAAGCCGCGTCGGTTTCAAAAAATCAAGAAAAAAATGACTGATCCAATTGCAGATTATCTCACCAGGGTCCGCAACGCTTACCTCGCAGGTAAGAAGGTTGTCGAGGTGCCAGCTTCAAAGATGAAGCTCGCTATCACCAAGATCCTTTGTGAAAAGGGCTACATCCTCAGCTACAAGGTTGTTGAGGCAGCTCCACAGGGCACCATCAAGATCGCTCTCAAGTACCACCCACAGACCAAGGCCGCTGCTATCAAGAAGATTGTTCGCGTGTCTTCTCCAGGTCTCCGTCAGTACACCAACGTAGAGGATATGCCAAGAGTACTCAACGGTCTCGGTATCGCTATCCTTTCTACCTCTAAGGGCGTTATCACCGACAAGGAGGCAAAGGACCTCAACGTAGGTGGTGAGGTTATATGTTATGTATATTAATTCCAAAAGTATCTTATAATGTCAAGAATTGGTAAATTGCCTGTAAACCTTCCGGCCGGAGTAACCGTTGAGGTTCTCTCTGGTAACGTTGTAAAGGTTAAAGGACCTCTCGGCGAGTTGACCCAGAAGGTTGACCCAGATATCACTGTCGCTGTAGAGGGCAACGAAATCAAGTTCACCCGTCCAACCGACCAGCCACGTCACCGTTCAATGCACGGTCTTTACCGCGCACTCGTGAACAACATGGTTATCGGTGTTTCACAGGGCTTCTCTATCAAGCAGGAGTTCGTCGGTGTAGGTTACCGTGTTGAGGCTCAGGGCCAGATGATCACCATGTCAGTCGGCTACTCACACTCTATCCAGATTCTCCTTCCTAAGGAGGTTACCGCTGAGACCCCACAGGTTAAGAAGGGTGAGAACCCTGTTCTTATCCTCAAGAGCTCTGACAAGCAGCTTGTTGGACAGGTAGCAGCAAAGATCCGTTCATTCCGTAAGCCTGAGCCTTACAAGGGTAAGGGTATTAAGTACGCTGGTGAGCAGCTTCGTCGCAAGGCTGGTAAGACTGCATCCGCTAAATAATAGGAGATTGAGTTATGGCATTGAATAGAATTGAAAGAAGAAGAAGAATTCATTACCGTATACGCAAACACGTTAGTGGTACAGCTGAGAAGCCAAGAATGGTTGTATTCAGAAGTAACAAACAGATTTACGTACAGGTTATTGATGACGAGCAGGGCAAGACACTTGTTGCCGCTGCATCGAACGACAAGCTCCTTGCTGCTGAGTGCAAAGGCAAGAGCGGAATCGAGGCTGCTGCTATCGTAGGTAAAGCTATCGCAGCACGTGCAATGGAGAAGGGTATCACCACCATCGCTTTCGACCGTGGCGGTTATCTTTTCCATGGTAGAGTTAAAAGTTTGGCTGACGCTGCCCGTGAAGGTGGCCTTATATTCTAATTGAAAGACTATGGCAAATACAAATGTTAAAAGAGTAAAGACATCTGAACTTGAGCTCAAGGACAGACTTGTTGCCATCCAGAGAGTTACCAAGGTAACTAAGGGTGGTCGTCACTTCCGCTTCGCAGCAATCGTTGTCGTAGGTGATGAGAACGGCGTTGTAGGCTATGGTCTCGGTAAGGCAAACGAGGTTTCTGCAGCTATCGCCAAGGGTGTTGAGGATGCAAAGAAGAACCTCGTAAAGGTTCCTATCATCAATACCACCATTCCTCACGAGCAGGAGTCAAAGTTCGGTGGATCAAAGGTATTCATGAAGCCAGCTGCGCCTGGTACCGGTGTTAAGGCAGGTGGTGCTATGCGTGCAGTATTCGAGTCAGCCGGCGTACAGAACGTGCTCGCTAAGTCAAAGGGCTCTTCAAACCCTCACAACCTTGTTAAGGCTACCATCACCGCTCTCACCGAGATGCGTGACGCCTACACTGTTGCAGGTCTTCGTGGAGTTCCTATGTCAAAGGTGTTTAACGGCTAACAGAGGAGGACACGATTATGGCAAAACTCAGAATTACCCAGGTAATCAGCAAGAACGGCGAGACCAAGAGACAGATTGCAAATCTTCGTTGCCTTGGTATCCGCAAGATGCATCAGACCGTAGAGATCGAGAAGAATCCTGTATCTCTCGGTATGCTTGAAAAGGTTCGTCACCTTGTTAAGGTGGAAGAAATAGACTAAGGAGGAAACTATCTTATGAAACTTGAAAATCTCGCACCAGCTAAAGGTGCTGTAAAGAACAGCAAAAGAGTAGGCCGTGGACAGGGCTCAGGCAAGGGCGGTACCGCTACCCGTGGTACCAAGGGTGCTCAGGCTCGCGCAGGTTACGAACATAAGATCGGCTTCGAGGGTGGCCAGATGCCTATCCAGCGCCGTCTTCCTAAGTTCGGCTTCACCAACCCTACACGTGTAGAGTACAAGGCTGTAAACCTTCCTGAAATCCAGGCTCTCTCAGAGGCTCTCGGCAAGGCTGAGATCAACATCGAGGATCTCAGAAGCGCTGGCCTCGCAGGTAGAAGCGAGCTCGTTAAGGTTCTCGGTAGAGGTGAGATCACCGCTGCTGTGAACGTAACAGCTGACGCATTCTCAAAGTCTGCTATCGAGAAGATCGAGAAGGCAGGCGGTAAGGCTACTGTAATCGAATAATAATCGACGATGAAGAAATTTATTGATACAATCAAGAATATCTTCAAGATCGAAGAGCTGCGCAAGAGGATAGTTTATACTCTCCTTCTTGTGCTGCTTTACCGTTTCGGTTGCTTCGTTGTCCTTCCAGGTATCGACGCAACTCTTCTTGCAACACTCCAGAACAAGGCTTCAACCGGTCTCGTAGGCCTCTTGAACATGTTCTCAGGTGGTGCATTCGGTAACGCTTCGATCTTTGCACTGGGCGTGATGCCGTACATCTCGGCATCCATCATCGTCCAGCTGCTCGGCGTTTTCGTCCCTTACTTCAGGAAGCTCCAGATGGAGGGCGAAAGCGGTCGTAAGAAGATGAACCAGCTGACCAGATATCTGACCATCTTGGTTCTCTGCATCCAGGGCCCTGCTTACATGGCTACCATTCACAACCAGATTCCTGGACAGGCATTCGTTGCTGTCAACCAGCTTGGCTGGAGCAACTTCATGTTCAACCTGGTTTCAACAGTCATCCTTATGGCTGGTTCTATCTTCGTGATGTGGCTCGGCGAGCGTATCACTGACCGCGGTATCGGTAACGGTATCTCACTCATCATCATGGTCGGTATCGTAGCTCGTTTCCCTCACGCAGTGATCGCTGAATTCGGTGAGAAGTTCACCACCACCAACGGTGGTCCGCTTCTCCTTATCGTGGAAGTCGTTGTATGGTTCTTCGTACTCATGGCAGCAATCGCTATCGTACAGGCCGTAAGACGCGTTCCAGTACAGTACGCAAAGAGAGTTATCGGCAACAGACAGTACGGCGGTGTACGTCAGTACATCCCTCTGAAGATCAACGCAGCCGGCGTTATGCCTATCATCTTCGCCCAGGCTCTGATGCTCTTCCCAATGATCTTCTCTCGCTTCGATGCGACCAGAGGTCTCGCTGCAACTTTCAGCAACTACACCGGATTCTGGTATAATCTCGTATTCGGTCTCCTCGTTGTGATCTTCACCTATTTCTATACAGCCGTTACCGTAAATCCTACCATGATGGCTGAGGAAATGAAGAAGAACGGAGGTTTCATCCCTGGAGTAAAGCCTGGCAAGAAGACCATGGAGTACCTTGACTCAGTAATGTCAAAGGTTACCCTTCCTGGTTCAATCTTCCTCGCACTCATCGCTATCTTCCCTGCATTCGCAAGGATCTTCGGCGTGACTGACGCATTCGCAGGATTCTTCGGCGGCACCTCGCTGCTCATCCTCGTTGGCGTAGTTCTCGATACTCTCCAGCAGATTGAAAGCCATTTGCTGATGCGCCACTATGACGGTCTCATGAAGACTGGCCGTCTTACCGGACGCTCAGGAATGTAATTAGAATAAGAACAAAGGAAGATGGTAAAGCCAAAGACAGAAGAGGAAATAGAGCTCCTTCGCGAAAATGCCATTCTGGTTTCAAAGACCTTGGCGGAAGTCGGTAAGGCAGTTGCCCCTGGTGTGACAACCAATGAGTTGAATAGGGTAGCTGAGACTTTCATTCGTGATCATGGCGCTATACCTAGCTTCTTGGGTTTTGAAGGCTTCCCTGCAGCTATCTGCGCTTCAGTAAACGATGTGGTCGTCCACGGATTCCCTTCGGATTACGTATTGAAGGAAGGCGACATTGTAAGTGCGGATATCGGCACGCTCTGGAAAGGCTATAATGGTGATTCGGCTTACACTTTCCCTGTCGGGGAAGTGGATGCCGAAACCAGAAAGCTTCTGGATGTGACCAAAGCCTCCCTCTACAAGGGAATCGAGGCTGCTGTAGTGGGTAACAGGATTGGCGATATCGGATACGCGGTGCAATCGTACGTCGAGTCATTCGGTTTTACAGTGGTCCGCGAACTTGAAGGCCACGGACTGGGCAAGGAAATGCACGAAGAACCTGGAGTTCCGAACTTCGGACGAAAGGGCAAGGGCACCAAGCTCGTCGACGGAATGGTTCTCTGTATCGAGCCGATGATCAATGCCGGATCAAGAGGTGTGTATTTAGCTAGAAATGGTTGGGCAGTACGCACATCTGATCACAGGAATTCGGCTCATTACGAACTTACGGTTGTTGTCCGTAACGGCAAGGCTGAACAGCTGTCAACCTTTGATTTTATCGAGAAAGATGGAATGATTAAATTTTAAAGTGATTTTTTAATGGCAAAACAGGTAGCAATAGAGCAGGATGGAACAGTAATCGAGACCCTTCCAAACGCGATGTTCAAGGTCGAGCTTGAAAACGGTCATGTTCTCCTCTGCAACATTTCAGGCAAGATGAGAATGAACTATATCCATATCCTTCTCGGCGACAGGGTTAAAGTTGAAATCTCACCTTACGATTTGACCAAAGGCAGAATATCTTTCAGATACAAATAAAATTTTTCGCAATATGAAAGTCAAGACATCCATCAAGAAGCGCAGCGAGGATTGCAAGATCGTAAGACGTAAAGGTCGTCTCTACGTTATCTGCAAGAAGAACCCTAAGTTCAAGATGCGCCAGGGATAATATTCAGTTGTATAACAAATAAAGTCAAGTATAAATTATGGCAAGAATAGCCGGTGTTGATTTACCGAACAACAAAAGAGGAGAGATAGGTCTTACCTATATCTTCGGTATCGGTCGCAGCTCAGCTCAGAAGATCCTCGACAAGTGCGGTATCGACCGCAACATCAAGTGTGGAGAGTGGGATGATGCTCAGATCGCAGCTATCCGTGGCGAAGTTGGCGAGAACTACACCATCGAGGGTGAGCTCCGTTCAATGGTCCAGATGAACATCAAGCGTCTCATGGATATCGGTTGCTATAGAGGAATCCGTCATCGTAACGGTCTCCCTGTACGTGGCCAGAGCACCAAGAACAACGCTCGTACCAGAAAGGGTAAGAAGAAGACTGTTGCCAACAAGAAGAAGGCAACCAAGTAAAAATTGATGATTTATGGCAAAGAAAACTACAACATCCAAGAGAGTAGTCAAGGTTGAAGCTTATGGCCAGGCCCATATTTCATCAACCTTCAACAACGTAATCGTTGCTCTCACCAATGCCCAGGGTCAGGTTATCAGCTGGTCATCAGCTGGTAAGTGTGGCTTCCGTGGCTCAAAGAAGAACACCCCTTACGCTGCACAGATGGCAGCTGAGGATGCTGCAAAGACCGCTTTCGACGCAGGTCTCCGCAAGGTAAAGGTTTACGTAAAGGGTCCTGGTGCAGGTCGTGAGTCTGCTATCAGAACCATCAACAACGCAGGTATCATCGTTACCGAGATCATCGACGTAACTCCAATGCCTCACAATGGTTGTAGACCTAAGGGCCGTCGTAAGGTTTAATTCATAACGTATAAAGGAAATATACTATGGCAAGATATACAGGTCCTAGCACTAAGATTGCCCGTAAGTTCGGTGAGCCGATCTTCGGAGCAGACAAATATTTGGAGAAGAGAAACTTCCCTCCAGGACAGCACGGTCTCGCTAGCAAGCGTAAGAAGTCAAAGGAATACGGCCAGCAGCTCAAGGAGAAGCAGAAGGTAAAGTACATGTACGGTATTCTCGAGCGTCAGTTCCACAATACCTATGTAAAGGCTTCAAAGCTCTCAGGACAGAAGGGTGAGAACCTCCTCATCCTCCTCGAGTCTCGTCTTGACAATGTTGTTTACCGTATGGGTCTCGCTCCTACCAGAGCAGCAGCTCGTCAGCTCGTTTCTCATCACCACATCACCCTCAACGGTCAGGTATGCAGCATCCCTTCAGCTTTCGTAAAGGCTGGTGATGTAGTAGCTGTACGTGAGAGATCAAAGAGCCTCGAGGTTATCCAGAACGCAGTGGCTTCAGCTACCAAGTACTCATGGATCGAGTTCGACAGCAAGACTCTCGTCGGCAAGTTCCTCAACGTTCCTACCCGTCAGGACATCCCAGAGAATATCAACGAGCAGCTTATCGTCGATCTCTACTCTAAGTAATAATCAACACCAATTATAGATCATGGCAATCTTAGCATTTCAGAAACCGGATGAGGTAATCATGCTCGAAGGCACTCAGACCGTAGGCCGTTTCGAATTCAGACCACTTGAGCCAGGATACGGACAGACTATCGGCAATGCTCTCCGCCGCATCCTTCTGGCTTCCCTTGAAGGCTTTGCTATCAGTCAGATCAAGATCAGCGGTGTCGATCACGAATTCGCTACCATCCCTGGCGTCATCGAGGGCATGCAGGATATCATCCTCAACCTCAAGCAGGTCAGATTCAAGCGCGTGGTTGACAGTGTTGAGACTGAAAAGGCAAACATCGTCATCAGCGGAAAGCAGGAGTTCACCGCGGAGGATATTTCCAACGGATTGTCTTCTTTCCAGGTGTTGAACCCAGAACTGCACATCTGTTCAATCGAGCCTTCAGTAAAGCTCGAGATCGAGATCACCATCACAAAGGGTCGCGGTTTCGTTCCTGCTGACGAGCTCAGAGAAGAGAATGCTCCTATCGGAACCATCGCCATCGATGCTATCTACACCCCTATCCGCAAGGTCAACTGGACTGTAGACAACTATCGTGTCGAGCAGAAGACCGACTATGAGAAGCTCAACCTCGAGATCATCACCGACGGCTCAATCGAGCCAAAGGAGGCTCTCCAGGATGCAGCAGGCATTCTCATCCAGCACTTCCTTCTTTTCACCAACGATGTGAACATCACTGCTCCTGGCAAGGAGAGCAGCACATCGGGATCAGACCTCAGCGAGGAGGCAATCAGAATGAGACATCTCCTTCTTACCAAGCTCTCTGACATGGGTCTTTCCGTACGTGCTTTCAACTGCCTCAAGGCAGCAGAGATCGACACATTCGCTGACCTCGTATCTTACTCGAGAGCCGAGCTCATGAAGTTCAGAAACTTCGGTCGCAAGTCTCTCAATGAGATCGACCAGCTCGTTGAGAAGTGGAATCTCACTTTTGGAATGGATGTGACTAAGTATAATATTGAACCTAAAAAAAGAAACGTATAAACCATGAGGCACAATAAAGCAATCAATCACCTTGGTCGCAAGAGCGGACACCGCAAGGCCCTCCTTTCCAACATGGCTTCTTCTCTTATCCTCAATAAGAGAATCATCACCACCGTTGCAAAGGCAAAGGCTCTCAAGAGCTACGTAGAGCCTATCATCACCAAGAGCAAGGATGATTCAACTCACTCTCGCCGTATTGCATTCAGCTACCTCAAGAGCAAGGAGGCTACCGCAGAGCTCTTCCGCGTAGTAGCACCTAAGATCGCTGACCGTCCAGGTGGATACACCCGCGTACTCCACACCGGTTTCCGTCAGGGTGACGCAGCTGAGATGGCACTCATCGAGCTCGTAGACTTCAACGAGGCAGCTCTCGCATCAGCTCCTAAGAAGGAAGCTAAGAAGTCTACCCGTCGTGGTGGCGCAAAGAAGGCTGAGGCTGCTCCTGCAGCTGCCGAGGCTCCTGCTGAGGCATAAGCTTAGCTGACACAGATAAAAGAAATCCTGCAATTACTTGCAGGATTTTTTTTGTTCAGTGATATTCATACAGTTTTTTTCCTATCTTTGTAAAGATAAAATAGGCTTATTCGAGTCCGTAATCCTATGATGAAAATGGGGTAAAAAGCTTATTTATAGATGGTTGTAAGGATTGAATTGATAGCAGGATGAAAAAGATAACGATCAAGGATGTAGCACGTGAGGCAGGAGTATCCGTTACTCTCGTATCATTTGTAATGAATGCCAAGAGAGGCAAGGACGGCAGACTCGATTGTCCTGTCAATCCTGAAACAGCCGACAGGGTACTCAAGGTCGCAAAGGAACTTGGGTATCGCCGAAACGCGGCAGCGGCTTCTCTTCGCAGCGGTCGTTCGAATACTGTTGCTGTCATTACAACCGACATCTCTAACAAGTACTTTGCGGGCATATCCCGTTATATCGAGGACAGATGTCATCAGTATGGCTATACCGTTCTCTTCGGTAGCTCTGACGAAAACCCTGACAAGCTCGGCAACATCATGGACACTGTCCTGGCGTACAACATCGACGGTGTGATCGTAGCTCCTGTCCCAGGCGGTGAGGATGCAATACGAAAGGCCGTTGACCAGAATGTCCCTGTAGTCCTCCTTGACCGCGACATCGAATCTTTCACCGAGGTGGGAAAGGTGCTCCTCGACGATGTGGCCGCCGGCCGTATGGCGACCGACCTGCTTCTTTCAAAAGGCTTCCGCAAGATCGAGATGATCTCCTACACACTCGGTATCTCCAGCCTCAAGGAGCGCGAGGAAGGTTATCGCGAAAGCATGACCAAGGCAGGCCTTTCAACCAACATCAGCGCTCATTACGTATCGTACGGAGTAGCCCGCGAGACTATCACTTCAGTCATCAAGGATGCTGTCAATCGTGGGGTAGAGGCTCTCTTCCTCCCGACCTACACCATCTCTGCGTCTGTTCTTGCCGCGATCCGCGACCTCAAACTTGACATCCCAAGTGACCTTGCAATCGTCGCATTCGACGAAAGCGATGTATACAATCTCTACACGACTACTGTCGCTCATATCGTACAGCCACTCCGTTCTCTTGGAGAGCAGGCTGTCGAACTCCTTCACAACATGATCGAGAACAAGTCCTGCGACAAGAAGATCATTTTGAAGCCAGAACTCATTCCTGGCGGTTCAGTAGAAAAGTAAACATGGACAAACATTTCTCACTTCCCAAGGATGGAGGGCTCATCGAGACCTCTCTCCCGAAAGACATTGTGCATGGCTATGAGAAGATAGCTACAGAAGTATTTGACACCCCGACCACGGCCAGCGATGCTGTATCAGAGATTATCATCGACGCTATCAAGGCCGCCGAGTCGGAAGGAAGGACCTTCAAGCTTGGCCTCACCACCGGAGTCACACCGGTATCTCTCTACAAGCTCCTGACCAGCAAGTACCAAGAGGGCAGGGTATCCTTCAAGAACGTCGAGATATACTCGATAGACGAGTACTACCCTTACACGGCAAAGGAGCACCAGAGCCGAAACTACCGACTTCATGTAGGTCTCCTCGACAACATCGACATACCTGCCGCCAATGTCCACATTCCTGACGGAACTGTTCCTATGGAAAAGGTATACGACTACTGTGCGGAGTATGACAAACTCGCCACGGGACTGGACATGCTTGTCATGGGAATAGGAGACCACGGCCAGGTAGGCTTCAACGAGGCAGGCTCGGCGGCAAAGTCCCGCACGCGTACCGTACAGCTATCGTACGTGTCCAGGAAGCGTCAGGCCCGTAACTTCAACGGCGCCATCGAGGACACTCCAAAGTCTGCGATCACCATGGGCATCAGCACCATGATGTCGGCAAAGCGCATCATACTCATGGCATGGGGTGAGCCAAAGGCCAATGCGGTCCAGGCTGTAGTGGAGGGCGATCAGGACGTGAATTGCCCGGCTTCGCTGCTCCAGAGCCACGGAAATATCAGTATCTATGTCGACGAGACAGCTGGAGAGCTTCTCACAAGACAGGTCGCTCCTTGGATGATCGGACCATGCGAGTGGTCTCCGAAGTTTATCCGCAAGGCTGTCGTTTGGCTCTGCCAGAAGCTCCACAAGCCTATCCTCAAGCTTACCCAGAACGATTATCTCCAGAATTCGCTCGACGAGCTCGTGGAAAAGTTCGGGCCGTACGACAAGATCAACATAGACGTATTCAACGATCTCCAGCACACCATCACCGGATGGCCGGGCGGCAAACCAAACGCGGACGATTCTACCCGCCCGGTGTCATCTTCGCCGTATCCGAAGACGGTCCTCGTGCTCTCTCCACATCCCGATGACGATGTGATTTCCATGGGTGGAACCCTTATCCGACTCACCCACCAGGGACATAACGTCCACGTCGCATACGAAACCAGCGGAGACCTCGCTGTCCATGACGACGTGGTTCTCCAGCACATGGATGCCGCATGTCAGCTCGGTTTCGGAGACCACTTCGATGAGGTAAAGTCTATCATAGACACTAAGAGACCAGGAGCACCGGAGCCAAAGGAACTTCTGGCGATCAAGGCCGCCATTCGCCGTTCAGAGGCACGTGGTGCGTGCCGCTCATTTGGACTGAAGGAAGAGAATGTCCACTTCCTGAATCTCCCGTTCTATGAGTCCGGCGGTGTTGCCAAGCTCCCTCGTACCCAGGTGGACGTAGATATCATCAAGTCGCTGATGCAGGAACTGAAGCCGAACCAGATCTATATGGCAGGAGACCTCGCCGACCCTCATGGAACTCACAGAGTCTGCACCGAGGCCGCACTGGAGGCAATCGACCAGCTCCGCGAAGAAGGGGCGGAGTGGCTTGACCAGTGCCATGTATGGCTGTACCGCGGAGCGTGGATGGAATGGGAACTCGGCCGCGTCGATATGGCAGTTCCGCTCAGCCCTGACGAGGTTGTGGAAAAGCGTCATGCAATCTATCACCACCTGTCCCAGAAGGACATCGTACCGTTCCCGGGTGACGATCCTCGTGAGTTCTGGCAGCGCGCCGAGGACCGCACATCCAACACCGCCCGCCTTTATGACGAGCTTGGAATGGCGGAATACCAGGCGATAGAGGTATTCCTGAGACTGTTCTAATCTATGAGAATAATTCCCTGAGCACCTTGAGTGAACGCACTTCAATGCGGGACTCGGTGTGGTGGGACAGATACCTGAGCAGGATCTCCGCTATGGAGTTCCTGCTTTCTCCGTTCAAAGGGATAAGCATGAACTCGCTGAACTGAGCGCTGAGCATGGTCTCGAAGACGGATTCAAGCTCCGGTTCGCCGCTGCGGATAAAAGGGCGCAGACTCTCCATGCTCGGACTGAAGCCAAGGGCGACACAGAATTCAAGAAGGAAACGAAGGTGGAAGTTCGAGAAATCGCAGTCCAGGGCATCCAGGGTCAGAATCGCTTTCTCGCACCACTCATACAGTCCGCTTTCGATTGCTCCGTCATGTATAGTGCGGTAAAGGACCTCGCTCATGAACATTGTCATGGCATTTTTGCTGACACTGCCGCGAAGACCGAACAGCGGATGACGGGGGACTATGCTTCCAGCGCGCCACAGCGTTGTTTTCGGATTCTCTGTCACTGACGCTTCAAGAATGCTCATGGGGGAGAGCAGGGACATGGTCGAACCCTTCCCGGCGTTCATGACGAAGCTGCGCCTTCCATACTCCTTGCTGAGAGTATGGATCACCACCGACTTCTCCCCGATCTTTGTCAGGTTCAGTACGATTATCTCGATGTTTCTTGTCATGAAAAAGGAATCCGAAAACAGCGGGTTGCCCACAGGGTACAGGAAAAGGCGGCCGATTACGGTCGCCTTTCCTTTTGTGCCCAAAGCCGGGCTCGAACCGGCACGTCTTTGAGGACATTGGATTTTGAGTCCAACGCGTCTACCAATTCCGCCATTCGGGCATGTCTGCGGGACGCTACGTCAGCGTACAAAGGTATGCTAATTTCTATAATAATCAAAGAATTCTACCTATATTCGCCTATTGTAACGAAACTTGACATGGTTAGAATCTATTCTGAGGATAACTTCAAACTCCTTGGCTCTCTGGTCGAGGAAAGGAAGTCAATCTATATGCTTTATGACAGAAACGCCGAAACCTGGGCAAAGGAAGTAGTGGACGCTCTCCCTGAGGGCAAGCTCAAGGCCTCCAAGCCACTGGACGCCGGCGAGGATCTCAAGAATCTCGCATACATCGAAGAAATAGCATCCTGGCTGCTCGACAACGAGGCGGGCCGCGACGCATTCGTTCTCGCTGTAGGAGGCGGCACCGTCACAGACATCGCGGGATTCGCGTCAAGCATATTCAAGAGAGGCGTCGAGTTCGCATACATCCCAACCACGCTTCTGGCCCAGGTAGATGCTGCCATCGGCGGCAAGACCGGTGTCAATTTCGGAGGCTACAAGAACATGCTCGGCACATTCTGCCAGCCACAGTTCACATATATCTGCCCCAAGGTGCTGTCAACCCTTCCGGAGAGGGAGTTCCTTTCTGGCTCAGCTGAACTTCTCAAGACCTTCCTCATCAGCGACGCCGCAATGTACGACCGTGCAGTGGCGTGTCTCTCCAATGGCATGAATGTCACAGATCCGGAGCTTAAGGAAATGATCGGCGCTGCCGCATCAGTCAAGGCCGGAGTCGTCGAGAGAGACTTTACCGAAAAGGGCGAAAGAAAGCATCTCAATCTTGGCCATACCTTCGGCCATGCCATCGAGTGGTATGAGCATAAGCAGAAGAGAGAAGGTGCGGATATTCTTCCGCTCACCCATGGTGCCGCAGTCACAGTCGGCATGGTCATGGCTGCAAATCTCGGCGAGCGCCTCGGCATTTCGCCGGCAGGACTGGAGACCCGGCTTGCCAAGGATTTCGAGGCATGCCATCTTCCTGTAAGTACAGAGATTCCTCGCGAGATCATGCTGGAGGCTGTCCGTCAGGACAAAAAGGCAGCGGGCGGCAAGATCAGCTTCGTCCTTCTTGAGGAGATCGGCAAACCTGTCGTCCGCGCTCTTTCACCAGAGGAACTCTAGTCCTCCTGTTTACTTATTCTTCAGTACTACGTCACCGTCGGATGCATCCGCTACGATGACGCTGTCCTTCGTGATCGATCCGTCCAGAATCGCCTTTGCCAGCCTGTTGACCAGTTCGCGCTGGATGAGACGCTTCACTGGACGGGCTCCGAATTCTGAGTCATATCCGTTCTCGACCATGAGGTCTTCGAAGGCTTCGGTGTAGCTCAGGCGTACATTCTCGGCATCCAGCTTTGCCCGAAGAATCTCCATCTGGATACGCACAATCTCCCTGATGTTCTCCTTCGAAAGGGTGTCGAATGTAAGGATCTCATCGATTCTGTTAAGGAACTCTGGACGCATCGCAGCCCTGAGCTGGTCGCTCTTGAGGTTCGAGGTCATGATGAGAATGGTATTCTTGAAGTCCACGGTCCTGCCCTTGTTGTCGGTAAGACGGCCGTCGTCCAGTACCTGAAGCAGTATGTTGAAGACATCCGGGAGAGCCTTTTCGATCTCGTCCATGAGAACGACTGAATATGGCTTGCGCCTTACGGCTTCGGTCAGCTGACCGCCCTCATCGTATCCGACGTATCCCGGAGGCGCGCCGACAAGACGGCTGACGCTGTGCCTCTCCTGGTATTCGCTCATGTCTATTCGGGTGATCATGCTTTCGTCATCGAACAGGAACTCTGCGAGTGCCTTTGCCAGCTCCGTCTTGCCGACGCCCGTGCTGCCAAGGAACAGGAATGATCCTATAGGTCTCTTCTCATTTGACAATCCGGCACGGCTGCGGCGGACTGAGTCGGAAACAGCCTGGATGGCCGCATCCTGACCTACCACACGCTTGTGAAGCTCGTCCTCCATGCGCAGCAGCTTGGTTTTCTCGCTCTCAAGCATCCTGTTTACAGGGATTCCGGTCCATCGTGCAACCACCTCGGCTATATCCTCGGCGGTGACGGCCTCGGTCATTATAGGATCCTTGATGGCAGCCTGGTGTGCGCTGAGCTCGTCGATCTTCTTTTGGAGTTCCGCCATACGGCCATAGCGCAGTTCGGCTACCTTGCCGTAGTCGCCCGAGCGCTCTGCGATGTTGGCCTGGTTGCGGCAGTCCTCCATCTCCTGGCGTGCTGACTGAAGGCCCTTGAGGATGCCGCGTTCCTCTTCCCAGCGGGCGTTGAGGGCGTCTCGTTTCTCGCGCTGCTCCTTCAGCTCGTTCTCGATCTTCTCCATCTTGAGAGACACTCCTTCACGCTTGATGGCCTCGCGCTCGATCTCGAGCTGGCGTATGCTGCTGTTCAGGATATCGATAGGCTCAGGAACGGAGTTCATCTCAAGGCGGAGCTTCGAAGCGGCCTCGTCGACCAGGTCGATTGCCTTGTCGGGGAGGAATCGGCTGTTGATGTATCTGTGGGACAGGTTGACGGCTGCGATGAGTGCGTCGTCCTCGATGCTGACCCTGTGGTGGTTCTCGTATTTCTCCTTAAGGCCTCGAAGGATGGCGATGGACTCGGCAGGCGACGGCTCGTCAACCATGACCTTCTGGAAACGTCGCTCCAGTGCCTTGTCGGTCTCGAAATACTTCTGGTACTCGTCCAGGGTGGTTGAACCGATGGTGCGCAGCTCTCCGCGCGCAAGTGCGGGCTTGAGGATGTTCGAAGCGTCCATCGCTCCCGAGCTGCGTCCGGCTCCTACGAGGGTGTGGATCTCATCGATGAAAAGGATGATCTCACCGTCGCTGTCGGTCACTTCCTTCACTACGCCCTTGAGGCGTTCCTCGAATTCGCCCTGGTACTTCGCGCCCGCGATGAGCGCTCCCATGTCGAGTGCGTATACGGTCTTGGTCTTGAGGTTCTCAGGAACATGTCCGTTGACTATGTCCTGGGCGATACCTTCGGAAATCGCGGTCTTGCCGACTCCAGGCTCGCCGACCAGTATAGGGTTGTTCTTGGTCCTTCGGCTGAGGATCTGAAGGACTCTACGGATTTCGTCATCCCTTCCGATGACTGGGTCCAGCTTGCCCTTCGATGCCAGCTCGTTCAGGTTGCTGGCATACTTGCTCAAAAACTGAAAGTTCTCCATATTGCTTTCCATTTAAGTTCTTTTTAAGTTTAAAGACTCTTTGGTCTGGATACAAAAAAGCGTCCGTCCCGTTGTGGGACAGACGCTCAAGGTCAAAATATGTTCCGCAGCCTTGCGACTGACAGATTGTCAGTTTTTACTCAGCGGCCTCAGCTGCAGGATTCTCCTGCTGGATAGGCTGTGAAGGGAATGAAGGCTGAGCCTCTGCGTTCTCGATCTGGTCGGTGATGTCGATACCGCTGTTGCCGGCGGTAGAACCGAGGGTGAATGATGAGATGATAGAAACAACGAGGATGAAGGTAACGAGACCCCAGGTAACCTTCTCGAGGAGGTCAGCGGTCTGTCTCACACCGAAAGTCTGGTTGCCTGCAACGAAGTTGCTTGCGAGACCCTCGCCTTTGCCGTTCTGGAGCAGTACGACTGCAACGAGCAGGAGTGCTGCGATGATTACGAGAACGGTCAGGATTGTAAAGATTGCGTTCATATTCTGTCTATTTGATTATCGATTTGTTCCAATTTTTCAATAAGGGATGCAAAGTAAGTGCTTTTTTCTGGATAACGCAATAGTAATTGCCTATAAATGAACAATGCCTGTTCATAATAGCCCTGTTCAATATAGATTCTTGCGAGTGTTTCGGTGCAGAATGCAGCGGTAAGCATCTCGTCTCCGCCCTTCTCCTTCTCGCTCCTGACGCTGCTTGCGAAACGCGAGAAGACATTGTCCTCGATGCTGCGGACCTTGTCGTATTCATCCTGGGAGAAGAAGTCTCCTCCAGCGGCCCTGACTTTCTTTTCCGGTGCACTGGCCTCCTTGAGCAGCTTGCCGACCTCGCTGTCCGAAAGGTCATTCTTGCGGCGTCCCCTCAATGCGTCCGCGATGATGCGGCGCGAGCCTATGTACATTGCGGCTTCGGCGCATCGCTGTCCGGACTCTTCCTCTCCCTCAAGCTCCACCATGCGCAGGCAGAGTTCCTTTCGTGCCGAGCCGAACCAAGGATAAAGGTTGACGACACCGATGAGCTCGTCCAGGTTAAGTGACTTTATGTCTATGCAGTCTACCATTGTGCGACAGTTGCGTTAAATATATCGTCTATGAGCTTGTCCAAGATTTCCGAGCAGAGGCTGCTTTCGACAGCGTCCAGGGATTGGGTTGCGTCAAAGTCTGCGTATGCGGAGAAGTTCTTGTTCTCGAAGCTGTCCTCGGGAAAGAGTCTGTTCATGAAATTCACGCTGATGGAGACGGTGAGGCGGTTCTGGGCCGCGGTTTCGTTTGCGGTTACGGCGGTTGCGCGCACCTCGTAT
Organism: Bacteroidales bacterium; assembly: GCA_024398125.1. Lineage (GTDB taxonomy): Bacteria > Bacteroidota > Bacteroidia > Bacteroidales > UBA932 > Cryptobacteroides. The sequence goes on from JAKSJO010000020.1 coordinate 30,598, forward strand.
CCGGTGATCGTTCCTGATATCTCAAGGTCTCCGTCCATGTCTACCTGTTCCAGTCGGGTCATGCGGCGGAACTGGTTGCGGAGCTGCTCGGACATGTCGTTGGCAAGCGAAGGATTGACGCGGAGCGCCTTGTATTCGAACTCGGCGATGGTCACTGTCTTCACTTCGGCCTGGATCGATGTTCCTGAGAAAGAATAGGTGACCTTGCATGCACTCAGGACGAGGCATGCGGCCATCATTGCTATCAGTCTTATGACATGCTTCATGATTTCAGTCCGTATTTTTCCATCTTGCGATACAGAGTCCTCTCGGAGAATCCCAGTTCGGCGGCGGCACTCTTGCGATGGCCGTCATGCTTGCGCAGAGCCTTCTCGATAAGGCTTTTCTCGTTGTCCACTATGTCCAGGCTTTCCTCGACCTGCGGCTTCTCCTCAATGGTCTGGGGCTGTTCATCAACCTCGTCGATATGGGTCTGGGCATGATCTGCCGGTGCGGGAGGAAGCGACATCGTGTCATGCACGACAGCCGGCGCTGCACCTCCATAGACGGCACGCTTGAGCTCCTCGATGTCGCGGCTCATCTTCAGCATGGCGTTGAAGATCATCTGGCGGTCATTGTCACTCATCCTTTCCTGCTGCTGAGGGTCTGTGACCGTGATGGCGGTTTCGCCTTCGACCGGCAGGTATTTCCTGAGCGTAAGCGCATCAACCTCGCAGCGTCCGTCGGTCGGCCTGAAATTCTGGGTCTCAAGCGCTGTGACAGCCTCTGCAAAATTCTTCAGCTGGCGTATGTTGCCCGGCCACCTGTATTCGGAAATGAGCCTGATGGCGTCGTGGGTGAGGTTTACCTTGTGCGTATGGTTGCGCTCCGAGAAGTCGGCCGAGAACTTGCGGAAAAGAAGATGAATGTCCGTCGACCTTTCCCTGAGGGCCGGCATCTTTATGGTTATTCCGTTGAGCCTGTAGTACAGGTCGGAGCGGAACTTGCCCTGGCTTACCGCGTGGGCAAGATTGACGTTGCTGGCTGCGATCACCCTGACATTGGTCCTTTCAACCTTTGCCGATCCGACCTTCATGTATTCTCCGTTCTGGATGACTCGGAGAAGCATGGCCTGGGTCGCTGCCGGGAGCTCGCCTATCTCGTCGAGGAAAAGGGTGCCGCCGTCGGCCTCCTCGAAATATCCCTTGTGTTCGCGGTCCGCGCCTGTGAATGCGCCCTTTACATGTCCGAAAAGTTCGGAGTTTATCGTGCCTTCGGGGATGCCTCCGCAGTTCACTGCGAAATAGTTGCCTCCCTTGCGTCTGCTGTGCTGATGAATGATTCTTGGTATGATGTCCTTACCGGTTCCGCTCTCTCCATCGATGAGGACGGCTATGTCGGTAGGGGCTACGGCCACTGCAATCTCAAGCGCATTGTTCAGCCCGGCATCATTTCCTATGATGTCGTATCTGTTCTTAAGAGCCTGGAGTTCCTGTGAGTCCATTTTTATTTTTTCGAGCAAGTTTAGTTTGACAAAGTTACGAAATATTATGCTATCTTTGCAAGGTATAATGTTTTCGCTGGAATAAAATAAATTCATTTATAACAACAGTATCATTATGAAAAAATGCATTAAAGTTCTTGCTGCAGCGATCATCGGTTTCGCAGCAGTAGCTTGCTCTTCTGCAGAGAAGATGGCCGAGATGGCCCAGAATGTGCGCGTTGAGTGCAACCCTGCAGTGCTTGAGGCTGTAGCCGGCAACATCGACGCAGCCCTCACCGTTACCTACCCAGAGGGATATTTCCACCCAAAGGCAATCCTCGAGGTTACCCCTGTTCTCGTTTACGAAGGTGGTGAGCAGGCAGCTGCCAAGCTCATGTATCAGGGCGAGAAGGTAAAGGACAACTACAAGGTTGTCGCCAAGGACGGCGGCGTAGTGAAGGAGAATGTACACTTCACTTACGTTCCAGGAATGGAGAAGTCATATCTCGAGCTTCGCGGTGTGGCTAAGTATAAGAACAAGAAGGTCAACCTCCCTTCAAAGAAGGTAGCTGAGGGTGTCAACACCACCTATATGCTCGTTAAGTGCGAGGGCATGGTTCCTTACAAGGCTGACAACTACATGGAGGTCATTCCTCAGACCGCCGAGGGTCAGATTCTCTATACCATCAACTCATCAGACGTTCGCGGCTCACAGCTCACCGGCGCATCCCTCAAGGATTTCCAGGCAGCTCTCGACGAGATCAAGGCTAACGAGCGCAAGACCCTCACCGGCACCGAGGTAGTAGCATACGCTTCACCAGACGGTAAGGAGGATGCAAACAACAAGCTTTCTGACCGCCGTGCAGCTTCTGCAAACAAGGCTTGGTCAAAGGTTGTAAAGGGTCATGAGGCTACCGCTCCAGAGGTAAAGAGCGTTGGTGAGGACTGGGAAGGCTTCCAGGCACTCGTTAACGAGTCTAACATCCAGGACAAGGATCTCATCCTCCGCGTTCTTTCTATGTACAGCGACCCAGCTGTCCGCGAGAGCGAGATCAAGAACATGTCAGAGATCTACAAGGAGCTCAAGGGCGAGGTTCTTCCTGAACTCCGCCGTGCACGCTTCATCGCTAACGTAGAGTACAAGAACTTCACCAAGGAGGAGCTTCTCCAGCTCATCAACGACAACAGTGACGTCCTCGACGAGGAGGCTCTTCTCCGCGTTGCTACCCTCGTTCCTGCAGAGCAGAAGCCAGCTGTATACCAGAAGGCTATCGACAAGTTCAACAGCGCACGCGCTGCATTCAACCTCGCAGTTGCTTACATGGAGCTTGGCCAGGATGACAAGGCTGCTTCACAGCTCGCCAAGTGCGCAGTTGACGCCGACGTCCTCAACGCACAGGGTGTGATCGCTCTCCACAAGGGTGACCTCAAGGCTGCTGCCCAGAAGTTCGCTGCTTCAAACAGCGCTGCTGCAAAGGCAAACCAGGGTGTTGTAGATATCCTCAGCGGCAACTATGCTTCAGCTGTCGAGAATCTCAAGGACGCTCCAGGATGCTGCCACAACGCAGTTCTCGCATACATCCTCAACGGTCAGCTTGACAAGGCTGCTGCCGCTGCAAAGTGCGAGGATGCTCCTGTACAGTATCTCAAGGCTATCATCGCTGCCCGCCAGGGCAAGGCAGGTGAGGCAAAGGCTTATCTCGACAAGGCTACCAAGGTAGAGAAGTACGCTGCACGCGTTGCAAAGGACATCGAGTTCGTGAACGTTAAGTAAGACTTACACAACACGTTATGATATGGCGGTCCGGTCTCCGGATCGCCATTTTTGTATGTTGATAACTTGTTCATTTCGTATTTTATTCGTATCTTTGCCGTCCCAAATTATGGGATAAAAAACATAAATTAAAGATTCACAATCATTTATGCCAACAATTCAACAGTTAGTTCGCAAAGGACGCGAGGCTCTCGAAGTGCAGAGCAAGTCTCGTGCGTTGGATGCTTGTCCTCAGAAGAGGGGCGTATGTCTGCGTGTGTACACAACCACACCTAAGAAGCCTAACTCAGCGATGAGAAAGGTTGCCCGTGTACGTCTTTCAAATTCAAAGGAGGTCAACGCATACATCCCTGGCGAGGGTCACAACCTCCAGGAGCACTCAATCGTGCTCGTTCGCGGTGGTCGTGTCAAGGACCTCCCAGGTGTACGTTACCACATCCTTAGAGGAGCTCTTGATACCGCTGGTGTAGAGGGACGTACTCAGTCACGTTCACTTTACGGAGCCAAGAGACCAAAGGCCTCTAAGAAGTAATTAAAACTTTTTTCACCTTTATTTCATTATGAGAAAATCGAAGCCTAAGAAGAGGATTCTACTTCCTGATCCAAAGTTCAACGATATCGAGGTAACCCGTTTCGTGAACAATCTTATGTTGCAGGGAAAGAAGAGTATCGCGTATTCTATTTTTTACGATGCCATTGACATGGTAGGCGAGAAGATGAAAGATTCTGACAAGGCTCCTCTGGATATTTGGAGGAAGGCACTCGAGAACGTAACCCCTCAGATCGAGGTTAAGTCACGTCGTATCGGTGGTGCTAACTTCCAGGTGCCAACAGAGTTGAGACCGGAAAGAAAAGTTTCTCTCTCCATGAAGAACCTGATCAACTACGCTCGCAAGCGTTCCGGCCGCTCTATGGCAGAAAAGCTGTGCGCAGAGATCATGGCCGCTTACAACAATGAGGGCGGCGCATTCAAGAGAAAGGAGGATATGCACAAGATGGCAGAGGCCAACAAGGCATTTGCACACTTCCGTTTCTAATCTTGTTTGCAGATGGCAAAAAGAGATCTTAAGTTTACAAGAAACATCGGCATCATGGCGCACATTGATGCCGGTAAGACCACCACGTCAGAGCGTATTCTCTACTACACCGGCAAGACTCACAAGATCGGTGAAGTACATGAGGGTGCTGCCACCATGGACTGGATGGTACAGGAGCAGGAGCGTGGTATCACCATCACCTCTGCTGCTACTACCGCATTCTGGCACTATGCTGGCGACACCTATCAGCTGAACCTTATCGATACTCCGGGACACGTTGACTTCACCGTTGAGGTGGAGCGTTCACTCCGAGTACTCGACGGTACTGTCGCTACTTTCTGCGCAGTAGGCCGTGTTCAGCCACAGTCAGAGACCGTTTGGCGTCAGGCAGACAAGTACGGCGTTCCAAAGATTGCGTACATCAACAAGATGGACCGCGTGGGCGCTGACTTCCTTGCCGTAGTCGAGGAAATCAAGTCAAAGCTCGGTGCTACCGCAGTTCCTCTCTGTCTCCCTATCGGAGCTGAGGACAAGTTCGAGGGTATCATCGACCTCCTCGCACGCAAGGCATACTACTACAATTCAAGCGACGACCTCGTCAACTACGAGATTCGTGAGATTCCAGCCAACATGGCTGATGAGGCTGAAAACTGGAGAAACAATCTCGTAGAGGCTGCTGCCGAGTGCGACGACGCACTCATGGACAAGTTCTTCGAGGATCCAGACAGCATCTCTGACGAGGAGGTTATCGCTGCAATCAGAAAGGGTACCTGCGCAATGCAGATCGTTCCTGCATGCTGCGGCTCATCTTTCAAGAACAAGGGCGTTCAGTTCCTTCTTGACAGTGTAGCACGCTACCTCCCTTCACCTCTCGACAAGGGTGCTGTAAAGGGTGTCAACCCACAGACCCAGGAGGAGGAAGAGCGTCAGCCAAGCGCAAGCGAGCCTTTCTGCGCTCTCGCATTCAAGATTGCTACCGACCCATTCGTAGGTCGTCTCGCATTCCTCAGAGCTTACTCAGGACGTCTCGACGCCGGTACTTATGTATACAACGTACGTTCAGGCAAGAAGGAGAGAATCGCACGTCTGTACCAGATGCACTCTAACCACCAGAACCCTATCGAGTTCGTCGAGGCTGGTGACATCTGCGCAGCTGTAGGTTTCAAGGATCTCCGCACCGGTGATACCATCTGTGTAGAGAGCAATCCTATCACCCTCGAGTCTATGGAGTTCCCAGATCCAGTTATCGGTATCGCAGTGGAGCCTAAGACCCAGAAGGATCTTGACAAGCTCGGAATCGCACTCGGCAAGCTCGCCGAGGAGGACCCTACCTTCACTGTAAAGTCAGACCATGAGACCGGCCAGACCGTCATCAGCGGTATGGGTGAGCTCCACCTTGACATCATCATCGACCGTCTCCGCCGTGAGTTCAACGTCGAGATCAACCAGGGTGCACCTCAGGTTAATTACAAGGAGGCAATCACCGCTACTACCCAGCATCGTGAGGTATTCAAGAAGCAGTCAGGTGGTCGTGGTAAGTTCGCAGACATCGTCGTTGAGATCGGTCCTGCAGACGAGGGCGTTACCGGCCTTCAGTTCGACAACCAGGTCAAGGGTGGAAACGTGCCTAAGGAATTCGTTCCAGCTGTACAGAAGGGCTTCGAGTCCGCTATGGCTAACGGATGCCTCGCAGGCTACGAGGTGCCTTCAATCAAGGTTACCCTCCTCGACGGTTCATTCCATCCAGTGGACTCAGACCAGCTCTCATTCGAGCTTGCAGCCCGCATGGCATTCCGTCACGCTTGTCCTAAGTGCCGTCCAGTCATCATGGAGCCTATCATGAACCTTGAGGTTGTTACCCCAGAGGATTACATGGGAGACATCGTTGGTGATATCAACAGACGTCGCGGTCAGGTTGTCGCAATGGATTCAACCGCTACTGGCGCACGTATCGTAAAGGCATTCGTTCCGCTCGCAGAGCAGTTCGGTTATGTAACCGTCCTCAGAACCCTTTCTTCAGGTCGTGCAACCAGCACCATGTCTTTCGACCACTACTCAGAGGTTACCGCAGCAGCAGCTAAGGAAATCATCGAGAAGAGCGGTTACAAGGCTAGTGACGACGAATAGTAGTATAACAATTCAACATTTACAGATATGAGTCAGAAAATCAGAATTAAGCTCAAATCTTTCGACCACATGCTCGTGGACAAGTCCGCAGCGAAGATCGTGGAGACTGTAAAGGCTACCAATGCACAGGTAAACGGTCCAATTCCGCTTCCTACCAACAAGAAGATCTTTACCGTTAACCGCTCTACCTTCGTTAACAAGAAGTCTCGTGAGCAGTTTGAACTCGATTCTTACCGCCGTCTTCTCGACATCGAGAACAGCAACGCAAAGACCGTTGACGCTCTCATGAAGCTCGAGCTCCCTTCAGGCGTTGAGGTTGAGATCAAGGTCTGATCCCAAGCTAGGCATAACCCCACAGCGGGTTATCACAAATAAAAGAGGACATGTCTATGACTGTCCTCTTTTCTCATTATATTTGGATAGGAAAACAATAATATCAGGATATGAAAATCAGAACATTGCTTGCGGCAGCATCCCTTCTTGCCGCAGTTTCTCTCCAGGCTGCCGAAAAGGCATCCTGGATAAGAACCAACAGCATCTCGCCTGACGGCAAAACCATAGCCTTTGCCTATATGGGAGACATCTGGACTGTCTCTGCGAACGGAGGCGAAGCACGCCAGATTACATCTAACGCATCGTATGACAACGACCCACGCTGGACCGCTGACGGCAGCCAGATTGTGTTCTGTTCATATCGTGAAGGCAGCCGCGACATCTATGTAACCTCCGCAAACGGCGGCACCCCTAAGCGACTGACCACAGCGCCGGGCAACGAGACCCTGCTGGCCGTCCTTCCTGACGGAACCATACTCTATGGCAGCTATAACCAGGACATGATGTCAGCCGGTTACGATGGATTCCCAGGCAGCGCCCAGCTCTATCGTACCGACCTGAACGGCAGCGCACCGAAGCTTGTCAGCTCTCTTCCTGTGATGAGCATGAGCGTGGCGGCGGACGGAACCATCCTCTATGAGGACTGGAAGGGCTACGAGGACGCTCTCCGCAAGCACCACACCTCTTCCGTTACCCGCGACATCTGGAAGTATGTCCCTGCAGTCAAGGGCGGCGTGAACATCGATGCAAACGGAACCTTCACCAAGATCAGTTCCTACATCGGCGAGGACCGCAACCCTGTGTTCGCTGCCGACGGCAAGACCTTCTACTACCTCAGTGAGCGCGATGGCAAGACCTCGAACATCTATCGCGGCAGTCTTGATGCCCCTGAGAAGCTTACCCAGCTCACCTTCGAGACCAAGAATCCTGTACGCTTCCTCTCTGTGGCAGCCGACGGAACACTCGCATACTCACTGAACGGAGACCTCTATACCCTCCGCGAAGGCTCGTCTCCAAAAAAGCTTGACATTACTGTTCTCCGCGACGAGAACGAGAAGGCCGTGCAGCGTATGAGCATGAGTAGCGGCGCTACCGCAGCGGCCGTGTCGCCTGACGGCAAGGAAGTCGCAATGATTCTCCGTGGCGATGTCTTCGTTACATCGATGGAGTACCGCACAACCCGCCGCATCACCAACACAGCGGCTCAGGAGCGCAACGTGGACTTCTCCGAGGACGGCCGTACCATCTACTACTCAGCCGAGCGCAACGGCAACTGGGGCATCTGGAGAACCACTCTGACCCGCAAGGAGGACAAGTGCTTCACCTACGCGACCGACTTCAAGGAGGAACTCTTCTCGACTCCGGGCGAGACCTGTTTCCAGCCTGACGTATCGCCTGACGGCAGATGGGTCGCATACTACCGCAACCGCACCGAGCTTGTGATCAAGAACGTCAAGGACGGCAAGGAGAAGTCGCTGTTCAAGGACGTCAACTATTCATATTCGGACGGTGACCAGGGATTCGAGTGGAGCCCTGACAGCCACTACATCCTCTGCAACTGGCAGGTTGACGGCGGCTGGAACAACCAGGACGTGGCTCTCATCGACATCGAGACCGGCGAAATCACCAACCTGACCCGCAGCGGCTACTCTGACGGCGGCTTCCGTTGGGCTCTTGGCGGCAAGGCGATGACCTGGACTTCCGACAAGAACGGTTACCGCAGCCATGGTAGCTGGGGTGCCGAGGACGATGTCTATATCATGTTCTTCGACGGCAAGGCGATGACTGAGATGTCACGCAGCAAGGAGGAGGCAGAGATCGCCAAGCTCATGATGAGCGAGAAGGAGGAGAAGGCCGAGAAGAAGGAGGAAAAGAAGGATTCCCTTGCAAAGGAGAAGAACAAGATGCCTAAGCTTCAGCTCGACCTCGCAAACCGCGATGAGCGCATCAAGCGTCTCACTCCGTTCAGCAACAGCATCGGCGACCACTATCTCAATTCCGACGGCACCAAGCTCTACTTCACCCAGCGTCTCGAGCGCGGCTATGACCTCTGTGTCCGCGATCTCCGCGAGGGTAACGTGACTGTCCTCGCAAAGGGTGTATCCGGCAGCTTCATCCCTTCTGCTGACGGCAGCAAGCTCTATGTGACCTCAAGCCGCGGCCTCACCACCGTGACCCTCGCAAGCGGCAAGACCGAGACTGCCAGCTTCAGCGGCGACTATGAGTACAAGCCTGCTGAGGAGCGTGCATACATGTTCGAGCATATCTGGAAGCAGGTAAGCGAGAAGTTCTACGACCCAGAGATCCACGGTGTGGACTGGAAATACTACCATGACAACTATGAGGCATTCCTGCCTCACATCAACAACAACTACGATTTCCAGGATATGCTGTCCGAGATGCTCGGCGAGCTCAACGGATCCCATACCGGAGCACGCTACAGACCTGCATCTCCTGTCAACCTTGGCTATCTCGGAGTCATCTATGACGATAGCTATGCCGGTGACGGTCTCCGCATCCGCGAGATCCTCCCTGGCGGTGTTCTGTCCCTCGCAGACAGCGAGATCAAGGCAGGCGACGTCATCACCTCCATCGACGGCATCGCCCTCAAGGCAGGCGTCGACCCGATGATTCCTCTCCAGAATAAGGCAGGCAAGCGCATCCGCATCGTGGTCGGCGACAAGGAGGTCTTCGTAACCCCTGCATCTTCGGATGCAACCCCACTCTACCGCAGATGGGTGCGTCAGCGTGAGGATATGGTCGAGAAGCTTTCAGGCGGCCGTGTAGGCTATGTCCACATCAAGGGCATGGATTCGGAGAGCTTCCGCGAGCTCTATTCCAAGGCTCGTGGCCGCTACCGCGCATGCGAGGCCCTCATCGTCGACACCCGTCACAACGGCGGCGGTTGGCTGCATGACGATATCGTCACCTTCCTCGGCGGCAAGCTCTACAACCAGTACATCCCTCGTGGACAGTATATCGGCGACGAGCCGTTCAGCAAGTGGACCAAGCCTTCGTGCATGCTCGTTGGCGAGGACAATTATTCCGACGCATCAGGCACCCCATTCGCATACCGCATGCTCGGTATCGGCAAGCTCATCGGAGCGCCTATCCCGGGAACCATGACAGCCGTATGGTGGGAGAACCAGATCGACAGCGACATCGTGTTCGGCATCCCTCAGGTCGGCACATGGTCTACTGACGAGGAGCACTTCATCGAGAACCACCAGATCGAGCCTGACATCCTTGTCTACAACGATCCTGCATCAGTCCTTTCCGGCCGCGACCTCCAGCTCGAGCGCGCAGTCGAGGAAATGCTGAAGACCATCTCAAAATAACGCGATGAAGAAGTTCTTTGGCTTCCTGACGTCCAATGCGTCGCTGGTAGTCGTTTCCGCGGCCATACTGGCCTTCATCTGGCCTGTCCTGACGTCTTGGGTGAGTGGATCTACCCAGACAGTCATCCTGGGCCTTATCATGCTCACAATGGGCCTTACGCTTACTCCTGCGGACCTGAAGATTCTTGTCTCCCGTCCGCTGGACATAGCGATAGGCGCCCTTGCGCAGTACACACTGATGCCTTTGATTGCTTGGACGCTGACACGCTGCTTCGGCCTGTCGCCGGCGCTCGCAATCGGTATCGTCCTTGTCGGATGCTGTCCTGGAGGCGTGAGCAGCAACATCATGTCCTATCTCTGCCGCGGTGATGTGGCTTTTTCCGTTGGAATGACGACTGTAAGTACGCTGATATCTCCTGTGGTTACACCCCTCCTGGTGCTGCTGCTCGTGGGAGAGACCGTCGATGTGGACGCCTGGGGCATGTTCAAGAGCATTCTTATCGTGACCTTGCTGCCTGTGTCGCTCGGCTTCGGACTTCGCTCGTGGTGCTCCAAGATCAAGGGTTTCGACAGCGTCATGGCCGTTATGCCTTCGCTCAGTGTCGTGTGTCTCGCGCTCATCGTAGGCGGCGTTGTAAGTACAGTCCATGACTCGCTGATGGCGGGCGGCTTCGGCCTTTTCCTGCTGACTTTTGCGGTCGTGCTCTGCCACAACAGTCTTGGCTATCTTCTGGGATTCCTGCTCGGCACAGTGCTGAAGTTCTCGCCGGCAAAGCGCAAGACCCTCAGTATCGAGGTGGGCATGCAGAATGCCGGACTTGCGACCAACCTGAGCTCGCAGTTCTTCATGGCTGTGCACCCGTTGGCAGTCGTGCCTTGCGCCATCAGCTGCGTATGGCATTCAATCAGCGGAACATTGCTGGCTTCGCTGTTCAATAAGCTTGAGAAGAAATAGCTATTCGCCTCCGTTTCCTGTTTCATTGTCGTCTTCGAGATACCAGGACTTGCACTCGAGATAGCTGCTCGCGTAGCCTGCGTTCATGCGGGCGATGGCCTGTGAGCCATCCTTGACCTTCTTGGCGGGGATCCCTGCCCATATGCCGGGTTCGAGTACTGTGTTTGCCAGCACGACTGCGCCGGCGGCAACTATGGTGTTGTCTGGAACGACAGCGTTGTCCATGACTATGGCTCCCATGCCTATGAGCACGTTGTTGCCGATCTTTGCTCCGTGTATGATTGCGTTGTGGCCTACCGAGACGTCGTCGCCCATTTCCACGGTAGAGATGTGCCCGGACGTGTGCAGGACTGCTCCGTCCTGGATATTGACGCGGTTCCCGATGCGGATCGGGTTCACGTCGCCGCGCAGCACGGCTCCGTACCAGATGCTGCAGTCATCGCCCATCCGGACGTCTCCGATTATTGCGGCATTCTCTGCGAAGAAGCAGTTCTTTCCATATCTGGGACTGATGTCCTTGAGTTTTCTTATGATCGGCATGGCTGGATTCTTTTTTATGAGGCTGGAAGCCCATATGTGACTGATTGCAAAGATAGGTAATTAGACAAAAAATTGGCGCATCATCGTTTTTTGCTTATCTTTGCTTTCCAATTCAGGTCCCATAGCTCAGTTGGTTAGTAGCAACTGACTCATAATCAGTGGGTCACAGGTTCAAGTCCTGTTGGGACCACACGATAAAGCCATCGCATAAGCGGTGGCTTTATTCGTGTGGTCCCATGGGCTTTTATCATAAGGGGCTCTGCCCCTAACACCCTCGGCCTTCGGCCGCGCCGCAGAAGCGGCGTCTGCGTGCCACCCTAGACCGTTGGATCGGCCTCTGAGAGATATTTTTCAGGATTTCTCTATCTTGCCTATTTCTTGTATTCCCTGGCTTTTTGTATCGCCATCTGAACATCCATGATAGCAGATTGAGGAACATCCGGATCAGTCTTTATTCCGAACGTGAAGAACTCATCTTGATCATCAATTTTAGCCTTTTCTCTCACCTTATAGAGTTTTCTTGGAAGTTTGTTCAGTGCTACCCTCTTCCCATTCAGCAGATAGATAACGCCTGAATCAGTGGATCTGATTTCAATTGTCGATGTCTCTATTGACTGCTGTCCGGTAACGGGAAGCGATTTCTGGACACTGCAAGAGGATATGAGAACAAACACGGAGATGATTGCCAAACCACCCTTGATAGAACTTGAAGCACTCATAAGAAAAGCAATAGATTTGTTTGTGGTTGGTAAGATAACGAATAAAATGAAATGTACTGCAATTAGTCTTTAAGATGAGATATTAGGGATATAGGGTCAAAGTTCTCCATTTTCATTATTGCAGTCCATTTCCTTCCAAGGTCTTTCACTGACGCTCCAATGTGATAGACATCGTAATCAACGATCATGAACCTGTCATGGGCTTTCTTGAGAATGTAGACCGGAATCGGTGTGTATTGTGCGTCATGTTTCGCAATATCCATGGCGAACTGCCTTGATATCTGCATCGTGTAAATCTCTGCTGTAACACCTGGAGTGCGCTTGTCAAGCAGAGTCAGGACTGAATCATCGACGTAATTGTCGATAAGTATTATCCTCTGCCGAGCGCTCTTTATGAGTTTTGAGATCAGCTCGTAGGCATCCCACATCTGCCCGTCGAAGAAGACACCTTCCACCGGTGGCAGTGATGTGCGCACGAAGAAATCTATCTGTGACTGCTGCTTCTCCTGAATCTCCTTTATCCTCTGGATCTCATCGTGCTGCGACTCCAGCCGGCGATCAATCCTGTCTTCCATCTGAATCAGCTGCTGGTTGATGCTGTATCCACGAAGAAGATACTGTTTCAGGATGGTGGAAGCCCAGCGGCGGAATGCGGTAGCATTGACACTGTTAACTCGATAGCCAACAGATAGAATGGCGTCAAGGTTGTAAAAATGGGTCTTATAGGATTTTCCATCGGAGGCAGTATGTTCCAAAATGGAACTAACTGAATCTTCTTCAAGCTCGCCGCTGCGAAAAATATTAGCTAGGTGCTTTGTTATTGCTTGACGTTTCGTGCCAAACAAATCTGCAATCTGCTGCTGTGTCAGCCATACGGTCTCCTGTTCAAGTTTGACCTCCAGTCTGATGGTGTCGTTCGGCTGGTAAAGAACGACTTCGCCTTTATCTTTCTCCTCTTTCATAATCACGCGTTCTTATTCGCAAAGATATAAAAACTTTCGTCTCTTTCGGTAATGCGGGGTTATAAGCGGTAATACATACCCTTCATTTGTTTCACCTGCGTTACACCCACTTATCTCATCTATTTATATACTGCGCTGATATATAGTAAGTTATACACTGTTATTCTGCGCCCTGCAGGGACCACAAAAATAAGGGCCCGCCTTTGGCGAGCTCTTATTTTGTGGTCCCAAGGGGGGATCTTCTATCATAAGGGGCTCCGCCCCTAACACCCTCGGCCTTCGGCCGCGCCGCAGAAGCGGCGTCTGCGTGCCACCCTAGGCCGTTGGCTCGGCCTCTGAGAGAAATTGTTTCTTGCCTGTGTTGTCGGGCTTATATCCTTCTGCAATACCGAAACTGCAGTACTCCATGCCCAATCTGTGTATTGCCTCGATTATCTCCTGTTCTCTGGCAAGGGATGGTTTCTTGAAACCATTGATATAGTTTCTCAGGAGCGTGGCGTTGATGCCTATTTTTTTGGCGAATTCCGCGATGTTGATCTCTTTGTGCGCGAGAAAGAATTTCTGGATTCTTGATGGAATCGCATCCTCATATTCGAAACTCTCAAAGGAGATGTCCTCATCGAGGTCTCTCCAATGGAATCCGGTAAAACCGACAGTATAGTTGTTGCGTTCCTCGTCGCTGGCACTCAACAGAGCCGGATACCATAGGATTGACTGCTTCAGCTTTCTGCCAGTCTCGTCTTCGGCATAAATGTATTCCGTGTCGAATGACAGGTTGCGTAGTGTCTTCATCATCTTTCAAAGTGTTCCTTCCACCGCTTTATAATGATATCTTTATTCTCAGAGATCACGGATTCTATTTTCTTCTGATCTTTGGTTTTGATACCATGTGTTTCTCTTAAAACGAATCTCCCTTCCTCCCAATCGTAGATTGAATATCCATCATTTCCTTCCACATGTACGTGAATCGGCTCATGTTCGCGACTGTAGAAGAAGAAAGAGTATCCGAAGAATCTGAATATCTCAGGCATGGTTCAATACTTTCAGCAAAGATGGGTATTATATTTAATACCTGCAAGCCTATTTCTTGTATTCCCTGGCTTTTTGTATCGCCATCTGTGCCTCCATGATAGCAGATTGAGGAACATCCGGGTCAGTCTTTATTCCGAACGTGAAGAACTCATCTTGGTCATCAATTCTAGCCTTTTCTCTCACCTTATAGAGTTTTCTTGGAAGTTTGTTCAGTGCTACCCTCTTCCCATTCAGCAGATAGATAACGCCTGAATCAGTGGATCTGATTTCAATTGTCGATGTCTCTATTGACTGCTGTCCGGTAACGGGAAGCGATTTCTGGACACTGCAAGAGGATATGAGAACAAACACGGAGATGATTGCCAAACCACCCTTGATAGAACTTGAAGCACTCATAAGAAATATACTTGTTTGTGGTGTATTGAATCTATTTTTACTCTGGAATGTATTTCTTGGAACTCGAGAGACGCATTTCTCCCAAAGCAACGTATCCGGAGCCAATTTCAGTTATGTAGTCTCTGTTTACAAGAAAAGAGCGACTGATTCTTGTGAATCCCTTGCCCAGGAGGTTCTCCCACTGACCGATAGGTGTCTTGTTCCTGAATTTCTCGCCATTAGAGGCATGGATCCAGACCTCGGTGTCATTGGATTCAATGTAAAGAATTTCCGACTGCTTCATCTGGAGATGCTTGCGATTCGAGATAAAATCAATCAGTTGATCTTTTACTGGGAAGTGCTTGTCAAGGTAGAGTTCCGTGAAATAATCTCCTGCAAGCAGGACCAGCACCATGACAACAAGGAAGGCGGGGTTGGTAAGGACGGGAGGGGTGCCTAGATCCTGAACCTGGAATGTACCATCCATTAGGTATATCGTCCAGGAAACACTGAAAACCAATGCAAAGCATAGAGCCAGTAACATCAGGCTCACGAAAGCAATGCTCTTCAGGTCTATTGAAATATTTCCTATAGGTCGATTTGGGAAAATGATTTTAGCAATCAGGGCCGCTGGAACGAAAGCAAGCCCATACATCAATGCATATATGAAGCTCAGACCAAGGCTGGTCAGGATGATTGATATCGTCAGTACCGCAATCATCCAGTAGCCAAGTATTATGACAATCCGTTTCCACATTTCAATTCAAAAGTACGAAAAAAATACACCATAAATGTCACAAAAGGCTTTACAAGGGGATAAAGTGGACTTCCAGAGGGATAATTCTTTGCTTGACTCTTCGGGTATGAATAGTTTTGCAAAAACAAAAAAGACATGAATATGGTACTTTCAACTTCTATCTCACAATTGTTCTTCCTCGGTGGACCATTTCAAATGATTCTTCTCACAATTCTTTTGGCAACTGTGTTTTTTGCTGCATGGAAAGCTCCGCGCTGGGTGGATGATATCGGTGGCATTGCATTAGGATTCAGCGTCCTGTTCAGTGCGTTCAATTTTGCAAGAGCGGCGGGGGTCGTCATCGAATGTAATGGAGAGATTCACCCTTCCGTCGTCTGGGGAGGACTCAGATGTACGGCAATCCTTCTCGCGTACGGACTGATTATCTTCATCATATCGCGTTTTGTCTATATGATCCAAAAGCCAAGAATCTGATTCATGATTCTACATTGTACATCAAGCCTTGTCTGTATGTGCTTGCCGTGTCATTATTGATATCTTGTTCGGCAGGCACATCGGATTTATTGACATCAACTTCGAAAAAAGCCATTCTGAGGCATATGCACTGTATCTGATCGGCTTTAAGACTATTCATGAGATTTTGTGTGAATACCGTTACTATGGAAATGGCATC
>JAKSJO010000021.1 GCA_024398125.1 Bacteroidales bacterium
CAGCCTCCACCTGATGTTTATCTAAGGCTCGCTTTGGGAGCGCGTCCCTTGATAGTCGTCTCATTAAGAGAAACCTTCCTGGCGGCTGCTTCCGAGGCTTCGGTCGGCAGGCTGACCTTGCGCAGGTCGCGGCTGACTGCGATTGGCTCTGAAGATGACCAGTTGCCGTTTTCGACCTCATAGCTCTGACGCAGCTTGTCGCTGACTATCCAGAATCGTGTACGCTGTCCGTCGTCAGGGAAGACCTTCATATTGCCGTTGGAGTCAGTTTCGACGCGGCCGCCGTAGACTATCCAGCCGAATGTCGGATCCTCTACCAGTACAGTTGCCGCTACGCGGTTGACCGCACAGAGGCCCAGGTCGCCTTCGCCACAATAGCGCCAAGGACCGCGTTCCTCGTCCGTTCCGATCCAGGCATGCCCGAACTTCACGGGAGTAAACGACTGTCCCATAGCGCCGTCCTTCTCTTTTCCCGGATACCAGTAGCCGTAATCGGACTCGGCATCGCCGGCATTGATAAGACCCATCGGACCGCTGTGCCCGGCATAGCCTACGCGAAGAAGATCATATGGGTCGTCCGCATACTTGAGCGCATATTCTATTACTCCCCATGCTCCCATGCGGGCCATGTAGGTATGAAGGCTGTAATCCGAAGATGTCACGAAATCGCTGCCCAGGATGTACCACTGCTGCTCCAGGACTCCCCTGCTGCTGAGGTTTGCAGCAAGCTGGCGGTCCATGAAATCACGTGCTTCAGCAGAGCCTTTCTCATGCACCATCGCATATTCTCCAAGAATGTAAGTTGACTCGAACGCTGTACGGTCGACGGCATATTCGGAACGGAAAGGATAGCGTTCCTCGTGCACGAAATAATCTACCTTGCGCTGCCATTCGTCTCTCAGTTCCTTGGCTTCAGCCTTCTTTCCTCTTCTCTCCAGTTCGTCGGCAATCTCAGGAATGACGCATTCGTTGTAGCAGCCCCACTGATATACCTTGTAGTAGAATCCCTGGAGCTCAGTCGGATAGGTCCAGTACACCTTTGCGGTCTCGTAGGCGCGGCGAAGATACTCGTCCGCGGTCGCATAGGTTGACAGCGATGGGTAGCGGTCGGCAATCTTGAACATTTCCCACCAGAGCATGATCATGTGTGCATAATCGTATGTGCGCCAAACTCTCATGCGGTCGATATTGTAGTCTGTCTGCGTCAGCCTGAGGTCTGTATTTCGGTTTATGTTCCAGTCCGGAGTGCCGTAGACACCGTATGGGTATGGAGTTTCGTCTCCTGTGCGCTGCAGGCCACCCCAAACAAAATGCTCGATGTGGTATTCAAGGGACTCTATTTCCTTTTTGTCCGGGAATACCGCGTTCTTGGCTGCCAGGAACGGCGCCTTGCCAAGTATAGGGTCGTCACTGGCGAGGAAATAGGTCCTCTGGGTATCAAATATATCAGGGTCGTCGGGCCCGCGAAGCTGGCCTTCCTTCATGTCATATACGCCATAAAGTCCGTCATACCAGCGTCCGGTTCCGCGGAACTGCTGATGCTCTACCAGGAAGCTGCTTCGTTTCTTTATAAGAGTCTCGGGAGACAGTGCGCAGAACATCTCTATAGGCATGCGGCGGTCTCCATTATAGTGGATTGTGACCATGTTCTCGCCCAGCTGCTGCATCTTCACGGACCAGATCTGTGCCCCATCCGCATTGGTTCTTATATATTTGACAGTGGTTTTGCCTGGGTGCTCAGAGGAAAGTGAGTCAATCCTTATGCTGCCGGAAATGGCTACGAGGGCATCTTCTCCTCGGGTTACAGTAAGTCCGGGAGCGACTTTCACCGATGGCTTTCCGGAATCACCGATGCGCTTTGAAATCTCGTCATAGCTGCCTGCCTCGGCAATCGTGAATCCCAGTTTCAGGTTTTCGCCAGGACCCAACCATACGCTGGTGTGGGGGTGACGCCAGTTTCCTCGCTTCTCGCGAGGACCGCTGTATCCTGAGTGTACGTATGTGAAATAGTCATTGTTCTCGCCATATCCATAGTACTCGATAGGCGTTCCGTCATCGGGAATGACCAGGTAGTATGGTGCTCTGCCTCCACAGCGGGTGAAATACATGAACGAGCCGTCCAAAGCCATGTTGATATGCTTGGTGAAGCTGCGCTCGAAGATATCGACAGGCTCCTCGCCTCCTGTCTTGTACGGAATGTTGAAGCCAAGATCCCCGATCTCGAGCGGGAACCGGCTGTTGTTTACGAATTCGCAGTCCCATTTCACATCCTTTCCGGCAAGTGAGAACGACTGGATGAATTGTACTGAGTTGTTTACCCCGCGGTCAATGTAGCTGATATGGGTTGCATCGGATTCAAGTACCTCACGTTTAGAGGTTTCGCCGCGGCCCGGTCTTGCCGCTATCTTCTGCCAGAAACCGTCCTTGACCCGGTAGCGGATATCCCACCAGCCGAGTTCTGAGCGCAGAAGGTTTGCCTGATATGGGTCATCTGATGCGACTATTCCTGTAATTCCATTCTCGTTGCAGCTGATTGTCCAGCTGTCATTGGCAAGGGTTTCCGTCTTTGCATTGACAGCAGTGGCAAACAGTGTGGCTGCAGCTGTCATCAATGATGCGATTCTGTTCAAAGTAGACATAGGGAAGGTATTGGTTGGACGAATATAGGCAAATCCACAATAAATATGATTAAAATGATTATATTTGGTCATAAAACGACTGTATGATGAAAAAGATCCTTGCTATTGCCGCGCTCTTTCTTTCGCTCGCGGCATCCGCTCAGCACAAGAATGCCTATCGTCCTGAGATTGCAGTCCTTGGCGACTCATACTCAACATTCGAGGACTATATTCCGGAAGGTTATGCCTGCTGGTACTTCAACGAAAACGACCCCAAGCTTACCGACGTCAACAATGTCAAGCAGACATGGTGGTGGCAGGTCTGCTCCAAGGGTGGATACAAGCTTGGTGTAAATAATTCATGGTCAGGCTCTACCATTTGCAATACAGGTTATGATGATGCAGACTACAGTGACCGCTCGTTTATCAGCAGGGTCGCCAAGCTTGGAAATCCGGACATCATTCTTGTCTTTGGAGGAACAAACGACGCCTGGGGAGCTGTCCCTGTTGGGGAATACAAGTACGACAGCTTCAAGCGTGCGGACCTCTATACCTTCCGTCCAGGCTTCGCAAGAATGCTTGAGCAGCTTATCGAGCGCTATCCCGGTGCTGATATCAGGGTTCTCGTCAATACCCAGATCGGAGATGACGTTCCAGAATCTATGCGTACCATCAGCAAGCATTATGGCGTGAAGACCATCGACCTGCA
Source organism: Bacteroidales bacterium (assembly GCA_024398125.1). GTDB lineage: Bacteria > Bacteroidota > Bacteroidia > Bacteroidales > UBA932 > Cryptobacteroides. The sequence goes on from JAKSJO010000021.1 coordinate 3,328, forward strand.
TGATATCTCGAAGAAGGCTGGCCATCCTGATATCGAGGGTATGAAGGCCATTGCAGACCAGGTTATCGAGGCCCTCAAGAAGTAGACCATGTTCAAGAGAAAGGAAAGGACTCCGGAACAGCTGGAGAAGATCAGGCAGAGGAAGCTTAGGATCTACGATATTGTATTCGAGAATGATACGCCTGAAGGAAAGGCGTTTGATATCTTCTTGATGATATGCATAGTAGTGAGCATCTTCCTTGTGGTTGCCGAGAGTACCCTCCATTTCGATGCCTTTGGAGCATTCATCTTGAGAATCCTTGAATATGCGTTCACAGCATTCTTCACAATCGAGTATCTCCTGAGATTGTACTGTTCGCCGAAGCCGAAGGACTATGCGCTGAGCTTCTTCGGAATAATCGACCTGCTTGCTACGCTTCCGCTTTATATTGCATGGCTGTTCGGCCCTGCGCGGTATTTGATGATAATAAGGACTTTCCGTCTTATCAGGGTTTTCAGAATCTTCAAGCTGTTTTCGTTCCTTGATGAAGGCTATGCCCTTATTCACGCCTTGCTGGACAGTATGAAGAAGATTTCGGTATTTTTCCTTTTCGTACTGATCATGGTCATCTCGATCGGTACTCTCATGTTCATGGTGGAAGGAAATGTACCGGAAAGTTCGTTCAAGGACATCCCTAGCAGCATATATTGGGCAATCGTCACGCTTACCACGGTAGGTTATGGAGACATCACCCCTGTCACGACAGCAGGACGATTCCTTTCCGCTCTCGTCATGTTACTGGGTTACACTACGATAGCTGTTCCTACCGGAATCGTTTCTGCAAATCTCATCAAGACCAAGGACAGCCCGTATAAGCGCATCTGTGAGAACTGTGGACGCACCGGTCACGACGAGAATGCCAAGTACTGCAAGTACTGCGGAACACCTCTCGATGTCAATCCTCAGGACCACGATTAAGCAGCTATAATTTCCCGACTTTTTTGTTATATTTGTAGTTTATATCACTCATAGGATATGACTGTCGAAGAAGCAAAGGTCAGGATTGATTCCCTGCGTACTCAACTCGCTGAGCATAGCCGACGCTATTATGTTGATAATGCGCCGGTTATAAGCGATTTCGACTTTGATCAGCTCATGCATGAGCTAGAGTCTCTCGAAGCTTCCTTCCCGCAGTTCTCAAGTGCAGACTCCCCTACCTTGAGAGTCGGCAGCGATCTGTCTGACAGTCCTCGCCATGAATTCCGCCAGGTCGCACATAGATATCCGATGCTTTCTTTGGGCAATACTTACAGTATTGAAGAGATAGAAGCCTTTGCAATGAGGGCGGACAAGACTCTTGATGGCTCTGTATTCACATACAGCTGTGAACTGAAGTTCGATGGTACAGCAATCTGCCTTGAATATCGTAAGGGAAAACTGTACAGAGCTCTTACCCGCGGCGACGGTACAATGGGTGATGATGTCACGGCAAACGTCCTCCAGATCAAGAATGTCCCATCTGTGCTTCATGGCGATTATCCAGATGAGTTTGAGATTCGTGGAGAGATCCTTATGCCTTATGAGGCGTTTGACAGGCTGAATGCGGAACGCGAGCTTAAGGAAGAAGCTCCTTTCGCCAATCCAAGAAATGCAGCCTCAGGCTCGATCAAGCTGCTCGATCCCAAAGAGGTTGCTCATCGTGGCCTGATGGTGACTCTTTATCACATTCCGGATGGAATCCTTGATTACAAGACCCATTCAGAAGCGCTTGATGCCGCAAAGTCATGGGGATTGCCTGTAAGTGACGAGAGACGCATCTGTCACGGAATCGAAGAAATAGAGAATTATATAAGCCACTGGGATACAGCTCGTAAAACACTTCCGTTTGCGACTGATGGCATTGTTATAAAGATCAATGAGCGCGATTGCCAGACCACTTTGGGCTATACCGCCAAGTCTCCGCGCTGGGCTGTGGCATATAAGTTCAAGGCCGAGCAGGCCCTGACTGAATTGAAGTCCATTGACTATCAGGTCGGCCGTACTGGAGCCGTCACTCCTGTCGCTAATCTAGACCCTGTTCTCTTGAGTGGAACCATGGTGAAGCGTGCGACATTGAACAATGCAGACCAGATGGCTCAGATGGACATACGTGTCGGTGACTGGGTGTATGTCGAGAAAGGTGGCGAGATCATTCCGAAGATTACCGGTATCGAGCTTTCCAAGCGTCCTTCGACAAGCACGCCGACAGTGTTCCCTACCCTTTGTCCAGTCTGCGGTACTCCTCTTGTACGCGAAGATGACGAGGCCAAGTGGTTCTGTCCGAACAGTGAGGGCTGTGCGCCGCAAATCCAGGGACGTCTGATCCACTTCCTTTCGCGCAAGGCTATGAACATCCTTGCGGGCGAGGCTACGGTCGAGCAGCTGCATTCCCTTGGTTTCGTCAAGAGTCCTGCAGACCTGTATGATCTGGATAAACTTAAGCTCGTTGGGCTGGAAGGGTGGCAGGACCGTTCTGCGCAGCGTTTCCTGGACAGTCTTGCAGAGTCCCGTTCCGTTGGATTCGAGAGAGTTCTCTTTGCTCTTGGAATAAGATTCGTCGGAGAGACCACGGCCAAGACGCTTGCCCGTCATTTCGGTGACATTGACTCCATCGCAAAAGCTGACATGGAGTCCCTTCAGGCTGTCCCGGATGTGGGATCAGTGATTGCGAGAAGTGTTTATGACTTCTTCCGTAATGATGAACATATTGCTGAGATTGAGAGACTAAAGGCTCATGGTCTACAGTTCTCCTTGAAGTCGGAAACTGTTGAAAGGACGGATGCTCTTGCCGGTATGACCATAGTCATTTCCGGTAATTTCAGCATTTCTCGCGACGCGATGAAGGAACTCATCGAGAACAATGGAGGAAAGAACAGCGGATCCGTAAGTGGGAAGACCAGCTTCCTTCTTGCCGGAGAGAAACCTGGTCCGGAAAAAATCAAGAAGGCTGAATCCCTTGGAGTCAGAATCATTTCGGAAAAAGAGTTCATGAGCATGCTGCCTGACGCTCCGCAGATTGTTGAACAGGAAGAATTGACATTGTTTTGATGAATAGGATTACTGTAGGAAGAATGATGGTGGAAGCCAGAAAGGTGTTCTCGGATGAAATCTGGGAACTGCCTCTTGATGGTTTCTCGCTGTTCAAGAAGAGACTTGTGCAGTTCATCAAACTTATGAAGATCGTTTTCAATGAGTTTGCCAAGAACCGTATGGGATTCCAGTGTGTCGCCCTCAGCTATTTCGGAGCACTTGCCGTCATTCCGCTTGTGGCATTCGTATTCGCGGTTTCCGGTGGTCTCGGACTTGAGGACAAGCTGCGCGACATGCTCTTTTCCTATATTCCGACTGATCCTGAATTCCTCAATGTCATCATGGACAAGGCCGGCAATATCATTGATACAGCGCAGTCCAGCGGTGTTGGCCTTATCAGTGCCCTTCTGTTCTTCTGGACGGTAATCTGGCTGATGTTCCAGGTTGAGCGTGTGTTCAACAACGTCTGGGGCATCCGGAAGATTCCCCGCAAGATCTATCTGCGCTTTTCGTTCTATTTAGGAGCTCTCCTGCTGACACCGTTCCTTGTTATGCTTTTCGGAACAGGTATCGCGTTGTATTCCAATGTGACCAGCCTTATCGGTATCAGCATCCACATCAAGGACGTTTCGTTCTTTGTCTCCATTCTTGGACACTTTGTCATGTTCGTGTTTGCGGTATTCTTGTTCACGATCATGTATAAATACATTCCAGCCACGTTCGTCAGTACCAGAAGTGCCTTCTGGTCCGCATTGGTCGCGGCGTTTATCTTTGTGATCTTCCAGCATCTGTATCTCCATACCCAGGCATTCATGTCCCGTCTCAACGGTGTCTACGGAGCGATTGCGGCCATCCCGCTGTTCCTTATGTGGATGAACTATAGCTGGCAGATCATCATCTATGGCGCCCAGTTGTGCTATGGATTGCAGCATATCGATGATTATAATATTCCAGAAGGCCGTCTCCAGGACTTTACTCCTATGCGTGACCGTCTCAAGAAGGAATTTGAAGAAGATATATTGGAGGAACAGAAATGAGTTTTTCCCTTTTTACACAACAGGACTACGACCTGATCAACCACGATTGGGAGCAGTTGTATGCCAGCGCCAAGATACGCTGTACAGATGAGAATGAGCTTGCTGTAGTACGCAAGGCGTTTGAATTCGCAAACGAGGCCCACAAGAACGTACGCCGCCGCTCTGGTGAGCCATACATGCTTCATCCTATCGCTGTGGCTCAGATCGTGGTCGACAACATCGGCCTCGGCTACAAGTCGATCACCGCTGCTCTTCTGCATGATGTCGTTGAAGACACAGATTTCACCACTGAGGATATAAAGAATCTTTTCGGGGAGAAGGTTGCGTCTCTTGTCGATGGTCTTACCAAGATCAAGACCGTGCTTGACAATGAGAATCGTCGCGACTCCAGGAATGTCTATACGGAAAGCGTCCAGGCTGAAAACCTGAAGCGTATCCTGCTTACGCTCAATGATGATGCCCGTATCTCGCTGATCAAGCTGGCTGACCGCCTCCATAACTGCCGCACCATCGAGTTCATGCCTGAGCACAAGCGCGACAAGATTCTCAGCGAGACCATGTTCATCTTCATCCCTCTCGCCCACCGCCTCGGTCTTTACGAGGTCAAGTCTGAGCTTGAGAATATCTGGCTGCGCTACAAGGAGCCTGACGTTTATAAAGACATCTGTTCCAGAATTGACAGGAATGTCGAGGTCACGGATAAGAAGATCGACGATTTCATTTCTCCAATCGCAAACGCTCTTACCAAGGCTGGATTCGAGTTCGAGATAAAGAAGCGTGTGAAGACTCCGTATTCGATCTGGCACAAGATGCAGACGAAGAATGTGACCTTTGATCAGGTGTATGACCTTTATGCGGTCCGTATCATTTTCAACCAGAAGCTGACCGAGCCGGAACGTGATCAGTGCTATCACATCTTCTCGATCATCACAGGTCTTTACCGATATCAGCCAAGCCGCGTCCGTGACTGGGTGAAGCATCCAAAGAGCAACGGTTACGAGGCCCTCCACTGTACGCTCATGAGTCAGTTCGGTTCATGGGTGGAAGTACAGATCCGCAGCCGCCGTATGGATGACATTGCTGAGAAAGGTATTGCTGCGCATTGGACATACAAGAAGGAAGGATATATCACAGAAACTGAAAGCGAGATGGACAAGTGGCTTCAGCAGGTATCAGACCTGCTCAAGACCAAGGATATCAACTCGCTCGAGCTGCTTGACATCATTCACAACGACCTTATCAACACAGATATCGTCCTCTTCACTCCTAAGGGAGAGCAGAAGACGATGCAGAAGGGTGCCAGCGTCCTCGACTTCGCATACCAGATTCATACAGATATCGGTAACAAGGCGATTGCCGGAAAGGTCAATATGAAGCTTGTGCCGCTTTCCCATACACTTATGACTGGTGATCAGGTGGAGATCGTCACTGCCCAGAATGGATATCCGAAGCGTGAATGGCTCCAGTTCCTTAAGACTCGTCAGGCCCGCAGCAAAGTCATCGATTACTTCAAGGACTATCGTGAGACGATTGTCGCAGAAGGAGAGGCCAGGCTCAAAAAGGAATTCCTGTCACTCGGCAAGGAGTTTACAAACAGGAGCCTGCGCCGCATACTGTATTCATGCAACCTTCGCGAATCTGAAGAGCTTTATTTCCGATACGGCTTGGGAATCATTCCTTTGAGCAGCATTTCTCTGGCTCTTACCGAGGCTCCGGAAAAGGCTAAGGCTGAGAAAAATGAGAGGTTTATCATCGACACAAGTGCGGAATCTCCTCGCAAATACATAATCTCGGAGTGCTGCAAGCCTATCCCGGGCGATCCTGTTGTCGGATTCCTCAATCCTGACGGCTCAGTCGAAATACATAAGAAGACTTGCCCAAGGGCAGAGCTCCTCGGCTCTATCCATGGAGACTGGATGATTGTGCCCGAGTGGAAGGCTGACGATGCAGACAAGCCTAGGGACTATCTCGTACGACTGTCCCTTGGAGGAATCGACCGTCTTGGACTGTTGAATGACATCTCATCTTTCATGGCGACAACCATGGGGCTCAGCGTCAAGCGCGTTTTTCTTAATACTGACGGAGAAATCTTTGACGGCTATATCGAATTCATGGTCAACGACAGAAACCTGCTTGAAAGGATCATTTTCAAGCTGCAGGCCATCAAGGGTATCCACAGCGTTATTAGAACTGACATCTGATGAAGAAATTCCGTTCCAGATACTTTCCTGCCATACCTGTCATCATCGTCCTTGTGTCGTTGATGTTCTCCAACTCGTGTGCAAATACTTCACAGGCGCCATCTGGAGGCAAGAAGGATACAATTCCTCCCATTCTCGTCAAGTGTTCTCCCGCAAACGGGACCACCAATGTCCCTGTAAAGGGGGCGGTGCTTACATTCACTTTCAATGAGTACGTAGTCGTCAAGACAGCGAGCAACATCTTCCTCTCCCCTCCTCAGCAGAAGATGCTGAAGACCAGGATGAAGGGCAAGAGTCTGGAAGTGAGATTCGAAGAAGACCTTCAGCCAGACATGACGTATACCCTCAGCTTTACAGATGCGATAAAGGATAACAATGAGGGCAATGTCTTCCCCGGTTTCACCTATGTTTTCTCGACAGGACAGACCATAGATTCCATGATGGTCACCGGAACAGTGCGCGACAGCAAGACCCTCAAGGCAATGAAGGGCATTACGGTCATGCTGTATAAGGATTCTTCCGATTCCGCTGTAATGGAAAAGAGACCTTTCGCCGCTGCGCTGACTGATGACTGGGGCTATTTCTGTATAAGGAATATCAAGGATACTTCATATCGTCTCTACGCTGTCAAGGATGACAACAGCAACAAGATGTATGATGCTTCCGAAAATGAGCTTATCGCCTTTGTCGACAGTATCATAAGACCAACAATGCGCGTGGTTGACAGCCTTCCGGAAGCAAGGGCCTTCGATATGAAGGATACGGTTGGCTGCCAGTCTAGAACCAGCCAATATGAGCTGGCTATGTTCCGCGCCAGACCTACCAAGCAGCTTATCGTCAACAAGGTCCGCGTCAGTGACCGTAGCTCGTACATTACATTCATGGCTCCGGATACCCACATCGATTCCATGTGGATCTTGGGTGTGAAGCCGGACAGGCTTATCACTCAGTTCAATGCAGAACGTGACAGTCTTGAAATCTGGGTAAACGACAAGCAGCGCATGCCAGATACTCTCAATCTTTTTGTAAACTACAGAAAGACGGATTCTCTTGGCAGGCTGTCCCCTGAGACAGAAAGGGTTAGACTCTATGCCGAAGGAGGCTCAAAGAACAAGAAACGCAAGCCAGTCGAGCATAAGGATACTATTTGCCTATTGAATCTTGAGGCAGTGCCGGAGACTGTTGAACAGGAAGGTTTCAAGCTCGAGTTCACATATCCTATCGTAAATGAATGCTTCGATTCTCTCCAGATGATTTCCATCAATCCGAAGCAGATTGAATCCAAGATCAAGTATCGCGTGGTTCAGGACAGCACCAATATCCGTCGCTATTCGATTTTCCCGGATGAGAAGATGCTTGTAGGATATGATTACAGGCTAAAGCTTCCACATCGTGGTTTCCGTGATATCAATGGATATTACAGCGACAGTACAGAGGTTACCGTCAAGCTTCCAACAAGTGACAAGCTCTCTACTCTTAATCTGATTCTTAAGGACGTCGGGAACCGGTACATTGTCGAACTGCTTAACGAGAAACAGAACACCGTTCTTCGAAGCTATGTGGTCACATCAAGCGAGACCCTTACCTTCCCATATCTCAAAAAAGGCAAGTATTCAATAAGGATTGCAAATGACGTGAATGGAAACGGTCTCATTGATACGGGTTCGCTTATGGCTCATCGTCAGCCTGAGCAGGTTATATTCTTGAAATTCAACAAGAAGGAATTCATAGACATTCCTGAATCTGTGGATCTTGACCAGGAGGTAAACGTGGCTGAATTGTTTGGAAACAAGTGATGAAAAAGATATTCCCACTCATACTGATACTGCTTCTTTCTGCGGCTTTCAATGCGTCAGCATCTGGAGACCGCAAGCAGAAGACCGAGCCCAGAAAGTATTCGAATGAGTATCTGGATACGGTAAAGGTCGACAAGGAACTCGTCATCAATGATTATGTCATGGTTGGTGTAGAGTATGGAGGTGGTGTGAGCCGTCAGCTTTTCAATCCCCCATACCTCCAGGATAATCTCTGGTCAATGGATTATTATGGCATATCGATCACAAAGTATAGCAAGATGTTCGGCTTCATGCCTTATTTCGGTCTTCAGGCCGGCCTGTTCCATGGAATAGAAGGCTATAAGATGAAGGAGAATAAGGAGACGGGATCGATTGCCATCGTCAATGGTGCAATCCAATGCAGCTACAAGGTCATAGATATTCCTGTGACAGCGCAGTTCCATTATGACATGGACCATTTCAAGCTTCTTGCATCGGCTGGCATATATGGAGGGTACAGGTATGCGATAGAGCGCGTCGGCCCTATGGTTACGGACGAGACAAGGTACACTTTCCTTGATACAGACCATAGGATAGACTATGGTCTCAAGGGTGGAGCCGGATTCGGAATCGTTTTCGATCCATTCGAAGTGCATGTAAAGGCAAACGTTAGATACGCGTGGTCAACTCTCTATGACCCAAATTACAGGAGTGAATATTATTTCAGCTTTGCATATCCTTTGGACATCAATCTTAGTGTAGGTTTGTTTGTTCAGCTTGGCAGCCGTTCGGGAAAGGACAAGGCGACTCTCCGCAAGGAAGCAAAGGCAATCGTATATGGTAATAACTGATATGACAAGAGAAGTCAAGATTGGCGGAGTTTGTATTGGATCAGGGAATCCGATAGCCGTCCAGACAATGTGCAATACCCACACCTATGATGTGGCAGAAACAGTCGACCAGTGCAGACGAATGGCTGCTGCAGGTGCTGACATTATAAGGATTACAGTTCCGGGTCTCAATCAGGTTGACGATATCAAGGCCATAAAGGAGCAGCTCCGCGCAGAGGGCATCGATACTCCCCTTGTCGCTGATATCCATTTCTCGTCAGAGACAGCAATCGCTGTCGCTCCTATTGTAGAAAAAGTCCGTATCAATCCCGGCAATTTCCATAAGGACCATGAGATGGCCCGTGAGCAGTTTGCAAAGCTGCTCGAAGTCTGCAAGAAGACCGGAACTGCCATTAGAATCGGTCTGAATCATGGTTCTCTTGGCCAGTATATCACAGACCAGTATGGCAACACTCCACTTGGAATGGCCAAGGCTGCCATGGAATGGGTTGAGATGGCTATTGAAAACGAGTTTTTCAATATCGTATTGTCGCTCAAGGCAAGTAACACAATTGTTATGGTAGAGGCGTACCGTCTTTTGGCTAAGTATATGGCTGAAAAGGGGTATTCTTTCCCTATGCATCTTGGTGTGACCGAGGCTGGCAATGGAGACTCGGGACGAATCAAATCTTGTGTTGGCATCTCTGCCCTTCTTTCCGAAGGAATCGGTGATACGCTCCGAGTTTCGCTTACCGAGGATCCCGTGAACGAAATTCCTGTTGGAAGATACCTTGAGGAAAGATATGATGGAAAGATAAACACATCTCTTGTATCTGTTTCTGTCCAAGACCGTGTAGCGACCGCTGTCTATGACTCCCCTTCCTGGAACAGGCTTATCATGGATGCATCATGTGATTTTGGAAAGAAGCTTCTTGACCGGGAGCTTGATGGTGTTGCTTTCAAGGGGTCGTATCTTGACGAAGAAGGCAATTCTGTTGATATTGAATCATCAAAGAAGGGAGAATACCTCGCAGATGAGCTGTTACAGGCCTGCAGACGCAAGTTCTACCGCCCAGAGTACATTGCATGCCCAGGATGCGGAAGAACCATGTATAACCTCCAGAAAGCCTTTGAAGAGGTCAAGTCGCGTACATCGCACTTAAGCAACGTCATCATTGCTGTCATGGGATGTATCGTGAACGGTCCTGGTGAGATGGCTGATGCAGACTGGGGCTACGTGGGAGAAGGAAACGGAAAGGTCTCTATATACAAAAAGAACGAGCCTGTTCTAAGGCACGTTCCCGAAGACGAAGCTGTCGACAAGCTTCTCGAACTTATCGAAGCAGATAAGAAAAACTAGTTCAGCGACGCAATAATCGTCTCACATGCATCTACATAATTTCCAAGCTCGACCTGGATATCGGCATCGAGCGGGAGGAACATGTCGATGCGGCTGCCGAACTTGATGACTCCGCACTGCTTGCCTGCTGAAACCTGCATGCCCGGCTCGGCATAGTTGACGATTCTTCTTGCGAATGTTCCGGCTATCTGCTTGAAAAATATTTCCTTGCCATCCTTGGTCTTGATACAGGTTGAGCTATGTTCGTTGAGTTCTGAAGACTTTGGCAGAAAAGCGAGGAGATATCTTCCAGGGTGATACTTATAGTAGGTCACCTCGCCTGTTACAGGCCAGAAATTCACATGGACATCGAAGAAGTCCATATATACAGAAACCTGTATGCAGTCGCGCTTGAGATACTCCTTTTCGTATACCTTTTCGAGAATCACGACCTTGCCGTCAGCAACCGATGACACAAGGGTCCCGTTTCCTGCCTCCTGGCGGCGGGGCACACGGAAGAAATATGTGATGAATACAGAAAAGGCAAGGAAGATTGCTGACAGCACCCAGTTCAGCCATGCGATCTTGATCAGCATGCAGCAGGCAAGGAGGCAGACTGCACTGATAGCGTATACTGAAAGGATGGTTCCGTATGAATTCTTGTCTATTCTTAATCTCATTGGTTATAATAGGTTGAAGAGTGATAGATAAACAGCTCCCACTGGTATTGCAATCAGTGCGCTGTCAAAGCGGTCCATCATTCCACCATGTCCAGGGATGATGTTTCCGGAGTCTTTCACGTTGCAGAAACGCTTCCACATAGACTCGAAAAGGTCTCCGCATACACCGCCACAATGCATTATGACACCAAGGACGATGCAGTGTACGAGTGATATGCTTATGACTCCAAACGTGTGAAGAAGAATCACAGCCAGGACAGAGGTCAGCATTCCTCCCCAGAACCCGATCCAGGATTTCTTAGGAGATATGCTCGGACACATTTTCTTTCCGTATTTCTGTCCTAGAGACAGACCGAAAGCATAAGCTCCCACGTCTGAGCTCCAGATTATTACAAAGAATACGAGAAGCAGGGTCGCATTGAAATCGCCGTCATGGAACGCAATCAGATTGGAAAGCGCCAATGGAACAGCGATATAGACGTAGCCTGTGTAGATGTAGGAGAAAAGACCGAATTCAGACTTGTCCTTTACGAACAGAGAGTTGACCATCACCACGATCATGGGAATCATGGTCAGAGCCATGAACTTGGTAGGGAAATCCCATCCGTTCTCGACAAAGAGAACCAGTTCTAGAATGACACCGGCAAGGATAGCGAGGATACGTGATCCCTTGTACCTGTCCCCCATCGTCATATTGTAGAATTCAAGCATCATTGCAACCATAACAAACACGACAAGCCCCGCGAACAGGAATCTGTTCAGCAGGAGCCCGGCGAGCATTATTGCGACAAAGACGATGCCCGATATGGTACGCTTTGCAAGACTATTCATCTTCGTTCTTTACCTTGGGACCAAGGATCTTTTCTACGTCTTCTGCAAATATAACTTCTTTTTCCAAAAGTAATGAAGCTACCTCCAAAAAACCATCCTTGTGGTTCATGAGAAGCTCGTATGTCTTGTCATGGATTTCCTTGATAAGCTTCTTGACCTCAGCGTCAATAAGTTCGGCTGTCTTCTCACTGTATGGCTTTGTCAGGTCATAGCCTCTCGCACCGGTGGAATCATAGTAGGATACGTTACCGACACTGTCACTCATGCCATAGTACTGGATCATGGCGTAAGTCATCTGGGTAAGGCGCTCCAGATCATTCTGGGCACCGGTAGAAGGTTCTCCGTTGATGATTTCCTCCGCAACGCGTCCACCGATGAGAGAACACATCTCGTCCATCATCTGGGACTTGGTCTGTATTTTGTGCTCCTCAGGAAGATACCACGCTGCACCAAGGGCGTTTCCACGGGGTACGAGTGTAACCTTGAACAAAGGATTTGCATTAGGAAGAAGCCAGCTGGTAACAGCGTGACCGGCTTCGTGATGAGCAATGGTCTTCTTCTCCTTAGGCTTGATTATCGTGCTCTTGCGCTCGATTCCTCCTATGATGCGGTCAATTGCATCGAGGAAATCCTGGCGGCTGATTACGCTATGGCCTTTGCGTGCTGCCGTAAGCGCTGCCTCGTTGCATGCATTTGCGATGTCGGCACCGCAGAAACCGGGAGTATGCTTTGCCATGAACTCGACGTCGAAGTTCTCCTCGACCTTGAGGCCACGCATATGTACATTGAAAATCTCGACTCTCTCCTTGAGCTCAGGAAGATCAACATGAATCTGACGGTCGAAACGGCCTGCGCGCATGAGCGCCTTGTCAAGGATATCGGCGCGGTTTGTAGCTGCCAGTACGATGACACCGGAATTGCTGCCAAAACCATCCATCTCGGTAAGAAGCTGGTTGAGAGTATTTTCGCGCTCGTCATTTGAAGAAAAACCTGCATTCTTTCCGCGGGCACGTCCAACTGCATCGATCTCATCGATGAACACGATGCATGGGGCTTTTTCCTTTGCCTGCTTGAAGAGGTCACGGACGCGTGATGCGCCAACTCCGACAAACATCTCAACGAAATCTGAACCGGAGATGGAGAAGAATGGAACGTTCGCCTCACCTGCCACAGCCTTGGCAAGAAGAGTCTTTCCGGTCCCCGGAGGGCCTACAAGCAATGCTCCCTTAGGAATCTTTGCTCCAAGCGCGGTGTATTTCTGGGGATTCTTAAGGAAGTCTACGATCTCTACGACTTCTTCCTTGGCTCCATAAAGACCTGCGACATCTTTGAATGTCACCTTAATCTGGTCCTTATCAGTCATTCGGCTTGGAGCCTTTCCGACATTGAACATGCCTCCTCCATTGCCACCGCCGCCCATACGGCCGTTAAGACCGCGGAACATCCAGACCCACATGAGAATCATGAGTATAGGGAAAAGCAGGAATTCCAGTGCGGTTCCCCATACGTCGGTCTCATTTTCCATGATGACCTTTACCTGAGATGCGGTTGTAAGCTGGGAATTAAGCTCCCCGAACTCCTTCTCTGCATCAAACTTATTGGATACAAGGAAGTTGAAATGTGGAGACTTGGTAGGAACGATGCCGCCCGGATACTTGCTGGCGTATTTGCCGAGACAGTCTGGCTTGATCGTTACTGTTCCCTTGTTGTGATTTCGTATGAAATGTATCTCTTTTACGTCTCCGCTGAGAACCATGGACTGTACTTCCGCCCACTCAATTTTCTGGGCAGGAGTATCACTCTTGTTGAAGAACATCCATACGATACCAAGGATAAGCAGAAGATAGAACCAAGACAGGTTGAATCTGATCTGGATTCTCTTCGGCCCCTTGCCATCCTGGTCCATCTTTGGACCATTCGAATTATTTGGTGTTTCAGACATTATTCTTCCGTTGCTGTTTTCTTCACAGGACGCTTGCGCTCCTTGTACTCTTTCCTTGGTGCGTCAGCCCAAAGATCCTCAAGTCTGTAGAAATCCCTGTATTCGCCAAGGAATACGTGGATGACGATATGACCGAAATCAATGATGATCCAGTAGTTGTTCTCAAAACCCTGGGTGCGGATAGGCTTCATTCCAAGCTGCTCCTTTGCTTCCTTTATGATATTGTCAGCGATTGCAGCTACCTGAGTGGTGTTGGTTCCGTTGCAGACCATGAAATAATCGGCAATAGCCGAACTTACAGGTCTGAGATCAAGAGAAACCACCTTTTCTGCCTTCTTGTCCTGCATCGCATCTGCGAGAACGCGTAAATCGTGTGTAATCATTGAAAATTGCTTAATTTTGTCAGTGTTATCTTACAAATATACAACAAAAAAGCGACCAAATGATACCAAAGGGCCCAATACAGTGGTACGATGTCATAGATTCGACAAATAGCGAAGTCAGAAGGCTTCTGGAACAGGATAAACTTGACAATTTGTCAGTGATAGCCGCGACCTGTCAGACAGCCGGCCGTGGTCAGGGTGACCATAAATGGACCAGCACACCAGGCGACAATCTCACCTTCACGACCGCCATGCGCTTCTCGACAGACGGTAACGGCATAGAAATGCCTACCTCGGAAATGCTTCAGATAACATGTGTCACCACACTGGCGATCAGGGATTTCCTTCTTGATAATGGTATCACTGCCCGCATCAAGTGGCCTAATGATATCTGGGTTGGTGATCTAAAGATCTGCGGCATTCTCATTGAGAACATCCTTGAGGGCACACTCGTCCGTGACAGCATAGTGGGCATCGGACTAAACCTCAACCAAGAGTCCTGGCCGGAGGGCATCCCTAACCCGGTTTCGATGAAGATGCTTACCGGAAAGAGCTATGAACCTCATGCGACCCTGGAGGCTCTGCATGAAAAACTCCGCCTCCGTTTCGAGCAATTGGCTACGAAAGAAGGCAGAGTAGATCTTGATGCCGAATTCAGGCAGTATATGTTCAGGCTTGAAGCCTAGAAATTGCGCATTGCATCGATAGTCGCGCCCGGATCCTCACTCTTGAAGACTGAGCTTCCGGCAACGATGATATCTACGCCGGCCTCGTAGAGGTTCTTTGCATTTGCAGGACTTGCACCACCGTCAATCTGGACGAGACAGTCACTTCCCTGCCTCTTGATCTCCTCTTTGAGGGCTGATACTCGGTCGTATGTCTCATAGATGAACTTCTGACCGCCGAATCCAGCAAAGACAGACATGACAAGGATGAAATCAGCATCCTTGATGTACTTGTACACACTCTTTACAGGGATGTCAGGGTTGATAGCCAGTCCCGCCTTCATTCCAAGTGAGCGGATCTGCTTGAGAAGGTCGGATGCGTCCAGTCTTGCCTTGCGGGCAGCCTCAAGGTGGAAACTGCACATATTGATTCCAAGTCCGGCAAGTCTCTCAAACCAGCGCTCAGGATGGACGACCATAAGGTGGGCGTCCATAGGAATCTTTGCGATAGGGCTTATCGGTTCAATGATCGAGAATCCAAAAGAGATGTTTGGAACCAATGATCCATCCATCACGTCGATATGGATTATATCGGCGTTTGCATTCAGCATCTCAATATCCTTCTCAAGATGAAGAAAATCTGCGGACAGAATCGAAGGTGCAATCTTAGGTCCCATGATTGTCAAATGTTTATGCGAAGTTAGTCACTACGTCGATAAGGTGAGCTGTGAACTTGTCAAGCGAAGCAAGCTCCATTCTCTCGCCAGGGGCGTGTATGCCTATCATGGTAGGTCCCATAGAGATCATGTCCAGGTCTGGGAACTTTGTAAGGAACAGTCCGCACTCAAGGCCGGCATGAATGGCCTTGACGATAGGCTCGTTTCCAAAGAGCTTGACATATGAAGACTTGCAAACATCAAGTACATGAGAATCCATGTTCGGCTTCCAGCCCGGATACTCATAAAGATGCTCGACCTTGGCTCCCTTTGATGCGAAGTTTTCCTCGACCTTGGCAGCAATCTTGCGGCACTCTGCGGTGATCGAGCTTCTCTGGCTTGTGACAACGCGTACAGTTCCGCGGGCAGACATGTCAACTGCTGCAAGGTTTGTAGATGTCTCAACGAGACCCTCGATGTCAGCGCTCATTGCCTGTACTCCATGAGGACAGTCGGCGAGGCCGTTGATAAGGTTTTCCATGTCCTTCTGGGTGAGGACTTTCTCGTTGATGCTTGCAAGCGCAGACTTGAAGCAGACGGCAGGGTCTGTGTCCTTAACCGCCTCGCAAGCCTCAAGGCCGAAGTTCTTGAACCTTATAGCTGTTGCATTTGCGTCAGGAACGCAAACATAAGCGGATGCTTCGCGGCAGATCGCATTCGGCTTGTTGCCTCCGCTGATCATGATGAGCTGGAGACCGTAAGGCATTTCTTTCTGGAGGAACTGGGCAAGAGTCCTGACGGTGTTCATGCGGCCCTTGTTGATGTCTTCGCCGCTGTGACCGCCCTGGCCGCCGTTGATCCTGAGCACCATGCGGGTATATTCGCTGTTGCGGTTCTCTGTGCTGTAGCTGTATGTTGCTATCGTGTTGACGCCACCGGCGCAGCCGATACAGAACTCGCCTTCTTCCTCGGAGTCGAGATTGATGAGGGTCTTGCCTGTGAAGAAGCCTTCCTTGATAGCCTGTGCTCCATCCATACCGGTCTCCTCCGAGATGGTGAAGAGACATTCGATCTTTCCTGCCGGCCGGCCGCGCCCGCGGCGTCCGAGGCTTGCTGCAACGCCGACGCCCTCCCCTGCACCGAGGGTCGTGTCCGGCGCGATCATCCAGCCATCCTCGATGACATAGTGGATAGGGTCCTTGGCAAAATCATGCTGAACACCCGCATTCTTCTCGCAGACCATGTCCTGATGGCTCTGGAGCACGATTGCAGGAACATTTTCCTTGCCTGGAGCGGCAGGTTTGGTAATGAGAACGTTGCCTGTCTCATCGGTCTTGCAGTCGAGACCGTGATTAACGGCAAATGACTGCAGGTATGCAGTCATCGCTTCCTCGTGTCCGGATTCTCTCGGGATACGGGTTATTTCCTTGAAGATGTTCAGTACTGAATTTGAATCCATATCTTAAAAATTATCTGCTGGCTTCAGCATTTTTCCAATGTCGGTGACGTACTGTTTGATGGTCTTGTCTGTGCTCATCAGGTCATTGACGATCTTGCAGGCGTGGACTACAGTCGCATGGTCACGGCCTCCGAACGCGGCACCGATGTTTGCCAATGAACAATTGCCGGCTAGATTTCTGCAGTAATACATTCCAATCTGGCGAGCCTGTGCGATGGAACGCTTGCGGCTCTTGGACTCGATGTCTGCCATGGAAATGTTGAAATAGTCACAGATGGTAGCCTTGATCTTGTCAACGGTAATCTCGACATGCTCTTCACCAATGATCTTGTCGGTCAGGCGCTGTGCAAGCTCTACTGTTACATCCTGGTGTGCAAGGGTTGCATGTGCCATGAGGGAAATCAGGGTTCCCTCAAGCTCCCTGAAGTTTGAATTGACTCTTGCGGCAACAAACTCAAGAACGTCATCCGGAATGTCTACCACAGCCTCGCGTCTTGCACGTGCCTTCAGCATTGCAAGGCGGGTCGCATAGTCAGGACGGGTAAGCTCTACTGAAAGACCCCACTTGAAGCGGGACAGTAGGCGGTTCTCGAACTTCTGGAGCTCGACTGCAGGACGGTCTGAAGTGAAGATCAGCTGCTTGCCGTTCTGGTGGAGATGGTTGAAGATGTTGAAAAACGCATTCTGGGAACCTGGACCCACAAGCTCCTGGATATCATCCACGATGAGCACATCGACCCTTGAGTAGAACGCCATGAAGTCATTGAGCTTGTTGTTCTTTGTCGTGGCGTTGACATACTGGGTCTGGAACTCGTTGCCGGTTACATACAATACGACCAGGTTTGGCTGCCTTTCCTTGATTTCAAGTCCGATAGCCTGAGCTATATGGGTTTTTCCAAGTCCCGATCCACCGAAGAGGAAGAGCGGGTTGAAGGAGTTGCGGCCAGGTGAATTCGCGATGTTCACACCGGCAGTGATGCCCATGCGGTTGCAGTCGCCTGTGATAAGGTTGGCGAAGCAATAGGTCGGGTTGAGCCTTGGATCGATGTTGTATCTGACCAGACCTGGGAACTTGTCGGCTCCCGGGTTGGACTGTGCGAGCGATGCAGAGTTGATGGAGATAGGTCTGTTGACAGGAGCTGCCTGTGGTCCCATAGGATGAACCATCGGCTTTTCGTCCTGTACAGGTCTTACCTGATATGAAAGTTTCGCATCGGTGCCGATCACGCGCTTGAGCGTCTTGCTGATTATGTCGATGAATCCACTTTCAAGGTATTCCACGAAATACTCGGATGGAGCTTCAACGGTAAGCATGGAGCCTTCGATGCTGACAGGCTTGATCGGCTTGAACCAGACATCAAAGCGAGCGGGCTCGATGTTCTGCTGAAAAATGCGCAGACAGTCGTCCCATATCTGTATATGTCTGGTGTTGTTGTCCATATAAAAGTGATTGCATAAAGGGGCGATACTCCCCTGTCATCTGTGGTGCAAAGTTGGTTGAAAAAAAAGTGATAAAAAATCTCTTTTCAACTTGCTTTTGAAGAATATTTGGCATAACTTAAAGTCAGCAAAATCTATGATCGCAGTCTTTGTAAGTTGCGCCTTTTCAATCACTTATGAGATAAACACTAATTGTAAACGATTAGTAATCAAGTGTTCACAAATTTAGAATTTATCTAAATTGGCAAACGTTTAGATATGACACGTTTAGCAATTTCGATATGCGTTTTACGCCTATTTTTCAAGGGTTGCAATTCCGTTTTCAACCTTTACAAGAAAGGCGTCTGCATAGGTCTTCCTGATTTTTGAAAGCTCCTTCCTGGCTTCGGACTTGTCGGCTGATATGCCGATGACATACTTGTTGTATTTCCCTCCTTTCAGACAAAGCGGCTCATATCCCAAGAAGTATTTATCGGCCTTGTCCATGTTCTTTCCTGTCACCAGCACCTGTGTTCCATAAACGACACCTTCTGTCTTTGACGTTGTCTCCGAAACGGCCGGCTTTGATGGGGCTGTCTCCTGTTTCTTGGTGTCGGCCTTTGAAGCCGCCGGCTTTGAAGTGGTGGCGCCGGTGCTTTCGTCATAGAGAGTCTTGTATTCCTTGAATGCTTCGAACAGCAGGTTTACAATCTGGTCGATCTTTTCCTCGCTCCTTATAACGGCGAGGTCTGAGGCATTGGTCATGAAGCCAAGCTCAAGGAGCATGGCCGGCATCGACGCCTGGCGGAGGACGGCGAAATTGTTCTGATATATGCCGTTGCTTTTCTTATACGGACCGGTCTTCAGCTTGTTGTCGATTATCTGGGCGAAAAGCAGACTCTGCTCGCGATATGCGTTGTGCATGAGCTTCAGGAAGATGTCTGATTCAGGATCCTTCGGGTCAAATCCCTGGTAGTTTGTTGAATAGTCTTCCTCGAGAAGGATTACCTCGTTCTCACGCTTGCACACTTCCATGTTGTACGCGTACGTGTTGCTGTTCTTGTTGTCTGACTGACCAAGAAGGTGGACTGAATATCCATTTGCCGAAGTCGAGCGGTCGCTGGCATTTATATGGATACTCAGAAAGAATGAGGCACCATTGTTGCTGGCATATTTCGCGCGGTCATTGAGAGGAATGAAGCGGTCGTCATCCCTGGTCATGAGAACCTTCACTGATGGATACTCACTGCTGATGCGGTTTTTGAGCTTCTTCGAGATATTGAGAACGACAGCCTTCTCCTGTGTCTTGCCATCCTTGCTGATACATCCGGGGTCGTTTCCACCATGTCCAGGGTCGATTACGATTGTGTTCAGTCCAAGATCTGGATTCTGGGCATGCATGACTGCTGGAACAGCCAAAAGGAGAATCGCCAGAAGTGCGGATCTATATGCTGGGAGGAGTCGGTTTTTCATGGTTCGTACCTTTGTAATACAGGATTATTGTAGTACATTTGTGTTTTTGCAAATATACTGAAAAAATTGCATTCTAATAGGGTCAAATACATACTTACAGTGGTTTTGCTGCTGGTAATGACGGGGTTGATGCTTACGGCAAGAAACTTCCGTTACCCAGTTAGACGTTCAGTATATCTGCCGGCTCTCGAGACTGGCCAGGACTCGTTGCTTACAACTGCACCTGACAGCCTTTCAGTATCCAGATCCGATTCACTTTCCAAAGCCGATTCTCTTGAACTTCTGGAAAAGAGCTCGCTTGAGCGTCCTGCTTTTTCCGGAGCGAAAGACTCTATCGTAGAGGTCTTCAGCGGTGGTCACAAGATGATCTACTATTATGGAGATGTCAAGGTGAAGTATCAGAATATGGAGCTTACAGCCGAGTATATGGAGTATGACCTTGACAAGGGCGAGGTTTATGCCAGCGGTATCTTTGACTCGCTGACGGGTACGTGGCAGGGACAGCCGGTAATGAAGCAAGGCAGCGAGCAGTACGAGATGGAGAAGCTGCGTTACAACTTCAACTCGAACAAGGCCCGTATCACCAACATGATAACATCCGATGCCGAAGGCCAGATCCATGGCCAGAACATCAAGATGATGCCGGACCGCTCGATCAATCTTACCCACGGAAAGTATACGGTATGTGACGCTGACCATCCTCATTACTACATGTCGCTGAGTACAGCCAAGGTCATCACAAAGCCGACCCAGAAGACTGTGTTCGGACCGGCCGGTGTCGTTGTCGAGGATGTCCATCTGCCTATCGGACTGCCATTCGGTTTCATCCCGAAGAAGCCGGAGAGATCAACAGGACTTCTGATTCCAACATTTGGAGAGGAAAATGCCCGAGGCTTTTATGCAAGGGATGGCGGTTTCTACTTTGTCATAGGCGACTTCTTCGATATTTCCCTGACCGGCTCATACTACACCCTTGGATCGTGGGCTGTAGAACTCAATTCCCGATACAGGGTGAATTACAAGTTCAACGGTAACTTTTCTTTGAACTACTCAAATGACCAGACCGGAGAGGTCGGGAGCACAGATTTCTTCCAGAGCCGCAACTTTGGTGTAAAGTGGTCGCATACCCAGGATTCGAAGGCTCATCCGGGAACGACCTTCTCGGCTTCAGTCAACTTCTCCAGCCCTTCAAACAACAGGTTCAATTCGACATCTGTAAGCGAAGCGCTCCAGAACCAGATATCATCTTCCATCTCGTATGGAAGACGATGGGACAAGATCAACCTGTCCATAAATGCTCTGCACAGCCAGAACTCGCGAGACAGTTCATACACGTTCACGCTTCCTAACCTGACCATGTCGCTCAGCACCATCTATCCGTTCAAGCAGAAGGTTCGTGTCGGAAAGGAAAAGTTCTACGAGAAGATATCGTTCGGATATAATACTTCATTCCAGAACAAGGTCAACTTCAAGGCCAGCGAGTTCGAATTCCCAGCCATCCTGGACAGATTCCAGAATGGCATGAAGCACAGTTTCACGATCGGTCTTCCCAGCTTCACTCTTGCGAAATACCTCAACTTCAGCCCTGGAATCAGCTATGGTCAGAACTGGTTCTTCACCTACAAGGATTATGAGTACAATCCGGAGACTGACAGGGTTGAAGAGGTTCAGGCACATAAGTTCAGCACTCTTGGAATAACCCAGACCTATTCCGGAAGCATTTCAATGAACACCAGATTGTATGGAATGTATGACTTTGGAAGGTACAGCAGGGTCCAGGCGATCAGACACGTTGTCTCCCCTAGCCTCTCTTTCTCAGTCAGCCCGGAACTCGGTACATATGCAAATGGATGGCGTACATACAGCTATGTGGACAGACATGGCGTTGAGAAAGAGTACGAGTACAACAGGTTCGCAGGCCAGATGAACGCGCCTCCGGGAAAGGGAAAGAATGCTTCAGCCAACTTCTCTATCGGAAACAATATCGAGGCTAAGGTCAGAGACTTCGCGGATACGACAGGAAAGGGTTCCAAGAAGGTCAAGCTTATCGACCAGCTCAATCTCAGTTCCGGCTATAATTTCCTGGCTGACTCGCTTAACATGAGCAACATCAACCTGAGCCTTTCAACCTCGATCTTCGGAAAGCTTTCCATCAGCGGAAGCGCGTCGTTTGATCCTTATGCCATCGACGGCCGCGGACGCAGGATCAGCACATTCAATGTAGTAAAGGACCCTAGGCATCCTGTAAGGCTTCTTAACGCCAGTGCGTCAACTTCGTATTCATTCTCAGGCAAAGGTCACATAAATGGCAACGATGGCAGGGATAAAACCAGCCAATCCCCTGCCGACTATTATCAGCGCCAGTTCTTCCATCCTGTCACAGGTGAGTTCATCCCTGGCGGATGGCTTTACTATACAAATCCGGATGTGCCGTGGTCGCTCAACTTCAGCTACTCGTTCAGCTATGGCCGAAGCTATTCGTATACAAATGACCAGCTGATAACGAATAACAGGTATACCCAGACGCTGTCGATGTCCGGCAACATAAAGCTCACACCGAAGATGTCCATCCAGGGCAACACCGGTTTCGACCTCATGGCTCTCAAGATGACCACCTCCCAGATCAGCGCTACCTATGACCTCCATTGCTTCAACATTGCTGTGTCATGGGTTCCTACCGGAACATGGAAGTCATATTCATTCAGAATCGCTGCAAATTCAGCGACACTCTCGGACATCCTCAAGTTCAAGAAGAGCAGCAGTTACTGGGACCGTTGATGTCTTGAACCTTTTTGCCATTTAATTTATTCTTGTTATATTTGTACATCAATTGATGCACAAATCCTGCATCTTGTCCGTCTCCGGACATAATCTGATTACACATTTTTAACATACAGACATGAAAGTTCATATCGACGAACTGCGTAAGATGAACAGAGAGCAGCTTGAGGAACAGGCTGTCAGACTTGGAATCGAAAAGCTCGCCAGCTTCTCGGACCAGGATCTGATGTATGAGATTCTCAACGTTGCCGCTGATGAGGAATCGCACAAGGCAAGCGACAACCCAAAGAAAAAGCGCAATTCAAGATCATCAGAAAAGAAAGAAAAAGTAGAGACCAAGCAGCAGGAAAACCCTGCCGAGGCTGAAACTGCCCCAGTGGCCGAGAACCAGCCAAAGAAGCGTGGCCGCAAGAAGAAAGTGGAGGCGCCGGCAGAGGCTGTTGTTGCTGAAGAGAAGCCTGTAGAGGCTCCTGCGGCGGCAGAGTCTGCCCCGGTGGCTGAAAAGCAGCCAAAAAAGCGTGGCCGCAAGAAGAAGGTTGAAACACAGGCCACAGAGATCGCTGCTCCTGTTATCGTTGAAGAAAAGCCTGCAGAGGAGGCTCAGGCCGCTCCAGCCATGGATGATGCTGCCGCTAAGCCAGCGGAAGGCAAGAAGCACAAGAAGCGTGAGCGTATTGCCAAGCCGGAGGCTCAGCCTGTCGACATTAAAGAGGAAACAGCTCAGCAGGAGGCAAAGGCCCAGGCAAGACCGGAACCTGCAAATGAGGATAATGACCAGCAGAAGGGTCAGTACGTAAATGGTGGTCAGAACAACCAGAACAGGAAGAAGCAGAAGGGGCAGAACCGCGACCAGCAGCAGAATAACAACCGTCAGGAGCAGAATCAGAACCAGAATCCGCAGCCTAAGGCCAGAATCGAGTTCGAGGGTACTGTAGAGGCCACCGGTGTACTTGAAATCATGGCGGATGGCTATGGATTCCTCCGTTCATCTGACTATAACTATCTTAACTCGCCAGATGATATCTATGTATCAGCCGCTCAGATCAAGCAGAATGCTCTCAAGGCGGGAGATACCGTGACCGGTGAGATCCGTCCACCTCGTGAGGGAGACAAGTACTTCCCTCTCGTGAGAATCAAGATGATCAATGGACGCAGCCCTGAATTCATCCGAGACCGCGTACCGTTCGATTTCCTTACCCCTCTCTTCCCTGACGAGAAGTTCAACCTGTTGGGCAACGGTCACGGCAGCGACATGTCTTGCCGCATCGTGGATATGTTCGCCCCTATCGGAAAGGGACAGCGCGGCCTTATCGTGGCACAGCCTAAGACAGGTAAGACAATGCTCCTCAAGTCTATTGCAAATGCAATAGCTGATAATCATCCTGAGGTTTACGAGATAGTTCTCCTTATCGACGAGCGTCCTGAGGAAGTTACCGACATGTCCCGCAGCGTCAAGGCTGAGGTTGTCGCATCAACCTTCGATGAGCCTGCCGAGAGACATGTGAAGGTTGCAAACATGGTGCTTGAGAAGGCGCGCAGACTCGTGGAGTGCGGACATGATGTGGTAATCCTTCTTGACTCGATTACCCGTCTTGCACGTGCATACAATACAGTACAGCCAGCATCAGGAAAGGTCCTTTCCGGAGGTGTCGATGCTAATGCCCTCCAGAAGCCTAAGAGATTCTTCGGAGCAGCCCGTAACATCGAAGGCGGCGGTTCGCTTACCATCATCGCAACCGCTCTCACCGAGACAGGCTCAAAGATGGACGACGTCATCTTCGAGGAATTCAAGGGAACCGGCAACATGGAGCTCCAGCTTGACCGTGCGCTTTCCAACAGAAGAATCTTCCCTGCTGTCAATGTCATCCTCTCAGGTACCAGACGTGACGATCTCCTTCTTGACAAGGGTACTGCGAACAGGATATGGATCCTGCGCAAGATGCTCGCCGAGATGAATCCTGTCGAGGCTATGAAGTTCATGCAGCAGATCATGGATGAGCACAAGACCAATGCGGACCTTATCGACAACATGTCCAAGGTCAGCATGCGTGATGTAAAGTCATACGACTACTAGTTTTCCCAAACGAACAGCATATCAAGCCATGACAGAATTTGAAAAGTTCGCCATCCACGGATCCGGCATTTCAAGCAATACTCTCAGCAGCTACCAGAAGGCAATGGACGCTAGTCCTGTGGCTGCATATATCAACCCCAGCATCATCGAGGAGCGTAAGCTAAACGTAGCCCAGATGGATGTGTTCAGCCGTCTTCTCATGGACCGTATCCTCTACGTCAGCGGTGAGATCTGTGATGATACTGCAAACATCCTTACTGCTCAGCTCCTTTTCCTCGCAAGCCAGGGCAAGGAAGACATCAGCTTGTACATCAACACCCCAGGAGGAGTGGTCACAAGCGGTCTCGCCATCTATGACACCATGCAGCTTATCGAGCCTGAGATAGCAACAATCTGTACAGGCATGGCTGCCAGCATGGGTTCAGTTCTTCTCTGCGCGGGAGCTCAGGGAAAGCGCAGCGCACTTCCCCACTCCAAGGTGATGATCCATCAGCCTCTAGGAGGAGCACGCGGACAGGCTACAGATATCCTTATCGCTGCAAAGGAGATCGAGAAGACCCGCGAAGAGCTTTGCCGTATAATCGCCGAGCACAGTGGCAAGACCCTAAAGAAGGTGCTGGCAGATTGCGAGCGTGACTATTGGATGACTGCCGAAGAAGCTAAGGCCTACGGCATGATCGACGAGATTCTCGTCAGCCGCAAGGCTAAGAAATAATTCCGCTGCAAGGTGGTAAAGATATAACAGGAAAGAGGTCACCGTTCTGGTGGCCTCTTTCCTTATAGTCTGGATTTGAAGTCGTCGTACCCGAATTTCTTCCAGGTCCTGAGATTGCCGTCTTCTTCGAGAATATCAATCTCTGGCAGCGGCATTCCATTGAAAGTGTTGTTCTTCACCATGGAATAGATCGCCATGTCGTCAAATCTGAGGATGTCGCCTTCAACCAATGGACTGTCGAACGAATAGTCCCCTATGACGTCGCCGGAAAGGCATGTTGGGCCTGCCAGCCTGTATGTGAAATCCTTCTCCCCAGCCTTGCCGCTTTTATCAAGCGGAGGTCTGTATGGCATTTCAAGCACGTCGGGCATATGGCATGCTGCGCTTGTGTCCAGGATTGCAATATCCAATGACTTGCGATGCTGAACCTCAAGGACCTTGGTGTATAGATAACCGGAATTGAGTGCAATTGCCTCTCCCGGCTCCAGATATACTTCCAAACCATATCCCGTCTGCATCCTTCTTATGCATCTCTTGAGACGATCGATATCGTATCCCTGTCTTGTTATGTGATGGCCTCCTCCGAAGTTAACCCATTTCATTCCCGGCAGGTACTTTTCGAATCTTTTCTCGAATTCATCAAGAGTTGTCTCAAGATCATCCGAATCCTGTTCACAGAGCGTATGGAAGTGAAGACCATCAAGCAATCCAAGCATTTCGGGATAATCCGCAAGACCTGCCTCGAATTCCTCCAGGGTCGTTCCCAGGCGGCTTCCTTCTGCGCAGGGATCATAAATTGCATGCCCTTCCTGGGTGGATTTCTCCGGGTTGATTCTCAATCCTGTCTGCAGCCCTTTCTGTCTTGCCTTTGGGGCGAATCTGATAAGCTGTCTTACTGAATTGAATACGATGTGGTCGCAGATATCCAGTATCTCCGGCATATCCTCATCCTTGAATGCAGGAGAGAATATATGGTTCTCCCCGGATGGCATGAATTCGTGTGAAAGTCTTGCCTCGAACAGACCCGATGCCGTTGCACCTGACAGGTACTCCGCGATCATCGGGTACAAGGTGTAGCATGAGAAAGCCTTTTGTGCAAGAAGTATGTGGGCTCCGGTGGAGTCCATGACTTCCTTAATAATGGATAGATTCCGCCTGAGCGCAGCGGAATCTATCACATAGCAAGGTGTATGGAGTGAACTTATATTCATCTTAGTCAACAAGGACAGGGTTCTCGTCAACTACCCATGGAAGTCCCCACTTGTTAAGAGCCTCCATGTATGGATCCGGATCGAAGTCCTCTACATTGAAGACACCTGCCTTCTTCCAAAGGCCTGTCATTACCATCATGGTGCCGATCATTGCTGGAACTCCTGTCGTGTAAGAGATAGCCTGGGAACCAACTTCCTTGTAGCACTCCTGGTGATCGCATACATTGTAGATCTTGATCGACTTCTTCTTTCCGTCCTTGATGCCTGTGAAGATACAGCCGATGTTGGTCTTGCCTACAGTTCTTGGACCGAGGGATGCAGGATCAGGAAGAAGAGCCTTGAGGAACTGGATAGGAACGATTTCCTTGCCTTCGAACATGACAGGGTCCGTGCGGAGCATTCCAACATTCTCGAGACACTTCATATGAGTGAGGTAGCTCTGGCCGAAGGTCATGAAGAAGCGGATTCTCTTTACGCCAGGGATGTTCTTTGCGAGAGATTCGATCTCTTCGTGGTGAAGAAGGTACATGTCCTTCTGGCCGACTCCCTCGAAAACGTACTCTCTCTTTATCTCCATCGGTTTTGTCTCTACCCAGTGGCCGTCTTCCCAGTATGAACCGTTTGCCGATACCTCTCTGAGGTTGATCTCCGGGTTGAAGTTGGTTGCGAACGGATATCCGTGATCGCCTCCATTGCAGTCAAGTATATCTATGGTATGGATTTCGTCGAAATAGTGCTTGAGGGCATATGCCGAGAATACGCTGGTCACGCCCGGGTCAAAACCGGTTCCAAGAAGAGCGGTGATACCCTTGCTGTTGAATCTGTCCTGGTAAGCCCACTGCCATGAGTAGTCGAAGTATGCGGTGAATCCCAGTTCCTTGCATCTTTTTTCGTAGATTGCTCTCCACTCAGGATCTTCTGTGTCCTCTGGCTCATAGTTGGCAGAATCCACATAGTCAACCCCAGTAGCGAGACAGGCATCCATGATAGTGAGGTCCTGGTAAGGAAGCGCAAGATTAAGGACGATGTCAGGCTTCACCTCTTTGATGAGGGCAACGAGCTCGTCAACGCTGTCAGCATTGACCTTTGCTGTGGTTATGACTGCATTCGTCTTGCCATCGAGCTTGGCCTTGAGAGCTTCGCACTTAGAAACGGTGCGGCTTGCTATGCAGATTTCTGTGAATACCGAGTCGTTCTGTGCGCACTTCTGGATTGCCACCTGGGCAACTCCACCACATCCGATTACCAATACTTTTCCCATTTTCTTTTTTCTAGTCTTTTATTGATTGTAATTATGATATAGTCTTTTCATTCCCTCTATTTCTGGAGAGCAAGCATCAGCTCTCTGGCGACCTTGCATGCGACAGCGGTGGAAACCCCGCTCTGGTCGTATGTCGGGCAGAGTTCGTTGATGTCGCATCCGACGATGTCACAGGCTGAGCATACCTTGATGATTGCCTCTATAAGGTCCATGAAGCTGACACCGCCGGCCTCTGGCGTACCTGTCCCTGGGAAGATGGAAGGATCAAGCACATCGAGGTCTATGGTGAAATAGACATGCTTGCCCTTAAGCTTCTCCAATGTATCGGTCAGTCCGTCAAACGAGAACTTGTGCAGCTCAGTATGACCTTCATCCGCCCATCTGAATTCTGGGCGGTCTCCTGACCTGATTCCGAACTGATGTATCCTGCCGTCTCCGACAAGGTCGTGACAACGTCTGATGACTGCCGCATGCGAGAGCTTTACTCCAAGGTACTCGTCACGAAGGTCGGTATGTGCATCAAAATGGATGACATGAACGTCTGGATACCTTTTGTATACCTCCCTGAAGGCTCCCAGGGTAACAAGATGCTCGCCTCCTACCATGAGCGGCAGCTTTCCGTCATCGAGGATAGTCGAAGTCCGTTCCGATATCTGTGAAAGGGCGATCTCACTTGAGCCCATGCTGAGCTCGATGTCTCCACTGTCAAAGATGCTGCAGTCGGTCAGATCCTTGTCCTGGTATGGGCTGTAAGTCTCCAGACCGTAGGACTCGGAACGTATGGCCTTGGGACCGAACCTGGTCCCGGGGCGGTATGATGTAGTAGAGTCGAATGGCGCACCGAAGATGACGATAGATGCATCATCATATTCGGCATCGCAGGCGATGAAAGTCTCTATGTTTCTCTCAAGCATTTTTAATCGTTTATTGATTCAACGTCTCGGAGCGCCCTCTCGACGTATGCGGGAAGTGCGAAGCATCCTACGTGAAGATTGGTTGTATAATAGTCAGTGTAGATGCCGAGCCTGTTCCATCTTGCAGCATCCAGGTCATCAACAGGATGGTATTTCTTTGAAGCGAATCCGAAGAGCCAGTATCCTGATGGATAAGATGGAATGTGCGCCTGATAGACTCTCGAGATAGGAAAGTTGGAAAGGATTCTCTTGTGGGCTTTCTGGGTCTCGATCCTGTCCTCGTCATAGAACGGACTCTGATGCTGGTTGACCATGATGCCGTCTTCCTTGAGAGCCTTGTAGCAGCTGCCGTAGAACTCTCGAGTAAGGAGACTCTCCCCCGGACCATAGAATCCCGCAGAGTCGACGATGATGATGTCATATTCGTTCTCTATGTGGCGTATGAAACGGAGCGCATTGTCGGTATAGAGGTTGACGCGTGGATCATCCAGTGATGCTGCCACGTCCGGAAAAAACTGGCGGCACGCCTCGACTACTCCGTCGTTTATCTCGACCAGATCTATCCTCTCGATGCTTTTGTATTTCACGAGTTCATCAATAACTCCGCCGTCTCCGGCACCGAAGACCAGTATCTTGCGGGCGTCCTTATGGACAGCCATAGGAACATGCGCAAGCATCTCGTCGTAGATGAATTCGTCCCTTTCCGTGAAGATGATATATCCGTCGACCGCGAGAATTCTTCCATACTCGATCGAGTCGAAGATATCCACTCTTCCGAGATCGTTCTCGTTGCTGTACAGATGCTTGTCCACGCGTACCGAGAACTTTACGTCCTCTGTATGATGCTCTGAAAACCAGTACTCCATTCTTTCTTAATATATGGTCATTTCCTTGATAACATTCAGTCTCTCGCACTTCTCGTCTTCCGGTCCTGTAAGGGAGCAGCCTTTCTCCTTTGCATACAGGATGTAGTCGATGATTTCCTGGGTGATTCTCTCGCCTGGTGCCAGGATAGGAATCCCAGGAGGATAGCTCATCACAAACTCCGTACATACCCTTCCCTTGGTTTCGCGTATTGGAATCATTTCCTCCTTTACCGCGTAGAATGCTTCCTGGGGAGTAAGGACTACCTGCGGGTTGATATACTCATGATCGAAGAGGCCGGTTCTGTCCTTGCTGTAAATTCTCTTGATGTCATACAGAGCACTGACAAGTCTCTCAACCTCTCTCATGCGGTCTCCGATGGAGATGTATGCGAGGACGTTTCCGATGTCTCCGAGTTCGAGCTGGATGTCGTATTCGTCCCTGAGCAGATCGTATACCTCGATGCCCGCGAGTCCGATGTCGAGGGTGAATACGGTGAGCTTCGTGGTATCAAAATCATACACGCTGTCTCCATTGACAAGCTCCTTGCCGTAGGCGTAGTATCCTCCGATATTGTTGATCTCCCTGCGGGCGTATTCAGCAATCTCGCGTACCTGGCGGAATGATTCCTTGCCCCTGAGTGCAAGATTGCGTCGGCTTATGTCAAGGCTCGCCATGAGCAGGTAGGACGCACTCGTGGTCTGGGTGAGGTTGATCACCTGACGTACATAGCCAGCGCTGACTCTCGGTCCTGCGAGCAGGAAGGAACTCTGGGTAAGGCTTCCTCCTGACTTATGCATGCTGACTGAAGCCATGTCGGCACCCGCAGCCATGGCGGTGACGGGCATGTCCTCGCCGAAATAGAAGTGAGTTCCATGGGCCTCATCGACAAGAACCATCATGTTGTGCGCATGTGCAATCTCGACAATTTTCCTAAGGTTTGAACAGATACCGTAGTAAGTCGGATTGTTGACAAGGATTGCTACAGCGTCTGGATTCTCCTCGATCGCTTTTTCGACCTGGGAGATCTTCATCCCAAGAGCGATTCCAAGCCGCTTGTCGGTGTCAGGGTTGACATAAATAGGAGTTGCGCCGTTGACAACAAGCGCATTGATAACTGAACGGTGGACATTTCGTGGCAGAATGATCTTTTCTCCGCTCTTGCAGGCAGTGAGAACCATCGTCTGTACGGCAGAAGTGGTGCCTCCTACCATAAGGAATGCATGAGCGGCACCGAATGCTTCTGCGGCGAGAATCTCGGCTTCCTTGATCACTGAGATCGGGTGACAAAGGTTGTCAAGCGGCTTCATCGAATTGACATCCAGCTCGACGCACTGCTTGCCAAACAGCTTGACGAGTTCGGGATTGCCTCGGCCTCTCTTGTGACCTGGGACGTCGAATGGAACGACTCTGTTTCTTCTGAATTCCTCGAGGGCCTCGTATATAGGCGCCTTGTCCTGATTCATAGGCAATAATTTCGCTTTTATTAAATACTACATGCCTAGATCGGATACACCTCGGGTGGAGGAGATACAAAAAAGGCGTAAACAATTACCTTCTTGTCTACGTCCGTACAAAGGGGTATTGCCCCCAGTCAGTACAGATCTGTCAGAGTCTATTAGTAAATACCATTACTCAGTACTCTATTGACCGTTTTTACAAGTCGGATCGGTCGTAAAGTGGACCAGCTTAAAAAACAGCGCACCTTTTCGATGCGAAAGTGTCGTAAACGACACAAAATCAATAAAATAAATATTTACCGAATAACCTCTAACAATCAATACCGTTATTCAACGGCGCAAATATAGACAATTATTTGATTCATGCGAGAAATGATGGCTATTTTTTTAAGTTTTCATAATAAAACCGGTCCATAACTAATATGAACCGGTTTTCAAATGTCAACGGAAAGCAGCCGATTTACTTCGACTCGTATCCGTTCGGATTGTTCTTCTGGAAATTCCAGCTGTCGCGGCACATGTCCTCGATGCCGTACTGTGCCTCCCATCCTAGCTCAGCCTTTGCCTTTGCAGGATTACAGTAGCATGTGGCGATGTCACCAGGGCGGCGTGGCTTGATAGCGTATGGAACCTTGAGATCATTTGCCTTCTCGAAGGCCTTTACAACGTCAAGAACGCTGTAGCCATGGCCGGTACCGAGGTTGTAGATGGCAAGGCCGCAGTTTTTCTCGATAGCCTGAAGTGCAGCCACATGGCCGCTGGCGAGGTCTACGACATGGATGTAGTCGCGTACGCCTGTTCCGTCAGGAGTGTCATAGTCGTTTCCGAATACGCCGAGCTCCTTGCGGATGCCGATGGCGGTCTGGGTGATGTACGGCATCAGGTTGTTTGGAATGCCGTTAGGGTTTTCGCCAATGAGACCGCTCTTGTGCGCACCGATAGGATTGAAGTAGCGCAGGAGTACCACATTCCACTCCTTGTCGGCTTTCTGGACGTCCATGAGAACTTCCTCGAGCATGCTCTTGGTCTGGCCGTATGGATTGGTGCAATGACCCTTTGGACACTCCTCTGTGATAGGAATCATTGCAGGGTCGCCGTATACTGTGGCGGATGAGCTGAAGATGATGTTCTTGCATCCATGGTTGCGCATCACGTCAAGGAGAACGAACGTTGCGTTCATGTTGTTCTCGTAGTACTCAAGCGGCTTGGCAACGCTCTCGCCGACTGCCTTGAGACCGGCGAAATGGATCACAGCATCGATCTTGTTGTCGCTGAAGACCTTGTCCATGGCAGCACGGTCGCGTACATCAGCCTCTACAAAGGGAACTTCCTTGCCGATGATCTTCGCAACGCGCTTCAGAGCCTCTGGCTGAGAATTGTAATAGTTGTCGACAACGACTACGCTGTGACCGGCCTTGTCAAGCTCGATGATGGTGTGGCTTCCGATGTAGCCTGCTCCACCTGTAAGGAGAATATTCATAGAATATGGGTGTTGTGCTTTTGTTATCCGCCTATGATGGCATGTATTCCGTGGGCCTCGAATATCGCGGCGCTCTCGGCGAGCACTTCCTTCGAAGGCTCCTGCATGTCATAGTTGTCAGGGTTGTAGGTTGTGTGCATGCGGGCATGCTTGCCCTTGCCGATATCGTGGTATGGAAGAAGGTTGACCTGCTTTGTCTTCCATGGAAGGGATTCCAGGAATGCAGCTGACTTTTCGATGTTCTCCTTGTCTGCATTCACGCCCACAATTAGCGGAATACGGATATAGAATTCAGCCCCTAGTTCAGTTGCAAGGCGGATGTTGTCCAGAATGATGTCATTCGAAACTCCTGTGTAGAACTTGTGCTTCTCTGCATCCATGTGCTTTAGATCCACGAGAAGAAGCTCCGAATTGGCAATGACTTCGCGTACAACCTTTTCCGGCGCGAAGAGAGTCGTGTCCACGCAGCGGTGGAATCCCCTTTCTCCAAGTTCCTTGAGGATTTCAAGAAGATAGTCGGGGTGCATGAGAGGCTCGCCGCCGCAGATGGTCACACCACCGCCGCTGCCGGTCATCACTCCCCTTTCCTTCTCGATCACGGCCATGAGCTCGTCCATTTCCCATTCCTTGCCGCACATCTCCAGCGCGATTGCAGGACATTCCTCGACGCACTTTCCGCAATTGATGCAATCCTTCAGCTCACGAGGATCGAGCCCGTTCGGACAGGCCTCGACGCAGCTCAGGCAGCCGATGCATTTCTGTTCCTTGAACAGACGCTGGCGCTGGGCACGCTGGCTTTCAGGATTGTGACACCATACGCAACGGAGCGGGCACCCCTTCATGAAGATGGTGGTGCGGATGCCCGGTCCGTCGTTGATGGCGTAACGCTTGATATCGAATATCAGATTGCTCATTAGAGTTCCTCGTTCTCGGTACGTGCGATGATCTCGTTCTGGAGCTGTGCAGTCATATCGTTGAAGTAGTCAGAGTATCCTGCTACGCGGACGAGAAGGTCGCGGTAGTTGTCTGGATGGAGCTGAGCGTCCTCGAGGGTCGCGGTGTCAACGATGTTGAACTGGATATGGTGTCCGCCGAGCTTGAAGTACTCACGGATGAGTGAAGAGAACTTCTTGAGGTCCTCGTCTCTCTTGAGGAGTGCAGGCACGAAACGTACATTGAGGAGGGTACCGCCTGACTTGGTCTGGTCGAGCTTGCCGAGCGACTTGATCACAGAGGTAGGTCCCTGGCAGTCTGAACCGTGTGAAGGAGATGTACCGTCGGAGATTGCGAAGTGTGCGAAACGTCCGTTAGGAGTTGCACCGCAGACGCTTCCGAAGTAGTTGTGGCAGGTAGTAGAAAGCATGTTGAGACAGGTCTTGCCGCCACGGGTGTTAGGACGTCCTTCGATAGCCTTCACGAGATCCTCGTATACGCGTACAGCGATGGTATCGGCATACTCGTCGTCGTTTCCGAAGAATGGAGTGTGGTTGCGGATGTACTGACGCATCTTCTCCTCACCCTCGAAGTTCTTCTTGAGAGCCTCGAGCATCTGGTCCATGGTGAACTTCTTATCCTCGAAGATATGCTTCTTGATGGTTGTGAAGCAGTCGGTGATGGTTCCGAGACCGGTGCACTGGATATAGGTGGTGTTGTAACGTGCACCGCCGCTGTAGTAGTCACGGCCCTTCTCGATACAGTCGTCGATATAGAGGCTGAGGAAGGTTGCAGGAGCATAGAGAGAGAACATTCTCTCGATGTAGTTGTTGACTGAAAGCTTGAGGTTTACAAAGTATACCATCTGCTTGTGCCATGCATCGTATACCTCCTCGAAGCTCTTGAACTCACGAGGGTCGCCGGTCTGGAGACCGATAAGTTTGCCGGTCTCAGGATCGATACCGTTGTTGAGAGTGATTTCGAGGATCTTTGGAGTATTGAGGTAACCGGTGAGAAGGTAAGCCTCCTTACCGAATGCGCCGACCTCGATACAGCCTGAGCAACCGCCTTCGTTTGCATCCTCGCGGCTCTTGCCCTGACGCATGAGCTCCTTGGTATAGGTATCAGGGTTGAATACTGAAGGATATCCGAATCCCTGACGGATCACGCGGCAACCTGCGAGAAGGAACTCGTCCGGGGTCTTTTCCGAAATATGGATTGAAAGACCTGGCTGGAGCTCGTGAAGCTCTTCCTGGATTTCGAGGATCACGTAAGAAAGCTCGTTGGATCCATCCTCACCATCACGGGTGATACCACCGATGTTGATGTTGGTGAAGTCGTTGTAGGTACCTGACTCCTTTGCGGTAATACCTACCTTTGGAGGAGCTGGCTGGTTGTTGAACTTGATCCAGAGGCATGAGAGAAGCTCCTTTGCCTGGTCGCGGGTGATGGTACCCTCGGCGAGCTGCTTCTCGTAGAATGGCCAGAGATGCTGGTCGATGTGACCAGGGTTCATTGAATCCCAGCCGTTAAGCTCGGTCACGGTTCCAAGGTGAACGAACCAGTACATCTGGATAGCCTCCCACATGTCACGTGGTGCATGTGCAGGAACCCAGTGGCATACTTCTGCGATCTTCTCGAGCTCGGCCTTGCGCTGAGGATCAGTCTCCTCGGCAGCCATCTTCTCTGCGAGCTCTGCGTGACGCTCAGCGAACACGATTGCAGCGTCACAGCTGATGCTCATGGCGGTCAACTCGTCGTTCTTGTCGGTAGCCTCAGGGTCGTTGATGTAATCAAGGCTTGCAATCTTCTTCGCGATTCTCTCCTTGACATCAAGAAGTCCCTCCTTGTAGAGCTTGCCGTCCATTGCGGTATGACCGGCGGCACGCTGCTCCATAAACTCGGTGAACACACCTGCAACGTAAGCCTCTTCCCACTCCTTAGGTACGTGGTTGAAGATGCGCTCGCGCTGGGTCTTGCCCTCCCAGTATGGAATCACCTCACGCTCGTAGGTGTCGATGTCCTCCTGGCTGATGTGGTATGGCTGGAGGTCGCGGGTGTTGAGGACATTGAGGTCCTCTACTGAGTGACAGGTAAGCTCAGGGAATGTAGGAACGGCCTTTGGAAGTGGTCCACGCTCGCCGACGATAAGCTCGTCCTTGCCGATATAGATGGTCTTCTTCTTGCAGATCTCAAGGAAGTTTGATGCACGGAGGACAGGAAGAGGCATCTTGCCGTAGTTCTCCTTGTAGAAAGCGGTCTCGATAAGAGCACGCTCGATGGTAAGGGTGGTAGGAGTCTCGATGCTCTCGTTGCGGAGACGCTTGATACGATCGTTCATTCCACCATCGTTACCTGGGTATTTCAGTGCGAAATTCATAGTTGTTTATTGATGTTTTTTATTTATTCATTGCTTCATAGACCTCGGCGATGGTCATAGGCTTCTTGATTGTACCCATGAGCTCAGCGCCCTTGTCTGTGATCATATAGTCAAGTTCATTGCGGAGACCTGAGAAGCCCTTCCACTTCTCAACCTCATCGTAGTTGATGAAATCAGCGAACTGCTTCTCTGCGTGCCACTTGTCGATAAGCTCAGGCATGAAATAGATACCTGGCTCGACAGTGAATACGAATCCCTTCTCCAGCGGACGTGCAAGTCTTAGAGACTTGAAACCGAACTGGGTACTCTTCTTCACGCCCTCAGGATAGCCTACGTACTGCTCGCCGAGGTTCTCCATGTCGTGAACGTCGAGACCCATCATGTGGCCGAGACCGCATGGGAAGAACAGTGCGTATGCGCCGATCTCGGCAGCTTCGCGTGCGTCGCCCTTCATCATGCCGAGTCCCTTCATGCCCTCGACAATCTTTGTTGCAGCTGCGAGGTGTGCCTCCTTGAAAGGAACGCCTGGCTTGAGGGTGTCGACTGCAGCCTGGAATGAATCGAGATGGATGTTGTAGATCATCTCCTGCTGCTCTGTGAACTTGCTGCTTACAGGACATGCTGATGAGAGGTCTCCAGAGTAATGGAGAGGAGTCTCTGCACCGGCGTCGAGAAGGAAGATGTCGCCCTCCTTGAGGGTATGTACGAATCCGTGGTTGTGGAGCACATGACCGTGGCTGGTGGCGATGGTAGGGAACGAGAGACGCCCGCCGCACTCGCATGCAACCTGCTCGACGGCAGCTGCGATCTCGCACTCATGCACGCCTGGCTTTGCCATACGGTATGCGGTAAGGTGCATGCGGGTAGAGATATCTACTGCCTTGGTGATCTCGGCGATTTCCTCGTCGGTCTTGTGATTTCTCATGTTCACTACAGCCTTGACAAACTCTACGCTTGCATACATCTTCTGGGCAGCTGGAGCGATTCCGAGAAGCTCTGCAATCTTGAGCTTGTGCTCAGGACGGTAAGGAGGAAGGAAATGAACCTTCTGGCCCTTGTTGATGGCTGCATGAAGGTATGATTCGAGGCTGCAGAGAGCCATGCTCTTGGCTACACCTACGATAGCACTCTTCTCAGCTACGGTAGGCTGGGTGCCCATCCATACGAAGTCGTCGATGGTAAGCTCGTTTCCGAAGATGATCTCTTCGTCATTGTCAACGTCGATGACAGCTGCGAGTCCTGAATAGTCAAGACCGAAATAGTACGAGAAGGTACTGTCCTGGCGGAACATGTAGGTATTGTCCTCGTAGTTCATTGCGCTCTCGTCATTGCCGAGGAAGAGCAGCAGACCGCTGCCCATAGCCTTCTTGAGCTCGGCGCGGCGTGATATGTAGGTTTCCTTGCTGAACATGGTTATTGTTTTATTTTGTATAATATTCAATCATTCTTTCAATAGCGCGCTGGCATACAGGACAGAACGCCGGTGCTGTATTGTTGATCATTCGGCACTCCCAGAAAGGACGGTAGATGTCCTTTGCCATATAGCCGGCTCCTTCGTAGAGACCGACGACATTGAGAGTTGAATCAGTCGTAGGGACAGGTGTGCTCTCGTCGACCATATCTGCCCACTTGGATTCGAAGTCAACGAGAGTGGTGATGTTCGGTTCCCATGGCTCTACATCCAGAGGATAGTATCCTTCGTATGCGACAGGAGACTTGTAGTACTCATCACCCAGACCTGCGAAGCTGTGACCGAACTCATGGATGAATACCTCGTTCGAGAGTTCGTTGTCGGCTGTTCCCATTGCATACGAATAGAAGATGCCGCCACCGCCGTATTTGGTTTCGTTCGCGATGACGAAGATCGCGTCAAACGGTGTTCCGCTGTAGACGTCTCCGATCTTGCGGTGATCCTGGATTGTGAGGTAACGGTCCTCGTAGAATGTGTCGAAACCGGAGTTGAATGCGGTATTGCGCCACTCGCCGAACTGAGGCTTGTCCACGCCTCCTTCTTCCGAAGCGCTCTCGATCAGCCATACGTTGAAGTCGTCGCGGTGGCTCTTATATGGTTCCATGGAGAAGAGATACTCCATGAACTTGTTTGCGTCCTTGTTGAGCTTGCCCATCTGGTCCTTTGTGTAGGCTTCGCCTGAGAACACAAGGTCAACCTTGTGGGCCATGTCTCCCTTGACCTGGAGAGGAATGACGTTGAAGTCATTGACCGGTCCGGGGATGATGTGTGTATCGGCAGGGTCGATCTCGAAGGAAGCGGCCTTCTCGAACAGTCCTGTCTTGCGGATACGGTAGTAGAACACTACGGTAACCTTTTCCTTAGGGCATGGCATCCATACACACTGGTTTGCCGCCATGTCTACATGCTTTGCCTGGTCGGTAGTGCGCCACTCCTCGAAGAGAGTTGAAAAACCTCTCGAGAAGATGAGCTTGTCCCCGCTGAAAACCTCGAAGAAGTACTGGCCATAGCCAAACTTGTCGATGAGCGAGTTCGGTGAACCTGCCCATGCGCACTCCTTGTAGATATCGCTGAGGAAGAACTCCTGCCTTTCGCTGTTTCCCGCAAAGACCATGTTGATGCGGAGGCGCTCAGGAGTGAAATATGTATCGTAGTCAACATCCTCGGTGCAGATGCTTGTCACTGTACCGTCGCCGATGACCACTTGGGTGTCTTTCTGTCCGCTGCAGCCGGAAAGCATGAGAATCGCCGCAGCTATGGAGAGAATGCTTCTTTTCATGTCGGAATTGAAATCATAATCTTGCAGTCACGGCTCCCCTGCTTCAGACAGCACGGGAGCCGGATTCTGCAAGTATCAGAAAATCAACTTCATTACTTCTTCATGTAAGTGTAATGGTAGTCGGTAGGAGAAACGAGAGTCTCCTTGATAACTCTAGGGAGTACCCAGCGGATGAGGTTGAACTCACCACCTGCCTTGTCGTTGGTACCTGAAGCAC
>JAKSJO010000022.1 GCA_024398125.1 Bacteroidales bacterium
GAGTTGTTGAAGAATCTGGAGTTGAGGCCGGGAAGAACCTGTGCTTCGTATTTCCAGCTTCCATATTCGCCCCTGAAGCTGACGCCTATCTGATGCCATGTGCATGGGAGTATCGTGGATTCGCCCTCCTGCCTGTAGACTGTGAAGAATTTGTCCGGCTCGTGGCGTGAATTGGTCAGTCCAACCGGAACTATGATCATTCCTGCGCGGATGTTCGCCCATTTGCGGAAGCTTTTCTGGATCCAGAACTGCTCCAGGAACACTTCTCCGCCGCGCTCGATCTCGTGTTCCAGCTCAACCGCCTCGTCGCCTTCGACCTCTATCGAGGCCTCGACTCCTCCGTGCTCGAATTCTATTTCAGTTCCCATCGACCAGCCTTTTCCAAAGCCGTAGCCCAGCATGAATACCACATGCGGCAGGTCGAAACGGCCATGTGCGGGCGCGTCGGCATACCTGGATGGAAACATGTATCGATACGGTGAATCGCTGTATAGATTGATTGAATAGGCGGACTCCCCATAGCCTCCCATGGTCAGTCCCTTCTCATTCTCGAAACGAAGCGCGGCAGCCTCGCGTGATTCCTGTGCAGCCGCGCATATCGAAAACAACGAAAATATCTCTAATAACAACAAATGTCGCATCTGTCCTTTTTTTTTGTTTGCAAAGGTACAGGTGCGGAGTCCCGCCATCAATCAGCAGTTTTGTCCATTTTTCATCGGGCCTCTAATCATTTGTAGTTATCGTGGTACGAGAAAGAAGCTGTTCCCTTAAAATTAACTCCAAATAGAAATCAAAAGGAGACCTGGCGTATGTAGAATCTTGTGCAAAAAAAAGAAAGCGGAGACAAGCTCCGCCTTTCCTGAATGTTTTCACAACGGAATAATCCTTATTGTGATTTGCTTTCAACTTTGTTTTGCAAATATATCCAGACGAAAAGAGAAAAGCAAAACAATAATCATTATATTTGGTAAAATACTATTTGACAATGAAGCGAATACTCGGACTTGATCTTGGATCCTCAAGCATTGGATGGGCTGTTGTGGATCTTGATTCAGATAAAAGAAGTATCGTCAACATGGGAAGCAGGATTATCCCGCTTACCACGGATGATGAAAAACAGTTCACAAAAGGACAGGCAATCACAAAGAATGCCGACAGAACGTCTATGCGAACTGCAAGGAAAGGCTATGACCGTTATCAGATGAGACGGGCCAACCTGAAGGCCATTCTTGAAGATGCTGGGATCGTTCCGGTTGATATCGTGAAGCCGATTGACCTTTGGATGCTTCGGAGCAAGGCAGTTTCAGAGCGTATTGAATTGTCTGAACTTGGTCGCGTATTGCTTCATATCAACCAGAAGCGAGGCTATAAGTCGGGAAAGGAAGATTTCAACGACAGCTCAAAATCCAAGTATGTTCAAAGTGTAAACGAAAACTACAAGTATCTTGTTGATAATAACATGACACTTGGTCAGTATTTCTATGGAGAACTTCTTAAAGATGGCGCTTTCCGCGTCAAGGACAGGGTGTATCCACGTATCGCATACATTTCCGAGTTTGATGCGATAATTGCTAAGCAGAGAGAGTTCTACCCCGATGTCCTTACGGATGCTTTTGTCAAAAGAGTCAAGGACGAGACAATTTTCTATCAGAGAAAGTTGAAATCGTGTAAACACCTTGTATCAGTTTGCGAATTCGAAAAGAAGGAGTACATAAAAGCCGATGGTACATCGATAGTGACAGGTCCGAAAGTGGCCCCGAAGTCATCTCCAGTTGCCCAGCTGTGCAAGGTTTGGGAGTTTGTGAATACCATAACGATCACAAACAAGTTAGGAGACCAGCTGTATTTATCTCCTGAACAGAAGATGGCTATAGCTGATTATCTCAAACGAAATGTCAGGATAAAGGTTACTGAAGTACAAAAGATTCTTGGGATATCGAGGAAAGATGGATGGTGGATTGACAAGACCATCTCCCAGAGAAATGTAGGTGATTCCACATACGTAAGAATCGCGGAGGCTCTCGGAGGAAAGTATCCCGAACTTCTTAGAATGGAAGTTATCATTGACGATCTTCCCGATACATCTACAGGTGAGGTGCGACTTGCAGTTTCGGAATCAATCAAGACGGAACCTCTGTTCCGGCTATGGCACACGATGTACTCGATATCGGACGAAGATGAACTTCGTAAAGCTCTGACCAGGAAATTCGGCATAACAGATGAAGACATATTGACAAATCTGTCGAGGATCGATTTCGTCAAGGATGCCTATTCGGGAAAGTCAAACACGGCAATGAGAAAGATACTTCCGTATCTCATGAAGGGATACGTATATTCCGATGCATGTGTCATGGCTGGCTATAATCATAGCAACTCTATCACCAAGGAAGAGAATCTAAAGCGTGAGCTTAAGACCAGGCTTGACCCGATCATGAAGGGTGAAATGCGTCAGCCTATTGTCGAGAAGATTCTGAATCAGACGATCAACGTGGTAAATGCCCTTATCGAACA
Source organism: Bacteroidales bacterium (assembly GCA_024398125.1). Taxonomy (GTDB): domain Bacteria; phylum Bacteroidota; class Bacteroidia; order Bacteroidales; family UBA932; genus Cryptobacteroides. Next base: position 2,512 of record JAKSJO010000022.1, read on the forward strand.
ATATGGAGCGTTTGATGAGATTCGAGTTGAGCTTGCCAGGTCGCTCAAGCAGAGTAGGGAAGAGAGGGAAAGGACCACAAGTGATATCTCCCGGAATGAACGAGAGAACAAGGTTGCTGCTGAGAAGGTCGCAGAATATGGTTTCACACCAACCAGGAACCGTATACTCAAGATGAAACTATGGGAGGAGACCCAGCATCTCTGTGTGTATTGCGGCCAGCCTGTGAGTGCAACGGAATTCCTGTCTGGTATCGATGTGGAAAAGGAACATATCATACCTAAGTCTCTATTGTTTGATAACGGCTCAAGCAACGTTACCTGCGCATGCAGAAAGTGTAACCAGGAGAAAGGCAATAAGACAGCTTTCGACTTTATGAAATCGAAAGGTGACGCAGAGTTCACAGATTATGCGGAGAGGGTAAAGTCTCTTTATGACAATAAGCAGATCCGCTGGTCAAAATATGACAAACTGATGATGTCCCAGGACTCTATTCCTACGGATTTCATAAACCGCCAGCTTCGCGAGACACAGTATGTTTCGAAGAAAGCAGTAGAGTTGCTTAAAGAAGTATGCTACAATGTGTGTGCTACCAGTGGAAGTGTTACAGACTTCCTTCGCCATACATGGGGTTGGGATGAAGTTCTTCATGACCTTCATTTCGATCAGTATAAGGAGGCAGGATTGACCGAGATCAAAGAGGTCGCAACAAATGGGAATGTGAAGCAAGTTGAACGTATCAAGGGCTGGACGAAGCGTATGGATCACAGGCATCATGCAGTTGATGCCTTGGCGATAGCTTGTACGTCGCAGAGCATTATTCAGCAACTGAACACTCTCAGCACTCTGAAAGATGTTCCAAATTCCGGAATTGAATCGCAAGGAACACAGTTCAAGGAAAGGCATACCCGACTTGAGAAATACGTCCTTTCACAGCCTCACTTTACTACGGCAGAAGTCAGGGAGGCTGTAGAAAAGATTCTCATTTCCTTCAAGAGCGGAAAGAAGGTTGCAACACCAGGAAAGAGGTACGTTTATCAAGGTGGCAAGCGAGTTCTAAAGCAGAATACTCTTGTCCCTAGAGGTGCATTGTCGGAGCAGACTGTCTATGGCAAGATTTCTCTGAATGGAAAGGATGAGATTGTTGTTAAGCAGGCTGTTTCAAGCCTGGATTCAAAGAAGGCCGCCAAGATAGTTGATGCTGCAATAAAGGCTATCATCCTTGATTATCTCGATAAACATAAAGGCAAGTTTGTAGAGAATGATCCTCCAAGGGACCATCAGGGCAATATTATCAGATCGGTAAGGATTACGACTGGTTTGGATGCGGTCGTTCCTGTGCGTTACGATTCGAATGGTGAACCAATGGGTTTTGTGAAGCCGGGAAACAACCACCACATCGCCTTGTATCGTGACAGGAAAGGAAAACTGCAGGAGAGTGTCGTAACCTTCTGGCATGCGGTTGAGAGGAAAAAGTACGGTCTCCCGGTTGTTATCAAGGATCCTTCAGGATGTCATGCTGAGCTCCCTGATAATCTGCCGGAATCATTCCTTGCTCAATTACCTGACCCGACATGGCAATTTGAGATGTCTCTGCAGTCAAATGAGATGTTCATTCTTGGCATGACTGAAGAGGAATATGATGATGCGATTGCTGCTGGCGAGTTCGCAAAGTTGAGTAAACATCTTTACAGAGTTCAGAAACTTGCATCAATGTACTATGTTTTTCGACATCATTTGGAAACATCGGTTGATGATAAGATAAATGGTGAAAAAAATGAGAAGCTATCAATGGCATTGGGTAAGTTTATTAGAATTACAAGTTTTGATAGTCTATATAGAATGAACCCAATAAAACTCACGATTTCCAACCTTGGCGAGATCAAGCCATGATAAAGAAGACTTTATATTTCGGCAATCCTGCTTATCTGTCCCTGAAACTTGGCCAATTGGTTGTCAGAAAGCCAGGCTCAAATCCTGCCCTTCTTGAAATGGAAGACGAGCAGGCAAAGAAATATGGTGACGTTTACAAGACGATTCCTATTGAAGACATAGGGATGGTTGTTCTGGACAACAGGCAGATTACCATCACTCAAGGTTTGCTTGAGGCTCTGCATGTTAATAATACTGCTGTTGTAACCTGTGATTCCAGGCATCTCCCCTGTGGATTGTTTCTTCCTCTGGAGGGAAACACAGTACAGAATGAACGCTTCAGAATCCAGATTGATGCATCCTTGCCTTTGAAGAAACAGCTTTGGCAGCAGACAGTTGCGCAGAAGATACGGAACCAGGCATCGGTTCTGGCATATTCGACACGAGAAATCCATAACAATATGTCAGTTTGGGCGAATGATGTCAGGAGTGGGGATTCCCAGAACATGGAGGCACGTGCTGCTGTCTACTACTGGAAAACTGTATTCCCTGAGTATCCAGGTTTTATCCGTAATAGGGATGAGGCTGGGCCGAATGTTCTTCTAAACTATGGATATGGGATACTTCGAGCAATTATTGCCAGGGCTCTTGTCTCAAGTGGTATGCTGCCGACCCTGGGAATACATCATCATAACAGGTATAATGCGTATTGTCTGGCGGATGATATCATGGAGCCGTATCGCCCGTACGTTGACAAGATGGTAGTAGATATGATTCGGACCAATCCGGTTGGCGAACTTGACCAGAACGCAAAAGCGATGATGTTGGGAATACCGACACTTGAAGTTGTCATTGCAGGGAAGAGGAGTCCTTTGATGGTGGCAGCATCGACGACTACAGCATCATTGTACAAGTGCTTTGAAGGGGAGTCGAGAAAGATTCTTTATCCAGAGATGACTCTTTGATGGATAGATTCAGCGAATACCGTATCATGTGGGTCCTTGTTTTCTTTGATCTTCCGACGGAAACCAAGAAGGAGAGAAAGGCTGCTGCGCTATTCCGAAAGGAGCTGATCAGTGATGGATTCATTATGTTTCAGTATTCTATCTATATGAGGCATTGCCCATCGGCGGAGAATGCCGAGGTTCATATACGCCGGGTTAAATCTTTGTTGCCGCCATATGGCCAGGTCGGTATATTATCCATTACGGATAAACAATTTGCATCTATGGAGCTGTTTTCGGAGAAAAAATCTAGGGAAACACCTATTGAGGGACTACAGTTGGAATTGTTTTAATGGTTATAGAGACGAAAAAATCAGGGCAACTGCCCTGATTTTTCTTTTTCTGAATAGCTAATCTAATTAATTGACTATCAGCTAAATCTTTGAATCCAGTTGTGACTGTATGTCAAAGTTACAAATGTTGAAAGCAAATCACAACCTTTCTGTCGGTGGTTCTATTTATTATAATGTTGTGACTGTATGTCAAAGTTACAAATGTTGAAAGCAAATCACAACTCACGCAAGGACATCAATAAGGCAAAGGGGTTGTGACTGTATGTCAAAGTTACAAATGTTGAAAGCAAATCACAACCATCGGAGCAGTGAGTGGTGCAAATCCGACGTTGTGACTGTATGTCAAAGTTACAAATGTTGAAAGCAAATCACAACCGGTCAAGGCTCCATCCCGTTGGGGACTTGGTTGTGACTGTATGTCAAAGTTACAAATGTTGAAAGCAAATCACAACGGTCCTGGGCCACGGCCACGTCAATGGAGTGTTGTGACTGTATGTCAAAGTTACAAATGTTGAAAGCAAATCACAACATCTTTCGTTCATAACTATTTCTCAATTGGTTGTGACTGTATGTCAAAGTTACAAATGTTGAAAGCAAATCACAACGGTATTTGATACAATCGCCTATTTTATAGGTTGTGACTGTATGTCAAAGTTACAAATGTTGAAAGCAAATCACAACCCCTACCGTCCGGGCGTACTATCTGTTACGTTGTGACTGTATGTCAAAGTTACAAATGTTGAAAGCAAATCACAACATGCGGTTGTGACAATCTGGGCGGTCTTAGTTGTGACTGTATGTCAAAGTTACAAATGTTGAAAGCAAATCACAACTTGTACGCGCTGATGTTGTCCTTGAGGTCGTTGTGACTGTATGTCAAAGTTACAAATGTTGAAAGCAAATCACAACTCTCACGACCTATGACAGCGTGGAGTGCGGTTGTGACTGTATGTCAAAGTTACAAATGTTGAAAGCAAATCACAACACCGGGATGGTCTTGCTTGTGCCGCCGCCGGGTTGTGACTGTATGTCAAAGTTACAAATGTTGAAAGCAAATCACAACATACGACCACCACATCATTACATCGCCGTGTTGTGACTGTATGTCAAAGTTACAAATGTTGAAAGCAAATCACAACGGCGCTTCGTTTCCCCCTTCAGGACTTTGTGTTGTGACTGTATGTCAAAGTTACAAATGTTGAAAGCAAATCACAACGCTCCGTAAAAACAATAATATCCGTTAAACGTTGTGACTGTATGTCAAAGTTACAAATGTTGAAAGCAAATCACAACCGAGCGTGTCGCCGTTTTGCATCATTCTAAGTTGTGACTGTATGTCAAAGTTACAAATGTTGAAAGCAAATCACAACACCCTGGAGATGTAATCATTGACCCTTGCGTTGTGACTGTATGTCAAAGTTACAAATGTTGAAAGCAAATCACAACAAATTGTAACGCCTGTTGATAATAAGGGTTGTTGTGACTGTATGTCAAAGTTACAAATGTTGAAAGCAAATCACAACACAACGAAACCGTAATTGTTGTTGAACGTTGTTGTGACTGTATGTCAAAGTTACAAATGTTGAAAGCAAATCACAACAGCCCAGGGCTTCGCTCTGGGCGGTAGAGTGTTGTGACTGTATGTCAAAGTTACAAATGTTGAAAGCAAATCACAACGGTGGCGGCCCAATTCGTGCCAATGTTTGGTTGTGACTGTATGTCAAAGTTACAAATGTTGAAAGCAAATCACAACACCTAAAGGGTACAAGATACCAGGCAGCGAGTTGTGACTGTATGTCAAAGTTACAAATGTTGAAAGCAAATCACAACCCTATAACACCATTACTAGAAAAGAGAAGCAAATCTTGAAGTATAATTCAACCTTCAATTCAAATGCTCACTGTTTAGCCTTATATTTTGAAGACTCGATACTCATCTATCGGTCTTGCAAAAACAATTCGCAACTACTTTGAAACCATCACAGAAGCCCAGGAAGTCATTGTCTTCAAAGGGAAAATAATGATTACAGTCACTCGTGGACGAATTGGAAAGTCGTTTGAGAGAGACTTTTGTAAAGAATATACAAAAAAATAAATAGACCTCGAAGAGGTCTATTTATGAGATGGTTATCTGTAGTTCCACCTCTCCACGAAAACTTACGGGTAGTCATTTCTGACAACGCAAATATAGTTACTATCTCTGAACAACCAAAAAGTCCGGCCATCTGACCGGACTTTAATACTATTTCTTTTTCTTCTTCTGACCGACGCCTATATGAAGCGAGTCATTAAGAACCGTATGGCGAACGGAGATGCCATCGACGAAGTATGGCTTCGAAATGAAGATGGTTCAATCAAAAGACTCATAAAAAAGTTTGCGAGGCGTATGAAACGTCTCGCATTCTGGCAGCGAATCGGTAGTCATTAGCTACGGAATCGCTAGTGCAAATATAGCAATTATTTTCAATAACATACACCTCCTAAAAAAGAATCCGCCATCCCTTCATCAGAGGTGGCGGATCATCTTTCAATACTTCTTTATTTCCTCGCTATTACACATTCCTTCTCCATGGCTATCCCGCTTGACAGTCATCAGTGAGGGCGCGGTTGACCTTGAAGCGGTAGACCTCGATGTTGTACACGATGCCCTCATGGTCATGGTTGGATATCGAGCTTGTGGTTGTGACTGTATGTCAAAGTTACGAAATGCTGAAAGCAAATCACAACAAATACTCCTGGAGCGATTCGTATAAGCGGAAGCATTATTGTTTAATGGAAAAATGAAACGAATCCGTTTCGATTTTTCTTGCTTATGGGGCTATTCTTTCCTATATTTGCAAACCAAACGACGATTATGGCCGGGAATAGAGCGACAAGGGAAGATGTGGAGGCTTTCTTGAATGAATTCAAGGAGAAGGCAAAGGTCTTCGGCATAGTATACAATGAAGGCAAAGGAGAGAACAGGCAGACGCTTTTAGACCTGGAACTATTTGGAAGCAAGCGAGACCAATACATACTGAATCTAAGACCGGAAGACTATTACCAAGGCCCCGATGAAAATGACTATGACAAAGAAGAGGGGCCTGTATGGATGTTTGGAATAGGTATCAAAAAAAGAGGGAAAAAGAAGAAGCTGCCGATTTACATCAAGATATATATTACCAAGGCCGAGGGTGCATCCAATTATTGCGTTTCCTTCCATGTGGCAAAATTTGAGATGTCGTTCCCATATAAAACAGAGTTATGAGAAGTCCATTCACAGGCGGAAACGTCATAAAGAAGTCAAGATACGAAACATATACTTTCAGGAACGAAGAGTATACTATCCTTGCCTATTATTTTGAATGCGAGGATACCGGAAAGACCTTCACGAATGCTGAGGTTGACGATCAGATGATGAATGATGTGTATAACCAGTATCGTAAGCGCCATGGTATACCTTCTCCATCTGAGCTGAAGGATCTCAGGGGGAAATATGGATTATCCGCTCACGTAATGTCCAAGATTGCAGGCATTGGAATCAACCAGTACGGACTTTACGAAAATGGCGAAATGCCTACTGTCATTGTCGGACAGAAGCTTTCCACTCTTTTTGAGAAAGAATCGCTCCTTAAAAGCATTGATGGAGCTCGCGTCAGATTGGGTAAGAATTATGAACGAATCAGAGAAAAGGTTCAGTCATATGCTGAGCCTCGGTCATTCAAACTCGCCAAGGTTTACTATCCCCAATTCGACGAGCTTATTCCATTGACATCTCCTGCAATCGCCTTTCCGATAAGAAAATCGAGGTGGGCAACGTGCCGATAACTATCACATACCATCATTATGGAAGATAAAGTTAATGTAAGGTTCAAACTTGTCTCTATTGACAATGAAAGCTGCACTCCAGATTTTGAAGGAGTTGATCTTCTTTCAATCCCAGAGGAGAAATTAAAGTTTCAATACAGGATTGACACTGTAATACAGATGTCAAAGGATACCATTCTTGTTATTCCAAGTATTCGTTATTCTTACGAAAGACACGTTTTGCTGGATGCAACGGCTGTGTTCACATACTCTGTCCGGAATCTTGACAGCGCAATTGCGATCGATAAGGAAAACCAGAGGATCAATGTGAACGCCGACCTCTTTCCGGCCCTTGTAGGAGCAGCATACAGTACACTCAGGGGAATAGTATTTGCAAGGACATCAGGTACGTCCCTCTCAAAATACCCTCTTCCGATGATTGAGGTGAAAACACTCGTAGAGAAGAATGGAATCTCAGTTGAGGAATAACGCGCAAGAAACCATTGCAAAGAACTCCCACAACTTGTGGGAGAATTGACCGCATCCAAGAAACTCGCCCAAATTGAGCGAGAAATTGAGAGTGAAGATAACAAGCGTAAGACACCCAGCGGTTGGCTAATTTTTGCTATCTTTGCAGAATTCAGTGCAGTTTTGTTACCCGCTTGTTACTTGCGCAACATAATGCATGCCAAATACAATTGACATCCAGATAGTTATGGCAGATTCGAATTTCATAGACTACGTTAAGATATATTGCGCGTCGGGACATGGCGGCGCAGGATCGACCCATCTTTACAGGGCGAAGTACATCCCAAAGGGTGGCCCGGACGGAGGTGACGGCGGTCGCGGCGGACACATCATCCTCCGCGCGAACCCTCAGTTCTGGACACTCATCCACCTGAAGTACCGCAAGCATGTTAAGGCTGAGGACGGTGGCAGGGGAGAGGGCGGACTGCGTCATGGAAAGAATGGAACGGACATCTATCTTGATGTCCCTCTAGGAACAGTCGTCAAGGACGCCGAGACCGGAGAGGTGCTCATGGAGCTCGTTGAGGAGGGACAGGAGGAAATCCTTTGTCCAGGTGGTCGTGGAGGCTTCGGAAACGACCATTTCAAGACTCCGACTCTCCAGACCCCACGCTTTGCACAGCCAGGCGAGGAAGGCGTCGAGGGCTGGTTCATCCTTGAGCTCAAGCTTCTTGCGGATGTCGGTCTGGTCGGTTTCCCTAACGCCGGCAAGTCGACACTTCTTGCGACGATTACCTCCGCCAAGCCGAAGATTGCGAACTATGCCTTCACTACCTTGGAACCGAATCTCGGTATCGTGAAATACTACGATGACCAGTCATTCGTGATGGCAGACATTCCGGGCATCATCGAGGGTGCTCATGAGGGAAGGGGAATCGGAACCCGCTTCCTTCGTCATATCGAGCGCAACTCAGTGCTTCTTTTCATGGTTTCAGCCGAGGAAGATGACATCACAGCCGGATATCATACCCTCTTGAACGAGCTGCAGGAGTACAATCCCGAGCTTCTTGTAAAGGAAAGGGTGCTCGCGGTTACCAAGTGCGACATGATCGATGAGGATATCGAGAAGGAGATTCTTCCAACCCTTCCGAAAGACATTCCTCACGTATTCATATCATCAATGACCCAGGAGGGCCTTCGCGAGCTGAAGGAACTTCTCTGGACAGCTCTTCATAAGTAATATGCTGGACAGGCTGCAGGACATAGACAGGGCGGCAACCCTTGCAATCAATTCGCTTCATACTCCCGTAAGCGACAGCTTCTGGCAGCTGATGTCCGATGTGAAAGTCTGGATCCCTTTCTATGTGGTCATCATCATCTGGCTGATTGCCAGACTGGGGCCGCGCAAGGCTTTGGTCATAGTCCTTTCAATAGTGCTGACCATCGTCATGTGTGACCAGTTGGCCAATCTTGTAAAAGACTCGGCGGCCCGTCTTCGTCCTTGCTATGACAGTTTTTGTGTCCAGGGAGGATTGCATATCCTGGAGCGCAGGACCGGACTGTTCGGCTTTTTCTCCGCTCATGCAGCCAATGCCTTCGGACTGGCCGTCTGTGCCATTGTGGGGGCTAGAAGCGATATCCGCAACAGGTACAAGGGATTCGCGGCGGTGATGATCATCTGGGCCATCCTTGTCGCAGTCAGCCGCGTCTTCGTCGGCAAGCACTTCCTTGGAGACATTCTGGCGGGCTCAGCCGTCGGATCGATACTTGGATATCTCACCGCCCGTCTGGCCCGCCAGATAATGTACAGGTTGAATATTTCCTAGAGATTCTTCATAACCTCGGTAAGACGACCGCGAACAACCTCGATACCCTCGAGACCTGGACCGCCGTCACCGTCGATCTCATGATACTTGCCAGCAGCCTTGTAGTAGTCGATAAGCGGCTCGGTCTGGTTGTGGTAAGTGTTGATTCTGTTCTGGATGGTCTCCTCCTTTGCGTCATCAGCGCGACCCTCGATGGCAGCTCTGTGAGCGATTCTTGCCTTGATGATCTCGTCGTTGATCATGAGAGAAATGACACCGGTAAGCTCCTCGCCTCTCTTTGCGAGCATCTCGTCGAGAGCCTTAGCCTGTGGAAGGGTACGTGGGAAACCGTCGAGAAGGAAACCCTCAACACCGGTAGTGTTGTTGAATACTGACTCGATCATGCCTTCAACTACCTCGTCTGGAACGAGGCATCCGGCTGCGATGAGCTCCTTGGCCTTGTTTCCAAGCTCGGTGCCAGCCTTGATCTCTGCGCGGAGAAGTTCTCCTGTAGAGATGTGCTTGAGCTTGTAGGTTTCAACCATGTTGCCGGCCTGGGTGCCTTTGCCTGCTCCCGGAGGGCCGAAGAGAATGTAGTACTTCATGTTCGTTTTATTGTTATTCTAGAATATAAATGTCCTTGAGATTTCGTCCGAGCTCGTCATAGTCAAGTCCGTAGCCGACGATAAACCTGTTTTCTATTTCCATTCCGACGTAGTCAAGAGGCAGTGACTGCTGATACACCTCAGGTTTGGTAAGCATGGTGCAGATCTTTACGGATGCCGCTCCCTTCTCCAGCAATATGTCACGCAGAGCCACGATGGTGTTGCCTGTATCCACGATATCCTCTATGATGATTACATCTCTGCCTGTGACATCTCCGGTAAGTCCCATTGGAACCTTCACCTTTCCGGTAGAGGATGTCCCTTGGTATGAGGTCATCTTGATAGACATCAGTTCAGCCGCGAAATTGCATCTTTTCATTATGGCTGCGGTGAACATGGTGGCTCCATTGAGTACGTTAAGGAAGATTGGAATCCTGCCGCTTCCGGCATAATCGGAGTTGATCTTGTCAGCTACCTTGTCGATGGCTTTCTCAAGTACCTCATTAGAGATATAAGGTACGAAAGTCTTGTCATGGAGGGTTATTTTTTCGTACATATCATATTGAAATGAAATCCAACAAATTTAAAAAGATTTTTTCATGTTTTTGACCATTATTTACGTTTTGTTGATGTAGTCTTGCGGTAAAAAGCATGAACGGATATGAATATTATGAAAACGGCATCGCTTGCCTTTATGATGAGCTTTACGGCTTGTCCTGCCGCATTTGCAGACCATGGGAAAGACTTCGCCGAAGCCGTTGCATTGCTGTGCGGTGCCGGTTCCGCCGAGGAACTGGATGAAGATATACTGGATGTGTATGCAAGACTGTCCAGGCATCCTCTGCATCTGAATCATGCCAATGCACGTGCTATCTCCGCATCGGGACTTCTCACTCCATATCAGGCTGCGTCACTCATTGACTATCGGTCCCGCCATGGTGATGTGCTTTCTTTTTCAGAACTGGCGGCGGTGAATGGCTTTGGAGAAGCCTTTGCGGACGCTCTCAGATACTTTGTCGTGCTCGATTCGGATCGGGGGCCGGGATCCGTTGAAACAGGTCGCAGGGCAGACGCGGAACTGATACTGCGGACAACCATGAAAGGGGAGACGGACAGTGGAGGAGACTGCTCCTATGGGGCGAAGCTGCGATTCTCGTACGGAGATAACCTCTCGCTGGGAGTGACGGCCAAAAGACCATACGGCGCGGATGGCTTTGCACCCTCGTCTACCAATCTCAGCCTGATGTTTGCCAGGAGGAATCTAAAGCTGGTCTTGGGTGATTTCAATGCCCGTTTCGGTCAGGGACTTGTATGGCGCAGCGGCTTTGCGCTGGCAGGCTTTGGCTCAGTGTCTGCATTCTCGGTCAATCCCACAGGGCTGTCGCCGGCCTGGTCGTATAATTCGCCGGGAAGGGGAGGAGGGCTGAGTCTGGCTCTGGGCCGTATGGAGCTGACCTCGGCCGCGAAATTGGCAAAAGACAATACGCTTCAGCCGCTTCTCAATGCCAGTTTGTTCCTGACTGGCGGCCAGATTGGACTGACCATGACAAAGGAAGCTTTGTCCATGGATACACGTTTCTGTACAGGCCGTATGGATTGGTTTGGAGAGGCCGCCTATGCTGTCGCATCGAAGATCCCGGCCATTATTGCCGGCACGGTGTTCAATCCGGAGTACCGGCATAGGCTTGGAATGCGGGTAAGATACTATCCTGCGGAATACAGGGTGTCCACGGCATCGGCTGCGGGAGCGACCACCAGAAGCTCAGACGAGATAGGCGCAACGCTCGGTTATGAGACAGCTGCATTCACATCAACTATTGATGCCATGCAAAGGCCTTCCGACGGAAGCCGGCAATACAGAGCTGTCTTATCATACGCAACAGAGGGAGATGGGCCTTACAAACTGTCGTTAAGGACCGTGGAACGCTTCAAACCAGGAATGGACCTGCCTTTCCGCACGGACCTGAGAGCACAGCTGGGATATGTGTCCGGGCAATGGCAGCATGTGTTGAGGCTGAATGCATTGATGTGCCGCAATACCGGCTACCTCGGGTACTATGAGCTCGGATGGGATAATGCGGGCGATGAAGGTAGAATTGAGCTGAAGGCATTCGGCAGACTGACCATGTTCAGCATTGAGCATTGGGATGACCGGATCTACGTATACGAAAGGGATGCGCCCGGGAACTTCAGCTCCAGGGCATTCTGCGGCAGGGGATGGAACGCTCAGATGTATGTGGGAATGACAATCAGAACGCGGGACTGGAAGCGTTTCTCGCTGTATGCAAGAGCCATGATCCAGGATTGCTCACGCGAAAGACCGCATGACCGAAGGATGGTTGAACTTAGGCTCCAGGCCGTCGCCCGATTCTAGCTATTTCTGGATCAGGATGGTCTGGCCGATGCTGAGACGGTCGCTCTTGAGGTTGTTCCACTTCATGAGCTGGTTGACCGTGACATGATTGCGGGCTGCGATCTTGCTGAGTGTGTCGCCGCTCTTGACCTTGTAGACTATGGTCGATCCAGATACTGTTGTTGTGCCTGGCTTGGATCCCTTGCTTGATGCTTTGGCGTCGGTGTATACCTTGTGAGCTATGGAGTCAGCCTTATAGATGGAGTCCTGACGGGCAATGAACAGTCCGCTGTGCTGGAGGTCAAGGCGAAGCACGGAAGGAGTCGATTCGCCAGGAATTATGTCCTTTACGTACTCAGGGTTGAGGTTTCGTATGTCTTCGACAGGGACTCCTACGGCTCTTGCGACATGCTCGAGATTGAGGTTGCGGCGTATCATGAATGTGTCGATCTCGAAAGGCATGGATGTCTCCTCAGGCTCTATGCCGCATTCCCTTGCATAGGTGTATGCATAAAGCGCTCCGACGAAGGCTGGCACATATCCTCTGGTCTCCCTTGGCAGGTATGGATATATTGACCAGAAGTCGCGTCTGCCACCGGCGCGGCGGATTGCCTTGTTGACGTTGCCGGAACCGCAGTTATAAGAGGCGATGGCGAGTATCCAGTCCCCGAAAAGCTTGTACGAGCTCTGAAGATATCGCGCTGCCGCGTCAGAAGACTTTTCTACGTCAAGACGCTCGTCCACGAAAGTGTTTATTGTAAGCCCATAGTTCAGTCCGGTACGGTACATGAACTGCCACAGTCCGCGGGCTCCGGCACGCGAGGTGGCTACAGGGTCGAGGGCGGATTCAATTATGGACATGATCTTGAGTTCCTTAGGCAATCCATAGCGATCCAGTGTTTCCTCGAATATAGGCATGTAATACTTGCTCAGTCCGAGAATGCGGGCGGTCTTTGCCCTGTTCTTCTCTGTATATAGAATGATATAGTTGCGGACATTCTCGTTGAATGGCAGATTTATGAATGAATTCATAGCCTCGAGACGTGCAATCAGGACAGAATCGGGAACGTCTGTGGTGAAATGCTCGTCTTCAAGGTCAGGAAGCTCTTCCGCCTCCGCCTTTGCCTTGTTTACAAACCACATCATCCTGAGGCTGTCAGTCATGTCGGCGTCATATTTCGGCCCTTGTGGAACTTTTCTTGTCTGCTCTACCTCGGCCTGAGCCTTTGCGTACTGGCCTATCTCGTCCTTCGCGATGACGAGTTCCTTCATAAGAGAGTCAATCTGATCCTTGAGCTCACTGTTCTCCTTGATGAGTGTGCGCTTGTTTCCCCTGAGGAACTGAGCATCCAAAGGGAAAGTAAGCAATGATAGGAAAACGGTCAGTGAAATCAGTTTAAGTGCTCTCATGTGTGGTCGTTTAGAATGAGAATCCAAGACTCAGTCCCAGACCTGACGGTCCGGTTGAACAGAACGCAAAATCCGTTCCTGGAGTGATTACCGTAGGTCTGATGTGCATGCTGATGTCATCGTTGACTTCGAAATCCTGCATATAGGCAAAGACGTTGGCGTCAATTACCTGCAGCAGATAGAAGGCTGCTATAGCGACAGTCGAATAGTCACGGTATCGTCGGTAGATGTCTCGATAATATTTGGCGGTTTCAGCGCTTATGCTTTCACTGTAGCCGGAATCCGGTGTCGTGGCTTCATTGTGGATGCGCTTGTATCGCTTGTAGTTTATGTTGTTGGTGTCATAGAAGTGATAGGCTCCCATCAGTCCTCCCAGATAGATAGGAATCTTCCATGCTTCTCCGTTGTATGCCTGACCCAGTCCGGGAAGGAGGATCGAGAAAATTGTGGCTTTGCCTGGATTGTGGCCTTGGCCCTTGTCGTACTGCAGGACTCCGTCCATAAGGGTGCCCCAGTAGACAAGCCCGGCTCCTGCGAAAAAGAGGTTCGCCATCTTGTCATCGCCGTTCTTTTTCGCATTGATTCCGGCGCCGATGCCTGCACCGATTCCTGCGTAGCTGATGGGAATCTTCCAGTACTGTCTGTGGTAGTACTGCTGTGCTCCGATGAACACCGCAGATCCTCCGAACAAGGTTCCGATCTTGAGTTCCTGCTTATGGGTTACTCCAAGCATGAACTCTTTCAGCGAGAACATCTGCTGTACGGAATCGGCTGCCTCGGTCGCGTCGTTTCCATAGTTGCCCTTGGAGAATGCCTCGTCCCTGAACTGCGCAGCAGCCCAGTTCTGAGCCCCAAGGAAAAGAATGGAGGCCAGAAGAATCTTTATGAGCCTATATCTTGGCATTGTCCAGTGCCTCGAGGAATCTGCGAACTTCCTCGTCAGAGTCGAAATGGATAGTCATGCTTCCCTTGCCTGAAGCAGTCCGCTTAAGGGAGATGTCCTTGCTGAAATACTTTCCTATGTGTTCCAGAACCTGGTAGTAATGGTCCGGGAGCTGCTGCTCGGGCTTGGCGGCCGGCTTGTGTCCGGATGCAGGATCCTTTGCAAGGATTTCAAGCTGGCGTACAGACAGGCCTTCCTTGATGACGCGGTCACAGAGTTCTTCCTGGATTATCGAGTCTTCGATTCCGAGAAGTACCTTTGCGTGACCTTCGCTGAGAAGGCCGACCTTGAGGTCGTGCTGAATCTTGGCAGGAAGGGTGAGGAGTCGGAGCGAGTTGCTGATGGAAGTACGCTTCTTTCCTACGCGCTCTGCCATCTTTTCATGTGTGAGGTGGCACTCATCGATGAGTCTCCTGTACCCAAGAGCAACCTCAATAGGGTCGAGATCCTTGCGCTGGATGTTCTCGACGATGGCCATTTCCATCATGCCCTGTTCCGAGGTGTCACGGATGTATGCCGGTATCATGTCCATGCCACAGCTGCGGCATGCACGGAAACGGCGTTCTCCGCTGATGATCTGGTACTTTCCTCCGTCAACCATACGGACGGTGATAGGCTGGATAAGTCCAAGAGCCTTGATTGACTGTGCAAGCTCTTCGAGTGCCTCTCCGTCGAATGACATGCGTGGCTGGAAAGGGTTCGGCTCGATCATGTCGACAGGGATGCGTACGATGTCGGCCTTTTCCTTTGTGCCGCTGTTGCGGTTGCCTACGATTTCCTTGTTGACATAGCCGACAGGTTTCCTGATGCTGTCGATATCAACGGCATTGCCGAGCAGGGCGTTTACACCCATGCCCAGACCGAATTTCTTATTTGATGCCATTAAATGCCTGGATTTTTGTCCAGAACCTCCTTGGCGAGGTTCAGGTAGTTGCTTGATCCGTTGCTCATGATATCATAGAGTATGATAGGCTTTCCATGGGAAGGAGCCTCGCTGAGACGGATGTTTCGCTGGATGACTGTATTGAATACCATATCCTCGAAGTGGTCCCGCAGTTCGTTGAGCACCTGGTTGTGAACTCTTGTGCGGCCGTCGAACATGGTTACTACAAATCCCTCTATGGTGAGGTTCGGATTCGTTCCGCTCTGCACAAGACGTATGGTCTGGAGAAGCTTTCCAAGACCCTCAAGCGCAAAGAATTCCGGCTGAACAGGAATGATTACCGAGTCTGCTGCGGTCAGAGAGTTGATTGTGACCAGTCCGAGCGATGGTGAACAGTCGATGATTATATAGTCATAGTTGTTTCTAATAGGCTCAAGTGCATCCTTGAGAAGGGATTCTCTGTCCTGTGCCTTTATCATCTCGATCTCGATGGCTACGAGATTGATGTGGGAAGGGATCATGTGAAGATTCGGTATCTCCGTCTGGACCAGCGCGTCGCTAACAGAAATGGCGCTTTCCATCACTTCGTACAAGGTCCTTTTCTCGTCACTGTCTGACGAGAAGTTGAGGCCTGACGTAGTGTTGGCCTGGGGATCGGCGTCGATGATCAGCACTTTCTTTTCAAGTACTGCAAGCGAAGCTGCAAGATTGATTGCCGTGGTGGTCTTTCCGACTCCTCCTTTCTGATTTGCTATTGCGATTATCTTTCCCATAATGCAAAGTTAGGAAATTTCTTTCATTAGACATTTCTTTTTGTTACATTTGCACCAGCTCCGAATCATTAAGAATTTGCTCGCTTTTGTATTTTCAATTGAATACGCATGGGCGAGAATTGTACTGATTGGTACATCATCATCAATCCTCTCGCCGGCTCTGGCAAGACCATGCAGAGCTGGGAGAAGGCAGAGAAAAGACTCCGCAAACTGGGTGTCGGCTATACGGTAGTCACCACAGAGTATGCGGGTCATGCTGTGCGTCTTGCCGCTCGTGCTGCAGAGAAAGGTTACAGACGTTTCCTTGCAGTCGGCGGTGACGGCTCTGTCCATGAATTGTTCTGCGGTCTCATGAATGTCGTTTCTCACATGAGACTTAAACCCGAGGATTTCACTCTTGGTGTCATTCCTATCGGAACCGGCAACGACTGGATCCGCTCTCTTGATATTCCAGGAAGTGTCGATGGCGTGGTCAAACTCGTTGCCAAGAAATCATTCCATTACCAGGATATTGTCTGCATGAAGGGTGCCGATGGCAAGAAGACCTATATGGCCAACATCGGTGGAACCGGATTTGATTCCATGGTGTGCCAGAAGGTAAACAGCGAGAAAGTCACTGGTCGCAGAAGCCCGTTCCTTTATGTAAAGGCTCTTATCCAGACCGTTATCCAGTCTCCGATAATCAATGTCGAGGTTCTGGCTGATGGCAAGAGCATATTCAAGGGAAGATGCTACTCAATCTCCTTTGGAAATGGCTCGTATTCCGGCGGAGGCATGCGCCAGACCTCTGCGGCGGATATGAACGATGGAAAGCTGGATGTCATGATTGTTCCGGTTCTTTCCTTGATGACAATTGCAACGAACATCTATAGATTCTATACAGGAACGACGCACAAGTGCAGGCATGTCGTGTATTCTCAGTGCAAGAATTTGAAGGTACTTCCTCTGGACCGTGATTCTGAGGTCATCTTTGAGGCCGATGGAGAGATCGAAGGACATCTTCCTCTTGAGATTTCAATGCTTGATACTCATATGAAGGTCGTATCAAAGAAGAGGGCAATATAGAGAAGGCAAATAAATGAAAACTCCCGGGTCTTTCGATCCGGGAGTTTCTTTATCCTGCTATGTCGGAATTTATACCATGAAGGTTGCAACGAGTGCGAGGATGGCGTAGAGCTCAGGCATAGCGGCGTAGATCATGGTGTTGGTCTGGACGTTGTGGCCCTGGCTGATGCCTACGATACCGTTTGCGCAAACCTGACCCTGACGGATAGCAGAGAAAAGACAAACGAGACCGACGATGGTTCCTACAGCAAAGATCATGTATCCCTGCTCAGCGATGTTTCTTGAGCTCCACATGAGGAATGCAACGAAACCGTAGAGACCCTGTGTTGCTGGCATACCGGTGAGAATCATGTAGCTTGATGATTTCTCTGGAGCCTTCTTGAGGGCGCCTTCAGCAGCATTACCTGCGATAGTTGTACCAATTGCACTACCGATTCCTGCGAGTCCGAGCATGAGTGCAAGTCCGATGTAACCGAGAATAGTTTCCATAATGATTATTATTTTTTGTTTTGTTTGCTGTTATTGATTGTTTTTCTTGAGTGGATTGTAAAGTCTTCCTTCTCCTGTATATCCACTGTTCTTGAAGTACTCTACGAAAGTGAGTCGCAGAGGATGAACGAATGCACCAAGGCTGGACATGAGGATGTTCAGTGTATGGCCGAGGAGCAGAATCACCGCAAATGGGATGAACTGCCAGGTCGGAGAGTCACCGAGCACAAGTTTGCCAAGGGTATTGAATGCACCGCCGAGGAGACCGCCGGCAAGGCCGAGGGCATAGAGACGTGTGTAGCTCAGGAGGTCGCCGATGAGTCCCGATGCCATCTGGTATGTATCCCAGAGACCTGCGCCGATGTTCATGAGAGGGTTCCTGTTCGGATTGTTCAGAACAAAGATGCCGATGGCTGAGACTGCTGCGATGCCGATTACAATCCACTTGATTGTGGCTGCATCGAGCTTGAGGAGCATGCCGACACCGACAGCGATGATGCCGCCGACGATAAGCAATGTCCATCCCCAGGTCCCGAGACTTGCCTTGAAACCGTTCCTGTAGGTGTGCAGGGCAGTCTTGACTATCATAGCCAGACAGATATGGAGCACACCGATAGCGACTGCCATCACCATCTGGGCAGAGTAGCCCATGATCTTGACACTGTCTGGAATCATGATGCTCTTCAGTCCATCAGGTACCCATGATGCCTCGTAGAGGTTGATGCCGAAGGCTGTGCCGAGAACCATGCCTACGAAGAAGGTTGCGCATCCCAGTATCGAGATCAGCGAACCCAGTCCGTTGAACATCTCGACGCTGATCCACTTCTTGTTGAGGGCAATGCCGAATATGAACAGAATGATTCCATATCCTGCGTCTCCCATGCACATCGCGAAGAAGAGCATGAAGAAGATGGAAAGGATAGGGGTTGGGTCGAACTCTCCGTATATAGGCATACCGTACATTCCGGTAATTGACTGGAACAGTCTGGAAAGACGGTTGTTCTTGAGCTTGATAGGAGGATTGTCCTCTTCCTTGGCGTCATCGTTGAGATAGAGTACTCCGAGAGAATCGAACTTCTCTGCGAGCTCGGCCTGTCTCTCGGAAGGAGCGAATCCTTCGATGAGGCTTAGCCTGCTTTCTGCTGCCAGAGCCTTGCTGGCGCCTGCCAGATACTTGTCGAGAGAATCCATTATGGATGCATATTCCTTTCTGAGGGCAGGAATGCTGCTCTTCTCGTCGAGAAGAGCCTTTTCCTTTTCCTGAAGCAGGGAACTGATTCTTTCAAGCTCGACCTTGGCTTCGGATGCTGTGCCTGCAGGTGCCTGAATCTCCTTGAGAGGGAAATCATAGCCATCTATCGGGCCAACGGTCACGAAACTGATCTTGGACGCCTCCTCATTCATAACAGTAAGGGCATGCAGCGCTTTCCACTCTGGATTGAACTGCTTGGCCGCAACTGAATAGAAGCGCATCTTCAGGCCGTGCTCCGCAAGTCTGTCGATTGCTGCCTTGTCGAATTCACCCCATGGAAGACGGTCCTCGTAAGCCTTCTGGGCTTCGGCCTTGCTGGCGGTGAGGGCTACGTACTCCGGGTCGCGGGTGAATTTTTCCGCTTCTATGTCTTCAATCTGTCTGCGGAGCGATTCAGCTGCCGCATACATAGATGAAGATTTCTCGTCGAAGGCCTTGGAAGAGCGGGTGACATCCACGAGACCGATTTCCTGGATGGCCTCCAGGAATCCGTCCACTTCATCCGTCAGAAGGACGAATGAGTATTTTGTCATTTTCTCAATCATGATTTTTCCTCCTCTTCCGCTTCTTCGGCGGCATGACGCGTCTTCACGATCTTTGAAGAAGCCTTGCTGAGGTTTTCTTCATCTTCCATGAAGCGCTTGATCTTTCTGATAGCTTCCTGATAACCCGGAATCTGGACCTTCTCGTATAGGTTTACCTTCTGGGTCGTTTTCTTACGCTGGTAATCAAGAATACGGCTCTTCTCTTTATAGACTTCGGATTCTATTCCAAGCCTTGACAGTTCCTTAAGGATGTCTATTCCGTCAGCATACCATGCCGGTTTGGCAAAGGCATTGAAAGGCTGGATAGAGAACTGGATCTCTCCAAGGGCAGGAGTCTTGACGCCGGCGACCTTGACGGTCTTCAGCTCTACGTCTTCCACCTTGATGAGGCCAGGCTCGAACTCATTCCAGAGAGCGGCCATCTGGTCGTACTTCCCAAGCGCAGACTCAAGTTCGGCTATCAGCCTGTCGGACTCGGCCTTCGCAGCGATAACGCTTACACGCAGTGCCGACTCCTTGTTCTTGAGGGTAGGGAGGGCCTGCTTGCGCGCCTTCAGCTGCTTGCCGATAGCCGTCAGGGATGTTTTGTTATATTGGAACTTGATTGCCATAGGCTTTTGTTATGCTTTTGGCCAGTACTTTTCTACGAATACCTGCTTGATACCAGTCTCTGCAGGGCTGAAATACCTGCTGAACAGCTTCCATGCGGTGTCGAGCATCTCGTCGATCTTGATGTTTACATCGATCGAGAGGAGTTCGGTAGCATAGTCCTTCGCAAACTTGAGGCAACGCTCATCGTAGTCGCTGAGGTCGAAACCGTTCTCGAGCTTGGTCTTTGCATTCTGGGCATCTGCATAGAGACGCACACCTGCATTCATGACCTGGCTGTGGTCATCACGGGTCTTCTTTCCCTGTACGAGCTGCTTGAGTCGTGAAAGGGAACGGAATGGGTCGATGATGATCTTTCCTGAGTCTGAATCAGCGCGGAGGAAGAGCTGGCCCTCGGTGATGTAACCGGTGTTGTCCGGAATCGCGTGG
Organism: Bacteroidales bacterium; assembly: GCA_024398125.1. Lineage (GTDB taxonomy): Bacteria > Bacteroidota > Bacteroidia > Bacteroidales > UBA932 > Cryptobacteroides. The sequence continues at coordinate 23,093 of JAKSJO010000022.1, forward strand.
GTGATATCTCCGTCGTTCAGGGTGGTCACAGCGATGATGGTGATCGAACCTCCGTCTGGGAGCTGAACGGCTTTCTCGTAGATCTTTGCGAGGTCTGAGTAGAGAGATCCTGGCATTGAGTCCTTTGAAGGAATCTGGTCCATACGGTTGGATACGATACAGAGTGCATCGGCGTAAAGGGTCATGTCGGTAAGGAGCACAAGCACCTTCTCGTTCTTGTCGACTGCGAAGTACTCTGCTGCAGCAAGAGCCATGTCAGGGATAAGCAGACGCTCTACAGGAGGTTCCTCGGTGGTGTTTACGAAGCTGACAATCTTGTCCATCGCACCTGCGCTCTCGAATGCGTGACGATAGAAGAGGTAGTCATCGTTTGAAAGACCCATGCCGCCAAGGATGATCTTGTCTACGTCAGCGCGGAGCGCAACGTCGGCCATCACCTTGTTGTAAGGCTGGTCAGGGTCGGCGAAGAACGGAATCTTCTGGCCTGATACGAGGGTATTGTTGAGGTCGATTCCTGCAATACCGGTAGGGATGAGCTGTGAAGGCTGTCTTCTCTTGTAAGGGTTTACGGAAGGACCGCCGACCTGACGGATTTCGCCCTCGATCTGAGGACCGCCGTCGATAGGGTCGCCGTATGCATTGAAGAAACGTCCGCTGAGCTGCTCGCTTACGCGGAGTACAGGAGGGTTGCCGACAAATGATACCTTTGCATCGGTAGGAATACCCTCGGTTCCTGAGAATACCTGGAGGGTAACCTGGCTGCCTTTGGTCTTAACGACCTGGGCAAGTCTGCCGTCGACAACTGCGAGCTCGTCATTGGCTACATCCTGGGCCTTCAGTGCTACTGTGGCCTTGGTGATGGCGTCGAGCTGGGTGTATGTTTTCTGGAATGCCTTAGTTGCCATATTCCTGAATCATTTTTTCGGTTTGTGCAAGATAGTTCATGAAGCCCTCGCTCTTGAAGGCCGAGTAGTTCATCTGCCTGAGTGAGTTGATCAGGTTCTTGAAGAAGCCGCGGCACTGCTCGTAATCCTCGAAATCGAACTTGCGGTTGCAGATGTCGAGAATGAGGTTGATCATATACTTCTGGCGCTCGAGAGGAGTGATGCAGTCGATGGAATCGAATGCATCCTGCTGCAGGAATGCGAAGTCGATAAGCTCGGACTTCCAGAATGTCTCGTGGTATCCCATTGGAACGCCATCATCACCAAGGATGTTGATCTGATCCTGGGCCTCGCGTCCACGGCGAACCATGTTCTTGAGGGCAGATACCTTTGAAACCCATCCCTTTTCGACAACGTTGTCGAGGTATTCCTGGATCTCAGGATACTCGAGATACTTGGAGTATGAGTCGATAGGGTTTACGGCAGGGTAGCGCTTCTGGTCTGCACGGCTCTGCTCGAGAGCATAGAAGCATCTTGCAGCTTTCTTGGTAGACTCGGTTACAGGCTCCTTGAGGTTACCACCGGCAGGGGATACAGTTCCGATGACGGTTACGGCTCCGGTCTTGCCATTATTGAGGTATACCATACCTGCACGTGAGTAGAAGTTCGAAATGATTGATGACAGGTCCACAGGGAATGCATCTGCACCAGGAAGCTCCTCCATACGGTTACTCATCTCTCGAAGAGCCTGTGCCCAACGTGAGGTAGAGTCGGCGAGAAGCAGACAGCGGAGACCCATTGCACGATAGTACTCGCAAATGGTCATCGCGGTATAAACAGATGCCTCGCGGGCAGCAACAGGCATGTTCGAAGTATTGCAGATGATGGTGGTACGATCCATCAGATAGTGTCCTGTATGTGGGTCGATGAGCTCAGGGAACTCGGTGAAGATTTCAACGACCTCGTTCGCACGCTCACCGCAGGCTGCCATAACGATGATGTCTGCCTCGCCCTGCTTTGCGATCGCATGCTGAAGCACAGTCTTGCCGCATCCGAAAGGACCAGGGATGAAGCCTGTACCGCCTTCTGCGATAGGGTTGAATGTGTCGATTACACGCACACCTGTCTCCATGATCTTGGTAGGACGTGGTTTTTCCTTGTAGCCCTTTACAGCAACCTTTACCGGCCAGTGCTGTACCATGGTTACCTTTACGTCTTCACCTTCTGCGTTGGTAAGGACAGCAATCTCGGTGTCGATGTTGTAGCTGCCTGCAGCTATTATGGACTTGACGGTGTACTCGCCCTTGAAGGTAAATGGAACCATGATCTTGTGCATGATCCAAGCCTCCTTCACTTCTCCAAGCCAGTCTGATGCGCAGACCTTGTCGCCTGGCTTCGCGATAGGGGTGAACTCCCAGAGCTTTTCGTGGTTGAGAGGGTCGGTATAGTCACCTCTCTTGAGGAATACTCCTTCCATGGTGGTAAGGTCGTTCTGCAGACCGTCGTAGACGCTGGACAGAAGACCAGGACCGAGTGTCGCCTCGAGCATTCGGCCCTCGAACTCGACGTGGTCGCCGTTCTTGAGGCCGCGGGTGCTCTCGAACACCTGTACGGATGCATTGCGTCCGTTGACCTTGATGACCTCGGCAAGAAGCTTGGTGCCTTCAACGTCGATGAAGCAGAGCTCGTTCTCGGCAACAGGTCCATCAATCTGGACGGTCACGAGGTTCGAAACGATACCGGTGACCTTTCCTGTACTTTTCATATTGTTGTCTTTTAGATTATTCAGTATAATTAACACCTTCGTAGGTGCCGCGGACTTCCGCTACAAGCTTCTTGAACAGTTCCTTGCCTGTTTCAGGATCGAGTTTCACCCATCTTGAGATGATTCTTGATTTCGCAATGAAGCCGAGAATGACATCGATGGAGAATACTTCCATTCCAAGAATGTCTTCGATCTTGTCCCAGAGGACAGCGTCAAGCTGGCGCTCGCGAGTCAGGATGTCTCCACTGTCGAGAGCGGAATCAACACGCTCCTTCTCCTCATATTCGCCGATGAAAGGTGTCTCGGCTTCGGGATCGAAGATGATCATGTCCTGTTCTGCCGGACGGTTGAGTCTGCGGTTGAGGTACATGACCTTGGAATTTCTCATGTTCAGGTCGAAACGGTAGAACTCACGGATGAAATGATCGTGGTTCTTAAGAATCTCCTTGTAGAAGTCAAGGGTGAGATTGTCCGTCTCGTAACCTTCAAGAAGTTTGGAAATCAGGGCGTTGTCCGACTTGGAAACAAGCGAGCGGATTTCGTCGGTAAGATTATCGGCGAAAGCGGCGTCCAGTTTCCTGTCGTCGCGGTCCAGAACGGGGAGTCCGGCTATGATGTACTCATAGTTGTTCATCGCCCGGTGTTTTTTATCCGAAGAGAATCTTCTTTGACACAGGACGCATATATCCGGCAACAAGCTCAGTAAGCGCTTCGTCGGTCATGCTGATGTAGTAGCCTCCATCCTTTGGACCGATGTTGAATCCATTGGCGATCTTCCTTGAGAAGTCGACATGGATGCCGTTCTTGAGTTCGGATGCAAGGGTGTCGGTAACATAGCTCTCAAGCTGGTCGCGAAGTGATTCAGGAAGCACTACGGCGAGGTCGCATGAACTCTGGGAATCAAAGTTCTTTGCTACTGCCTGAAGGATTTCCTTTACGAATGAGCTGTCCTTGAGCGCATCTTTGACCTTGGCTCCGGCAAGCTTGTCGGAAATGAGGTTCTCGATGTCGTTACGGGTAGACTGAATGCTCTGGACACCTGCCATCTTAAGGTCGTCTTCGACCTTCATCTTGAGCGCTTCAGCCTCTTTCTCGGCTGACTTGATGATGCTGGAAGCCTCCTCCTTTGCAGCGGCGATTATCGCCTGTGCTTCGGCCTTTGCAGCTTCGAGGATCTTCTCAGCCTCTTCCTTGCCTTTGTTCAGACCTTCCTTGTAAAGTCTGTCGGTAAGTTCTTGCAATTTGTCCTGCATGGTATTGGGGTTATAGTTGGGTTATTAATCTCTATGGCTCTTGACTGAACGTTTACAGCCGTTCCGCAAGTTTGCGAAAAATTATGTTCAGTTCAAAAAGATAGCTACTCAATTTTCTAATGGTTGCGCAGCATTATCATTAGCAGGTCTAATGATGTGGTTGGTCAGTATTGGCTATGATTTGGGCTTTCCCCGGCTATAATTAGCCGAGGAAGCTCAAAAGGATTCCGGCAGCAACCGCAGAACCGATCACACCGGCAACGTTAGGTGCCATGGCATGCATGAGAAGGTGGTTCTTAGGGTTGATTTCACGGCCTACGGTCTCTGATACACGTGCACTGTCCGGCACGGCAGAAACGCCGGCGTTACCGATAAGAGGATTGATTTTCCTGCCTTCCTTAAGGAATAGGTTGAGGAATTTCACGAAAAGGATACCGCAGCAGGTAGCGATTACGAATGAACCGAGACCGAGTGCGAAGATCTTGATTGACTTTCCGGTGAGGAACTTGTCAGCCTGGGTTGAAGCACCTACGGTAAGACCGATGAGGGTGGTGACAACGTCAACGAGAGGTCCGCGGGCGGTCTCTGCGAGACGGCGAGTCACGCCGCTTTCCTTGAGAAGGTTACCGAAGAAGAGCATACCGAGGAGCGGAAGGCCTGAAGGCACGATGAATGCGGTGCAGACAAATCCGATTACAGGGAAGATGATCTTCTCCTTCTGGCTGACCACGCGAGGTGCAGGCATCTCGATGAGACGCTCCTTCTGGTTGGTAAGCATGAGCATGAGCGGCTTCTGGATCACAGGTACGAGTGCCATGTATGAGTATGCACATACTGCGATCGCTCCCATGAGGTCCGGTGCAAGCTTTGAAGAAAGGAAGATTGCGGTAGGACCGTCAGCTCCACCGATGATACCGATGGCACCTGCCTCATTAGGCGCGAAGCCAAGGGCCATTGCGAGGAGGTAGGCTCCGAAGATGCCCATCTGTGCAGCAGCGCCGATGATCATCAGTCGCGGCTGCGATATCAACGCGGAGAAGTCCGTCATCGCACCGATGCCTAGGAAGATCAGTGGGGGATACCATCCCTGCTTCACACCCTGGTACAGGATGTTGAGCACCGAGCCGTCCTCATAGACGCCGATGTTGAGTCCAGGGAACATCGGGATGTTGCCCACGATCATACCGAAGCCGATCGGGACAAGCAGCAGAGGCTCCCATTCCTTTACAATACCCAGAGTGATGAATGTGATACCGATCGCAATCATCACCAGGTGCTGCCAGGTCATGTTGGCAAAACCGGTGTATTGCCAGAACTGGACGAGGCTTTCAAATATATTCTCCATCAGGTGATTATGCTATGGTTACAATCTTTGCTCCCTCGAGAACTGAGTCTCCCTTTGCAACATGGATGGCGGTAACGGTACCGTCGCTCTCTGCCTGGATCTCGTTCTCCATCTTCATTGCCTCGAGTACTGCTACCTTCTGGCCTGCCTTTACTGCCTGGCCTTCCTTGACAGATACCTCGATGATGACTCCTGGAAGAGGTGAGTTGACTGGCTTGCCTGCTCCTGCAGGTGCTGCAGGTGCTGCTGGAGCTGCGGCTGCTGCGGCTGGTGCTGCCTGTGCTGCAGGTGCAGCAACTGGTGCTGGAGCGGCAGCTACTTCCTTGTCGAGCTCTACCTTATAAGATGCTCCGTTTACGGTTACATCGGCAAGCTTGCCCTCCACTGAGTTGATGGCTACATTGTACTCGTTGCCGTTGATCTTGAACTTATATTCTTTCATGACTTGTTTGATTCTTGTTGTTATCTTACTGTTTTTCTGAAATTTGAAGTCCTGTCGTTCCATGCGGAAGCAGGGTTCTTGCGGATGGTGATCACGAATGGCTCGCTGTCATGGATGGCCTCGGTAAGATAGAGGTGCATTGCCATGGCGATTGCAGCTTCGGCCTCTCCTCCCATCTCTGCGTCAAGCGCCATGGCGATTGCTGCTGCGATCTCGGCCTCGCTGCCGGCACCTCCCTTAGGTGCGCTGACCTTCTTGGCCGGCTTCTTGAACTTGATCTGGCCTGAGAAGAGCTTTCCGGTGAAGGTGTAGATCATGAGGAGGATGAGGAGCGCGCAGAATACCACTGATACGCTGACGATAGACAGTGTGAAGCCGTGAGGGTCGGTCTCCTTGAGGATCTCGGCGCGGCTCTTCTGTTCGCCCTTGCCGTTGATAGACATAGGAGATGGCACTTTCTCGCTTCCGTTGTCGAAGATGAGCTGACGAGGATCGTTCGACAGCTTGCTGATGCTCATGCCCGGGGTGATGCCCACAGGGATGACGAGGCTGTCGATGATGGTCTTACCGTCATTGCTGACAAAATAGAGGGTGCTGCCTTCGCGGAGCCTGAAGTTCAGGTGGAAGGTTCCAAGGGCAGAATTGCCGCTTGCGTACAGTATCCCTACCTGACGCGGACCGATCTTTGTCCTGTTGTCACCCTTGACGATAGGACTCTTGGTCAGGTTCGTGCGGTCGTCGGAGAAATAGCATCCGGCAAAATTCACGGTACCGGTCGATGTGTTGTACATCTCGACCCAAGGACCGCGGTTGCCGTATTCATCGGTCACGGAGTTCTCGTTCTCGACCATCACCTCGGAGATGATAAGGTCGGATACGCTCTGTGCCCGAAGCGTCAATGCTCCCGACAGAACTGTAGCGATAATAAATAATATGTACTTTCTCATCGCTTACAGAGGCAGGTTGTCGTGTTTCTTTGCAGGAAGCTCCTGCTGCTTGCCGCTGAGCTGCTCGAGTGCACGGCAGATGCGGAATCTTGTGTTGCGAGGCTCGATGATATCCTCGATGTATCCCTTTGAAGCAGCCTGGTAAGGGTTGCAGAAAAGATCGTTGTACTCTTCCTCGGTCACGTCCTTGAGGATGCCGACAGCGCCCTTGGCTCCCATGACGGCAATCTCTGCTGTTGGCCAAGCGTAGTTCACGTCGCCGCGGAGCTGCTTGCAGCTCATCACGATGTGTGCGCCGCCGTATGACTTGCGGATGGTAACGGTCACCTTAGGAACGGTAGCCTCGCCGTATGCGTAGAGAAGCTTTGCACCATTGGTGATGATTGCGCCGTACTCCTGCTGTGTGCCGCAGAGGAATCCAGGAACGTCAACGAGGGTGACGAGAGGAATGTTGAATGCGTCGCAGAAGCGTACGAAGCGTGAAGCCTTGCGTGAAGCATTGATGTCAAGCACTCCGGCGAGAACCTTAGGCTGGTTGGCCACGATACCTACGCTGCGTCCGTTCATGCGGGCGAAGCCCACGATGATGTTCTTTGCGTATTCCTTGTGTACCTCGAAGAAGCGGCCGTTGTCGACAACACCTTCGATGATGCGGTACATGTCGTATGACTTGTTTGGATTGTCAGGTACGATGTCGTTGAGCTCGTCGTCTGTGCGGGATACAGGGTCGTTGCACTCAACAGCAGGAGCCTCCTCGCGGTTGTTCTGAGGAAGGAAGCTGAGAAGCTCCTTGATGGTCTCGATGCCTTCCTGCTCGCTTTCAGCTGCGAAATGTGCAACTCCGCTCTTTGAAGCATGAACGCTTGCACCTCCGAGTTCCTCCTGGGAAACATCCTCTCCAGTCACACTCTTTACAACCGATGGTCCGGTAAGGAACATGTAAGATGTGTTCTTTATCATGAGGGTGAAGTCGGTGAGGGCAGGGGAGTATACTGCACCGCCTGCACATGGTCCGAAGATTCCGGAAATCTGTGGAACCACACCCGATGCCAGGATGTTGCGTTCGAAGATCTCTCCGTATCCTGCGAGCGAATCGATGCCTTCCTGGATACGTGCACCGCCCGAGTCATTGAGACCGATGACAGGTGCTCCGGCGCGAACGGCCATGTCCATGACCTTGCAGATTTTCTCGGACATCGTCTTCGAAAGCGAACCTCCTGAAACGGTGAAGTCCTGTGCGAATACGTATACGAGTCGTCCGTCGATTGTGCCGCAACCTGTAACTACTCCATCTCCGTCGATATGGTCCTTGTCCATGCCGAAGTTGGTGCAGCGATGCTGGACAAACATATCAAATTCTTCAAAACTGCCCTTGTCAAGCAGAAGGTCGAGTCTCTCACGGGCTGTAAGCTTTCCCTTGGCGTGCTGCGAAGCAATGCGCTTCTCACCGCCGCCCAAACGCGCTGCAGCGCGCTTCTCGACCAGTTTTTCAATCAATTCCTGTTGGTTGCTCATTTATTAGTTTTTTGATATAGCAATCACAAATATAAATAAAATTTAATTTGCCGCAAAACTAGAATATCGGACATTGTCCGGACGGTTTTTCCTGCTGCTTCCATTTTGTCATTTCTTGTCGTTGACTATGATATGATTTTGTATTCTGCACTCGCTTTTCTCTTTCAATCTTCTTTTTTTTTGCCATATTTGCCAGATTAATACAAGAACAGGATGGCAGACGAAAAAATCATATTCTCGATGTGTGGAGTCGGAAAGACTCTTCCACACAATAACAAGGTGATCCTCAAGGACATCTACCTTTCCTTCTTCTACGGTGCAAAGATCGGTATCATCGGTCTGAACGGTTCGGGTAAGTCGACCCTGATGAAAATCATCGCCGGCGTGGAAAAATCTTATCAGGGCGAAGTGGTATGGGCTCCGGGCTACTCTGTCGGATATCTCGAGCAGGAACCTCAGATGGATCCCGAGAAGACTGTGCTCGAAGTAGTCCAGGAGGGCGTCCAGGAGGTCATGGACCTGATGAAGGAATATGAGGAGGTCAACAACAGGTTCATGGAGCCGATGTCCGACGACGAGATGGCAAAGCTTATCGAGCGTCAGGGCGAGCTGACCGAAAAGATAGACCACTGCGACGGCTGGGAGATAGATTCCAAGCTCGAAAGGGCGATGGATGCGCTTCAGTGTCCTCCGGTTGATGCCAAGGTCGCAAACCTAAGTGGTGGCGAGAGACGTCGTGTGGCACTGTGCCGCCTGCTTCTCCGTCAGCCTGACGTGCTCCTTCTCGACGAGCCTACCAACCACCTCGATACCGAAAGTATCCAGTGGCTCGAGGCACATCTCCAGCAGTACAAGGGAACCGTCATCGCCGTAACCCATGACCGTTACTTCCTTGATAACGTCGCTGGCTGGATTCTGGAACTTGACCGCGGCGAAGGTATTCCATGGAAGGGCAACTATTCATCATGGCTCGACCAGAAGAGCAAGCGTCTCGCTCAGGAGGAAAAGCAGGAGAGCAAGCGTCGCAAGACACTCGAACGAGAGCTTGAATGGGTTCGCATGGCGCCTAAGGCCCGCCAGGCCAAGTCAAAGGCTCGTATCGGCGCTTATGAGAAGATGGCTGCTGCGGATGCCCGCGAGAAAGAGGCTACACTCGAGATCTACATCCCTAACGGACCGCGTCTCGGCAACAAGGTCATCGGTTTCAACGATGTCAGCATGGGCTATGATGACCGTCTGCTCTTCGAGCACCTCAGCTTCGAGCTTCCGCCTGCAGGTATCGTCGGTGTAATCGGACCTAACGGTGCCGGCAAGACGACTCTCTTCCGTCTCATCATGGGCCTCGAACAGCCGCATACAGGAGAGATTACAGTCGGAGACACTGTCAAGATTTCTTATGTCGACCAGCAGCACAAGAGCATAGATCCTGCGAAGACCGTATACGAGACAATTTCCCAGAATTCGGAATTCGTTCGTCTCGGAAACCGCGACATCAATGCCCGTGCTTATGTAAGCCGATTCAACTTCAGCGGTGCCGATCAGGAGAAGCTCTGCGGAATCCTTTCAGGTGGCGAGCGAAACCGTCTGCATCTTGCATTGACCCTCAAGGATGAAGGAAATGTCATCCTTCTTGACGAGCCTACCAATGACGTTGACGTAAATACCATCCGTGCTCTTGAGGAAGGTCTCGAGAACTTTGCCGGATGTGCTGTCGTGGTATCGCACGACCGTTGGTTCCTGGACCGTATCGCAACTCATATCCTTGCCTTTGAAGGCGACTCTCAGGTCTATTTCTTCGAGGGGTCGTATTCGGAGTATGAGGAGAACAGGAAGATGCGTCTTGGAAACGAGGAGCCTAAGCGCTTCAAGTACAAGAAACTCATGGAGTAGAAGAATACAATAATCTCATATCTAGATGAAAAACAATCCTATCAAGAAACTGTGGGACAAGATTCCTACAGGTATTGTGTGCCTTGCTGTTCTGGGCCTGGTCTTTGGCTATCTGGCCACAGTGATGGGTACCCCGAACATGCTGAACACCTTGATGAAGACCGCTCATGACCTTCTTCTCAACACGGTGTTCTATCTCATGGCTATCTGCGTGCTTACCAGTGCGCTCAGCCAGATTCTCATGGACTTCGGCGTTGTGGATCTGCTCGAAAAGCTCCTCCGCCCGCTCATGAAGCCTCTCTTCAATCTTCCTGGAGTAGCATCTCTCGGTGCAGTCATGACTTTCCTGTCCGACAATCCTGCGATCATCTCGCTCAGCCAGGACAAGAAGTTCTCGCACTATTTCAAAAAGTACCAGCTCATTTCCCTTACCAACTTCGGAACAGCCTTTGGCATGGGTCTCATCGTGATTGTGTTCATGGTCGGCCAGGGATTCTACTGGGAGCCGTTCGTCGGTCTCTTCGGCGCATTCTGCGGATGTATCGTTTCTACCCGCCTGATGCAGCGTGCCGTTGTAAAGGCTTATCCTAAGTACAAGGAAGAGAACGTTGTGGACCATTTCGACGAGGAGGAAGAGGCTGCTGCAGTCAGTGGCAAATCCCTCTTCTCACGCATCATGGACTCTCTTCTTGACGGAGGAAAGGTCGGTGTCGGCGTCGGCCTTGCCATCATTCCTGGCGTGCTCATCATCTCCACTCTCGTGATGATCATGACCTTCGGTCCATCTGAATCTGGTGCTTATACCGGTGCGGCATATGAGGGAACCGAGATCCTTCCTTGGGCAGCAGGCAAGATCAACTTCATCTTCGACTGGCTCTTCGGATTCAAGGATCCACATCTTGTGGCATTCCCTGTCACCGCTCTCGGTGCTGTAGGCGCCGCCCTCGGTCTTGTTCCGACATTCATCGCCGACGGTTTCGTAGATGGCAATGCCATCGCAGTGTTCACTGCCATCGGCATGTGCTGGAGCGGCTACCTCAGCACTCACACAGCGATGCTTGACTCTCTCGGTTACCGTGATCTTACCCCTAAGGCCATCGGAGCACACACCGTCGGTGGTGTAGTTGCGGGTATCACTGCCCATCTTGTCTGTCTTCTCATAAGTCTTTTATAGTGAAAATCGTAATATTCCAGGCTGACACTATCTGGGGCGACCCGGCAGCCAACCTGAAACATCTTGACGAGAAGCTCGCCACTCTTCCTGAGTGCGGGCTTCTTGTGCTTCCTGAAATGTTTACCACCGGCTTCGCGACTGATCCGGAAGGGATTGCGGAGAAGGAAGGCCTTGGCCTTGCGTGGATGAAAAAGACTGCGGCGGCTCACAACTGCTGCATCATCGGAAGCATCGCGACTGAGCTTCCAGAATCTGTTTTCCGCAACAGAATGTACTTCGTGACTCCGGAGGGGGAGACCAGGTTCTATGACAAACGCCATCTCTTTGCGGCCGAGCGTAAGAAATACAGCGCAGGCGATGAACGTGTCATCGTCGAAGTGGAAGGCGTACGCATCATGATGCAGGTCTGCTATGATCTGAGATTCCCTTGTTTCAGCCGCAACCGCATCGTGGACGGACGTCCTGAGTATGACATGCTCGTATATGTCGCAAGCTGGCCTCAGCAGCGTTCTGCGGCATGGAAGGCTCTGCTTCGTGCACGTGCCATCGAGAACCAGTGCTGGCTGGCCGGAGTGAACCGCTGCGGTAATGATCCGGGGAACGGATACACCGGTGATTCGGTCGTGCTGGACCCATGGGGAGCCGATGTGGCCGCCTGTGTTCCAGGTGTTGAGGAATGGGCTGTGGCTGACATCGATATGACTGTTCTGGAGGGCTTCCGCAAGAGCTTCCCTGTCCTTGAAGATGCCGACAGATAGGTTTTGAAAATTTTTAAATAATATTTTGAAATTTCATATCAGTTGACTACTTTTGTAGTCCATATATAACGAGAGAATTATATGATCAAGTCTTCGTCAATTATCGTCCTTACCCTCGGTCTCCTCGCTCTATCCGAACGCGGAATGGGAAGGTAATGCGGTTTCAACGAAGAAATGATAGATAAGCCCTTCTCAAGACAATTGAGAGGGGCGTTTTTTGTTTAGAATGAATTTGACAGATACGATATGAAACATCAGCTTCGCAGTTCTATCACCACAGAAGGCCGCAGAATGGCCGGTGCAAGAGCACTTTGGGTGGCAACAGGCATGAAGAAGGAGATGATGGGAAAGCCCGTCATCGCCATCGCCAACTCTTTCACACAGTTCGTTCCGGGACATACCCATCTCCACGAAATAGGCCAGACCGTAAAGGCTGAGATCGAGGCGCTCGGCTGCTATGCAGCAGAGTTCAACACCATCGCGGTAGACGATGGCATCGCCATGGGTCACGACGGCATGCTCTACTCGCTTCCTTCACGCGACATCATCGCTGACAGTGTCGAGTACATGTGCAACGCCCACAAGGCCGACGCTCTTGTCTGCATCAGCAACTGTGACAAGATCACTCCGGGTATGCTCATCGCTGCAATGCGTCTGAACATCCCTACCGTTTTCGTTTCAGGCGGTCCTATGGAGGCGGGAGTCCTTGGCAGCGCTAAGCTTGATCTCATCGATGCAATGGTCAAGTCAGCCGATCCTTCAGTGACCGACGCGGCTATCGCCCAGATCGAGAATCGTGCCTGCCCTGGCTGTGGAAGCTGTTCAGGCATGTTCACCGCAAATTCAATGAACTGCCTTACCGAGGCTATCGGTATCGCCCTTCCAGGAAACGGTACTGTCGTTGCGACACACAAGAACCGTATTGAGCTTTTCCGCCGCGCTGCCCGTCTTATCGTAGAGAACGCATGGAAGTACTATCGCGACGGAGATGAAAGCGTCCTTCCGCGCAGCATCGCAACCCGTCCTGCGTTCATGAATGCAATGGCTCTTGACATCGCGATGGGCGGTTCTACCAATACCATCCTCCACCTTCTCGCAGTAGCGAACGAGGCTGGCGTCGACTTCAAGATGGCTGACATCGATGCTCTTTCACGCAAGGTCCCTTGCCTTTGCAAGGTCGCTCCAAACACCAATAAGTTCCATGTCCAGGATGTCAATCGTGCCGGCGGTATCGTCGCCATCATGAACGAGCTCGCGAAGGGCGGTCTGGTGGATACTTCGCTCATGCGCGTTGACGGAATGACCCTCGCAGAAGAGATCGAGAAGTTCTGCATCACCTCGGACAAGGCTGATGACTGTGCGAAGAAGATCTATCTCAGCGCTCCGGCTGTCAAGTACAGCACAAAGATGGGCTCCCAGGAGACATACTACAGCGAGCATGACATGGATCGCGCAGAAGGCTGTATCCGCGACCTTGAGCATGCATATACCAAGGACGGCGGACTCGGTGTCCTTTTCGGCAACATCGCAAAGAATGGCTGCGTCATCAAGACAGCAGGCGTTGACGAATCAATCTGGAAGTTCGCTGGTCCAGCAAGGGTATTCGACTCTCAGGAGGCTGCATGTGACGGCATTCTCGGTGGCAAGGTAAGTGCCGGCGATGTCGTTGTGATCACTTACGAAGGTCCAAAGGGCGGTCCTGGAATGCAGGAGATGCTCTATCCAACTTCATACATCAAGTCAATGCACCTCGGCAAGGAGTGTGCTCTCATCACCGACGGACGCTTCAGCGGCGGTACCTCGGGCCTCAGCATCGGCCACATTTCTCCGGAGGCTGCTGCCGGCGGCGAGATCGGTCTTGTCCGTGACGGTGACATCATCGAAATCGACATCCCTGCACGTTCCATCAACGTCCGTCTCAGCGACGAGGAACTCGCACAGCGCCGCAAGGAGGAAGAAGCTCGCGGAGACAAGGCATTCACCCCACCTTTCCGTGTACGCGAGGTATCGAAGAGCCTCAAGGCATACGCAGCCATGGTCAGCTCCGCTGATATGGGTGCAGTAAGAATCATCAAATAAGAACTCATAAATAGACATGTCAAAGATTACAGGATCGGAAGCACTTCTGAATTCCCTCATCGCAGAAGGCGTGGAGACCATCTTCGGATATCCGGGTGGTCAGATCATGCCTTTCTACGACAAACTTTACGGTTACAGCGACAGGCTTAAGCATATTCTTGTACGTCATGAGCAGGGCGCTATACATGCAGCCCAGGGCTATGCCCGTGTCAAGGGTGTGCCTGGCGTCGTAACGGTGACCTCTGGCCCAGGTGCCACTAACGTTGTGACTGGTCTTGCCGACGCAATGACAGATTCGACCCCACTGGTAGTGATTACCGGACAGGTCCCTGTTGCAGCGCTCGGTACCGACGCATTCCAGGAGGCTGATATCATCGGCCTTACCGGCCCTATCACTAAGTGGAACTATCAGATCCGTACCGCCGACGAGGTGGCATGGGCTGTCTCACATGCATTCTATATCGCAAACAGCGGTCGTCCGGGACCTGTCGTTCTTGATTTCACCAAGGATGCACAGATCGGCATGACCGAGGAGTTTGAGTACAAGAAGTGTGATTATATCCGCAGCTACGTACCGGATCCGGAGATTGATATGGATTCAGTCGATGCAGCTGCCAAGCTCATCAATGAGTCTAAGCGCCCGCTGGTCGTATATGGTCAGGGCATCACTCTCAGCGGTGCAGAGGAAGAACTCAAGGCTTTCCTCGAGAAGGCTGACATTCCTGCAGGTTCTACACTGCTCGGCCTCAGCGCCCTTCCTTCCGATTTCCGCCTCTATCAGGGTATGATCGGCATGCACGGAAACATCGCTCCAAACGTTAAGACCAATGAGTGCGACCTTCTCATCGCAGTCGGCATGCGTTTCGATGACCGTGTTACCGGAACCGTTTCTACTTACGCACGTCAGGCAAAGGTGGTTCACATCGACATCGATGCTGCCGAGATCGGCAAGATCATACCGGTCGAGGTAGGCGTGCTTGGAGATGCCAAGAAGGTTCTCAAGCTCCTTACCCACAAGATCGAGAAGGCAGACCACAGCGAGTGGATCGCAAGCTTCGACAAGTGCAAGAAGGTGGAGAAGCTCAAGGTTATCGACCCTGAAGTACGTCCAGGCGAAGGCTACATCAAGATGGGTGAGGTCGTAGATATGGTATCTCAGGTAAGCGAGGGCAAGGCTATTGTCGTTACAGACGTTGGCCAGAACCAGATGATGGCAGCTCGCTATTCCCGCTTCCAGCAGGGACGCAGTCTCCTCACCTCAGGAGGTCTTGGTACAATGGGCTTCGGTATTCCAGCCGCAATCGGTGCAAAGATGGCCGCTCCTGAGCGTCCTGTATGCCTCTTTGTCGGTGACGGTGGCGTCCAGATGACCATGCAGGAGTTCGGTACCATCATGCAGGAGGGTACAGGTGTCAAGATCGTAATCCTGAACAATAACTGGCTTGGAAACGTACGCCAGTGGCAGGAACTCTTCTTCGGCGCCCGTTACAGCGCAACCCGTATGCTCAATCCGAACTACAAGCTTATAGCAGATGCATACAATATAAAGAACATCCTTGTCGAGGATCGTTCGCAGCTTCGCGCCGCAATCGAGGACATGCTGTCGGATGACAAGCCATGCATCCTTGATGTACGCGTCATTGAGGAAGGCTCGGTGATGCCTATGGTCCCTCCAGGAAAAGGCATCGGCGAGATTATGCTCAACGAGAACGAATGGTATGACGACAATAAAGCCTAATCCAATGGAAGACAAGAATCTTTATACTATCTGTATATATACCGAGAACCAGATCGGCCTCCTGGCCCAGTTCTCGAACATGTTCACACGTAGAAACCTCAATATCATGAGCCTGAACGCCCAGGCTTCTTCAATCCCGGGAGTTCATTTCCTTCTCATCGTTGCTGAGGGTACCGGTCAGAAGGTTCATCAGCTCGTACACTCGCTCGAGAAGCGTGTCGACGTCATCAAGGTGTTCGAGTATGAGGGTGACAAGACAGGAACAGACCAGCTCAACCTCCTGCTGGACACTCTTGAGGAGGTAAGAAACTATCTTAAGATCAGAACAAGATAAAATAACTATATAAAAACTTAACAATTATGGCAAAAATGAATTTTGGCGGTGTCATCGAGGAAGTATTGACCCGCGAGGAGTTCCCTCTGGAGAAAGCACGTGAGATTCTTAAGGACGAGACCATCGCTGTCATCGGTTATGGTGTACAGGGTCCTGGTCAGTCTCTCAACCTCCGTGACAACGGTTTCAACGTAATTGTTGGACAGCGCCAGGGAAAGACCTATGAGAAGGCTGTTGCTGACGGTTGGGTACCTGGACAGACCCTCTTCTCTATCGAGGAGGCTGCTGAGAAGGCTACCATCGTTATGTGCCTCCTCTCAGACGCTGCTGTAATGAGCGTTTGGCCAACCCTCAAGAACTACCTTACTCCTGGCAAGGCACTTTACTTCTCACACGGCTTCGCCATCACCTGGAACGATCGTACCGGTGTAGAGCCTCAGAAGGACATCGACGTCATCATGGTTGCTCCTAAGGGTTCAGGTACCTCACTCCGTACCATGTTCCTCCAGGGTCGCGGCCTCAACTCTTCATACGCAGTTTATCAGGATGCTACCGGCCGTGCACTCGAGCGTACCCTCGCTCTCGGTATCGGTATCGGTTCAGGTTACATGTTCGAGACCACTTTCCAGCGTGAGGCTACCTCAGACCTTACCGGTGAGCGTGGTTCACTCATGGGTGCTATCCAGGGCCTTCTCCTCGCTCAGTACGAGGTTCTCCGTGAGAACGGCCACACTCCATCAGAGGCATTCAACGAGACCGTTGAGGAGCTCACCCAGAGCCTCATGCCACTCTTCGCAGAGAAAGGTATGGACTGGATGTACGCAA
>JAKSJO010000023.1 GCA_024398125.1 Bacteroidales bacterium
CTGCCCCACCAGGTGGGAGAGTAGGTAGCTGCCGTTCTTCGAATTCCTGATCATCCTTTGATGGTCAGGGATTTTTGTTTTATGCCGGTTCTGACGCATTTTGTTCATTTTTTTGATTCACTTTCTACTTGAAATTTTGTAGATTTGAGTCCTTTTAGAATTATTTGATGATGCAGAACGTTATCGGTCATATTTCCCAGGTCATCGGTCCGGTTGTCGATGTACATTTCAGCTTCTCCGAGGACCAGAAAAATGAACTTCCTAAGATTCACGATGCTCTTAAGGTAACTCGTCCGAATGGTCGTACTCTTTTGCTTGAAGTACATCAGCATATTGGCGAGGAGACAGTCCGCTGCGTTGCCATGGACTCGACTGACGGTCTTGTCCGCGGTCTTGAAGCAGTTGCCACAGGTGCGCCTATTTCTATGCCTACAGGAGCCGCTATCCGTGGTAGAGTTATGAACGTCATCGGCGAGACTATCGACGGTCTTGGCCAGATTGAGAATGTCCCTACTCTTCCAATTCATCGTGAGGCTCCTAAGTTCGAGGATCTTACCACTACCCAGGAAGTACTCTATACTGGTATCAAGGTCATCGATCTTCTTGAACCTTATCTTAAGGGTGGTAAAATCGGCCTTTTCGGTGGTGCCGGTGTGGGTAAGACTGTGCTTATCAAGGAGCTCATCAACAATATCGCAAAGAAGCATAACGGATTTTCCATCTTCGCCGGCGTTGGCGAGCGTACCCGTGAGGGTAACGACCTTCTTCGCGAAATGATTGAATCTGGTGTTATCAAATATGGCAAGGAGTTCGAAGAGAGCATGAACGAAGGCCATTGGGATCTTTCAAAGGTCGACATGGAAGAGATGAAAAAATCTCAGGTTGCCATGGTCTTCGGCCAGATGAACGAGCCACCTGGAGCACGTAGCTCGGTTGCCCTGTCTGGACTTACTCTTGCCGAGTCATTCCGTGATTCAAAGACCGGTGAAGGCCCTAAGGATATCCTTTTCTTCATCGACAACATCTTCCGTTTCACCCAGGCTGGTTCTGAGGTATCCGCACTTCTTGGACGTATGCCGTCAGCGGTAGGTTATCAGCCGACACTTGCCACCGAGATGGGTGCGATGCAGGAACGAATCACATCTACAAAGGACGGTTCCATCACTTCAGTACAGGCCGTATACGTGCCTGCCGATGACTTGACTGACCCTGCTCCTGCTACAACATTCTCGCATCTTGACGCGACTACCGTGCTCAGCCGTAAGATCACTGAACTTGGTATCTATCCTGCAGTTGATCCTCTTGAGTCTACTTCCCGTATCCTCGATCCTAATGTCGTGGGAGAGAGTCATTATAATACTGCACAGAGGGTTAAGCAGATACTTCAGAAATATCGCGAGCTTCAGGACATCATCGCTATCCTCGGTATGGACGAGCTTTCAGATGCTGACAAGCTGACAGTGAACCGCGCAAGACGCGTGCAGCGTTTCCTTTCTCAGCCTTTCTTCGTGGCAGAGGCATTCACCGGCACTCCTGGTGTGATGGTGGAGATCGAAGATACCATCAAGGGCTTCAACATGATTCTCGACGGCGAGGTTGACTGGCTCCCTGAGCAGGCTTTCCTTAATGTCGGTACAATCGAGGATGCTATCGCCAAGGGCAAGAGGATCATTGACGAGGCTAAGAACGCATAATCATGAAACTTACAGTCCTCTCTCCTGAAAAGACACTTCTCAACGAAGAAGTCAGTGCAGTGGAGCTCCCTGGTGCAAAGGGACGCTTCATGGTGCTTAAGGATCATGCGCCTATGCTTACCCCGCTCGTTTCGGGTGTGGTGAAGTATGACGTGGTCGGTTCTGAAAACCGTCAGGAAATGGAGATTGGCGGGGGATTCGCAGAAATCAGCAACGACGAGATTTGTGTATGCGTAGGTTAAGGGGATTCATTCTGGTTCTCTTCATGGCGATTGCCATGGTGGCTGCAGCTCCTGCTGCGGCTATACCTGCATCGTCCCATGACGCGACAGAAGAATCCGGAGAGCTCGATATGCACGAGTATCTTTTCGGTCATATCGGAGATTCATACGGATGGCACGTCACTACCATAAACGGCCATCATGTCACAATACCGCTCCCCGTAATCGTGCATGGAAAGAGCGGCTGGCATGTATTCAGTTCTTCGAAACTGGCTCATGGTGAGTCCTACAAAGGATTCCGTGTTGCTGAAGACGGAGAAAAATATGCGGGAAAGGTTGTCGAGCAGGTCGGTTCGGACATCGTGAAGCCTTTCGACATTTCAATAACGAAGAATGTATTCGGTCTCATGGTCAACAGCCTCGTGCTGGTGATTCTGGTCCTTCTGGGTGCACGCTGGTACAAGAAGCATGATGCACGGGAAGAGGCTCCAAAGGGATTTGCCGGAATCGTGGAAATGATGGTCATGATGGTCGAGGAAGATATTATCAAGGACTGTGTAGGCAAGGATTACAAGCGTTATTCTCCTTACCTCCTCACGGCATTCTTCTTCATATTCATCAATAACCTGATGGGTATCGTTCCGTTCTTCCCGGGAGGCGCAAACATTACGGGAAACATTGCCATAACCCTGTTCCTCGCCGTATGCACCTTCCTTGCCGTGAATCTTTTCGGAAATAAGCATTATTACAAGGATATTATCTGGCCGGAAGTTCCTTCCTGGCTCAAGGTTCCGCTTCCTATCATGCCTCTGATCGAGATCATCGGCGTGTTCACGAAGCCTTTCAGCCTCATGATCCGACTCTTCGCGAACATTCTCGCCGGTCATATCATGATTCTAGGCGTTGTCGCCGTGATATTTCTCACTGCAAAGATGGGAATTGCCATGAATGCCGGATTGAGCGTCATCGCTGTCGCCTTCGGAATCTTCCTTGATGTGCTCGAACTCCTGGTGGCATTCCTCCAGGCATATGTATTCACAATGCTCTCGTCCGTGTTCATAGGTTTGTCACGACAGGAGCCGGAAGCAGAATAACAAACAATTAAATTATAAAGATTATGTTACTTTCTATGGTTCTTCAGGCAGCCGCTGGTGCTGCTCTTGGAAAGGCAGGAGCTGCCATCGGTGCAGGAATCGCAGCTATCGCAGCCGGTATCGGTATCGGTAATATCGGTAAGTCCGCTCTTGAGGCAGGTGCCCGCCAGCCTGAGCAGGCAGGTCACTATCGTATGACCGCCATCATCATCGGCGCACTCGTCGAGGGTGCTTGTCTGTTTGCAATCCTTGTTTGTCTCCTCGGAATCCTCGGATAGCATATGTCTCTGATTACGCCCGATTTCGGACTTCTGTTCTGGATGACGCTGATCTTCGCCACGGTCTTCTTCGTGCTGGCGAAGTTCGGATTTCCCATCATTACCGGAATGGTCGATGAACGAAACGCCAGGATAAGCGAGAGTCTCCGCAAGGCGCGTGAGGCTGAAGCTGCCCTGAACGAACTGTCGGTGCGTCAGAAAGAGATGATCGAGCAGGCCCGCCAGGAACAGGCTGCAATCCTCAAGGACGCCGCCCAGACCCGAGATGCATTGATTGCACAGGCAAAGGCACAGGCTTCCGACGAGGCGGCCAAGATCGTTTCCCAGGCACGTACACAGATCGCTGCCGAAAAGGAAAGTGCAATGGCTGAGGTCCGCAGCCAGCTCGCCGAGCTTTCGGTCGCTGTCGCCGAAAAGGTGATGCGTACCCAGCTTGAGAGCGACAAGGCACAGGTCGAGCTCGTGAACAGAATGGTAGAGGAACTGTCCCGCAACCAGAAGATGAATTAGAATGAACTCCGGAGTCATTTCTTCCAGATACGCCAAGACACTTCTGCAGCTGGTCATCGAGACCGGCCGCGGAGAGCAGGTGTACTCCCAGATCAGCAGAATCCTTCGTGACCCGTCCCTTCTCGAGAACGGCACGCTTCAGCTGGAACCCGATCTGGAGAGGTTCATTGCATTTGTCGTTTCAAAGGGCAGGACAGAGTACATGAAGTATATTCTCCATTCATTCTGCTCCCAGTACAATGCCTTTATGGGCAGGAAGCTGGTGCGCCTTACCACAGTGGTTCCCATACCTGGTCTGGAGGAAAAGCTGCGCCCGGTTCTTGCCAAGGCCCTGGACTCCGAGATTCTCTTCGAGACTGCCATCGATGCAGGACTTATTGGAGGCTTCCGTGTGGAAGTCGAAGATCTGTTGCTTGACGCCAGTGTGCGCAGGCAGATAGATGACATCAAACGTCAATTCGTTGACAATAATCGTAGAATAGTGTAATTGCTATGGCGAACAATATCAAACCAAGTGAAATTTCTGAAATACTTCTCAGCCAGCTGAAGGGAGTTGACAATTCCCTGCATTTCGAAGAAGTAGGCAAGGTGCTCCAGGTCAGTGATGGCGTGGCTCGTATCTTTGGCCTCTCGAATGCCGAGGCCGGTGAGCTGCTCGAGTTTGAGTGCGGCGTGATGGGAGTGGTGATGAACCTCGAGGAGGACAATGTCGGTGCTGTCCTTATGGGACCTACCGACAGGGTCAAGGAGGAAATGACTGTCCGCAGGACCGGCCGCATCGCGTCCATTCCTGTCGGCGAGTCTATGCTCGGCCGCGTGGTCGATCCTCTTGGCAATCCCCTTGATGGACTTGGAAAGATTGAAGGCGAGCTGGTCGACATGCCGCTTGAGCGCAAGGCCCCTGGCGTTATCTTCCGTCAGCCTGTGAAGCAGCCGCTCCAGACCGGTATCAAGTCTGTGGATGCGATGATTCCTATCGGCCGCGGACAGCGTGAGCTCATCATCGGCGACCGCCAGACCGGAAAGACCGCCATTGCAATCGATACCATCATCAACCAGCGCGACGCCTATCTTCGTGGCGAGCCTCTCTACTGTATCTATGTCGCCATCGGCCAGAAGGGCTCGACCATCGCGAACATCGTGGAGGCTCTGCGTGCCCGCGGTGCAATGGAGTACACCATCGTTGTCGCTGCGACTGCCGCCGATCCTGCGGCTCTCCAGTACTATGCTCCATTCGCTGGTGCGGCCATCGGCGAGTATTTCCGCGATACCGGCCGTCACGCGCTTGTAATCTATGACGACCTGTCAAAGCAGGCTGTCGCTTATCGAGAGGTTTCCCTTATCCTCCGCCGTCCTTCCGGCCGCGAGGCATATCCTGGAGACGTATTCTACCTGCACTCAAGACTTCTCGAGCGTGCTGCGAAGATCATCGAGCAGCAGGATGTGGCAGAGCAGATGAATGACCTTCCTGATTCGCTCAAGGGCAAGGTTAAGGCAGGCGGTTCACTTACCGCGCTCCCTATCATCGAGACTCAGGCAGGCGACGTATCCGCGTATATTCCTACCAACGTGATCTCCATCACCGACGGCCAGATCTACCTTGAGTCGGCATTGTTCAACCAGGGTTTCCGTCCAGCCATCAATGTCGGCATCTCGGTATCCCGTGTCGGCGGCAGCGCCCAGGTGAAGAGCATGAAGAAGGTTGCCGGTACCCTTAAGATGGACCAGGCTCAGTATAACGAGCTCGAGGCATTCTCCAAGTTCAGCAGCGATGTCGACAAGGTCACTGCGATGACACTCGACAAGGGCCGCAAGAACAACCAGCTGCTCATCCAGCCACAGTATTCGCCTGTTCCGGTAGGAGAGCAGATCGCCATTCTCTACTGCGGTACCAAGGGTCTCATGAGAGATATCAGCGTCGGCGACGTGAAGGAGTTCGAAAAGAATTTCCTCGACCGCATGCGCGTGTCGCATAAGGATGTCCTTGACAGCCTCGCATCAGGAAAGATCGATGACAGCCTTACCTCGGTGATCGAAAAAGTTGCAGCCGAAGTATCCGCATCCATGACCTGTAACGCATAATCCATCATGGCAACCCTTAAGGAAACAAAAGACCGCATCAATTCGGTGAAGACTACGCTGAAGACCACTTCCGCCATGAAGATGGTCGCTTCGGCGCGTCTCCATAAGGGTCAGTCCTTGATCGAGAACATGCGTCCATATGAGCAGCGCCTTTCAAGGATGCTTCAGGCTGCTTTGGCGTCAGTTCCAGACAGTCCGGAGCTCAGTGCCCTCTGCCGTCAGCGTTCGGAAGACAGCCATGATCCGGAAAAGGTAGCAATCGTCGCAATCAGTTCCAATTCATCGCTTTGTGGTGCGTTCAATGCCAACGTTATAAAGGAAGTGACCAACAGGGTTGCCCAGCTCAAGGGAGAAGGCGCGGAAATCACCGTGCTCTCTATTGGACGCAAGATGGCTGAAGCCATGAAGAAGATAGGCCAGCCGACCCCGGAGGACTTGAATTCACTCATCGCCCATCCGGAATACGAGCCCGTTGCTGAATTCGCCCAGAAGCTTACCGATGCCTTTCTCGCCGGTATCTACGACCGCGTGGAGATCATCCATAATCATTTCGTCAACACAGCCAGCCAGAAAGTCGTGACGCGCTGCTATCTCCCTATGGAGCGTCCGCAGGTCAGTGGCGCAGATGCCTTGAGTGACGATTATATCATGGAGCCTACGGCGGCGGAGCTTATCTGTGCGCTTCTTCCAAGGGTATTGAGGCTTGGCGTATATACAGCAGTCCTTGATTCCAACGCAGCAGAGCATGCAGCCCGTACAGTGGCGATGCAGACTGCGACTGACAATGGAGAGGATCTTCTTCATGAACTTACACTCGAGTATAACAAGGGCCGTCAGCAGAAGATCACTGCCGAAATCCTTGACATCGTCGGCGGCTCGCTGAGTTAGCAAGCGAGTCGAAAGAAATATGAAGAGGTGGCCTTCTGGTCACCTCTTCTTCATTTTTATGATTTTTCCGTTTTTTTGTCTTCTCCATGCAATACTTTAAGATTTTTTCCGTTTATTGTGTGTATACTATTGATTTGCAGTTATGTCAGCACTATCATTCCGTCAGCGAATAGGCCTGTTCGCCTTCAACAAGGTAGTTGAAGAACAGACACGCCAGCATCCTATGAGGCAGCTCTTCTGGGAATGCACGCTGCGTTGCAATATGAAGTGCCAGCACTGCGGCAGCGACTGCAAGGTATCTGCGATACATCCCGACATGCCTTTCGAAGACTTCGAAAAAGTGTTGATGCGCATCAAGGAGTCATACGATTCGCATCACATAAGCGTTGTCGTGACCGGTGGCGAGCCTCTTATGAGGCAGGATATCGTAAAGTGCGGCAGGAGGATGTACGATCTTGAGTTCCCTTGGGGTGTGGTGTCCAACGGTCTATTGATGTCCGACAGAAAGATCGACGAACTGCTTGGTGCCGGAATGCGTTCTGCGACCATCAGCCTGGACGGACTCGAAGAAGAACACAACTGGATGAGAGGAGTGCCCGGAGCGTTCAGGAATGCCTCTCACGCGATCGAGATACTGGCAAAGGAACCTTCAATCGGCTTTGATGTGGTGACCTGTGTCAATCAGCGCAACTTCGGCCAGCTTGGTCAGCTCAAGGAATATCTGATCAGCCTGGGATTGAAGAGATGGAGGATATTCACAGTCTTTCCTGTCGGTCGTGCCGCCAGCAACCCGGAACTTCAGATAAGCGGTGAGCAGTATCGTCAGCTGATGGACTTCATCATTGCGACACGCAAGGAGGGACGTATTATCGTCAGTCACGCCTGCGAAGGTTTCCTGGGCCCTTACGAAGGAAAGGTGAGGGATCATCTGTTCAGCTGTCAGGCTGGTATCAGCGTCGCCGGCGTGAGGATTGACGGCTCGATCTCAGCCTGCACCAGCATACGCGCAAACTACGATCAGGGAAACATCTATACCGATGATATCGTGGATGTTTGGGAGAACCGCTTCGGGAACATGCGCGACAGGACGTGGATGCGCAACGGCGAATGTGCCGATTGCCAGTACTGGAAGTACTGTCATGGCAATGGGCTCCATCTCCGGGATGACGACGGAAAGCTTATTCAATGCAACCTGAAAAAACTATCGATATGAAAAAAGGATTTCTTAGACTCTTGCTGCTGATCTGTGGACTCAACGTCTTCACAGCATGCTACGGTATGCCTCCGGGCGACTGGGAGGATGAACTTCCTGATCAGGAACAGGAGGGTACCAAGGCTCCTGCAGACACTCTGGAAGAAGAGGCTGAAACTGAAGATACCACCGTCAATCAGTAACCATCATATCTGACGACCATGAAACATACACCTGTAACGAAACTCTGCAATTATATTCTTGTGGCACTTGGTTTCACGAGTACGGCTTCGTGCTCGGATGATCCGGGACTCGAAATACCTCAGATGTATGGCTTTCCTCACGTTGAGTACAGGGTATCGGGTAAGGTTGTTGACCAGGAGTCCAATCCTATTCCAGGCATAAGGATACATGCCTTAGGTAAAAGTGTCAGCAGTTCCTCGGCAGAGGATGGGTCATTCAAGGTCACTGGATATGGGTCGGAAGCGACGTTGAAGTTTGAAGACATCGACGGAGAGGAAAATGGAGGTGAGTTCGCCTCAAAGGAGGAAAAGGTCAAGCTCGAGAATGCTGTTTCTCCGGAGGGTTACGTCTATCCTGACGTCTATGTCGCCACCGACGTCACCATCACCCTTGAGAAAAAGTAGATTCCGAGGGAAAAATGATGCGAGGCTGACCAACGGTCCCCCTTTCTATATGAGACTCGACCTTAAGATGACCTTTCTTACGTATTACGGAATAGTCAAATATCTAACTTTCTATGTCATATTCTCTTGATAATCAGCGTTGCTTCAATAATAAATCTAATCATCGTTACAACTGACGCATTCCTCATATTTGTGGTAATAAAACACTGCTGTGTTTCAAGTATTTATTATTATAATAGTAAAATCCACACTTAATTATAAAAGCCTTTTCTATGTGTAGTTTTATTCCTTGTCGTCGTTGTGTATTGTGGTTGACTATTCTTGTCTACAACTTAATGTTGATCTCTTTGGTGTCTTCTTGTCAATCCATCGAGCCAATCTCTGGTGAAAACGCCAGTCACTCAGCGTCATATCTGACTGAATCGTCAGGGAAAGAGTTAGATATTCCATTGAAGATTTCCGGCAAGGACATAGAATACACTAAGACTATTTCAGTCAATAGCGAAAGCTGGCCTACAGTTTCATATTCGTTTGATTCATATGAAACAGGCTTGCTCTATCTATCAATCATTGCAATGCCTGCTGATGATGCTGCATTTTCCGTATTCGTCAATGGAAAGAACGCCGGTACTATGAGCTCAGAGGGATATGGCTGGCAGATCATGGGACTAGATGGAGATGGGTCGGTATCCCAGCCAGTTCACATTAGAAGAGGAGCGAATATAATCGAATTTGTTTCCTCTGCATATGAAGTCCCTCAAATCCGCGACATTGTTCTGTCACGAAGGGAAGATGATTGTGCATTGTCGCTGGATAATTATCAACGATACTTGCAGAATATCGCTGCGAATCTGTACAATAATGACATTGTGCAGCATGTGTCCTCGCTAAATGCTACTGGGTATATGTATAATCTGGCATGCCCAGTGTTATACAGTACAACAATGGACATGGTGATTGCAAATAATCGTAGTTTTACCATCAGTGTGTCAGGATTCAGTGAACCTGTGGTCGTAGATGTCTATAAGGACGAAGTTTTCACCATATCTTACTATCTGACCCCAACCTCAAATGAAGCTTCAGATAGATTGCCCAATGGACACTATACAGTACACCTTAGGAAGCCCTATCAGGAAGACAGCCAAATAGGAACAATAACGCTGGAATTCAATGAGTATGTAGAAAGTTATGGTAATAGTGTCGCTTCCGGTTATTATATAAAGCCCGAAGATGATGACATTAGGTCCATTTATCCATCTGGTGATGTGAACTATTTTACTTGCAACGAGACCAATGGATGTAATCCCGCCCTTTATTTGTGCGAGGGAGACACTGAACCGTATTTGGTGAGATATGCGAATGAAGATTATACCGGCCCTGGTGATTTCAACTGGGGAGTAAATGCGAGATCTACATTTCCATTTAATAATAGAGTGGACGTTATTCACCTGTCTTCATCTAATCCGAGGAATCCAGAGGGAGAGTGTGATGTCTACCAAAGAATGCAGTTTATTCCTATTACTACCCCTCCTACTCCTCTAGAGAATATGCCTATTTACAATTGGAGCCGGTTCAATAGTCAATTCCAAATCCTGAAGTATAATGATGCTATCGTTACTGATAAAATGTCGTTCGATTACAATTGTTTCAGTTGGGCGGGCGATATTACGATGTATTCTGAGGTGCCGACTTGCGAATCTTCAAGCTATTACATTGAGGGTGATCCTCTAGGGTCTTTCGACAATTTCTATGAGATGTGTGGATACACAAGAAATGGAGCAAACGCTTCCAATGCGGCAGTCGCTCTCTGGGCAAACGAAAATGGTATCACTCATGCCTCGATAAGGAACAATAGAATGAGCATCCATCTCCATGGTTATGACTGGGAAAGTAAAGTGGGCAATTGGGAACGAATCATGCATCCAAGAGACGCCTTGATGTCAACTGCTTATGGCCGGATTGTATACTACTATAGACCAAATCCCAATAGAATCACTACCAATCCATCAACAGACAATATAGAACCATTAATATCCTTGGATTATGATACCACTATCATATCCTCCTATATTAATAGCAATATAAGTGAAGATGTCATAGAGTCTTACCGCGGCCTATATGATAATTGGCTTGAAAGGTGCCATAGACCAGATATCAGTGTCCATAGCAATCCTTTCTTCTATAAGCAGAATGAGGAATATGAAAAGCTTCATAGTTATTGCACTGGATTAAGAGACACTGTTTTACCTCTCATTTATGAGAAGGTATGTGAAGGGGATTTGCTCACAATGTATCTAATGGAAGATCTTATGAACGACGAGGATAAGACCTTCATGGTAGAAATCAAGAAAAAGAATGCCGAGCCAGGTCGACTGCGTGCTCCAATATACAATGCAATGTGCTATTCAGTCGGGGCCTTTGAGAGAGACTATTTAAAGAAATAAAGATAATCTACTACAAACAGCATAATTATGAAGAAAGTTCTAGTAATAGCTGCGGTTGCTGCATTCATCGCAATACTGGTGTCGGGATGCGGCAAGATAGAGAATGATGAAGTCCATGATTTCAAGATTGTAACAAGGGCCACTGATTACTACACGAAGGAGGTTTCGGTCGACACGCTGTATCTAGAAGACATAGACGATTATGTTATGCATTACAGCCCCGAGGAGATTCTTACTTGTGAGCATTTTGCTGAAATCAGATTCAAGAAAAAAATAACTTTCTATAACAGTATCGATGCAACTTTCGACTTTCTTATAGATGGAGAGAATGTGCTGAAGGCGAGATTTGTTACTGGTGCTCAAAGTATTCCGGTTTACGATGAGTTTGTCGTGTATTCTTCTTCGGAGTATTCATTGCATCTTTTATATGAATACCAAACTCATCAGTCCCTCCCGGTAACTTCAATAGATCGGAACGAGTATGAGGCATTAGAAACAATCAATTCCATATTGAACCGGCATATGCGGGAACAGGCTGAACGACAGTTAGGGAAAAATGTCTGGAAGGGCTTTAAAATCGTTGTTAAAGAATTTGATTATACAGGAGCATTTACCTTCCAGTCTGTTGATAAAGAGGATATCGAATCATTTATTGTCAAAGTCGAGCCTGAGTATAATGAAAACAATGAACCTTGTGCCCGGATGAATCTCAAGAACGAAATAAAAGACGCGTATAAGAACTCAGTCGCCAGGTTTGATTTTTATCTGGAAGGAGAGAGGATAATGGCGGCTTACAGGATTATTGGCAATGGGACTATTGATGCCGATATAAGGTGGAGATTTGTTCTCTTGCAGTCCGAACAGAATAAGCGTAGTTACGATATTGTCTATGAATACTATGGTGAAGAGGTACGTGCAAGGCATGAGATATACGGGATACCATTGAAAGTAAACAGAATAAAAAACAGCCAGAAACTGGCGCTTGAAACTATCAATGCATACCTGAGGAAGTGAATTTCCTGATTTGCAGGTTCCCAGGTTCCTGCGGAAAGATGATGAAAAAAATGGCGCAAGGGGTCAGACCCCTTGCGCCACTTTATTGATGGATTCGATGGATTACTCGATGATGCCGAGTTTGCGGAGGAGTGCCTCAGGCTCAGGGTCGTGGCCGCGGAAGTTGCGGTAGAGGACTGCCTCGTCCTGGCTGCTGCCCTTCGAGAGGATGTTCTCACGGAATGAGTTTGCGACCTCCTTGCTGAAGATGCCCTTCTCGGTGAAGAGAGAGTAGGCGTCAGCCTCGAGCACCTCTGACCACTTGTATGAGTAGTATCCGGCGCTGTAGCCGCCGCTGAAGATGTGGCTGAACGCTGTAGAGATGCATGCTCCCGGATCGGAAGCGATGACATTGGATGCCTTGAGGGCGGCCTTCTCGTATGAGAGGCAGTCCATGTCAGGCATCTGGCTGATATTGTGCCATGCCATATCGAGGATGCCGAACTGGAGCTGGCGTACCTGGAGGTAGCCTGAGAGATAGTTCTTGGTCTCGACGATCTTGTCGATGTACTCGGCAGGGAGAGCCTCGCCGGTCTGGTAGTGCTTTGCGAAACCATTGAGGTACTCAGGCTCGTATGCCCAGTTCTCCATGATCTGTGAAGGGAGCTCCACGAAGTCGCGGCTTACGCTGGTACCGGTCATTGATGCGTACTTGCCTTCCGCGAGCATGCCGTGGAGTGAGTGGCCGAACTCGTGGAGGAATGTTGTCAGCTCGTCATGGGTAAGGAGTGAAGGCTCCGAACCGGTAGGCTTGGTGAAGTTGGTGACGATGCTGATGAAAGGACGCTTCTCGACACCGTCGGCGCCGATGCTCTGCTCGCGGAATGAGGTCATCCACGCGCCGCCGCGCTTGCTGGCACGAGGGAAGAAGTCAGCATAGAAGAGGGCCATGTGGCGTCCTGATGCATCCTTTACATCATAGACCTTCACGTCCTTGTGGTATCCAGGGATGTCCTTGCGCTCCTCAAACTGGAGTCCGTAGAGCTTGGTTGCGAGACCGAATACTGCGTCGATGCAGTCCTCAAGGCGGAAGTAAGGCTTGAGAAGCTCGTCGTTGAACGAGTAGTTGGCATCCTTGTACTTCTCGCTCCAGTAGCTCCAGTCCCATGCCTTGAGCTCGCTGTCCTCGAAACCGTTCTCCTTTGCATAGGCATAGATCTCGGCAACCTCCTTCCTTGCTACAGGGAGGGTCGGCTGGAGAAGCTTGTCAAGGAATTCTACGACATTGGCGCTGGTCTTTGACATCTTGTTCTCTACGCTGTAGTCAGCGTGGGTGGCATATCCGAGGATGTTCGCGATCTTGATTCGCAGATCGGCGATCTTGGTGCATACTCCGGTGTTGTCGAACTCTCCGCCGAGAGCCTTGCTGTTGTATGCCTTCCAGATCTGCTCGCGGAGGTCGCGGCGTGAGCTGTACTTGAGGAAAGGAGAATAGCTTGGAGCGGACAGGTCGTATGCCCATCCCTCGAGGCCTTTCTCTTCTGCTGTGGCCTTGCCCATCGACTTTACGAACTCAGGGAGACCTGCGAGATCTGCCTCGTCAGTCAGGTTGAGCACGTATGCGTTGGTTGCGGCGAGGACGTTCTTGGAGTACTCGAGCTGGAGGAGAGAGAGTTCCTCAACCCATGCGCTGTACTGCTTCTTTGCCTCGTCGTCGAGGTTTGCACCGCTGCGGACGAATGACTTGTAGCTGTCCTCAAGAAGTTTCATCTCCACTGGATCGAGTCCGAGATTGTCCTTGTCGGCATATACGGCCTTGATGCGCTCGAAAAGCGGAGCGTTGAGGGACACGTACATCGAATACTCGGTCATGATAGGGGAGAGCTCCTCGGCGAGGGCCTGCATATCGTCATTTGAATCAGCCTCCATGAGGTTGTAGAAGATGGACGAGATGTCATTGAGCTTGCCGCCGGCACGCTCGAGAGTCTCGATGGTGTTGGCGAAGGTAGGAGCCTCGCTGTTTGAGGTGATGGCGTCGATTTCAGCCTTTGCCTCCTCGATCGCTGCGAGGAATGCAGGCTTGTAATGCTCGGTCTTGATCTTGTCGAACTGCGGTGCACCGTATGGAAGCGGTGACTCTACGAGAAGAGGATTCTCATTCATAGGGGTGCAAGAAAGCGCCACCGCACAAAGGGTGGCGCCGATAAGTGTTTTCTTCATATATAGGATTAGAGTTTGTCCTGCTTGAGGTTCTCGACGTACCTGTCGATTCTCTGAAGCTGCTGCGGTATCCTGATGTGCTGAGGACAGTGCGACATGCACTGGCCGCAGTTGATGCAGTGATCGGCCTGGCGGACGGTGTCGATTGCCTTGCTGTAGCTTGTCAGGTACTTCTTCTTCAACTCCTTGTAGTTTGCCTGCTCGGTGCTCTCGGCAATCTCACCTGTGTTGATCGCGTTGTTGTAGTGACGGAAGATGCCTGGGATGTCGATGCCGTAAGGACAAGGCATGCAGTACTGGCAGCCGGTACATGGAACAAGCGGATAGTTGCGGATGAGCGAAGCCATGTCATCGAGAAGGGCGAACTCTTCGTCGTTGAGCGGCTTGAAGTGAAGATATGAGCTGAGGTTGTCCTGAAGGTGCTCCATATAGGTCATGCCGCTGAGGACAACGAATACTCCAGGATGTGAGCCTACGAAACGGAACGCCCATGAAGCGATGCTCTTTGATGGCTCGTGAGCCTTGAGAGCGTCGGCAATCGCGTTTGGAACGTTGCTGAGCTGGCCTCCGAGGAGCGGCTCCATGATGACAACAGGAATGTTGCGGCTTGTGAGCTCGTTGTACATGTGCTCGGCGTCGCACTCTCCTGCAGGATGATGCCAGTCGACGTAGTTCATCTGGATCTGTACGAAATCCCAGTGATACTGCTCGTGGGTTGCCATCATGCTGTCGAAACCTTCCTTGCTTCCGTGAAAAGAGAATCCAAGGTTGCGGATTCGGCCGGCCTCTCTCTCCTTGAGAAGGAAGTCGATCAGTCCGTTGTCGACGAATCTCTTCTTGAATCCGTCGTAATCAGGGAGGGAGTGGAGAAGATAGTAGTCAAGATGGTCGGTCTCGTAGTTGGCGAGAGAGGTCTTGTACATGTTGTAGCCGGTCTCGAAAGAGGTGTCTCCGAAGTTCGAGAGCTTCGTGGCGATGTAGTAGCTGTCGCGTGGGTAGCGGAGGAGCGCCTTTGCGGTTGCGCGCTCGCTCTGGCCCTGGAGGTATACCGGAGCGGAGTCGAAATAGTTGACGCCGTGCTTGTATGCATAGTCGACAAGCTCATTGACGCTGTTCTGGTCGATGATGTCCTTGCCGTTCTCGTCTTTGGTCATCTGCCAGCGCATGCAGCCGTAGCCGAGGAGGCTGCACTTGTCGCCGGTGTTCGGATTGGTTCTGAGAGGCATCTCTTCAGGTCCGAGTTCCTCTGCGAGACCTGTGGTCTGTGCTCCCTTCGGACCGCATGCAACGGCCGCTCCGATAGCGATGGTGCCGGCTCCGGCAGTCTTGAGGAAGTCTCTTCTGGTGATATTCTTGCTTTCCATGGTGCTAGTCGTTGATGTGGGTTGAAAGTCCGTCTACGTGAATTGCGCTGAGAGGGCGTGCAGGGCAAAGGAATTCGCACTCGCCGCAGCCGATGCAGCGGTCCTCGATGACGGTAGGAATCTTTGGAGATCTAGGGTCGTTCGCGTCCTTTGGAACCATGCGGATCGCTCCGGCAGGGCAGTGACGTGAACAGTTGCCGCAACTTACGCCGTCAGTGTTGACAACGCAGAGGTCGTAATTTACAGTAGCATGACCGATATGGATAGCAGTCTTCTCTTCAGGGGTGACAGGAATGATGGCGCCTGCCGGGCATACCTGTGAGCACTCTGAGCACTCTGGACGGCAGAAACCGTTCTCGTATCCCATCTGTGGCTGCATGAGGTGGCTGAGGTCAGTCGATGGACGGAGTACTCCGTTTGGACATGCGCTGACGCAGAGCTGGCATGCTGTACAGTGGTCGTAGAAGCTCTTCACGCTCTTTGATCCTGGAGGTACGAGTCTTTCGCTGCGCTCAGGATTCTTCTTTGGAAGGACGTCTGCGAAACCGCCGTCAACCTTGGTCTGAGCCTTGGCCTCGATGGCTGAAGCGCCTGCGATGATGGCTCCTGCCATGAAAGCGCGCTTGCCCTTGTCAACGTCATCGGCAGTCTTCTCGGAAGCCTTTGTGTATGCGTTGCCGTACTTGATGGCGCCGAACTTGCAGTTCTCGATACAGTCACCGCAGGTAACGCAGCGGCTGTAGTCGATCTTTCTGTTGTCAGAATCGATGCATGATGCCTTGCACATCTTCTCGCAGCCGTGGCAGCCCTTGCACTTGCTTTCGTCGATCATAGGACGGAAGATGCTGAAGCGTGCGATCCAGCTGAGGGTGGTTCCTACAGGACAGATAGTGTTGCAGTATGTACGTCCGCCCATCCATGCGAGCACGGTCACAACGACACAGGTGACGCCTGCAATCACAGGGACGAGTACTCCGTGAGGGTGGAAGATGCTGCCGACGATACGTCCCCATGCGCTGTATGGTGCGAGGAGGGCGATGATCATCTGGAGGCCTGCGATGAGGCAGATGATGTAGGCTGCAAGGATGCCGTTGCGAAGCCACTTCTTCTCAGGAGAGAAGCTGAAGCGGCGCTTCTTGCCCTTGCGGAGGGAACTGATCTGGTTGACGATGTCCTGCCAGATACCCATGGGGCAGATGACTGAACAGTAGATTCTGCCGAAGACGAGGGTGAGGACGCAGAGAGCTGCGACTACAACCACGTTCAGGGCGAGAAGCGATGGGAGGAACTGGATCTTGGCCATCCATCCCCACCATTCGTGGCCGATGCCGACGAAGAGAAGGGTCACACCGATGAACATGATGGCGGCCAGGACGATTCTGATTTTCTTTAACATAACTCGGTTGTGATTTTATCGAATCGCAAATATAGGAAGTGTTTTGCAATAAATGCCCTATACCGTAGGTATATTGTCCTTATTTATGACGCTTGATGAATTAGTCGGGCATTTCAAGGGAACTTCTCAATAAAATATATTAACTTTGTAAGTTAAAACGAATAAGAAATACAAAAACACAACATAATGACTTCAAAGGAAATCCGCCAGAAGTTTCTGGACTTTTTCGCATCGAAGGGACATACCGTTGTACCTTCGGCGCCGATGGTCGTTAAGGGCGACCCGACTCTCATGTTCACCAACGCAGGAATGAACCAGTTCAAGGACATCTTCCTCGGCAACACTGCCAAGAAGTACGACAGGGCTGCAGATTCACAGAAGTGTCTCCGCGTCAGCGGCAAGCACAACGACCTCGAGGAAGTAGGACACGATACCTACCACCACACAATGTTCGAGATGCTCGGCAACTGGAGCTTCGGTGACTATTTCAAGACCGAGGCTATCGACTGGGCATGGGAGCTCCTCACCGAGGTTTACGGAATCGACAAGAATATCCTCTATGCGACAGTGTTCGAGGGTTCGGCCGAGGACGGCACTTCGCTTGACGAAGAGGCAAAGCAGGCTTGGCTCAAGTATCTTCCTGAGGACCGCATCCTCCTTGGAAACAAGCATGACAACTTCTGGGAGATGGGCGACACCGGCCCTTGCGGCCCTTGCTCGGAGATCCACGTCGATATCCGTACTCCAGAGGAGAAGGCAAGCGGCATCCCTGGCCGCGACCTCGTCAACAAGAGCGACCCTCATGTCATCGAGATCTGGAACATCGTGTTCATGCAGTACATGCGCATGGCAGACGGCCATCTCGAGAGCCTTCCTGCAAAGAACATCGACACCGGGATGGGCTTCGAGCGCCTCTGCGCCGTGCTTCAGGGCAAAAACTCGAACTACGACACAGACGTATTCTCAGGAATGCTCGGCAAGATCGGCGAGCTCTCGGGACGCAAGTATGGCGAGGACCAGAAGACAGACGTGGCAATGCGCGTGATCGCAGACCACATCCGTACAATCAGCTTCGCAATCGCTGACGGACAGCTTCCTTCAAATGCCAAGGCAGGCTACGTCATCCGCCGAATCCTCCGCCGCGCCGTACGTTACGGATACACCTTCCTCGGTTTCAACGAGCCGTTCCTCTGCAGACTCCTTCCTCAGCTCATCGCCGACATGGGAGAGGCTTACCCTGAGCTCCCTGCACAGCAGAGACTCATCGAGAACGTCATCCGCGAGGAGGAAATGGCATTCCTCAAGACTCTTGACCGCGGTATCTCGCTCATGGACGAGTATATGGCAAAGTCAAAGGAGACCAAGGTCATCGCTGGCGAAGACGCATTCAAGCTCTATGATACCTTCGGCTTCCCTATCGACCTCACAGAGCTCATCGCTACCGAGAACGGATACACAGTCGATCTCGAAGGTTTCAAGGTTGAACTCCAGAAGCAGAAGGACCGTGCGCGCAACGCAACTGCCAACGAGTTCGGCGACTGGGTTGAATACCACGCAGGCGAAAGCGAGTTCGTGGGATATGACAATACTTCAGTAGAGGGTGCCCAGCTCCTCAGACAGCGCCAGGTCAAGCAGAAGAACAAGGAAATGCTTCAGCTCGTATTCGACCAGACTCCGTTCTACGGAGAGATGGGTGGTGAGGTCGGCGACACCGGCTACATCGTATCGGAGAGCGGTGAGAAGATCGCCATCACAAACACTGTGAAGGAGAACGGTCTTACAGTCCACATCGCAGAGAAGCTTCCTTCAGACCCTACCGAGACATTCACTCTCGTGGTTGACGCCGAGCGCCGCCAGAAGATTGCAAACAATCATACCTGTACCCACCTCCTTGACGAGGTTCTCCGTGAAGTTCTCGGAACACATGTCGAGCAGAAGGGTTCATACGTATGCGACGGATACCTCCGCTTCGACTTCAGCCATTTCGAGAAGCTCACCGAGGCTCAGGTACGTGAGGTCGAGCACAAGGTGAATGCCCTCATCCGTGCAAACTATCCACTCGTGGAGAAGAGAGACGCTACCATGGACGAGGCAAAGGCCATGGGCGCAATCGCGCTCTTCGGCGAGAAGTACGGCGACCGTGTACGCGTAGTCAACTTCGGACCTAGCACCGAGCTTTGTGGAGGTTGCCATACTTCCGCTACCGGTAACATCGGCTACTTCCAGATTACCGGAGAGTCGGCTATCGCAGCTGGTATCCGCCGTATCGAGGCTGTTACCGGCGAGGCCGCAGAAGGCCATTCAGAGGCTGCCCAGGACGCACTTCGCGCTGCAAAGGCATTCTTCAACAATGTCCCAGACCTTACCGGTGCCATCCAGAAGCTCATCAACGAGAACGCCGAATACAAGAAGATGGCGGACGAGCTTGCAAAGCAGAAGGCTGCAGGCTTCGCACAGGAGCTCAAGGACATGGCCAAGGAGATCAACGGCATCAATGTCATCAGTCTCTGTCAGTCAGGCGTGAACTCCGCTATGCTCCGCGACGCTGCAATGATGCTCCAGAAGGAACTTGCCAATACCGCAGTTGTAGCTGCAATCGAGGCTGACGGCAAGCCACAGCTTCTCGTAATGTACACAAGCGACCTCGTCGCTGCAGGAAAGAACGCCGGCAAGGACATCCGCGAGGGTGCAAAGTTCATCCAGGGCGGCGGTGGCGGCCAGCCGGGATTCGCAACCGCAGGCGGACGTAACGCCGAGGGTCTCAAGGACGCTCTCGAGGCTCTTGTCGCTGCTGCGGCAAAGTAAATCATACCTCAAAAGGACTGCATACAAGTGAAGAGACTTGACCGCTTCATATTGAAGAACTTCACGGTGGCGTTTCTCGCCATCCTCTTCGTCGTGGTCTTCATCATGATGATGCAGTTCCTCTGGGTATATATCGACGAACTGGTCGGCAAGGGACTTGGACTTAAGGTCATCCTTGAGTTCATGGGATGGGGAGCGTGCATCATGCTTCCTGTCGAGATTCCGCTTGCGACCCTTCTCGCCTCGATGATGGTCATCGGCCAGATGGCCGAGAACGTCGAGCTCACTGCGATAAAGGCTTCGGGCGTGTCCCTGCTCAGGGTCATGGCCCCGGTCTTTGCGGCTTCCGTCATCATCTGCATCAGCGCCTATTTCGTGTCGAACAACCTGGTTCCCGTGGCTTACAACAAGGTCTACACCCTGAGGGACGACTTTGGCAAGACCAAGGACGAGATCAAGATTCCGACAGGCATCTTCTATGACGGAATCGACGGTTATGTCCTCAGGGTTGATGACCGCGACGATGACAAGGGCATGATGTACGGAGTGATGGTCTATGACCACAGCTCGCATAAGGGCAACATCAGCCTGACCATGGCCGATTCGGCAAGCCTGAGGATGTCGAAGGCCAAGGACTACCTTACCTTTACGTTGTATTCCGGTACAAATTACCAGGAGGACAACGTCATGGAGCGCAGGGATACATCCCTGGAGCTCAACAGGACCAGCTTTGACAGGCAGGAACTTCTCATCATGCTGGAGAATTATGCCTTCGAGAAGTCTGATTCCAGCAGATTCGGAGATCAGGTCAAGTCAAAGCGCAATGGTCTGCTTATACACGAAAGGGATTCGCTTTCGCTTGTTGCCCAAGAGGCCAGGGAGAAGCATTACCGCAACCTGATGACCATGGAAGGACTGAACCGTCCGGCACAGCTGGACACCTCCTGGAGTCAGAAGGGTCTTGCCGACTTCCATGACGATGAGTTCCTCGTATGGGACAATCTGGACCATAAGCTCGGCTCGATGCGTCTTGCGGCAGGCAGGGCAGAACAGCTGGCTGCCAGACTGGAGGATTACAACAGGGAGGTTTATGACTGCATGTATTTCCTTCCGAAGATGAGTCTGGATATCATGCGAAAGTTCGCAGCGGCTTTCGCCTGTCTTATCCTGTTCTTCATCGGAGCTCCGCTCGGTTCATTTGTGCGGCGTGGAGGTCTGGGCGTGTCGGCAATCATCTCGGTGCTGTTCTTCGTCCTTTATTGGGTAATAGACATCTCTGGCCAGAAGATTGCACGTGATGGAGGAATGAACCCTGCCCTGGGGGCCTTCATAGCGTCGCTGGCCCTGATGCCTATAGCAGGCTTCCTCGTGTGGAAGGCAGTCCACGATTCATCCATGTTCAACTTCGACCAGTTCAAGATGGCGTGGAGAAAAACAAAAACAAAGATAATGTCAGTGTTCAAGAAACCTAGAATCGTATACATGGGTACGCCGGACTTTGCCGTCGCACCTCTCGATGCCCTCATCCAGAAGGGCTATGACATAGTGGGTATCGTGACCGTGGCGGACAAGCCTAGCGGCCGCGGACTGAAGATGAATGAAAGCGCAGTCAAGAAGTATGCTGTTGAACACAATATCCCTGTGCTCCAGCCTGTGAAACTCAAGGATCCCGAGTTCCTTGAGGCACTTGCAACTTGGAAGGCCGACCTCTTTGTAGTCGTGGCGTTCCGCATGCTTCCGGAAGAGGTATGGCGCATGCCTCGCCTCGGAACCTTCAACCTGCATGCAGCGCTTCTGCCTCAGTACCGTGGAGCCGCGCCTATCAACTGGGCCGTCATCAACGGTGAGCGCATAACAGGAGCGACTACGTTCATGATCGACAAGAATATC
Organism: Bacteroidales bacterium; assembly: GCA_024398125.1. Lineage (GTDB taxonomy): Bacteria > Bacteroidota > Bacteroidia > Bacteroidales > UBA932 > Cryptobacteroides. The sequence continues at coordinate 21,719 of JAKSJO010000023.1, forward strand.
GATACCGGCGGAATCATTTTCCGTCAGGATTACAGGATAAAGGACAGCGACAACGCCGGCGATGTGCATGATGCCCTCATGGAGATCGGCAAGAGGCTTGTATGCGATACTGTCGAGGGCCTCATTGAAGGCAATGTCGAGACACGTGTACAGCGCAGCTTCATCCAGGGCTCCGAGGAACTCCGCCCTGCACCGAAGCTTACACGCGAGCTCTGCAACCTTGACTGGAACGACACCGCTGTCAATGTCCGCAACCTCATACGCGGCCTTTCACCATATCCGACTGCATACACTGAGATTGAAAATGCATCCGGAGAGAGACTCAGCATGAAGATATTCCGCGCCGAAATCGCGTCGGAAAGCCAGTATGACGCTGCATCGGCGCCGGGAGCCATCATGAGCGACGGCAAGAACTGGCTGACTGTCCGTACAGCCGACGGCGCACTCCGCCTCGAGGACATCCAGCTCTCGGGCAAGAAGCGCATGGAGATCGGCGCATTCCTTCTCGGCTTCCGTGAACCACAGTCATGGAAGGCAATCTGCGGTACATCCCGCGCCGTGAAGGAGGCAATAGGAACAAACTAGGATTACGATATGTCCGAACACGAGAAACTGCATCTTGACAAGTACATGCTCAATCCGGAGACTCTTATGTATGAGCCTCTGGAGAGATCGCTCAAGACGCGCTTCCTGAAGACCATACTGGTCATTCTGGCAAGCGTGGCCTTGGCGTGGCTGTACTTCTGGATCTATGTTTCCGTGCTTGGCAATGATTCCCCAAAGCTGGCGATGCTGAAGAAAAACAACGCCCGCTGGGAGTCGAAGCTGGAACTCCTGAACCACAGGATGGACAGATGCGAGGAGATTCTCGATGGTCTCGAGCTCCGTGACGAAGGCGTCTACCGTTCCATTTTCGGTCTTGGAGAGATATCTTCGGACCTGAGGCATGGCGGCCTTGACGGCGAGGCTAGCTTTGCCGGTCTGGATCGCAGCGTTGCCGGAAGCAAGCTTGTCGCGACCTCGGACCGTCTGGATAATCTTCTCAAGAGCGTCTCGGTCCAGAGCAAGTCTCTGGATGAGATTTCTCTGCTCTCCAAGAGGGCTGGAGACATGGCTTCCAGCATACCAGCGATTCCTCCGATGAATCCGGATCCGAAGCTATATACCTTCACCAGCCGTTTCGGCTACCGTTCAGACCCTCTCGGAGGCCATACGGCTTTCCATTCAGGTGTGGACTTCTCGATGAAGAAGGGCAATCCGGTCTATGCCACCGGCGATGGCGTGGTAGAGCTGGTAGACTTCAAGTTCACCGGCTACGGCAATGAAGTCGTGATCGACCATGGATTCGGATACAAGACCAGATATGCCCACCTCAGTGTCATAAATGTGGCTGAGGGAATGCAGCTGAAAAGGGGAGACTGCATAGGCGAGTCCGGCAATTCAGGCAAGACTTCCGGACCTCATCTCCATTATGAAGTCTATTATCGCGGAGCGGCGATCAATCCTGAACCTTTCTTTGACCTGGACATGTCTCCGGAGGAGTACAAGACCATGGTCCGCATGAGGGATGAATCATCGGTTGCCGTCCTGCACAAGACAAAAAGACGTTGAGGCTATGTGGAAGCTGGTAAAGAAAATACTTGGCTATCTGGCCGTCACGATATCGCTCGCCATATTCTACTATGTGGTGTTCGCATACTTTGTCAGTACGGATACTGAAAAGCGTCTCATTGCCGAGAACCGCATGTATGCCGAGGCACTCCCTAAGCTGGTCGAGGAAGCAGCACTCATTGAAGATGCTGTCGAGGGCCTGACTCTGCGGGATGACCATATCTATCTTGAGGTGTTCAATGCGAACGCCCCGATTCCGGATCCTGCCAATCCTAACGAGTATGTGAATGTGGCGGACAGTGTAGCGGAGCACAGGATTGCAAGATATACCGAGCGTAAGCTTGACAAGGTGTTCGAGAATGCCTCCGCAGTGGAAGCAAACTTCATAAAGATAATGGAGAAGCTCCAGCATGGTGCGGATTCCCTCCCTCCACTGAGCCTTCCGCTGAAGGATGTTTCATACGCCCAGGTGGGAGCATCCCTTGGAAGCAAGGTGAATCCTTTCTACAAGGTTGAGGTCCAGCATGACGGTCTGGATCTGCTTGCACAGCAGGGAGCACCGGTGTATGCATCGGCAGATGGCGTTGTGACGGATGTCATACGTTCAGCCAAGGGCCGCGGCAATCAGGTCGAGATCACTCATGACGGAGGATACGTGACCCTCTATGCACATCTTGGCAGCATCAAGGTAACGAGAGGCCAGAGAGTAAGCCGCGGAAAGGAAATCGCGACCGTCGGCATCAGCGGCAGCTCGTTCGCTCCTCACCTGCACTATGAAGTGCACCATAACGGTGTGGTTCTCGACCCTGTGAACTGTCTCTTTGCGTCACTTGACGCCAATGAGTACGCGAACTTTATGTATATGGCATCCAAGATTGGTCAATCCCTGGATTAAGATATATTTATGGCAAAGACATTCTATACGATCGGAGAGACTGCAGAACTCCTTGGACTCAATGTGTCGATGGTTCGATACTGGTCAAATGAATTCCCCAGGTTCGTCAAGCCTGAGCGCAATGCAAAGGGCAACAGACTTTACAGGGAATCTGACATTGAAGCGCTTAAGCGTATCGATTACCTTGTGAATGTAAGGAAGATGACTCTGGAGGGCGCCCGCAAGGCTCTTGGAGCCGAGAGAACTTCAGTGGATAGGGAAGGAAGGGTTCTTGAGACGCTCAAGGACATCCGTGAGCAGCTTCTTGAGGTACGTAAATCACTCTAGCATGAAAGTAAGGGAAATCGCATCGGCAGTGGAGTCGTTCGCTCCGCTCGGCCTCCAGGAGAAATGGGACAACAGCGGTCTTGCAATAGGCTCGCCTGATGCCGACGTGCATGGTGTGCTGGTCGGATTCGACTGTACTCCTGAACTCATCGAGGAGGCAATCCGTGTCGGCGCAGACATGGTCATCACACATCATCCGCTGATCTTCGGAGGACTGAAGAAGATCTGTCCGGAGGACCCTGTCGGCAAGGCGGTGATGATGGCTGTATCCAATGGCATCTCTGTGTATGCCGCGCATACCAATGCAGACAAGGTCATAGAAGGAGTCAGCGGCGCCATGGCGCGCCGTCTTGGACTGAAGGACATCAAGGTTCTCGATGATGACGGAGCCGGCCATGGACTTGGTGCCGTCGGAGTCCTTCCATCTCCCTTGAGCTTTACCGAGGCTCTGGAACTTGTCCGCTCGGCCTTCGGGCTGTCCGTCGTCCGCTGTTCCCGTCCTCTTGACTGCAAGATCGAGAAGGTCGCCATGTGCGGAGGTTCCGGCTCGTCCCTTATCACTGCGGCCCAGGCTGCCGGCGCGCAGCTTTATCTCTGCGGAGATGTGTCTTACCATCATTTCTTTACATCCGGTGACTTCATGATCATGGACATCGGACATTTTGAGAGTGAAGTCGAGATAGCCGAGATTTTATTTTCTCTGATAAGGAAAAATTTTCCTAACTTTGCCGTTCATATGAGTTCCGATATTCGGAACGCTAACCCGATATATTATTTCTAGAAAGATATGGCAACCAAAAAAATCACTAAAGTCGAGACTCCGATCGACCAGAGGGAAACCTTCGTCTCCCTCCAGAAGACCTTTGCTGACTCTGATCTGAGCGTAGAGGAGAAACTCAAGACTCTCTACGAACTCCAGAAGGCCGATACCGAGATCGACAAGATTCTCCAGCTCCGTGGCGAACTTCCTGGTGAAGTAGCTGCGCTTGAGAAGGAGATCGCCGACATGAAGGAGCAGATTGAGAAGGAGTCCGCTATGGTAGAGGGCTTCACTGCCAATATCGCTGCTGCAAAGGAAGAGATCGTTGAGCTTGACGCTCAGATCGTAAGCTATCGCAGCCAGCTCGAGAACATCTCAAACAGCCGCGAATACGATTCGATCAGCAAGGAGGTTGAGAACCTTGACCTTCTCCGCCAGATTGCCGAGAAGAAGATCAACGAGTCCAAGAGCGCCATCCTCGACAGAAAGACAAGGATCGAGGATATCAAGGACAGAATCTCTATGCGCGAGGAGGACCTTGACGCAAAGAAGAAGGAGCTTGAGGTGATCGTTGAGTCTACTTCCAAGGAGGAGGCTACCCTTCAGGCTCGCCGCAAGGCATGTGCAGACAAGATCGATGCACGTACCATCAGCGCATACGACCGTATCCGCGCCAGCGTACACAACCGTCTTGCAGTCGTTTCTCTCTACAATGGCGACAGCTGTGGTGGCTGCTTCAGCACCGTCACCCCACAGCGCCGTGTTGAGATCGCATCGAACAAGAAGCTCATCATCTGTGAGCATTGCGGAAGAATCATCGTAAATCCGGACTTTGAATAGGAGACCGGTATATGCCTGAAGACAAGAAACGGAATACCCGTAAGAAAGATCAGGCTGTCAATCTCGATACTATAGGGCTTGAGGTGGGAAACAAACCGCCCCAGGCTCTTGACGTCGAAGAGGCAGTCCTTGGCGCCATGCTTGTAGAGCCCGCCTGCATAGACGAGGCTATGGAACAGCTTGACTCCGGATGCTTCTATGAAAAGCGCAACGGGATGATCTTCGAGGCGATGAGCCGCCTCGTCCTGGAGCACATAGCCATCGATACCCTTACCGTCAGTTCCAAGCTGAACGAGCAGGGCAATCTCGAGGCTGTGGGCGGACGCGTACGTCTTGCCGAGCTCAGTGCAAGGATAGGTTCCGCAGCGCATATCGAATACTATCTCAAGATTCTCAAGCAGAAGAAGATCCAGAGAGATCTCATCACTGCTTCATACAGCATCCTCAAGGACTCGTACGACGATTCTGTCAAGGTGGACGACCTCGTCGATAACGCCCAGAGCCGCGTCTACGATGCCATCCAGAGCAATGTCAAGAAGGATGTCCAGGATATAGGCTCGCTCATCAACGATGCTCTGGCCGACATCGAGAAGCAGCAGAACAACAAGGGCTACAGCGGTGTGCCTTCGGGTTACAACTGCATCGATCAGGTGACCCAGGGCTGGCAGCCGTCAGACCTCATCATCCTCGCGGCCCGTCCTTCTGTGGGAAAGACCGCATTTGCGCTGAACATCGCCAGGAATGCGGCCGTAGACCATCATATGGGCGTGGCTGTGTTCTCTCTTGAAATGTCCGCCATCCAGCTGACCAAGCGACTCATCACTTCCGAGTCGGAGCTCGAGGCTGACAAGATAAAGGGTGGAAAGAAACTGGATCCGGAGGACTGGCAGCGTCTCGAGGACAAACTCAAGGCATTGTCAAAAGCCCCGATCTACATCGATGACACCCCTGGCCTTCCGATCACCGAATTCCGCACGAAGCTCAAGACTCTTGTGAAGAACAAGAACGTAAGGCTCGTTGTCGTTGACTACCTCCAGCTCATGCAGGGCCCGGCGGATCTTCGAGGCATGCGTGAACAGGAAGTCGCAGCGGTTTCACGTACGCTGAAAGCTACGGCGAAAGAACTGAATGTTCCTATAATCGCCCTGTCCCAGCTGTCACGAAACTCCGTGCAGCGTCAGGCTGCCAGTGGAAAGCCTATGCTGAGCGACCTGCGAGAGTCAGGTTCAATCGAGCAGGATGCCGACATGGTTATTTTCATCCATCGTCCGGACTACATCGGAATGTCCGAGAACCTGGAGGACCGAGAGAAAACCCAGATCATCATCGCAAAGCACAGAAACGGTGAGACCAAGGATATCGATATGGTGTTCAAGAGCAATCTCATCCGCTTCATGGAACCGGACGATCAGCTCTATACCCAGGCAGGCAAGCCTATCATGTCCCGCATGAACCAGGATATGCCTCCTATGGATCAGCCTCAGTACAATCCTTTCGAAGGAGATCCGTTCTCCGGAGGTGGATCGATGATGCCAAACAATGAATTCTAGTCATGGCAAAGGGAACAGTTGCACATAAGGGCCGTATCACGGCGATCGATCACGAGAAGACAACCGTCGAGATCATTTCGGAGTCTGCATGCGCATCATGCCATGCGGCTTCACTCTGCGGCATGTCGGAAGCTAAGAAAAAGATTGTCGAGGTCCGCACCAACCCGTACGTTGTATATGCAGTAGGCGAGGAGGTGAATGTCAGCCTGAAGGCCACCATGGGCCACAAGGCCGTGTGGATGGGCTATGGTGTTCCTCTGGTCGTGCTCATAGCGGGAATACTCATCCCTACCGCTCTCGGAGTGGCTGAACTGGCATCCGGCCTCATTGGTCTGGGTGCCGTTGCATTGTATTATGTGGCGCTGCGCCTGCTTCGCGACGTGCTCAACAACGACTACGAATTCAACATCAGCAAAATATAATTAACCACTATAAAAAATGACAACAACAATTATCTGGACCATCGTGATCCTCGCCGCCCTCGGACTGGTGCTGTCACTCATCCTCTTCTTCGTTGCGAAGAAGTTCAAGGTTGAGGAAGACCCACGCATCGACGAGGTCGAGAAGGTGATGCCGGGTGCGAATTGTGGAGGTTGCGGTTTCGCTGGCTGCCGTGCGTTCGCCGATGCAGCTGTCAAGGCTCCCAACCTCGACAACAACTACTGCCCGGTAGGAGGAAACGACGTGATGAAGAAAGTTGCAGCCATCCTCGGCTACGAGATGAAGGAGAAAGCTCCTATGGTTGCAGTTGTGCGTTGCAACGGAACCTGTGAGAACCGTCCTCGCACCAACATCTATGATGGTGTGAAGTCCTGCAAGGTGAAGGCTGCCCTCTACAGCGGCGACACCGGCTGTGCATACGGCTGTGTCGGCTGTGGTGACTGTGTGGCTGCCTGCCAGTTCGGCGCCATCTCAATGGACCCTGCTACAGGCCTTCCTGTTGTGGACGAGAACAAGTGTACCGCCTGCGGTGCATGTTCAAAGGCATGTCCTAAGCATGTCATCGAGATCCGCAACAAGGGACCGCGCAACATGCGCATGTACGTAAGCTGCATCAACAAGGACAAGGGCCCTGTTGCAAAGAAGGCTTGCGCAGCTGCATGTATCGGTTGCGGTATCTGTGCAAAGACCTGTACACATGACGCTATCACTGTCCAGGACAATGTAGCCTATATCGATTTCGGCAAGTGCAAGCTCTGCCGCGAGTGCGAGGCAATGTGTCCTACCGGAGCAATCCACGGAATCAACTTCCCTAAGCCTCTGGACAAGGATGCAGTGAAGGCAAGAATCGCTGAGCGCAAGCGCAAGGCAAAGGAGGCAGAAGATGCTGCCAAGGCTGCTGCTGCCGCTGCAGAAACTAATAAGGAGGAAGCATAATGGGCAAGAGAACATTTTCAATCGGCGGAATCCATCCGCACGACAACAAGATAGCTCGCGGTTGTGCAATCGAGGTACTTCCTCTTCCACAGACCGTCTACATTTCAATGGCTCAGCACCTCGGTGCGCCTGCAAAGCCTGTTGTGGCCGTAGGTGACAAGGTGAAGGCCGGCCAGGTAATAGCCGAGCCAGGTGGATTCATCTCCGCTTTCGTTCACTCATCTGTAAGCGGTACAGTCAAGTCCATCGCACCTCGCCAGGACATCGCAGGCAACTGGATGACCCATGTCGAGATCGCGGTAGAAGGCGACGAATGGGTTGAGGGCGTCGATCTCAGCGACACTCTCGTCACCGAGATTCCTGAGGACCGCAACGCCATCCTCGAGAAGATCAAGGCCTGCGGTATCGTAGGTCTCGGCGGCGCGACCTTCCCTGCACACGTCAAGCTCAATCCGGCTCCGGGCAGCAAGACAGAGTGTCTCATCCTCAACGGTGCGGAGTGCGAGCCATTCCTCACCAGCGACTACCGCATCATGCTCGAGAAGACCAAGGAGATCATCGTCGGAGCAGCCATCATGCAGAAGGTTCTCGGAGGATGCCACACCGTGATCGGTATCGAGGAGAACAAGCCTGAGGCCATCGAGGCTATGCAGAAGGCCCTCGCCGAGCTCAAGTACAAGAACATCGAGGTGATGTCCCTCATGAAGAGATATCCACAGGGTGGTGAGAAGCAGCTCATCGACGCTGTGATGCACCGTCAGGTCAAGTCAGGCGGTCTTCCTATCAGCGTAGGCGCAGTAGTCCAGAACGTGGCTACCTCGCTCGCTGTATACGAGGCTGTCCAGAAGAACAAGCCGCTGGTCACCAACACCATGACCATTACCGGCGACTGCCTCCCTGTCGAGAAGCAGCACAACTACCTGTTCCGCATCGGCATGCCTCTGTCATACATCGCTGAATATGCCGGCGGTGTTCCTGAGAAGGCTGCAAAGCTTATCAGCGGCGGTCCTATGATGGGAAAGGCCATCGCCAACCTCGACGCCTGCACCGTAAAGGGATCTTCATCCATCCTTTATCTCTCTGAGGAGACGACCAAACGCAAGGAAGAGACCAGCTGTATCCGCTGCGGCCGCTGCGCCGACGCCTGCCCTATGGGTCTGGAGCCACATCTCCTCCGCAGGCTCGTGAATGCCGGTGACGTAGAGGGTCTCGAGGCTAACGCAGTCCAGGACTGCATCGAGTGCGGCTGCTGTCTGTACAGCTGTCCTGCATACATTCCGCTGCTTGACATCATCCGTCCTGCAAAGGGTCAGGTGATGGGTATCATCCGCAACCGCGCCGCAGCCGCAAAGGCTGCCGCCGAGGCTGCAAAGGCACCACAGAAATAATCGAAAAACAACAGAATCATGGGAAAATATCTGGTATCCCCAAATCCACATATCCACGCCAAGGAGTCGACCTCGACCCTCATGCGTGACGTGGTAATCGCGCTGCTGCCGGCTGTGATCGTCTCTGTGGTCTTCTATGGCCTCGGAGAACTCGTAGTCCTCGGTGTCAGCGTCGCTTCATGCGTGCTGCTGGAGTATCTTATCACCCGCTACATGCTGAAGAAGCCATCGACCGTCTGCGACTGGTCTGCAGCCGTAACCGGTCTCCTGCTCGCCATGAACCTTCCTGCAAGCACCCCTTGGTGGGTTGTAGTGATGGGCGCCATCTTCGCTATCGGCGTTGCAAAGCTTACCTTCGGCGGTCTTGGCCAGAATGTATTCAACCCTGCAATCGCAGGCCGCGTGTTCCTTCTGGTATCATATCCTACCTACATGACCTCATGGGCAATGCCGCAGGGTCTCTTCGGAGCTGATGCAGTCAGCGGTGCGACCCCTCTCGGTGTCATCAAGGAGGGCCTCATGCAGGGCGCAAGCGTTCCTCAGCTCATGGCTGAGAACGGCTGGTCATACGGAAGCATGCTCTTCGCCAACATCGGCGGATCGGCCGGTGAGATCTCTGCAATCGCACTTCTCGCAGGCTTCGTTTACCTGCTCGTGCGCGGTGTCATCAAGCCTTACATCACCCTCAGCATCTGGGCGACCGTATTCGTATTCTCAGGCCTCATGTGGCTCATCAACCCTGCACAGTTCACCGACCCTATCTTCAACCTCCTCACCGGTGGTATGATTCTCGGTTCATGCTTCATGGCGACCGATTATGTAACCTCTCCTATGAGCAACAAGGGCGGTATCCTGTTCGGTTTCGGAATCGGTCTCATCGCAATGCTGATCCGTTACTTCGGATCATATCCGGAAGGCGTTTCCTTCGCAATCCTCATCATGAACATGTGTGTTCCGCTCATCAACAGAGCGTTCCACCAGAAAAAGTACGGGAGGGCATAAGACATGGCAGCAAAATCATCTCTCAGGAACATGGCTCTCTGCCTTACCGCAGTATGCCTTATCTGTTCATCAGTGCTCGCCGGTGTGTATGCACTTACCTTCGAGCCTATCAAGGCTGCCAGCCAGAAGGCTCTCGAGCAGTCTATCTCTGCAGTGCTTCCAGAGGGTCTTGAACTCTCCGAGGCTGCAGTTGCCAACCAGGGCGGACAGACATACGAGTACTATGCCGCAAGCAAGGCTGGCGAGACCGCAGCTTATGCAGTCAAGTCTACAGTAATCGGCTTCGGCGGCCCTCTGACCCTCATGGTCGGCATTCTCGCTGATGGCAGCGTATACAACACTTCAGTCCTCTCACACAGCGAGACTCCTGGTCTCGGCGCAAAGTGTACTTCAGACGCGAAGTTCATGGAGCAGTGGAAGGGCTTCCCTGCAAACGCCAACTTCTCTGTGAAGAAGGACGGAGGCGACGTGGATGCAATCACCGCTTCGACCATCACCTCGCGCGCCTACACTCTCGCAGTTAAGAATGCGGTAGATGTCGTTAAATCACTCAGCAAGTAAGGAGGACATACAATGAGCAAACTTTCAATAATCACCAAAGGTTTCATCAAGGACAACCCTACATTCGTGCTTGTCCTCGGTATGTGTCCTACACTGGCTACAACCACATCTGCGATGAACGGTCTCGAGATGGGTCTCGCAACCCTCTTCGTTCTCGTTCTCTCCAACATGGTGATCTCAGCCATCGCTCCGCTTGTTCCGGACAAGGTTCACATCCCTGTATACATCGTCGTCATCGCGACCTTCGTTACCGTACTTCAGTTCGTGATGCAGGCCTACACCCCTGGAGCTTACCAGACCCTGGGTCTGTTCATCCCGCTGATCGTGGTCAACTGTATCGTTCTCGGACGTGCAGAGGCATTCGCAAACAAGAACGGCATCGTTGATTCAGCACTCGACGGAATCGGCATCGGACTCGGCTTCACCGCGTCCCTTACCGTGATCGGCATCGTGCGCGAGATTCTCGGAAGCGGATCCATCTTCGGATGGAAATTCATCTCGGGAGACGGCATCCTCGCCTTCGTGATGGCTCCAGGTGCGTTCCTCGCACTCGGCTATCTCATGGTATTGTTCAACAAATTCCTTAAAAAGAACTAGGCTATGGAGTATTTGATAATCATCATTTCGGCGATTTTCGTCAATAATATCCTGCTGGCCCAGTTCCTGGGCATCTGTCCTTTCCTCGGTGTATCGAACAAGCTCTCCACCGCTACCGGCATGTCCGGAGCCGTATGCTTCGTCATCACCCTTGCGACAGTGGTTACCTTCCTGCTGAACAAGTACCTCCTGGTTCCATTCGGACTTGAGTTCCTCCAGACCATTTCCTTCATCCTTGTGATCGCTGCACTTGTGCAGATGGTGGAGATTGTTCTCAAGAAGATCAGCCCTTCAATGTACCAGGCTCTCGGTATCTTCCTTCCGCTCATCACCACCAACTGCGCCGTTCTCGGTGTTGCAATCACAGTGGTGACCAAGGAGTTCACCTTCGGTGCCGAGTCACACATGCTCAACCTTGCACAGGCTGTTGTTTATGCACTCGCTACCTCTGTAGGCTACGCTATCGCGATGATTCTCTTCGCAGGCCTCCGCGAGCACCTTGCAGGCAACGATGTCCCTAAGTCATTCAAGGGCCTTCCTATCGCGCTGATCACCGTCAGCATCATGGCGATGGCCTTCCTTGGCTTCTCAGGCATGGTTTAGTATTGAGATTACATATTGATATGGCCGGCTGGATTTCCAGTCGGCTTTTCTTTTTTTTGCCATGAAATACTTGTAAAATGAAAGCCACATTAGGCAAATAATAGGTATATTTGTAACCTATGGAGAATCATGTCGTCATAATGGCAGGAGGCATCGGCAGCAGGTTCTGGCCGATGAGTACCCCCGAATATCCAAAGCAGTTCATCGATGTCCTCGGCTGTGGCCGCTCACTCATCCAGATGACCGCGGAAAGGTTCAAACCGATCTGTCCGATAGAAAATATCTGGGTCGTTACATCGGCTCAGTATGTAGACATCGTGAAGACACAGCTGCCTGACATCCCGGAGAGCAATATCCTGGCAGAACCGGCTGCACGCAATACCGCACCATGCATCGCATACGCTACCTGGAAGATCCAGAGCCGCTGCAAGGATGCCAATATAGTAGTGACCCCGTCGGATGCTCTCGTGATGGATGTCGATGAGTATCGTCGCGTGATATCCAAGGCCCTTGCATTCACTGCTGCCAGCGATTCCATCGTTACCATCGGCATACGCCCGTCACGTCCTGAGACCGGATACGGCTATATATGCTGCTCATCCGAGAACGCTGGCGACCCTGAGATCGTCAAGGTCGACACCTTCAAGGAAAAGCCTGACGTGGAGACGGCGAAGAACTATCTCGCTGCCGGAAACTATCTCTGGAATGCCGGTGTGTTTGTCTGGAACGCCCGTACCATCGAATCTGAGCTTCGCCGGCATGTGCCGGTCATCGCATCCGTGATGGACGAAATTGCGGTGGCGTTCGGCGGTCCTATGGAAAAGGCTGCCCTCCAGAGACTCTTCCCGATGTGCGAAAAGATCAGTATCGACTATGCGGTCATGGAACACGCCGAGAGCGTCTATACCATTCCATCCGAGTTTGGCTGGAGCGACCTTGGAAGCTGGGGCTCGCTTCGCCAGAATGCCGAGAAGGACGAGGCGGGAAACGCTTCGGTCGGAGCTGACATACGCATGTATGACTGCCGTGGCTGCGTTGTCCATACCTCCAGCCTGCGCAAGGTGGTCCTCGAAGGTCTGAGCGACTATATCATCGCCGAGAAGAACGGTGCCCTGCTTATCTGCAGGCTCGAGGATGAACAAAGAATAAAAGATTTCAATAAATAAGACATATTATGATCATCAAGTCCCTGATATTGGACAGGAATGCTGCTGCAATCCTTCCAGAACTCAAGAAGAGAAGTGAAGGCAACTGTGCTGTCATTGTTTCTCCAGGTGAAGAGGTTTGCGCCATCTTCTCCGCAATGATCGACAGGCAGCTTGTCAAGAAGCAGGATTCAACTGCCGAGATGAATGAGGCAATCGCCTGGTTCAATTCACTCGGTGCCGGCGAAAATGCAGAAATCAACGAGGGCATCGACCGTCTTCGCCACTATCTCGTCGAGAGTATGCCTTTCCGTTTCAGCGGAAACTCTCTCCAGGACTATATCTTTGCCGAACTTTCGGTGCTTTGCGCGAAGTATGTCGCAGCCGTGATGAATGCCGACTCCTGCCAGGACGGCCGCAACCTGATGATATGCGATGACAGTGCATCTGTTGTTGACGCAAAGGCTGCCGCTGCCGCTATCCAGGCAAGCAAGTTCAATGGTCTCGCTATTCTTTCAGGAGGCTATGGCCGTACACTCTCAGGATATTCAGTGAGCCTTGGCCGAGGTGGTGCGGAGCTTACCGCTACCACCCTCGCTTCAGTTCTTCATCCAGATCGCATCGAATTCCTTACCGAACAGGATGGTATCCAGGGTATCCCTGAGCTTGAGTACAACGAGGCTGCGACTCTCCTTTCTGGCGAGGACAGCCCTATATTCCCTCTTGCCCTCCTTCCTGCAACACGCGAGGATATTCCTATCCGTGTATGCAATATCAACGACCTTGACGCTCCGGGAACCATGGTTACCCGCAAGGGCGGTGACGGAGCTCCAGGCATCACCGGTCTGACCAGTGACACCAAGCTTGAGCTTATTACGGTGTACGGTGCCGGTCTTCTTGGCAGCGTAGGTCTCTCATCAACACTCTTCAATGCACTTGCTGCCGCAGGTGTGAATGTACGTTTCATTTCTCAGGCTACCGCCGAGTTCAGTATCAGCTTCGCTGTCAACAGTTCGGACTCAGCAAAGGCCATCGAGGCTATTTCGGGGATGGTCAAGGGTAAGACTGATGCAGATGTGCTTTATGCTTCAAAGGCTGTTGCAGCCGTATCGGTTTGCGGAAACCGCATGCGCAGCGTGCCGGGAATCTCCGGAAAGGTATTCACTGCACTTGGAAACGCAGGAGTAAGCATCGTTGCGGCATCGCAGGGAGGTGAGGAACTTACAATCTCCGTCATTGTTGATGCCAAGGATGCAGATACAGCAGTAGAAGCACTCCGTCCACTCGTAGGATAATAAGATTTAGAACATGACCGCAGGAACCCCAATACTGCTGCTGACCGGCTATCTGGGCAGTGGCAAGACAACATTGCTCAACAGAATACTCTCGAACCGCAAAGGAATTAGATTTGCGGTCATCGTGAACGATATCGGAGAAGTCAACATCGACGCCGACCTCATCCAGAAGGGCGGCATAGTCGACCAGAAGGATGACAGTCTAGTCGCTCTCCAGAACGGCTGCATCTGCTGCACGCTGAAAATGGACCTCATCAAGCAGATCGAGGACCTGGTAGGCATGAAGGCTTTCGACTACATCGTAATCGAGGCCAGCGGCATCTGTGAGCCTACCCCTATCGCCCAGACCATCTGCAGCATACCTCAGCTCGGCAAGGACTGGAGCCACGAAGGAACAGCATATCTCGACTGCGTCGCGAGCGTGGTCGATGCACTCCGACTCCAGAGCGAGTTCTGCTGCGGCGACGACCTCAAGAAGGAAAACCTCGACGAAGAGGATATCGAAAACCTCATCATCCAGCAGATCGAGTTCTGCGACATAATCCTTCTCAACAAGGCATCCGAGGTCAGCCTAGAGGAACTTGGCCGCATCAAGGCTGTCATCCGCGCCATCCAGCCTATGGCCGAGATCATCGAGTGCGACTATTGCGACGTGGACCTCGACAAGCTCGTCAACACCCACCGCTTCAACTTCGAGAAGGCCGTTACATCGGCTACATGGGTGCGCGAGGTTGAGGCTCCTGCCACCGAGGAAATGGAGATGGAGGCCCATGGCATCCATTGCCACCATGGAGAAGAAGAGGAGGAACATCATCACCATCATCATGATGATGAGCATGAATGCCATTGCCATGAGGAAGGTCATGAGTGCCACTGTCACGACCATGATGATGACGATGACCACGAGGAACATGAGCACCACGGACATCATCACCACCATCACCATCATCATCACGATGAGGGCGAGGCAGAGGAGTACGGTATCGGTACATTCGTGTACTACCGCCGCCGTCCGTTCGACATTAACAAGTTCGACTGGTTCATCAGCAAGCGCTGGCCGAAGAACGTGATCCGCGCCAAGGGTATCTGCTGGTTCGACGACCAGCCAGACATGTCATACATCTTCGAACAGGCAGGCGTCCAGAAGCAGCTGAGCGAGATCGGCCAGTGGTTCGCTTCCGCACCGGAAGATGAACTCCTTGAGATCATCAAGCAGAATCCTGACGCTCTCCGCGACTGGGATCCCGAGTACGGCGACAGAATGCAGAAGCTCGTTTTCATCGGCCGAAGCATTGACAAGCAGCAGCTTGCTGCCGACCTTGACCTTTGTCTTGTATAGTCATGGCGGAAAAAGTTGCATCTCTCGGAGGTGAGTTCGGCTTCATCAACCTTATCCGTTCCAGGATAACCGATCCTGCGGGAATCCGTGGAATCGGGGATGACTGCGCCGTCCTCCCGATGAACTCCAAGTCCGACCTGGTCGTAACGACAGACCTCCTCATCGAGGATGTCCATTTCATACTTGACGACATAACGGCCGCCCAGCTGGCATACAAGAGTGCCGCTGTCAACCTTAGCGACATCGCTGCCATGGGAGCCAGACCTATCGGTTGCTTCCTCAGCATCGCCCTTCCGAAGGACATTACCGCAAGGTGGGCAGACCAGTTCATAGAGTCATTCATCGCTATCTGCGACCGATTCGGTGCGACTCTCCTTGGAGGTGACACGACCTCGTCCAAGGGCCCTCTTGCCATCAATGTTGCTGTACTTGGAAAGGTGCCATGCGGTCGCTCAAAGCTTCGCAGCAGTGCACGCGAGGGCGATATAATCTGCTGCACAGGCACATTGGGAGACTCAGGAGCCGGACTTGATGTTGTCCTGTCCCGTGTCTCTTCAGCCGGCAGCACAAAGCTTGATGCCGATGCAGAGTGGTTGGTACGCAGGCATTATGAGCCGACCCCGCGCATCCAGGAAGGTCTGCTTCTC
This sequence comes from Bacteroidales bacterium, assembly GCA_024398125.1. GTDB lineage: Bacteria > Bacteroidota > Bacteroidia > Bacteroidales > UBA932 > Cryptobacteroides. Next base: position 37,656 of record JAKSJO010000023.1, read on the forward strand.
GGAGAGCTTGAGGGTGTGCATGCAATGATGGACATCTCCGACGGCATAGCCTCTGACCTGAACCATATACTGAAAGCATCATCTACGAGCAGCGTCCAGCTGGGTGCCGACATCCATGTCGAACAGCTGCCGCTTTCTTCGAAACTGCGCCGCTGGAGCGCCGCAAACGGCAAGGACGCAAAGATCATCGCTCTGACGGCAGGAGAGGACTACGAGCTTCTCCTGACCCTGGATCCAAAGGATTTCGACCTTGCACGCAACCTTCTTGCTCCGCTTTGCTCATTGACAGCCATAGGCGAGATAACTGCCAGCCACAAGGGCATCCGCTATATGGACGGCGACCATGAACTGAATCAGGAGATATCCGGCTTCACCCACTTCTAAACGTTGAAATAAATGAAAACAGGTCAGGAATGATTTCCTGGCCTGTTTTTTTGGGGTGTAAAGGGGACTGACCCCGTGCGCCACGACCAGGGAGTACTATTGCCTATCCTCCCGAACTTCAGCTGGAGGGTGCAGTTCTAGTGACACGGATGGTCTGGCCCTCGCCATATACGAAATACGGAGACCCAAATGAGCCTCCGTATTTCATCATCTTTATATTATTTGTCCTCTACAGTGATTTCACTGTCTCGATATCGAGGCCGGTGCACTCTGCAATTGTATCGAGGGCGATGCCAGCAGCCTTTAACTTCTTTGCTGTTTCAAACTTTCCCTCGGCTTTGCCTTGCTGGAGACCTTGTTCAAGCCCCTGTTGAATGCCTTGTTGAATGCCTTGCTCGATACCCTGCTCGAGTCCCTGCTTAATACCTTGCACGATACCCTCTTCAAGGCCCTCCTTGTGGCCTTCCCTGTGGCCCTGAATACGGCCGTACCTGATCTGGTTTCTTATGTCGCGTTCTGATGCCATGG